>NZ_JBVIUJ010000007.1:469101-511999 GCF_055596705.1 Streptomyces sp. NPDC039609
CGCGAACGCCGACGCGCGCGCCGCCGACCGCGCCCATGTCTTCCACTCCTGGTCCGCGCAGGCGCAGACCGAGCCGATGCCGGTGGCCGGAGCCTCCGGCGCGTACTTCTGGGACCACGAGGGCAACCGCTACCTCGACTTCTCCTCCCAACTCGTCTACACCAACATCGGCCACCAGCACCCCCGGGTCGTCGCCGCGATCCAGGAGCAGGCGGGCCGGCTGTGCACCGTCGCCCCGAGCTTCGCCGTCGACATCCGCTCCGAGGCGGCCCGGCTGATCGCCGAGCACACCCCCGGCGACCTGGACAGGATCTTCTTCACCACGGGAGGCGCGGAGGCGGTCGAGCACGCGGTACGGATGGCCCGGTTGCACACCGGCCGGCACAAGGTCCTGTCCGCGTACCGCTCGTACCACGGCGCCACCTCCACCGCGATCCATCTGACCGGTGACCCACGCCGCTGGCCCTCGGACACCGGCGCCGCCGGGGTCGTCCACTTCTGGGGTCCGTACGCCTACCGGTCGTCCTTCCACGCCACGGACGAGCGGCAGGAGTGCGAGCGGGCCCTGCGCCACCTGGAGGAGACGATCGTCGGCGAGGGGCCCGGCACGATCGCGGCGGTCCTTCTCGAATCGGTGGTCGGTACGGCCGGGGTGCTCGTTCCGCCGGACGGCTACCTCGCCGGAGTGCGCGCGCTGTGCGACCGGTACGGCATCGTGTTCGTCCTGGACGAGGTGATGGCCGGCTTCGGGCGCACGGGTCGCTGGTTCGCGGCCGACCACTGGGGCGTGGTCCCGGATCTGCTCACCTTCGCCAAGGGCGTCAACTCCGGTTACGTACCGCTGGGCGGGGTCGCCGTCGGTGAGAAGATCGCCGCGACCTTCGCCGACCGGCCGTACCCCGGCGGTCTGACCTACTCCGGGCATCCGCTGGCCTGTGCGGCGGCGGTGGCGACCATCGAGACCATGCGCGCCGAGCGCGTCGTCGAGCACGCGGCCGATCTCGGCGCGCGGATCCTCGGCCCGGGATTGCGTGAACTCGCCGATCGGCACCCCAGTATCGGTGAAGTTCGCGGCCTCGGTGCCTTCTGGGCGCTGGAGTTGGTCGCCGACCGTGCCACGCGCGAACCGCTCGTCCCCTACGCGGCCACCGGCGAGGCGGCCGCGCCGATGGGCCGGGTCGCCGCGGCCTGCAAGGCGCGCGGGCTCTGGCCCTTCATCCACATGAACCGCATCCATGTCGCCCCGCCCTGCAACTTGACGGACTCCGAGGCGAAGGAGGGACTCGCGATTCTCGACGAGGCGCTGGACGTCGCCGATGCGGAGGTGCGGTGATCAGGGCGGGGGCTGGTCAGATTTGTTCGGCCTTCATCTTTTGCCCGTGTTTCCCAGAAGTCGGCGTCTGAAACCCCCAATTGATCCGGTGCCCATTCCCGCTGCCGTCCTGTACCGTCACAGACTCATAAGGGTGCCCTGATCTCCGTACCGGAATCGACCGTCCGGCGCCGAATGATTCGGGGCGATTAAAGGATTCGATCGTGAATCGACCCGTTGAGTGAGGAGGAGGACAGTGGGGGGCTTCGCCGACCCGTGCCGTGGGACTCGAACGGGCACGGACTTCTCGTCGTTGGCAGCGCTGATAGGGCAGGACGAGACCTGCGTCGACGTCTACCGCCTGGTGATCAGCGAGCCGCGCTGGGGGCTCACGGAGATCGCCGGGGAGCTGCATGTCGAAGAAGCCGCGGTCCGGGGGTGTCTGGACAAGCTCGCGGAGCTCTCGATGCTCTATCCCACCAAGGACGCCACGGATGTCGCCCCCATAAGCCCCGAAGTCGGTCTCGCCGCCCACATTCACCGCCGGGAGACCGAAATCCGCTCCCAGCAGCTGGAATTGGCGGCTATGCGGGCGGCTACCGCCGAACTGACCGCGATCTACGCCTCGCAGCGGGGCCGGCACAACAACGTCGGTCTGGAACAGCTCGAAGGCGTCAACGAGGTACGGGCCCGGCTTTCGGAACTGGCCCGGCACGCGACCACCGAGATCCTCGCCTTCATGCCGGGCGGCGCGCAGAGCCCCGAGGCGCTGGAGGCCAGCCGGCCGCTCGACGAGCAGACGCTGGCCGCCGGGGTGAGGCTGCGGACGATCTACCTGGACAGCGTGCGCAACGACCGGGCGACCACCGAGTACGCCCGGTGGCTCGCCGAACTCGGCGGCGAGATCCGGACGATGCCGTCGCTGCCGCTGCGGATGTTGATCGCCGACCGGTCGGTGGCGCTGCTGCCGGTGAGCCCCGAGGACACCCGGGCGGGCGCGGTGATCCTGCGCGCGCCGGGGGTGGTCACCGCGCTGCTCGCCCTCTTCGAGATGGTCTGGGAGCGGGCCACACCGCTGCACGGCCGCTCGCGGCCGTCCGCCGATGCGCCCTCGGAGCAGGAGATCGAGCTGCTCAGGCTGTTGCAGAGGGGGCATACGGACGAGGTGGCGGCCCGCAAGCTCGGCCTCTCCCTGCGGACGACCCGCCGGATGATGTCCGGCATCTCGCACCGTCTCGGCGCCCGCAGCCGCTTCGAAACAGGGGTCCTCGCGGAACGCGCCGGCTGGCTCTGAGCGCGCGGCCCGGTCGGCCAGGGGCGCGGTGGGCCCTTTGGTGCCATGGCAGGAAGATGCCCGGATCTTATCGACGTGCGGTGCGGAGCGGCTGGGATTCTCTCTGCCATGTACGCCATCCATCTCGAGGTCCCGCGGCTAGATCCCGGTGAGCTGGCCAGAGCGGTGTCCCGGTTCTCCAGCTGTCAGGTGGAGCACGTCTATCTGCCCAGACTGCCGGAGCCGGAGCACCGCTCCGTCGTGTTCGTCTCCGCCGACTCCGCGCCCGAGGCCGGCACGGGCGTCCTCGCCGCCGTGCGGTTTCTGCTGCGGACCCCGGTCGGCCGGGTGCGGGTCGAGCTGAGAGTGCCCCGCGCGGGCCGGGACCTCGGGCTCTGCCACGGCGTCGTCTCCGTCGTCCCCGCCCTCGACGACCACCACCGCCGCTGACGCTGGCCACTTGCAGCCACTGCACCTTGGTGCCACGGGATTCCCTTGAAGGGCCCGGCCGTCGGCTGACACATTCATCTGGGCGAGGGCGGCCGGAAATAGCCGCCGAAAAGCCGGGCGCGCCGAAACGTCGAGAATTCCGAAATCTCCGCTCCATGACTGGGAAAGGCTCCACGTCTATGAATCCTGGTGCGATGTCCAGCGAATCGCTCGACGATTCGCTCACCCTGCACGAGAACTTCGAGCGGGTCGCCGCGCGCTTCCCGGAGTCGGTGGCGGTCACCGACGTCAGCTCGCGGCTGACGTACCGCGAACTCGACGCGCGTGCCGGGCGGTTGGCCCAGCTCCTGCGCGCGGCCGGCGTCGGGCGGGACCAGCGTGTCGGACTCTGCCTGGAGCGCGGTACGGATCTCGTCGTCGGCCTCCTCGGCATCCTCAAGGCGGGCGCGGGCTACGTCCCGATCGACCCGGCCTACCCCGGCGAGCGCCGCGACTTCGTCCTCGACAGCTGCGACGCGCCTGTCGTCGTGGCGAGCACGGCCACCGCCCCGCTGGTCGGCGGCCGTAAGGCCGTCCTCGTGGACGCGCTGCCCGAGAGCGCCGGCGAGACCCCCGCCGGGCACGAGGACGCGGACGCGTCGAGCCTGGCGTACACGATCTTCACCTCCGGATCCTCGGGCGAGCCCAAGGGCGTCCTGGTCGAACACCGCAACGCGGTCCGGCTCTTCACCTCCACCGCGCCGGTCTTCGGCTTCGACGAGACCGACGTCTGGTCGAACTTCCACTCCGCGGCCTTCGACTTCTCCGTCTGGGAGATCTGGGGCGCCCTGCTCCACGGCGGCCGCCTGGTCGTCGTCGACAACGACACGGCCCGCGACCCGCAGGCCCTCCACGCCCTGCTGCGCCGCGAGCGCGTGACGGTCCTCAACCAGACGCCGTCCGCCTTCCGCAACCTCATGAACGTCATGGCCGCCGACACCGAGCCCGGCTCGCTCAGCCTGCGGTACGTCGTCTTCGGCGGCGAGAAGCTGGACTACCGTGCCCTCACGCCGTGGACCGACCGGCACGGTCTGGACGCGCCGGTGCTCGTCAACATGTACGGCATCACCGAGACCACCGTGCACGTCACCTGGAAGCGGATCTCGGCCGCCGACCTCACCGCAGACCCGGCCGCCGAGGGCCTCAGCCCGATCGGCGAGGCCATCCCCGACCTGCGGATCGACATCCGTGACGAGGACGGCACCTCCCTCCCGGTCGGCACGGAGGGCGTCATCCACGTCTCCGGCGCCGGTGTCGCCCGCGGCTATCTGAACCACCCCGAGCTGACCGCGGAGCGCTTCTCCGAGCGCACCGAGGCCGACGGCACGACCGTGCGCTGGTACGACTCCGGCGACCGCGGTGTGCAGACCGCCCCCGGGGAGTTCGCCTACGCCGGCCGTGTCGACCGTCAGCTGAAGATCCGCGGCTACCGGATCGAGCCCGGCGAGATCGAGACCGTGGTGAAGAAGCACCCGGCCGTCCGGGACGCCGTGGTGCTCGCCGCCGACTTCGGCTCCGGAGAGCCGCGGCTGGTCGCCTTCCCGGTGACGGCCGCCGCACCGGAGCAGCTGATCGCGGAGCTCAAGGAGGCCGTCGCGACCGCGCTGCCCTCCTACATGGCCCCCTCGGCCTATCTGCCCCTCGACGAGCTCCCGGTCACCGTGAACGGCAAGCTCGACGAGAGCGTGCTGCGCAAGCGCCTGGAGCTGAAGCTCGCCGAGGCCGCCAAGGGCTCCGTCGGCGACGACCCCTCCGCGGAGGGCGCCTCCGTCGAGGAGATCCTGCGCGGGATCTGGGCCGAGGTCCTCGGCACCGACGAGATCGGCGACACCGACGAATTCTTCGACCTCGGCGGAACGTCCTTCTCGCTGATTCACATGCTGAGCGTCGTCAACGACCGCTTCTCGCTCTCCCTGAACGTCGGCACGCTCGCCGAAGGCGCGAACATCGGCGCACTCGCTGCGGCCGTCAAGAACCAGCTCGCCCTCATCTCCCAGTAGGAGCGCCGGACATGACCACGGACACCCCGAAGGCACAGCAGTCGTTCGCTCTTTCCGACGAAGAGATAAAGCAGTTCCACCAGCAGGGATTCATCGGTCCCTTCACGGCCTACCAGCCCGACGAGATGCGCGACATCTGGCGCAGGACCCGGCTGCAGATGCTGGACCGCAGCCACGCCGTCTACCCGGACGACGAGCTCTCCGGCGCCACCAACATCTCCAACTACGACCGCCACCTCGACAACGACTTCCTCGCCGCCCACGTCGGAAAGCGCGAGATCGTCGACCGGGTCGCCTCCATCCTCGGCCCGGACGTCATCTGCTGGCGTACGGAGTTCTTCCCCAAGCACCCCGGCGACGAGGGGACCGACTGGCACCAGGCCGACACCTTCGCCAACGCCTCCGGCACCCCGCAGATCCTGTGGCCGGACAACGCCGAGTTCGGCGGCACCATCACCGTCTGGTCCGCCTTCACCGAGGCGACGGTGGAGAACGGCTGCCTGCAGTTCATCCCCGGCACGCACCAGCAGATGAACTACGACGAGACCAAGAGGATGCACTACGACCCGAACTCGATCAACGGGGTCGACAAGGACGGCGTGCGCCGCGGTTTCTTCGGCTACGACTACCGCGAGCTGCAGGTCGACCCCGACTGGAAGCCGGACGAGGACGCGGCCGTCTCGCAGATCATGGAGCCGGGCCAGTTCATCATCTTCTGGTCGACGCTGATGCACGCCTCGCACCCGCACGAGGGCCTGACCAACGACATGCGGATGGGCTTCGCCACCCGTTACGTCCCCTCCTCGGTCTCCGTCTACCCGGGCAGCGACCACATCGAGGAGTACGGCGGCCGCATCAGCCTGGAGCGCTACGGCTCCGTCCTGGTCAGCGGCGAGAACAGGAACCCCGGCAACCGCATGGTCACGGAGACCACCCGGGGGAAGAAGTTCTGAGATGACCACGAAAACCCTGAGCGTGGTCGAGGTGCTGGAACTCTGCCAGCCACTGCTCGGCGCGGCCGCGGAGACCCTGCGGGTCTTCCCGGCCGGCGAGCGGGCCGCCGAGACGTACGGGCCGAAGGCCGTCGCACGGTGCAACGAGGTCCTCACCGCCCTCGGCTCCGCGTACGGCCTGACGGTCCCCCGGTTCGTGTCGCCGGCCCCGGAGCAGCCGTCCAGCCTGGAGGCCGCACTCAGCACCTACTGCGACCTGGAGCTGGGCAGTTGGCGGCCGGTGGCCGAGAGCTCGGGGGAGTGGGACATCCCGGCGGACGGCCTGGCGGGGCTCGCGGCCCTGCCCGGCCACCGCCGGATCGAGGCCGAGGGCGTGCCCGCCTTCGACTCCTTCGCGGCGGGGCCGGCCGGGGACGAGGCGATCGTCCTCGTCCTGCCCTCCGGGGTGCCGGCCACGCTGTTCCGGCCCTGGCTGGAGGAGCTGTCCACGGACCGGCTCGTCGTCACCTACGAGAACCCGTACCTCTTCGGGCAGTGGCGGACCCTGGACACCCCGGAAGCGGACTTCGCCGAGGAGACCGTGCTCGTCGGCGCCCTGCTCACGGCGTACGGGGTGCGGCGGGCGCACCTCGTCGGGATCTGCGGAGGAGCGCCGGTCGCCCTCGACGCGGCCGCCGCGTTCGGCGACCGGGTGGAGACGCTGACGGTGCTCCACCCCGATCTGAACTTCGGGACGGGGGTCATGCGCACCCCGTTCCAGAAGCAGTTCCAGAGCGTGCTCGCCGGGGCGGCCTCCGGCCCGCGCCGGGCCCGCGAGACGCTGAACCTGTTCCTCGACCCGAACATGCTCTTCGGGGTGCCGCCGCGTCTGGCCCCGTACGTCCTCTACCCGTACGGCGATGTGGAGCTGTTCCACCGGTACGCCAAGCAGAACCACGCGCTCATGGCGTACGACGCGAACGACGCCGCCCGCCGGGTCGGACAGCGGGTGCTGATCGCCACCAGCCGCACGGACCGGATGACCCACCCCGAGACGGCGCACCACTTCGGTGAGCTCGTGGCGGGCGAGGCCACGGTCGTGGAGCGCGATTCCGGGAACCACCACGACATCCTGATCCCGGACGCGGAGGTCTACACGATGCTCCGGGAGTTCATCGGCGGTGGGGCGTGAGCACGCCCACGCCGTCGGCGGAGCGCGTCGCGGTGGTCACCCACGCGACGCGCTACGCGGGCCCCGGCTCCGTGGACGGCCTGCGCAAGGCCGGATACACCGTCCTCTGCCACGACGAGGACTTCCTCGACGAGGCCGCGCGGACCGCCTTCGAGGAGGGGCGCGACGGGGCGGTGGCCTGCGACGCGAAGACCCCGACCGGGGCGGTCGGGCAGGCCGTCAAGCGATACGGCCGGGTCGACCTCGTCGTCAGCAACGACGTCTACCCGGCCCGCTATCTGCCGGTGGACCAGGCCGACCCGGCGGAGCTGCGGCGGGCCGCCGAGGCACTGCTCGTCACCCCTGCGGCAGTGATCGCGAAGGCCGCCGCCCCGATGAAGCGCCGGGGGAGCGGGCACATCGTGCTGATGACCTCCGCCGCGCCGCTGCGGCCGGAGACCGGCTTCTCCGTGTACAGCTCGCTGCGCGCCGGAGCCTCCGCCTATGCCCGGGCGGCGGCACGTGAACTCGCCCCGCACGGCGTCACCGTGCACGCGATCGCCCCCAACTTCCTGGAGAGCGAGACCTATTACCCCGAGGAGCTGTGGGGGACGGACGAGGGCAGGGAGAAGCTCCGCGGTCTGCTGCCGGCCGGGCGGCTCGGCACGGCGCAGGAGATCGGCGACCTGGTGGTCTTCCTCGGCAGCGGCTCGGCCGACTTCCTCACCGGCGACGTCATCCACTTCACGGGCGGCTGGGCGTGAACGCCCGTCGGGGCATGCGGAGTCACGGCTGCGGACCGTCCGTGGCTGATCGCGCGGTTCCCCGCGCCCCTGGGGGGCGCTGGTGTCCTCCAGAGCCTCACCGATTCTGCCCGGCCCCCGGTCCCCGACGATTCCGAAAGAGAGTTCCGCTGTGAGTACTCGGCCGACAGCGCCCGAGGAGTGCGAGGTCACACCCGGGCACAGCCTGGTGGAACAGACCCTCGTCGAGATCTGGAAGACGACGCTCGACCGGCCGTCCGTCGGCCTCGACGACGACTTCTTCGCCACCGGGGGCGACTCCCTCCTGGCCCTGGTGACCATCGAGCAGATCAACCAGCGGCTGGGCTGGGCGCTCAACATGGGCGACCTGCTGCGCCACCGTACGATCGGCGCGCTGAGCGCGCACAAGGCGCCGGCGAGGGCCGCGAACACCGAGCGGGCCATCATCAGGATGAGCAACCAGGGCTCACGGACCCCACTGCTCTTCATCCACCCCGGCCTCGGTCTCGTCGACGGTTACGCCCGTCTCGTACGGCTCCTCGGCACCGACCGGGGCTGCTACGGACTCCAGTCCCCGCACATCAGCGCGATGGACGTGCCGGACGACATGCGGGAGCTCGCCGCGCTCTACGCGGACCTGATCGAGGACGAGTTCGGCGAGGACGAGTTCCATCTCGTCGGAGCCTGCGCGGGCGGGGTGATCGGCTACGAGATCGCCCGCATCGCCGAGGAGCGCGGGCTCGGGCTGCGGAAGCTGGTGATCGTCGACGGCTATCTCGACGGCTCGGCGCCCGAGGTGGACGAGGCGACTCGGCTGGTCGACTACCGCGACGACGTGCTGCGGATCGTCGCCCCGCACACCGCGTACCCGCCGCTCGCCCCGGCCGACGCCACCCCCGAGGGCGTCTACCGCGAGATCGCCGCCGCGCTGTTCGGTGCCGGCTGGGAGGCCCACGGAGACGGCGGGACCCAGTTCGCCGAGCGGCTGCACAAGGCGTTCCGCACCACGGCGCGGGCCCTGGAGACCTACCGGCCCGAGCCCTTCGACATCGACGCGCTCATGCTCCTCGCGAAGGACAACGAGACCTTCCCGGACTGGCGCGAGGCGATCACGGGGGAGCTGACGGCCGAGGTCATGGACTCCGAGGAACACGGCCTGAGGCTCTGTGTGACCGACGCGGCGCACATCGCCGCGCGCATCGACGACTTCGTGGGCGAGGGACAGTGACGATGGACCAGTCAGGCACCAACCCCTTCGAGAACGAGGCGGGCGTGTACCGCGTCCTGACCAACGCGGCGGGCGAGCACTCGCTCTGGCCGGACTTCGTCGCCGTCCCCGATGGCTGGGACACCGCCTTCGGCCCGGACGTCCGCGCCGCCTGCCTCGGCTACGTCGAGGAGCGCTGGACCGCCCTCGCCCCGGCCGGATCCCAGGAACGGAACCCGCGCTCATGACCGCACAGGTGGAGAAGGCGGCGGACACCGGTGGCTGGACCGCGGGGCTCGTCGCGCGGTTCGAGGAGCAGGCCGGCCGGGCACCCGGAGCCGTCGCCGTGCGATGGGGTGCCACCTCGCTCTCGTACGCGGAGCTGAACGCACGGGCCAACCGGATCGCTCACCGGCTGATCGCCCGCGGGATCGGCCCCGAGGACACCGTGGCCGTCGCCCTGCCGTCCTCGCCCGAGCTGGTGGCGGCCCTGCTCGGCACGCTCAAGGCCGGAGCGATGTACCTGCCGCTCGACCCGGGCTATCCGGCCGAGCGCCTCGCCTACATGACGGCGGACGCCCGCCCGCGCGCGCTGATCACCAGCCCCGAGGCCGCGGCCGGGCTCGGACCGCTGGAGGCGGCGGCCACCCTGTACGCGGGCGAGGAGGGCACCGAGCCCGCCACGAACCCGGTCGGCCGCTCCGCCGGGCCGGGCACGGCCGCGTACACCATCTACACCTCCGGCTCGACGGGCCGCCCCAAGGGCGTGGTCGTCACCCACGGCTCCCTGGCGAACTTCCTGGACTTCATGTCCGCGCACCACCGGGTGCACGCGGACGACGTCGTGCTGTCCACCACCCCGATCTCCTTCGACATCGCGGGCCTGGAGCTCTACCTCCCGCTGGTCGGCGGGGCCACGCTCCACCTCGTCCCGCGCGCCACCACCGTCGACGGCGCCGCGCTGCGCCGGCATCTCGCCGAGGCCCGGCCCACCCTGATCCAGGGCACGCCCGCCCTCTGGCAGCTGCTGCGCGAGGCCGGCTGGACGCCCGCCGAACTCGCCGCCGGCACACGTGTGTTGTGCGGCGGCGAGGCGCTGCCCCAGGACCTGGCCGACTTCCTCGCCGCCGGCGGCCACGCCCAGGTGTGGAACCTGTACGGACCCACCGAGACGACCATCTGGTCCCTGGTCGCCCCCGTGCGCGCGGGCGAGCCGGTCACCATCGGCACCCCGCTGTGGAACACCGGCGCCCACGTCCTCGACGAGCGCCTCGCGCCCGTCGCCGACGGCGAGCCCGGAGAGCTGTACCTCTCCGGCGACGGCCTGGCCCGCGGCTACCACGGGCGGGCCGCGCTGACCGCCGAGCGGTTCGTCGCCTGCCCTTTCGGCACGCCCGGTGCCCGGATGTACCGCACCGGCGACGTCGTACGCCGACGCGCCGACGGCGCCCTCGACTTCCTCGGCCGCGTCGACGAACAGGTCAAGATCCGCGGCTACCGCATCGAACTCGGCGAGATCGAGGAGGCGTTGCGCCGGCTGCCCGAGGTCGCGCAGGCCCGTGTCGTCGTCCGCGCGGACGCCGTCGACCACCGGCAGCTCGCCGGCTATGTCGTCCCCACGCCCGGCCACGCCCCCGCCCCCGTCGCGCTGCGCGCCGCGCTCACCGCCTGGCTCCCCGACCACATGATCCCGGCGGGCATCGCCGTCCTCGACCGCTTCCCGCTGACCCCGGCCGGCAAGGTCGACCGCAACGCCCTGCCACCACTGGAGTTCGCGCACTCCACCCCGTACCGCGCACCCGCCGACGAGCGAGAGCGGGCCCTGGTGGAGCTCTTCCGCGAGGTGCTGCGCGTCGAGCGGGTCGGCGCCGACGACAGCTTCTTCGACCTCGGCGGCAACTCCCTGCTCGCCACCCGGCTCCTGGCCCGCGTCCGCGCCACGCTCGCCGTCGAACTCCCCATCCGTACGGTCTTCGAGGACCGCACGCCGGCCGCACTCGCCCTCCGCCTCGCCGAGGGCGCCCCCGCCCGGCCCGCACCCCGGGTCATGGAACGCGGGGAGCGCATCCCGGTCTCGTATGCCCAGCAGCGTCTGTGGTTCCTGCACCGGCTCGAAGGGCCGAGCACCACCTACAACCTGCCCATCGCCGTCCGGCTCACCGGCGACCTCGACCTCGACGCGCTACGCGCCGCCGTGGACCGTCTGCTCGCGCGCCACGAGAGCCTGCGGACGTACTTCGCCGAGGGCCCGGGAGGCGCGGAGCAACGCGTGGTGCCCGCCGCCGAGGCCCGCGTCGACGTCACCGTCCACGACGTGCCGGAGCAGGACCTCCAGGCCGCCATCGACACCGCCGCCGGGTACCTCTTCGACCTGGCCGCCGAGATCCCGACCCGCGTCGACCTCTTCCGCACCGGCCCCCGGGACCATGTCCTGCTGCTCTGCATCCATCACATCGCCAGCGACGGCTGGTCCCTCGCCCCGCTGGTGAAGGACCTCTGCGAGGCGTACGGCGCCCGGCGCAGCGGTCAGGACCCCGAGGCGCCGGAACTCGGTGTGCAGTACGTCGACTACACGTTGTGGCAGCGCGAGCTCCTCGGCTCCACGGACGACCCGGACTCCCCGATGTCCCGGCAGCTCGGCTACTGGCGCGAACGGCTCGCGGGCGCCCCCGAACTGCTCGACCTGCCCACCGACCGGCCGCGGCCGGCGCTCGCCACCTTCCGCGGCGACCTCGTCCGCTTCGAGGTGCCCGCCGCACTGACCGAGAGTCTCCAGGACCTGGCGCAGCGGGAGCGGGCCAGTCTCTTCATGGTGCTCCAGGCCGCCGCCGCGACCCTGTTGACCAAGCTCGGCGCGGGCACCGACATCCCGCTCGGCTCCCCTCTCGCCGGCCGCGCGGACAGCGCGCTCGACGAGCTCGTCGGCTTCTTCGTCAACACGCTCGTGCTGCGCACCGATACCTCGGGCAACCCGGCCTTCACCGAACTCCTCGCGCGCGTGGGCGAGTCGAACCTCGCCGCGTACGAGCACCAGGACCTGCCCTTCGAGTATCTGGTCGAGGTGCTCAACCCGGCCCGTACCACCAGCCATCACCCGCTGTTCCAGGTGATGCTGGTGCTGCAGAACAACATCGAGCCCGAGTGGCGGCTCGACGGCCTCACGGCCGCGCACGAGACCGTGCCCACCCACACCGCCAAGTTCGACCTGACGATCGAGCTCACCGAACGCTTCGACGCGCGGGGCGGGCCCGACGGACTGCGCGGCGAGATCGAGTACGCCACCGACCTGTTCGACCGGGAGACCGTCGAACGGTTCGCCCGCTATCTGTTGCGGATCCTCGACGCCGTCGTCGCCGACCCCGCCCGGCCACTGGACTCCATCGACCTCCTCGACGAGGCCGAGCGCACCGCGCTCCTCGACACCTGGAACGCGACCGCGCGCGAGCTCCCCGGCGACTCCTTCCCCGCCCTCTTCGAAGCGCAGGTCGCCCGTACGCCCGACGCGCTCGCCCTCGTCCACGAGGACACCGAGCTGAGCTACGCCGAGCTCGACCGGCGCGCCAACCGGATCGCCCACTGGCTCATCGAGCGGGGTGTCGGCCGGGACGACGTCGTCGGCCTGTCGCTGCGCCGCTCGCCCGAGCTGCTCTGCTGCCTCCTCGGCATCCTCAAGGCCGGCGGCGTCTATCTGCCGCTCGACCCCGACTACCCGGCCGAGCGGCTCGCGTTCATGGTCGAGGACACCCGCCCCAAGGTGCTGATCACGTCAGGCGACGTCCTCGCGAAGCTGCCCGCCGAGGCGCAGGAGGTGCTCCGGCTCGCCGTCGACGACCCGCGCACCCGGGACGAGCTGGCGGCCCTGCCCGACCGGGCCCCCGACGACGCCGAGCGGCGCGCCCCACTGCGGCCCGAGGACCTCGCGTACGTCATCTACACCTCGGGCTCGACCGGCCGGCCCAAGGGCGTCGCCGTCACCCACCGCGGCATCCCGAACCTGGCCCGCAGCTACATCGAGCGGTTCGCCCTCGACGAGAACTCCCGCTTCCTGCAGTTCTCCTCGATCAACTTCGACCCTACGTTCTGCGAGATGTGCTGCACCCTGCTCTCGGGCGCGGCCGTGATCCTCACCTCGCCCGAGGAGCTGCTCTCCCCGGACCGCCAGCGCGCCCTCACCGCCCGCTTCCGGCCCACCCACATCACCTTCTCGCCGACCATCCTCGGCTCCATGGCCGAGGACGCGCTCACGGACGTCCCGTACGTGATGGTGGCCGGCGAGGCCTGCCCGCCGGGACTGGCGGCGACCTGGTCGCGCGGTCGCACGATGATCAACGCGTACGGGCCGACCGAGGCGACCGTCGACACCCTCTACTGGGAGTGCGGCAGCGCCGGACCCGCCTTCGAGGCCGACTCGGTGCCGGTGGGCCGCCCGGTGCACAACACCCGGGTCTACGTCCTCGACGCCGCCCTGCGGCCCGTCGCCCCGGGCGTCACCGGCGAGCTGTACATCGCCGGACACGGCCTCGCCCGCGGCTATCTCAACCGGCCCGGCCTGACCGCCGAGCGCTTCGTCGCCTGCCCTTACGGCCCGCCGGGCTCCCGGATGTACCGGACCGGCGACCTCGCCACCTGGCGCACCCTGCCGTCCGGCGAGGGCGTCGTCGACTTCGTCGGACGCGCCGACGACCAGGTCAAGATCCGCGGGATGCGGATCGAACTCGGCGAGATCGAGGCCGTGCTCGACACCCACGAGGGCGTCGCCCAGGCGGTCGTCGTCGTCCGCGAGGACTCCGCGCGGCACAAGCAGCTCGTCGGCTATGTCGTGGCGAAGGCCACCGACGCCGCCGGTCGAGCCCGTGACCTCGCCGACGACATCGAACATGTCGACCGATGGCAGGAGATCCACGAGCAGGGGTACAGCGAGCAGCAGGACCTGGGTGTCGAGCAGGACTTCACCGGCTGGAACAGCAGCTACGACAACCGGCCCATCCCGCTGGAGGAGATGCGCGAGTGGCAGGCCGCCACCGTCTCCCGCATCCTCGACCTGAAGCCCCGCCACGTCCTGGAGGTCGGTGTCGGCTCCGGCCTGATCCTCTGGCAGGTCGCCCCGCACGTCGAGACGTACGCGGGCGTGGACTTCTCGCCCTCGTTGATCCAGACGCTCGGCGCCCGCGTCGAGGAGTCGGAGCTGGGCGACCGGGTGCTGCTGCGCAGCCTCGCCGCCCACGAGATCGGCGACCTGGCCGGCCGCCGCTTCGACACCGTCGTGATCAACTCGGTCGCCCAGTACTTCCCGAGCGTCCCGTACCTGATCGACGTGCTGAAGCAGGCCATGGACCTCCTGGAGCCGGGCGGCCGGATCTTCCTCGGCGACATCCGCCATCTGCGGCTCCTGCACCCGTTCCTCACCGCGACCGCCCTGCACGACGGGGCACACGCCGACGAACCGGTCGCGGTCGTGCGTGACCTCGTCGCGCACACGGTGGAGCTGGAGAGCGAACTCCTCCTCGACCCCGCGTTCTTCAGCCGCGTCGGCGAGGAGATCGCCGACGTCGCGGGCGTCGACATCCAGCTCAAGCGCGGCCGGCACTCCAACGAGCTGACGGACTTCCGCTACGAGGTCGTCCTCCACAAGCGGGGCACGGAGCTGCGTTCCGTACGGGACGCGGCCGAGCTGCTCTGGCAGGAGACGGGCGGCCTGGAGTCCGTACGCGAGCTCCTCGAGTCCACCCGTCCGGCGACGCTCCGCGTGACCGGCATCCCGAACCGGCGGGTCGCCGCCGAGGTCGCGGCCGCCCACCGGATCCGCACCGGGTCGGCGGGCCGGGTGGCCGACCTCGGACTCGACGGACAGGAGCGCCCCGGCATCGACCCGGAGGCCGTCCACGCCCTGGCCGAACAGCTCGGCTACCGCGCGAAGGCCACCTGGACCGACGCCTCCGAGGGCGACCTCTTCGACGTCGTCCTGATCGAGGCGGGCACCGAACAGTCCTTCCTGACCGACCTGTTCCTGCACAAGGCGACCGGCGGGCAGTCCCTCCACGAGCAGGGCAACGACCCGCGCGCCGAGGACCACGGCCGCAAGCTCGCGCTCGAGGTGCGCCGGCACGCGGCCCGGAAGCTTCCCGAGCACATGGTGCCCGTGGCCGTCGTCCTCCTCGACAAGCTGCCGCTCACCCCGAACGGCAAGCTCGACAGCCGCAGGCTGCCCGCCCCGGACTTCACCTCCCGTGCCGTCCGCCCGCCGCGCACCGAGCGGGAGATCACCCTCGCCCGGCTCTTCGCCGAGGTCCTCGGCCTGGAGAGCGTCGGGGTGGACGACCAGTTCTTCGACCTCGGCGGCGACTCCATCCGCTCGATCCAGCTGGTCAGCCGGGCCCGCGCCGAGGGCTTCGTGATCACCCCGCGGGACGTCTTCCAGTACCAGACCGTCGAGGCGCTGATCGTCCGTGCCGCCCAGGCGGCCGAGACGCTCGACCCGGCGGCCGTGGCCGCGGGCGAGCTGCCGCACTGGCTGAAGACCCTCGAAACGCCCGACCCCTCGTACGGCGAACCCGGCGGCACGTACGCCTGGTCGACCCGCACGCTCCCCGCCGAGCTCGCGGACGCGCTGCTCACCGCGCTGCCCCGGATGTTCCACGCCGGGCCCGAGCACATCGCGCTCGCCGCGCTCGCCCCGGTGCTCATCGAATGGCGCGGGCGGCGCATCCCGGAGGCCCGGTCCGCGCTCCGGGTGGATCTCGCGACCGCGGCCGTCCCGGAGGCGGTACCGGTCCGGCTCACGCCGGGACTCGCCAACCTCGAGAAGAGCCTCTCGGACCCGCGCGGTCTGGCCCGCGCGCTGAAGCGGGTGAAGGAGCAGATCCGCGCCCTGCCGGCCGAGGGCCGCAACTACGCGGAGCTGCGGCAGGGCGGCGAGGACGTACGGCGGCAGCTGGCGGCCTTCGCGCCGTCACAGATCTGCTTCCGGTACGACGGCTCCGGCGACACCCCGCCCTATCCGCTTCTCATCGACGTGCGGCAGGGGGAGGACGGCTCGGTCGACACCCGCTGGCAGTGGGACACCGCGCTCTTCACCGAGGCGG
The DNA here is from genome assembly GCF_055596705.1 of Streptomyces sp. NPDC039609. Classification (NCBI taxonomy): domain Bacteria; kingdom Bacillati; phylum Actinomycetota; class Actinomycetes; order Kitasatosporales; family Streptomycetaceae; genus Streptomyces; species Streptomyces sp. NPDC039609. The sequence continues at coordinate 485,332 of NZ_JBVIUJ010000007.1, forward strand.
ACGTCGCCGCGCTCGCCGACCGGTGGGCCCGGACCCTGACCGCCCTCGCCGGCCTGACCGCCCACCCGGAACTGGGCGGACTCACCCCCTCCGACGTACGGCTGCTCAACCTCAAGCAGTCCACGCTCACCGACCTGGAGCAGACCTACCCGGGGCTGCGGGACGTCCTCCCGCTCGCACCGCTCCAGCAGGGCCTGCTGCTGCACGCCGGCGCCGCCGACCCGGAGACCGACGACGACCCGTACCAGGGGCAGACCGTCTTCGACCTGGACGGACCGCTGGACGCCGAGCGGCTCCGGAGGGCCGCGCACGACCTCCTGATGCGCCACGACAACCTGCGGGCGAGCTTCGCGGTCCGCGGCCTGGAGACACCCGTCCAGGTCGTGCGGGACACGGTCGTCGTGCCCTGGGCGAGCCACGACCTGTCCGGGCTCGCCCCCGCCGAACAGGCCGCGGAGCGGGAGCGGATCGTCGCCGAGGACGCGGCGCTCCGCTTCGACCTGGCGACCGGTCCGATGCTCCGCTTCTCGCTGCTGCGGTTCTCCGACACACGGCACGAGCTGCTCGTCGCGGACCACCACATCCTCCTCGACGGCTGGTCCATGCCGGTCGTGTGGGGCGACCTGTTCGCGCTGTACGAGGGCAGGGAGCCGGCACCCGTCACGCCGTTCCGGGACTATCTGGCCTGGCTGGCGGAGCAGGACCGGGACGCGGCGGCCGAGGCCTGGCGGGCGTACCTGACGGGTGTCGGCGCGCCGAGCAGGATCGGGCACGAGGGCCTCTCCCCGCACGTCCTGCCGAACACCACCTCCGCCGTCCTCCCCACCGGTCTCACCCGCGATCTGACGCGGGCCGCGGCCCGGCTCGGCGTCACCCTGAACACGGCGCTGCAGACCGCCTGGGGCCTCCAGCTGGGGCGCCTGACGGGCAGCGGGGACGTCGTCTTCGGCACCACCGTCTCGGAGCGGCCGGCCGAGATCGACGGCATCGAGTCCGTCGTCGGCCTGCTCATCAACACCGTGCCGCTGAGGGTCCGTGCGGAGCCCGGCGAGCCGCTCGCCGCGACCCTCCGCCGGGTGCACTCCGCCCAACTGGAGGTCTTCCCGCACCGCCACCTGTCGCTGACCGAGATCCAGCGTCTGGTGGGTGCGGGCGACCTGTTCGACGCGTACTACGTCTTCCAGAACTACCCTGACCAGGAGGATCCGTTCGGCGGGACCGACGGACTGGGGGTGAGCGAGCGGACCGACGGCGCCAAGGGCGTCTCGCACTATCCGCTCGGCATCACGGTCCTCCCCGGGGACCGTCTGGAGATCCTCTTCGGCTACCACCCCGATCTGTTCGACCAGCGGCGGATCGACACCATCAAGGAATCCCTCATCGAGATCATCGAGGCCATCGCGGCGGAGGGCTCGGCATGAAGAGCTTCTTCCGGCTGATCCGCGAACTGCCTATCCCTGTACGGATCCTGCTGCTGTGCGCGATGGCGCGCGCGGTCAGCTTCTTCGCGATCCTCGCCTACCTCCCGATCTATCTGCACGACGCGCTCGACATGAACGGCGCCACCATCGGCTATGTGCTCGGGGTGTGCCTGATCGTCGGCACGGTGGTCAGCGTCTACGGCGGCTATCTCGCCGACCGGTTCGTGAAGGTCCACTTCATGATCGCCCTCGACGTGGTGCTCACCGTGCTGTACGGCGGGCTGCCGCTGATCGGCTCGCCGCTGCTGGTGATCGGCATCCTGCTCGCCGCCAACATCGCCTCGTCGTCGATGAGCGTCACCGCCAACGCGCTCCTCGCCGATCTGCTGCCCTCGGAGAACCGGGCGAAGGTGTTCTCGCTGCGGTACTCGCTGCAGAACATCGGCGCCGCCGTCGGCCCCTTCCTGGGCGTCTGGACGGTGCAGGCCGGCCAGGGCGGTCCGTTCCTGCTCTCCGCGGGCGTCATCTTCGCCGCCCTGCTGCCGCTGCTCGTCTTCCGCAAGCTCTTCACCGGCGCGGCGGCCCAGGACGCCGCCGCCCGGCAGGAGAAGACCGAAGAGGCGGCGGACGGCGCCGAGTCGATGAACTTCCGCGAGGTGCTGCGGGTGATGCGGGCCGACCGGCGGCTCGGGCTCTTCACCCTCGGCGGCATCCTCAGCATCGTCGTCTACGGCCCGCTGCTGACGTACATGTCGCAGTACCTGGTCACCGTCGAGTCCCGCGACACCGCCTACCAGCTGGTCGCCTACATCTCGGCCGCCAACGCGATCGTCGTGATCTCCACCCAGTACGTCATCGGCAGCAGGCTCAAGGAGAAGACACTGCTGCGCTGGCTCACCTGGGGCACCGGGGCGTTCGTCCTCGGACTCGTCGGCATGGCCCTGTCCACCGAGGCGTGGATCATCGTCGCCGCGATCGTCGTCTTCACGATCGGCGAGGTGATCGTCGTCCCGGCCGAGTACATGTTCATCGACGCCATCGCGCCCGACAACCTGCGCGGCAGCTACTTCGGGGCCCAGAACCTCGTCCACATCGGTGTGGCCATCGGCCCGATCATCTGCGGCTTCCTGCTCGTGCACGCCTCGCCCGCGGCGATGTTCGCCGCGCTCGTCGCGCTCGTGATCGCCGGCTGGTGGTTCTACGTCCTCGGCTGCCGCGCCACCGCACCCAGCACCGCCACCGCCGTCGGTGCCGACGCACAGAAAGTGAATCCGTGAGGTAGATCATGAGCTTCGACGAGATCGTCCAGAAGACCCTCTGTCCTTTCGCCAAGCCCTCGAAGATGGGGCCGGCCCTCACCGTTACCACGGCCGACGTCGAGCGGGAGCTGAGAGAACACCGTGCCGCCATCGCCGAGTTCTTCCGTACGGCGCGAGACGCGGAGCTCGACGGCATGGTGATCACCTTCGACGACGAGACCCTCGGGGCGACCCTGGACTCCCTGACCCGGCTGACGAAGCGGTTCTTCGAGACGCTCTGCGCTCTCTGGCCGAGCGTCTACATCCAGGACACACCGGAGCCGGACGAGACCTGGTACGCCATGATCGAGGGCGAGCGGTTCTTCGTCGTCTCGTTCGCCCCCTGCTATCCGGAGCACTCGCCGCGCTACAACCACGGCAGCCGGCACACGTACTTCCTGCTCCAGCCTGCCTCCACCTTCGAACGGAACGCGGAGGCGATCGACAAGCGCAGGCAGCGCATCCACCGGGCGTTCACGGCCGTGGGCAAGCCGTACGACGCCCGGCTCGCCAATGTCGAGAACGACATGTTCAAGTCCGTCATGCCGATCTCGCCGATCGACCGGCACATCCCGTGGTGGGAGGCCGGGGTCCCGGCGGAGGCCGGGGCCGGGCTCGGCGCCGGGCCCGGAGAGACGAAGCGGGCGGGGTAGATGATCGAGGGACTCCTGCCCCGGCCGGTCGCGACCGCGGAGGCGTTCGGCGACCCGGCCGGGGAACCCGTCCCCTTCCCCGGGGAGGGGCATCTCCTCCCCGGCGCCGTGCCCGCGCGGCGCCGGGAGTTCACCACCGCGCGGGCCTGCGCGCGTCGGGCGCTCGGGCGGCTCGGCGTCCCGCCGGCGCCCCTCCCGTACGACTCCTCCCGCGCTCCCGTCTGGCCGGACGGGTTCGTCGGCAGCATCACGCACTGCACCGGCTACCGGGCCGCCGCCGTCGCGCGGGCGACGGACCTGGCGGCCCTCGGCATCGACGCCGAACCGCACGGTCCGCTCGACGGCACCGGCGTGCTGTCCATGGTGAGCAGTGCGGAGGAGCGGGCGCATCTGGCCGATCTGGCGGCGGTGCGACCGGACGTCCACTGGGACCGGGCTCTGTTCAGCGCCAAGGAGAGTGTCTTCAAGGCGTGGTTCCCGTTGACCGGGCGGTGGCTGGACTTCAAGGAGGCCACCGTCGCCTTCCGGCCGCGCACCGAAAGCTTCACCGCTCGCCTGCATGCCGAAGGACCGCTGGTCGACGGCGTACGGACGACCGCATTCGAAGGGAGATTTCTGGTCAGCGGCGGGCTGATGCTCACCGCGACGACGGTGCGCCGGGCGACCCTCGCGGGGCGGGATGCCGAGAATGACCCCGATCCGTCACGACCGAGAGGGCCCCGATGACGCGTGTGACGCTCCCGGCCTATGGATGGGACGCCGACTGGGCGGACGCGTTCGCGCCGTACGAGGGGACGGGTCTCCTGCCCGGCCGGGTCGTACGCGTGGACCGCGGACGCTGCGAACTCGTCGTCGCGGAGGGCGAGGTGGGGCAGGAGACGGGCGGCCAGGTGGCCGTCCGTACGGTACGGGCCGACACCGAGCCGGTCCTCGGCTCCGACCCGCGCGACACCCCCTGTACCGGCGACTGGGCCGCGGTCGACACCGCTCCCGCGAGCGGCCCCGTCGTCCGGGCGCTGCTGCCCCGCCGTACCCGCTTCACCCGTTCGACCTCCTCCGCCCGCTCCGAGGGCCAGGTCCTGGCGGCCAACATCGACCTGGCCGTGATCGCGGTCTCGCTGGCCGTCGAGCTGGACCTGGGCCGACTGGAGCGCTTCCTCTCGCTGGCCTGGTCCAGCGGCGCCCAGCCCGTCGTCGCCCTCACCAAGACGGACCTGGTCCCCGACATCACCCATCTCGTGAGCGACGTGGAGCAGGCGGGCCCGGGGGCCGCGGTGTTCCCCGTCAGCGCGGTCAGCGGCGCCGGCCTCGACGCCCTCGCCGCCGAACTCGCGGACCGTACCTCGGCGTTGCTCGGCCAATCGGGCGTGGGCAAGTCCACGCTCGTCAACGCCCTGCTCGGCGAGGAGGAGCAGGAGTCGGGTCCGGTCCGGGGCAGCGACGGCAAGGGACGGCACACCACCACGACCCGAGATCTGCTGCTCCTACCGCGCGGCGGACTGCTGATCGACACCCCCGGGCTGCGCGGGGTGGGCCTGTGGGAAGCAAACGAGGGGCTCTCCCAGGTGTTCGCCGAGATCGAGGAGCTGGCCGCGCACTGCCGCTTCCACGACTGCGAGCACCATGCCGAGCCGGACTGCGCGGTGCTCGCGGCGGTCGAGGACGGCACGCTCTCGCACCGCCGATTCGAGAGCTATCGCAAACTCCTGCGCGAGAGCGCCTGGATCGCCTCACGCACCGACGCACGGCTGCGCGCGGAACTGAGCCGGGAGTGGAAACGCCGGGAGGCGGCCGGTCGGGAGATGTACGAACGCAAGCGTGGCGGGAAACACCGCAAGGCGTTCTGACGGTGGTCCGAGCACCATCCCCGAGGCGGATCTGGCCACTTGCAGCCACTGCACCATGGTGCCATCCGAACTTCTTGTAGCGCCCGTTCGGCCCCTGGCAGATTACTCAACGGCGGCCGCCGACCGACAGCCACACAATGGCCGGCTCACCGGCTCGCCTGCGGAATTGAGCAATTCACTCAGGTCACTTCGATGGAATCGGACGGGAAAATGCGAAGCAAGGCATTCGTCTACCTGATCTCGTGCGCCGCGGCCGTGACGACGACGGTCCTGGGGGCCACCACCGCGCAGGCGGCGCAGACCCACGAGGTCGCGTCCGCCCCGGCGGCCGGCACGACCGCCGCCACCCCCGGCCCGAACGGCGACGGCGGCGACAGCTGGGGCTGGGACTGAAGGCCGGATCCCCGGCCCCGACACCCACACGCCAGAGAGGGCGAATTCCGTGACCACTGACCAGGGTGTACTCCACTACGACCTGTCCGCCGGCGAAGTCGCCCAGCTGGACGCGTTGATCGCCGAACTTGGCGGGGCGGGCTGCGACCCGGGCGACCCGCACTTCCACGACGAGGCCTGGGCGCTCGCCGCGCGACTCCCCGTGGGCGTGCGGAAGTTCCTCGCGGAGTTCCGGCGCGACGACCCGGCCGCGGCGTTCAAGATCAGGGGATTCGCGGTCGACGACAGCGCCGTGGGGCCCACTCCGCGGAACTGGGCGGAAGCCGCCGCGTCGCTGCGCACCCGGCGTGAAGAACTCTTCCTTTCCTTGATCGGCAAGTGTCTCGGGGAAGTCTTCAGCTGGCCGACTCTGCAGTCCGGAAGAATGATCCAGAATGTGCTGCCGATCGCCGGCGAGGAGAACGAGCAGAGCGGTCACGGCAGCGACGTGCTGCTCGAATGGCACACCGAGGACGGGTTCCACCCCTATCGCTGCGACTATCTGGCCCTGTTCGGAATCCGAAACCATGACCGAGTTCCGACGACCGTCGCCTCCATACGGGATGTGACGCTGAGCGCGGAAACGCGCAGGGTCCTCGGGGAACCGCGGTTCTACATTCTTCCCGACGACGAGCACCTGCGGCAGCTCGCCGCCCAGCAGCCGAACCACCCGGGTCTGTTGCGGATGCGGGCGATGCGCGAGACCCCGGAGCCGGTGGCGGTCCTGTTCGGCGCTCCCGACTCGCCGTACCTGAGGATCGACCCCTTCTTCATGCGCTGCCCGGAGGGCGACGCGGCGGCCGAGCAGGCGCTCAAGGAGCTCGTACGGGAGCTGGAGGCGGCGACCCGCGACGTGGTCGTCGAGGCGGGCACGCTGCTCGTCGTCGACAACTACCTGGCCGTGCACGGCCGCAAGGCGTTCACCGCCCGCTACGACGGCACCGACCGGTGGCTGCAGAAGGCGATCATCACCCGCGACCTGCGCAAGTCCCGCGACACCCGGGAGACGGCCGCCGGCCGGGTCCTGATCTAGTACCCGTCGAGTCGAGAGGAAGAGAGGTGTGATGGCAGCGTCCGGAGGACTGCCGGTGGACGCGATCGTCCTGGCCGACGTCGCGATCGTGCTGGTCGTGGGCGCCGTGATGGTCCGGCTGGGCCGGCGGCTGCACCAGCCGCCGGTGGTCGCGGAGATCGCGGCCGGACTGATGCTCGGCCCCAGCCTGCTGGGGCTGCTGCCCGGCGATCTGCCCGCCCTGCTGTTTCCGCCCGAGGCCCGGCCGGGCCTCTCGGCCCTCGCGCAGCTGGGCCTCGCGCTCTTCATGTTCCTGGCCGGCTGGGAGCTGGACCTGGGCGTGCTGCGCGGCCGGATCAGGTCGGTGGGCTCGACGGCCGTCCTCGCCATGGCCGTTCCGTTCGTGGTGGGTGCCGGGGCGGCGGCGCTGCTGTACCGCTCGACGGCGCCCGACGGGGTCGGCTCGGACATGTTCGTGCTCTACATGGCGACCGCGTTCTCCATCACCGCGTTCCCGGTCCTGGCCCGCATCATCCGGGACCGGCGGCTCGGCCACACCCGTGTCGGTACGACGGCGATGGCCTGTGCGGCGGCGGGCGACGTGGTCGCCTGGTGCGTCCTGGTCCTGGTGGTGGCGCTCGCCGGGGCCAGTGGCACGGCTGGTGCGAGTGGCACGGCCGACGGCATGGGCGGCCTGCTCACCGTCATCGCCCTGACCATCGCCTACGCGGCGGCCATGGCCCTCGTCGTACGGCCCCTGCTGCACCGGGCGCTGCGCCGCGCGGCCGGAGGCCGGCAGGAGACCGGCGTACGGCTCGTCCTGATCGTGGCCGGTGTGCTGCTCTCCTCGTACGCCACCACCTGGATCGGCATCCACGCCATCTTCGGCGCCTTCGCCTTCGGCCTTGTCATGCCTCGCGAGGACGCCCCGCGGCTGCACCAGCAGATCGGTGCGCCGCTGGAGAAGGCGGCCGGTCTGCTGCTCCCGGTCTTCTTCGTCATCACCGGTCTCTCCGTCGACATCGGCGGACTCGGCTGGTCCGGACTGCTCGCCCTGCTGCTGATCCTGGTGACCGCGGTGGTCGGGAAGTTCGCCGGCGCCGCGATCCCGGCGCGGCTCTCCGGGATGAGCTGGCGTGACGCGGGCGCGTTCGGGACGCTGATGAACACCCGGGGCCTCACGGAGATCGTGATCCTCGGGATCGGCCGGGACCTGGGCCTGATCGGGCCGGAGTTGTTCACCAGCATGGTGCTCATGGCCTTGGTGACCACGGCGATGGCGGGTCCGCTGCTGCGCCTCCTGGGAGTCGGGGACGCCTCGCCCCTGTCGATGCCGGAGCAGCAGGTGGGGGATCGCAAGCAGCCGATCGGGGCCAAGAGGTGAGCGCCGTACGGCACTTCGGGTACGAGCTCCGCACCGACGGCACGGTCGTCCTCACACGCGGGTGCCGGACCGTCGGGGTCGTGTGCGGCGACGCGGAGGTCGCGCGGGTCCTCGACGACGTGGCGGCGGCGGGTGGCGGTCGGCAGGAGGCGCCGGCCCGTTGGGCGGCCGGAGCGGGCGATCGAACGTCGGTGTAGCCCCGCTAAAGCATCGCTGAAGAACTACTCGCTTGTGCCGACGCGTCGGGGTGGGGGAGGTTCGCTGACATGCGATCCGACTCACCCTGGCGCGTGCCCGACTTCCGTACGTTGTTCTCGGCGGCCGTCCTCAGCCACCTCGGCACGAACGTCGGTTACGTCGCCGTCCCGCTGATTGCCGTCGAGGCCCTGGACGCGAGCCCCGGCGAGGTCGGGGCCCTCGCCACGCTCGCCACCCTGGCCTTTCTGCTCATCGGCCTCCCCGCCGGAGCCTGGGTGGACCGGCTGCCCCAGCGACGCGTCCTCATCGCGGCGGACACGGCCCGGGGACTGCTCTTCGCCTCGGTGCCCCTCGCCTGGTGGTACGACGCCCTGACCCTCGCCCAGCTCTACGCCGTCGTCCTGCTCAGCGGCTGCGCGATGGTCTTCTACGACATCGCGGGGCAGAGCATCCTGCCCCGCTTCGTCGGCCGGGACGGTCTCGTCCAGGCCAACGCGGCCATGGTCAGCCTGATGGCCGTCACCAACGTCACCGGGCGCGGTGCGGGCGGCGGCCTCGTCCAACTGCTCACGGCGCCGGTGGCGGTGGCGGGGGCGGCGGTGAGCCATCTGGGCTCGGCGGTACGGCTGCTGTGGCTGAAGGAGGCAGCGGGGGACCGGCTGAGCGTGCCGCCGAAGGAGGGGCCGGCGGTCCCCGCCGCGGCGGCGGCCGCCCGGGCGCGGGAGCCGCTGCGCGCCCAGATCGCGGCGGGTGTACGGCACGTCCTCGGGAACAGGGAGCTACGGGCACTCGCCCTGAGCGCGGCGCTCACCAACCTCGGCTCGCAGATCCTCAACACGATGATGCCGGTGCTCTTCGTCCGCGAACTCGGGCTCTCCGCCGGTGTCCTCGGCGTCTACTGGGCGGCCGGTGGCCTCGGCCTCCTGCTCGGCTCCCGCTGCGCGCGGGCGGTGGCGGCCCGCCTCGGCTTCGGCCGCACCCTGGGGCTCGCGGGTCTCGTTCTGGCCCCGGCCGGACTCCTGGTCCCGCTCATCGGCCACGGCCCCTGGCTGTGGCTCGCGGGCGCGGGGTGGCTGCTGGCGATGTTCAAGACGGGCATCGACAACGTCCTGGGCGTGAGCCTGCGCCAGCGGATGACCCCGGACGCGATGCTCGGCCGCATGAACGCGACCTTCCGTTTCCTGCTCACGGGAGCGCTCGCGATCGGCGCCGCAACGGCGGGCCTCCTCGGCGAACTGGTGGGCATCCACCCCACGATGTGGGTGGGCGGCGCACTGCTGGCGACCGCCTTCCTGCCGGTGTTCCTGTCCCCGGTGAGAACCCGACGCGACCTTCCCGGGCAGGTGGGGTACGTGACCGGGCCGCAGCGGCCGACGGGGGTGAAGGGCGCCGGGTCCACGTCGTCGTAAGGCGGCACCCCGGGGGGCTCACTCGGGCAGGAACTCCACGTTCAGCCGGTCGAGGTGGCGCGAGTCCATCAGGATGTCGACGGCCGTGACATGGGCGTCGAGGACCGTGAAGGTGAGCACCGACCTCGGGGTGCCGGCCGGGGCCCACACCAGGCCCGCCGCGCCGTCCACCAGCGCGACCCTCGCCGACCGGGCCCGGTCGGCGAGGCCCTCCGCCACCGCCTGGGCCCCGTGCGCGGTGGCCGCCCCGTTCCGTATCGCCTCCGCGTCCGCCCGCAGCACCGCATTGGGGTCGAGGAGCGCGAGCAGCGCGTCGATCCTGCCGCCGCGTGACGCGGCGAGGACGGAGGAGACGACCTCGCGCTGGTGTGCCAGGTCCGGTTCCGGCATCTCCTCCGTGCCCTGCACCCGCCGCCTCGCCCGGGCGGCCAGCTGCCGGGCGGCGGCCGGGGTGCGCTCCACGATCGGCGCGATCTCCTCGAAGGACACCTCGAACATGTCGTGGAGCACGAACGCCACCCGCTCGGCGGGTGTGAGCGCGTTCAGGACCCCGAGCAGCGCCCGCTCCTCGGGGTCGGTGCCCTGCCCGGGCCCGCTCGCGCCCCACGGGTCCCAGGGGTCCTCGCGCCGCGATTCGCGGGAGCGCAGCATGCGCAGACAGACCCGGGCGACCGCTGCGGTCAGCCGGGCGCCCGGATCGGCGATGTCCTCGTCGCTGTGCTCGGGGCCGGTGCGGCTCAGCCGCAGCTCAGCCTCCCTCACGGCGTCGTCCGCCTTGCCGTGCGAGCCGAGGAGCCGGTGTGCGACCGCCCGCAGCCGGGGCCTGTGCTCCTCGAAGCGGTCCGCCAGGGACGCGTGACCTTCATGATTCAGCGTGTGATCGACCACCTGTCGCAACCTCCGTGAGGCATGGCGTCACTGTTCCGGCCCCGAACGACCGGGGCTCAGTCGCCGTGCCCCGGTCCGCCGCTGCCGAAGCCGCCGCTGGAGATCCCGCCCCACTTCCGCTTCTCCTCACTGGGCGGGTCGGGCGAGGTCTCGCCGCCGTCCTTGAGCTCGTACGGCATGAGCCGGTGCTCGCCGTCGGTCTGGGGCATCTCGTGGGGCCTGCGGTACTCGGACGTCTCGCCGGGAAGGCCGCCTTCCGGCCGGTGCGGATGCTCCTCGGGCTTGGGCGTCGGGGACTCCTTGTCCCTGACCCTCATTCCCAGCCAGAACGCACCCATCAGTACGGCGACCAGGATCAGGCCACCGAGAACCTGGGCCATCCCCGACTGCCAGACTCCGGCTGCCGTGGTGACTTCCGCGGAATCCAAGAGAAAAGCGTTCATGCTTCAGGGATACCCCCTTTCAGCCGGGATGGGACATTTCGGGCGGCCCGAACTCGTGTGAAACATTTCCGCGCGCCCACCGCGTCAATGAGGTGAAGGACGACGGCAACGGGGGAGGGGCATGAGACAGGCCCGCGCGGACGAGTTCCTGGAGTTCGCCTCCGCACGGACGGGGCACCTGTTCCGGTCGGCATGCCTGCTGACCAGCGGCGACACCCATCTCGCCGAGGACCTGGTGCAGGAGACGCTGGGCCGGATGTACGCGGTGTGGGGCCGCGTCCAGCGGATCGGCAACCCCGCCGCGTACGCGCACACCGTCCTCGTCCGCACCTTTCTCAGTCACCAGAGGCGACGCTCCGCGACCGAACGCCCTCTTGGTGAGCTGCCCGACCGGGCCCCGGAGACCGGGGACGACCCGGCGCTGCGGATCGCCCTGCTCGACGCGCTGGCCGCGCTGGCGCCCAAGGACCGGGCGGTGGTGGTGCTGCGGTACTGGGAGGACCGCAGTGTCGAGGAGACCGCCGACGCACTGCAGGTGAGCTCCGCCGCGGTACGCACGCGCTCGGTGCGGGCACTCGGCCGGCTCAGGGAACGGCTCGGCGGCAGCATCACCGAGTTCGCACACCGCTGACCAGGCACTTCAGAACTTCTGGACCTTCTTTCACCCATGGATCGGAGACGGTGATTCGGCATGCCCCTGAACGAGGGACACGAACGCTTCGAGGAGGAACTCGGCGCGGCCCTGCGTCGCACCGGTGACGGCTTCGCCACGGACGACGGTCGCGAGCTGGTGGCCGGCGGGCTGGCCCGCGGTCGGAGCCGCGTGGTGCGCCGCCGCCTGGGCGCGGTCACCGGCAGCGTGCTGGCGCTCGCGGTGGTGGCCGTCGGCGGCGCGTACGGCGGTGACCTGCTGGGCTTGGGCGGCGGGGGAGCCGAGGGCTCCTCCTCCGCCGCGCCGAATCCGCAGCAGGGTGGGGGCGGCCCGGACAAGAGCGCCCGGGACAAGGCCGCACCGGCCGACAGACGCGGAGCGACGGCGCCGATCGTGGCCAAGGACCTGGTCGCCGCGCTCAAGGCGAACACCCCGGCCGGTGACTGGACCATCACCCACCACGACACGGGACGGAGCGTCACGGGCGTCTACGACGACGGCAAGGGCAAGGCGGAGGTCTCCGTCGCCCTCGACCGGGCGCCGGCCGACGAGAACACCGCCGCGGAGCAGGTGACGTGCCCGCCCAAGACCTACGTCCGGTACGACACCTGCACCACCGAGAGGCTGTCGAACGGCGACCGGCTGATGGTCTTCCAGGGCTACGAGTACGCGGACAAGACCGTCGAGACCAAGAACTGGCGGGCGGTCCTGCTGACCGAGGACGGATTCCTGGTCGACGCGAGCGAGTACAACGCGCCCGCCGCGCAGGGCCGGGCGACCAGCCGTACGAATCCGCCCTTCGCACCCTCCGTGTTGAAGACACTGGTCACGGCCGACGACTGGCGGCCACTGCTCACGAAGCTGCCGGCGCGGAAGGACGACAAGCCCGGGCCGGGCACCGACACCGCACCGCCGGAGCCGAACGGCGCAGAAGTGTCGGCCACGCTGCGCGCGCTGCTGCCCAAGGGCCTGATGGTGACCTCCAAGGGCGGTGACGGCCAGTACGCCTACGTGGTCGTCGACGACGGCAAGGGCAAGAGCCTCATCGAGGTCAACGTCCAGTACGACATGGGCGACCAGTCCTGCACGCTGTACTGCAGCGGCTCCACCACGCTGCCCGACGGGGGATTCCTGAAGCTGACCCAGCAGCAGGGTGAGAAGGGCGGCGCGGGCGTGGTCTGGTGGAAGGCCGACACCATGGACAGGGACGGCTTCCGGGTCGTGGTCTCCGCGTTCAACGCGGGCGCGCAGGACGCCAAGGCGACACGCGCCGAGCCCGCACTGACGATGGCCCAGCTCAAGGCGATCGTCCTCGACGCCAGGTGGGCGAAGATCCAAGCGAAGTAGGGGCGCCGATTCCGGCGGCGGCGGCCGGACCCCGGCGGGGGCCCGGCCGACGCCGCCTTCGCGCGCGGCCCGCCCGGCCGCTGCTTCGCGTCCCTGGCGGGCCCGGCCGCCGCATCGCGTCCCTGGCCCGTCGGGTCGGCCGCTACTTCGCGTCCGCGTACCGCTCCACCGTCGCCGTCGTGAACGGAAAGCGCACCGGGGTCCGGCCGAACGCGATCCGGCCCGCCTCGTCCCCCGCCGCGCGGATCGCCTCCGTGACCGCCTCCGCCTCCTCCGCCGGACAGTGCACGATCACCTCGTCGTGCTGGAAGAAGACCAGCTCGGCCCGCATCCCCGCGGTGGCGCGCCGCAGCGCGGCCAGCATCAGCAGCGCCCAGTCCGCGGCGCTCCCCTGCACCACGAAGTTACGGGTGAACCGCCCGCGGGCCCGCGCGTTGCTGGAGGCGTACCCGGGCGTGAACCCGTCCTCCGCCACGACAGCCTCGCCGCCCTCCTGCGGGATCCCCGCCTCCTCGTCCTCTCCCGCGCCGACCGCGCGCGGACTGGTCCGGCCGAGCCAGGTCCGTACGAGCCGGCCCTCCTCGCCGGCCTTTGCCGCGTCGTCCACATAGGCCACCGCCCGGGGGAAGCGACGGCGCAACGCAGCCAGGTTCTTCAGCCCGTCACCGCTGGTCTGGCCGTAGATCGCGCCGAGCAGCGCCAGCTTGGCGTGGTCGCGGTCACCGGAGAACGCGCGGTCCGACAGCCGGGTGTACAGGTCGTCCGGGTGCCCGGCGACCTCCATCAGGCCCGGGTCGCGGGAGATCGCGGCCAGCACCCGGGGCTCCATCTGGTCGGCGTCGGCGACCACCAGCCGCCAGCCCTCGTCGGCGACGACGGCCCGCCGGATGACCTTGGGGATCTGCAGCGCGCCTCCGCCGTTGGTGGTCCAGCGGCCGCTGACCGTGCCCCCGGGCAGGTACTCGGGGCGGAAGCGGCCGTCGCGCACCCAGTCCTGGAGCCAGGACCAGCCGTGGGCCGTCCAGATCCGGTACAGCTTCTTGTAGGCGACGAGCGGCGCCACCGCCGGATGGTCGAGCTCTTCCAGCTCCCAACGGCGGGTGGACCGCACCCGGATGCCGGCCTGGGCGAAGGCCTTGACGACGTCGGCGGGCAGGTCGGGGCGGACGCGTCGGCCGAAGGCGGCCGAGACCTCGTCGGCGAGCTCGGCGAGCCGGCGCGGCTCGCCTCCTCCGGCGTACCGCTCGCCCAGCAGCTCGTGCAGCACCTCCCGGTGGACATCCGCCCGCCACGGGAGCCCGGACCTGTGCATCTCCGCTGCGACGAGCATCCCCGCCGACTCGGCGGCCGTGAGCAGCCGCATCCGCCCCGGGTGCTCGGCCAGGTCGTGGCGGCGGTGCTGCTCCGCGTAGACGGTGAGGAGGTCCTCGAAACGGACGGCCGTGGCGCTGGGTCTGGCCTCGAAGAGGGAGTCCTGAGAGCCGGGCTCGGCGGCCCGCTGCGGCGGATCGGGCGGCACGGGCGCGTTCCGCAGCCGAGCGAGGGCGGCCGCCGCGGACCGGGGCTCCCCGAGGCGCCCCTCGTGGCCGAGGAGGAGCTGCTCGGCGACCTCGATGTCGTAGCACCGCTCGACGCGGACGCCGGCGGCGAGGAGCCGTGGATACACCGCGGTCGTCGACCGCCACACCCAGCGCGCGACGCCGGGCCGGGAGCGGACGGCCTCGACGAGGTCCGGCTCGCGGACGACCGGCCCGGCGGGCAGCCCGTCGGGACCGAGCGGGACGAGCAGCGCTCCGTCCCCCTCCGCCTCACCCGCCAGCGCCCACCTCTCGCTCATGGGTGCGAGTCTGGCACCCACCACTGACAGGGCCCCGCTACGCCGCGTCCCGTCGCGCCGCGTCCCGTCACGCCGCCCTGTGGAACAGCGCCGCCGCCTCCCCGCGCGACCCCACCCCCAGCTTCGTCAGGATCTTGGCGACGTGGAACTTCACCGTCGACTCGCTGATGTGGAGCTCCTGGGCGATCTGCCGGTTGCGGTGACCGAGAGCGAGGTGGGTGAGAACCTCCAGTTCGCGTTCGCCGAGGTCGGTGAGCGGGTTCGCGGCACCGTGCGGAGCGTCCGAGGTGGCGAGCGGGATCACGGCCGTCATGGTCGTGCCCCAGCCCTGGACCGCTTCCATGTCCAGATGTCCGCCCAGCACCTCCAGCCGGTCGGTGACGCTTCCTGCCCCCACCTCGCAGCGTTCGAGCGCGCCCGACCCGTCGTCCCGCACGGTCGCCCGCAGCTCGTGCTCGGTGAGCTGCCAGCCGACGTGGACCCGGCGCACGGAGTCCTGCTCCAGAACCACCAGGAGCAGCGCCCGCACGATGGCCCGCGCGCTGTGCGCCACGTCCGCCGCGAGGGAGCGGCCGGAGTCCGGCGGGCCGAGTTCGAGCCGCACCGGGGTGTGCCGGAGCATCGGCCGCAGTTCGTCGGCGAGCCGGGCGAAGGCATCCGAGGCAGGTTCCTCGGCGATCGCCCGGTCGCGTTTGGTCGCGGCACGCATCTCGATCAGCGCGGAGGCCGCGAGGTCGGTGGCGGTCGCCCGGGCCGTCGAGTCGTCCAGCGCCCGGCTGCGCAGCACCCCGAGCACCCCGGAGACGGCGGCCGCGTGGGCCGTCGACAGCTCCGCGACGACCCGTGCCCGGGTGTCGGCCGCCGCGCGCGAACGCGCCAGCGCCCCCGGCATCGCCTCCACCGCGAACCGGTCGAAGTGGCTGGTCACCAGGTCCCAGAGCGCTTGCGCCACGGCGAGCCCGTCCTCGTCGACGCGCGCGGAGCCGTCCTCCCGGACGAGGACGAGGACGGAACGGCGTGCTGTCGCGTCGCTGGTGACGGCGACGACCTCGCGCTCCCTGCCGCCGATCGTGGCCCGTCCCTGCCACGGGCTTCCGGGAGTGCCGGAAGTCAGCATCGTGGTGAGTTCGGCCGCGACGAGCAGTTCGGTCTCGCCGACGGTCTTGAACGGCGAGTGGGCGCAGTGGGTGGAGAGTTCGGCGGCTCCCCGGTGCGGGATCAGGGGCGCGAGGGCGGCCGAGAGGCGGGGCAGGATCTCCCCGAGCGGCTGCCGGATGATCTCGTACGCGGTGGTCAGCGTCGTCGCGTCCATGAGCCTCAGCGTAGTCAGGGGGTCGGGCGCGGTGGCTGTCCTTTCGGCCAGGTGGGACTGGCCGTTGGGAGGGCGGAGCGGAGGAGGTGGTGATCGCAGGCTTGTCCCATCGAAGCAGCGAGCGTTCAACGAGGGTCCACGGAGGCCGAGATGGAAGCGATCACGTACGAGGAGTTCGGCGGCCCTGAGGTTCTGCGTCAGGAGGCAGGGGTGACCGTGCCCGAGCCCGGCGCCGGCGCGGTGCGGGTGAAGGTGGCGGCGGTCGGCGTCAACCCGGTGGACCACAAGCGCCGTTACGGCTGGGTCGAGGCGTTCTACCCGACCACCTTCCCGGCCGTGCCCGGCCTGGAGTTCGCCGGGACGGTGGACGCGCTGGGCCCTGACGTCACGGGTGTCGCGGTCGGCGACGAGGTGTTCGGCTGGACGACGACCGGCGCCTACGCCGAGTACGCCCTGGCCGAGGTCTTCGCCCCCAAGCCGACCGGACTGGCCTGGGAGCAGGCCGCGAGCATCCCGGTGGCCGGCGAGACCGCGCAGCGGGTCCTGGAGCTGCTCGGGGTGAAGGAGGGCGAGACGCTCCTGCTGCACGGCGCGGCGGGTGCGGTCGGCGCGCTGGCCGTCCAGCTGGCGGTGGCGGCCGGTGTGACGGTGGTCGGTACCGCCTCGGCACGTAACCACGACTTCCTGCGCGGCCTCGGCGCGATCCCGGTGACGTACGGGGAGGGTCTGGCGGATCGCGTACGGGCTGCCGCGCCCCAGGGCGTCGACGCGGTCTTCGACGCGGCGGGTCACGACACGCTGCCGGTCTCGATCGAGCTGACGGGCGGCGCCAAGGACCGCATCGTCACGATCGCGGCCGTGGACGCGGAGGAGCACGGCATCGTCTTCAGCGGTGTCACGGTCGATCCGCCCCTCGCCCGCACCTGGCTGACCACCCACGCCCGCCTGGCGGCGGAGGGCCGGCTGCGCCTCGACATCGCCGAGACCTTCCCCCTGAAGGAGGCGGCGAGGGCCCAGGAGCTGAGCGAGTCGGGTCACGTGCGGGGCAAGTTGGTGCTGCTGCCGTAGGGGTTCGCTAGGAGTATCGGGGTAGGTCCTCGGTCGAGATCGTCCAGTCGGCGATGGTGACGTCCTCGCCGTAGACGAAGTCCTTGCGGGTGGCGTAACGCGGCTCGCGGCGGGCCGTCGGGCGTGGCGTGGATGTCGGAGAACACGGCGCCCGTACCGGTACGGGGATCGAAGATCGCGTACACGGGGATGCCGATCAGCGGGTAGTCCCGCAGTTTGCCGATCCAGTCGTTGTCGGGGTTGGAACGGGAGACGACCTCGATGGCGGCGAGAAGGGTCCGGGGGTCGAACGAACCGTCGCCTTCCATGTCCACCATGGAGATCACCATGATGTCGGGATGGCGCATCACGCCTTGGGGCTCGTCCTCGACGTCGGGTTCTCCCGTATGGGCCACCAGTTCTTCCGGCATCCCCTTCTCAAGGCGCCGGCGCAGCTGGACCACGGTCAGCTCGTGAGGGCGGCTCGGAGCCGTCATGTCGTGAACGATTCCTTCTTTGGTGATCTCGAACTTGCCGGGGACGGTGTCGTCGAGGCGGTCCCTGGCGTTGCGCAAGGTCGCGTAGAGCGGGGAAGCGGTCGTCATGGCGCTGGCTCCTCGTCCGTGCCCTGGGGCCCGAGTCATCAGCTTCATGCTAAGCGGCCTCTCTTCGTTCGGGGCCGCAGTCGCGGCAGCGGCCGGGTTCGGGGGATCGGAAGGCCCGGTCGCAGTCCTCGCAGGTCTGGAGGGGGTCGGGGGCCGGTGGTCTGGCGGGCAGCGGCGGTGGCATCAGGGCCGTGAGCCGGTGGGCGAGGAGCCCGGCCGGATGTCTCAGCGCGTCGGGAAGGCACGCCGAGAGGGTGCGGCGGACGGCATCGGGGTGGGCGCCGCGCTCGAACCAGGCGGTCACGCCCGGGGCGAGGCGCTGGACGTCCCGCTCGGCGAGGAGGAGCCGTGGCTCGTGGAGGTGCAGCCCGGCGAGGAGCTCGGCGGCGGGCCGGTGCGCCTGGGGGAGCGGTGGCGGTGGGTGCGGCGAGGGATTCGGAGCCGCTGCCGGGGCCGGGGCCGCAGTCGGGGTGGGCGGCGGAGTCGGGGCCGGGGGCGGAGGCGACGGGGGTGTCTCCGGTCCGGGCTCTGCGGGCACTGGCGTCGTGGGAGGCATGGGCGGTGGCGTGGGTGGCGTGGGCGGCGTCGGCGGCGTCTCCGGCGGGGGCTCGGGTTCAGCCCCCGGTCGGTTGTACGAGACCGTGCGCGGAACCAGCCGCCCGTTGGGCAGGCGCTCGTTGTGGCGCTTCAGGTATCCGTGGGCCTCCAGCTCGCGCATCGCGGCGGCGACACGCAGCTCACCCTCCGGGAAACGGTCGGCGACGGCCTTGATACCGACGGACGCCCCGGCGGGAAGCGACTGGATGTGGACGGCGAGCCCGATCGCAAGCAGCGAGAGCTCGCGGTGCTGGGCGAGGTGGTTGCCGACGACCGTGTAGCCGGTCGTGTGGCGGACGTTGACGTGAATGAGTCCGGATGCGCGCGAGGGCGCGCTAGGCTGCTGATAAGCCATCGGGAAGCGTCTACTTCCTCGTTGGTCAGGCCCTCGATCGGGATCGCTAGTCCCGTCGAGGGCCGACGTCTGTCTGGGTCATGTGGCGTGAGCATATGCCAGGCAACCATCCCCAAATCCAGCCCAGTTGGTGCAGATCACCCGTGTGAGTGATCGGCGGTCAGCGGGGAGGCTGGAGGGGTGGGGAGGGTACTTTCCCTCCGGTTTCTTTAAAGCTTTTCCGTCGTGGCCCACCGCGTCGCGGAACCCCGCTGCGCGGCTCACGGGAGCCCGATCACCGCCCAGACCGTCTTGCGCGGCACGGGCCCCGACGACACCCCCCACTGGTCCGCGAACGCCTCGACGAGCAGCAGCCCCCGCCCCGACTCGGCCCCGCCCGAACGCCCCAGGACCGGGACGCGGTCGCCCCGGGTGTCGGTCACCTCGATACGGAGCGTGGTCACCGA
Source organism: Streptomyces sp. NPDC039609 (assembly GCF_055596705.1). NCBI lineage: Bacteria > Bacillati > Actinomycetota > Actinomycetes > Kitasatosporales > Streptomycetaceae > Streptomyces > Streptomyces sp. NPDC039609. Next base: position 504,515 of record NZ_JBVIUJ010000007.1, read on the forward strand.
CGCCGAGAGCGCCAGGTGGAAGTCCCGCCCGGGGACGCGACCGTGGGTCACCGCGTTGGCGGCGAGTTCGGCGACGACGTGGGCGGCGGGATCAGAGACCGATTCCAGCTCCCAGGTGCGCAGTTGCTCCACCGTCAGCAGCCTGGCGAGGCGAGCGCCCCGGCGCGTGGCGGAGAGCTGGATTCCGAACTGGCGTACAGACGCCAACGCTTGCGCGGATTCGTGGTTCATGTCACCCAGCGTGGTGGGCCGTGCGTACGCTGCCCAGCGAAGGCACCCTTACGTACGGTGATTGTCCCGAGACTGTCCGGTGCTGTCCCGGCTGTCCCGCGCGCCCGTCGGGTAAGGCGGCGCTGAGCACAGGTACGGCATCACGGAGGTGGGCGGGCGTGAGCGTGGTCGAGACGGACGAGCCAGGCTGGGAAGTCGATCCCGACGACGAGTCGGGCGCGGCGGTGGTCGCGGCGGTGGGGCGGCAGATCAGGAAGTGGCGGGAGGCGAAGGGGCTGCGGGCCGCCGAACTCGGCGAACGGGTCGGCTACGGCGAGGACCTGATCCGGAAGGTGGAGCGCGGCACCCGCATTCCCCGGCCGGAGTTCCTGGACAAGGTGGACGAGGCGGTGGGGGCGGGCGGGCTTGTCTCGGCCATGAAGGCGGACGTGGTGGAGGTCCGGTACCCAAAGAAGGTGCGCGACCTGGCACGGATGGAGGCGCGGGCCGTCGAGATGGGGGTGTACGAGTGCAACAGCATCAATGGGCTGTTGCAGACGCCGGCCCACGCCCAGGTCGCATTCGAGTCGCGCCAACCTCCCTACTCGCAGGACGAGGTGGAGCGCATGGTCGCCGCCCGTGTGGCCCGCCAGTCGATCTTCGATCGGCTGCCCGCGCCAGCCTTGAGTTTCGTCTTGGAAGAGGGTCCGCTCCGGCGGCCCCTCGGAGGCACAATGGTGTGGCAACAGCAGCTCGAACGTCTGCTGGAGGTGGGTCGGTTGCGCAACGTCACGCTTCAGGTGATGCCTACGCGATGTGTCGTCCACCCTGGGCTGGACGGGAGGATCGAGGTGCTCAAGTTCGAGGACGGTACGGCGGTCGCGCGTTCCGACGGCGCCTTCAACGGTCGGCCGATCTCCGACCCCAAGCAGCTACGCATCCTTGAGCTGCGGTATGGCACCATCCGGGCTCAGGCGCTCCCTCCCGGGGAGTCGCTGGCCTTCATCGAGCAACTGCTGGGAGAAACATGATCCGCAAGCCTGAGCTGGAGTGGTTCAAAAGCAGCTACAGCAGTGGCAACGAAGGCGACTCCTGCGTAGAGGTCGCCACCACCCCCGGCGCCGTCCACGTCCGTGACTCCAAGGACATCGACATCCCCCACCTGGACCTCACGCCCTCCGCCTGGACCGCCTTCGTCTCGTACGCGGTCGTCGCCCAGGGCTGACAGGGCGGGGCGGTGGCCCGGCTCCGACCCCGGCCACCGCCCCGTCCACCCACCTTCGCCGGTCAGCGCGTGCCGCGCCACGCGGGGAGCGCCGAGGCGGTCACGGCGACCGCCGCGCACACCCCCGCCGCCGCGCCCACGGCGCCCCACGGCACCGACAGGGAGACCGGCGCCGACAGGGCCGCGAGGCCCGCGCCCAGGGCGCCCAGGTTGACCGCCGTCACCGCCAGTCCGAGGGCCGCCCCGATCGCCACCGCCAGGGCGGCCTCGCCCGTCACGACCCGGAGGATCTGCGCCCGTGTGGCGCCGGCCAGCCGGAGCGCGGCCAGCTCCGCGCCGCGTACCGACGTCGCCATCAGGAGGGTGTTGGCGAGGGCGATCACGGTGTAGACGAGCGCGATGCCGAGCACCAGGAGCAGCCCGAGCCGGGTCTGCGGGCTGGTCGCGGGGTGCGTGGCGGCGGCCCACTCATCGACCGTTCGCACCATCCCGCCCGCCGCCGCGAGCGCCTCGGGACCCACGCCGGACGCCTCGATCCGGTCCACGGCCGAGCCCGGTGCGTTCGCCCGTGTCACGTACGGGCCGTTGTCCCCCGTCCCGAGTGCCAGGACCGCCACGACCCGCAGCTTCACCGGGCCGCTGCCGTCCGCGAGCCACACGTCGACGACCTCGCCGACGGACCGCCGCTCCCACTCCTCGTTGACGACGATCGACCGGTCGTCGAGGTCCCGCACGTCCCCGGCTTTCACCGGCAGCCGCGCCAGATCCGCGAAGGCGGCCGGGTCGGAGACGGCCCGGGCCCCGTACTTCACGAGCGCCGCGTCCCCGTCCCGTACGAAGACGGATGTCGTCGCGGTCGCCGAGGCGCCGGGGACCGGCCGCAGGTCCTCGCCGGTGGCCACGTACCGAGCGGCCGTCTGCTCCCGCGCCTCCGCGGCCTTCGTGCTCGTCACCGTCGTCGCCGAGCCCAGGAGCGAGCCGGCCAGCGCCACCGTGACGAGGACCGGCGCGGCCACGGCGGCGGTACGCCGCACGGCCGCCGCGCTGTTCTCCCGTACGAGCATCCCCGTCGCCCCCGGCAGCCGCAGGGCGCGCGCCACCGGACGGACGAGCAGCGGGGCGAGCAGGGCGACGCCGGTGATCAGGAGCATCGGCAGGGTCGTGTACGTCTTGCGCTTGAGCAGCGACGACGGGTCGGTGAACCCGGTCCACACCAGCAGCCCGGCGCCCGTCAGGAGCAGCCCCGTGCCGAGCAGCGCCCGGCCGAGGGGCAGGACGTCGGTGTCGACGTCCGCCTCGCGCAGCGCGGCCGTCGGGCCGACCTTCCCAGCCCGGCGGGAGGCGGCGACCGCACCGGCGAGGGCGACGGTCACCCCCGTCCAGAAGGCGGCGTGCAGCGGCCAGGTGGCGCTGCCGATCGCGAACCAGTCGGGGGCGAGTGCGCCGTCGACGAGCACCCGCGCCAGCCAGGGCGCGCCCCACGCGCCGAGCGCGCAGCCGGCGGCCGAGGCGACGATGCCGACGCCGGCGGCCTCGGCGAGCAGCATCCGCCGGACCTGGCCGGGGGTGGCCCCGGCGGTGCGCAGAAGGCCGAACTCCCGCCGCCGCAGGGCGACCGCGAAGGCGAAGGTGGAGGCGACGACGAAGACCGAGACGAAGGTGGTGACGCCACCGGCCGTGCCGAGAAGGGAGTTGAGGGCGACGAGCGCCTCGGCGTCCCGCTCGGGCTCGGGGTCGGCGAGCCGCCGCTCGTTCCCGGTGAGGACCTGACCGCGGTCGCCGACGAGGGTACGGATCTCGGCGGCGGGGCCATGGACGCCGACGGCGTCGGGGCCGCCGGCGGTGGTGACGGTCCAGCGGGCCTTCAGCTCGGCAAGCAGTTCGATATCCACAGGCTGTGGACGGTCGAGCCTGCGCGATACGGAGACGGTGTCCGGCCCCCGCCGAACGTCGACGGTAACCGCGTCCTTCCCCTTCACCACCACGGGCGCGTCCGCGAACCGCCGCGGTTCCCGCTCCGGGGCGTCGAAGGTCGAGGCGAGGCCGAGACCCATGGTGGTGAGGAGCCCGACACCGAGGGCGAGAGCGACGAAGCTGCCGAGGAAGGCGGCCCAGCGGGCGCGAAGCCCGGAGAGGACGACGGTCAGCACGGGACGGCCTCCGCCCCGGACGCGCTCGCCGTCTCCGTCACGGTCTCCAGGCCGGCCATGCGGGCCGCGACCCGCTCGACCGTGGGCCCGTACAGCTCCCCCTCGACCCGCCCGTCGACCAGGAACACCACCCGGTCCGCCCGAGCCGCCGCCACCGGGTCGTGCGTCACCATGACGATCGTCTGGCCGTCCCGGTCCACCAACTCCCGCAGCATCGTCAGCACCTCACGACTGGTGGTGGAGTCGAGGGCTCCGGTCGGCTCGTCCCCGAAGAGCACCGCCGGCCGGGTGATCAACGCCCGGGCGATCGCGACCCGTTGCTGCTGCCCGCCGGACAGCTCCCCGGGACGGTGCGACTCCCGCCCGCCGAGCCCGACCCGTTCCAGCGCCGCGCGCACCTCGCCCCGGGACACCCGTCGCCCCGCGAGTCGCAGCGGCAGTGCCACGTTCTGCGCGGCGGTGAGCGAGGGCAGCAGGTTGAAGGACTGGAAGACGAAGCCGATCCGGTCCCGCCGCAGCAGCGTGAGCCGACGCTCGCTCAGCCCTTCGAGGGAGATCCCGCCCACCTGGACGCTCCCGCTCGTGGGCCGGTCCAGACCGGCCGCGCACTGGAGCAGTGTGGACTTGCCGGAGCCCGAGGGGCCCATGACGGCGGTGAAGGTCCCGGTACGGAAGTCGAGGTCGACACCGTCCAGGGCACGGACGTCGCGGTGGTGACGGTGGAGGGCGACGAGCCGAACGGCGGTGTCGGAGTGCGTCGTTGAGGTCGTTGAGGTCATGGCTCCAGCGAACCGTTTTCCCGTTCGGGGATCACGACCACTGGAGGGCGTCCACGAGGTAGGCCTGGCCCTACCCCCCGGGGGGCGGAACGCCCCACCCCCGGCGGAACGTCCCCTCGCCCACCCCCGGCGAACGCCCCCTCGCCCCCCGGCGGAACGTCCCCTCGCCCACCCCCGGCGAACGCCCCCTCGCCCCCCGGCGGAACGTCCCCTCGCCCACCCCCCGGCGGAACGCCCCCTCGCCCTACCCCTTGCGTACGGCCGCCACGAACACCTCGAGCGCGTCCAGCGGCTCGCGCCCCAGCAGCTGCCGCAGGCTGCTCTCCACCCCCGTGCCGTCCATGAAGCCGTGTGCGATGGCCGAGTAGGTGCCCGTCAGCATCGGGACCTGGAACGGTGCGGCGCCGGAGGCGGCGATGGCAGCCCGCGCCTCGGCGAGCGTGCCAGGGGCGTACTCGGCGCCCAGCGCCCGCGCCAGGTCGGCCCCGCCCAGCGGGCGCTCGCCGACGAGCTCGTACGTGCGGCCGGCGTGCGCGGCCGGGGAGGTGGCGACGGTGACCGCGATCTCGGCGAGGTCCTCGCGGGCCACGGCGGCGAGCCGGCCCTCGCCGAGGGGGCCGGTGATGCGGTTGTCGGCGTCCGGGGTGGCGATCCAGGTGAGGAACTCGGCGTAGAGCCCGTTGCGCAGGACCGTCCAGTTCACGCCGGACCGCCGCAGCCGCCGCTCGGTCCAGCGGTGGGCGAGGGAGTACGTGAGGTGGTCGCCGTCGCCGGAGAGGCTGGTGTAGACGATGTGGCCGACCCCGGCCCGCTCGGCGGCGGATATGACGGCCTCGTGGCGGGCGACGACCGTGTCGTCCTCGCCGTAACCGGCCGAGATCAGCAGTAGGGTCTCGACCCCGGCGAAGGCCTCCGGCAGGGTGCCGGGCTCGTCGAAGTCGACGAGGCGGGTGCCGGGCAGCCCGGCGCGTGTGCCGAGGACGACGTCGTCGCGGCCGGCGAGGCGCTCCGCGACGAGCGAGCCGAGACCGCCGGAGACACCGGTGACGAGCAGCATGATTCCCCCGATTTCGTGATCGTGTTCGGTGAGACTCATTCTTGGACGAGCGCGCGGATCTCGGAAGGAGGCACATTGATGTCAGTGGGGCACACGGAGGTAACCACCGACCCCGTCGTGAGCTGCGCGGAGGAGTGCGGAGTACGGGATGTGCAGGACCGGCTCGGCGACAAGTGGACCGTCCATGTCGTCGTCGAACTGGCGGCGGGACCGAAGCGGTTCAAGGAGCTGCAGCGGCTGGTCACCGGCATCTCGCAGCGGATGCTCACGCTGACGCTGCGCCGTCTGGAGCGGGACGGGCTGGTGACGCGGACGGTGTATCCGACGACACCGCCGCAGGTGGAGTACGCGCTGACCGAGACGGGCCACAGCATGACGCACCTGATCAAGCAGCTGATCGACTGGTCGCTCGACCACCGTGCGGTGATCGGTCGGGCGCGCGAGGAATGGGACGCGAAGCAGTCGTGAGCACGACGAGCACGGTCGAGCAGGCCTTCGAGGCCCTCTATACGGACGACGAGACGGCCCTGGACACGGCGGCGTCCGTGCTCGCGGCGGACCGGGCGGCGGACGCGGAACTGGCGTGCCGGGGCGAGGAGTTCGTACGGCGGGCGTGGGAGCGGGGCTGGCAGCCGGCGGATCTCGTACGGCTGGTGCGGCGGGACCTGGCCGAGGAGCACGTGCGGCTTGCGGGCGCACTGATCACCTCCGAGACGGGCCGCTACGAGCGGCTGCCGCGCCGCTGGGCCTCGCAACTGGCCGACCTCGACACCACCCCCGTCCGGGCGGACCGCTTCTCCTCGGCGACGACGACCCTGGAGCTGTACCGCCTCCTCGTCCGGCTGCCGTCCCTGGAGCCGGTGGGCCCGGTGCCCGGCGACGTGCTGCCGGCAGCCGTGGCGGGGGAGCCGCGGATGCTGACGCGCGTCCGTGCCCTGCTCGCGAAGGCGGAGGCGACGGGCTACCCGGAGGAGGCGGAGGCGCTGACGGCCAAGGCGCAGGAGCTGATGGCCCGCCACAGCCTGGACGAGGCGGCGCTGGAGTCCCGCACGCCCTCGGGCGATGTGCCGGGCGCCGTCCGGATCGGGGTGGAGCCGCCGTACGAGCAGGCCAAGGCGATCCTGCTGGATGCGGTGGCGGAGGCGAACCACTGCCGGGCCGTGTGGAACGAGGCGTACGGCTTCTCGACGGTCGTCGGCTTCGAGGCGGACCTGGATCCGGTGGAGCTGCTGTACACCTCGCTCCTGGTTCAGGGCACCGCGGCGATGACGAGGGCGGAGGCGGAGCAGCGGGCGGGCGGCCGGAAGCGTACGAAGTCCTTCCGGCAGTCCTTCCTGCTCGCGTACGCGAACCGCCTCGGCACGCGCCTGGCGTCCACCTCCCGCCGCGTGGCCTCCGAGACCCCGACGCTCCTGCCGGTACTGGCCTCCCGTGAGGTCGCGGTCACGTCCCGCGCGGACGAGATGTTCCCCGAGACACGGACGACCCGCGTCCGCGCGATGTGGGACGAGGCGGGCTGGACCCACGGCACGAGCGCCGCGGACGCGGCGGGGTTGGGGCGCGGGCACCAGGAGATCCGCGACGCGCGCTGACGAGATCCGGCCCGCACGGTTTGACCCCGGCCGGTCCGACGTGGCCTCGCCGACCGCGGGCGGGTCCGAGGTGTCTTGCCGACGTCGGGCGGGTCGGCCGTGGCCGGGTCGATTTCGGGCGGGTCCGAGGTGGTCTTGCCGACGTCGGGCGGGTCGGCCGTGGCCGGGTCGATTTCGGGCGGGTCCGAGGTGGTCTTGCGGACCTCGGGCGGGTCGGCCGTGGCCGGGTCGACTTCGGGCCGGTCGGCCTGGGGCCGGCCCCTCCGGCCCGGTCGGCCGCGCGCCCATCGGACACGTGCCCATCGGACGCGGGCCGGTCCGCTGCGGGCCTCGGCCCGGTCGACCGCCCCTGGCCGTTCCGGCCGAGTGGCTTCGCCCGCCCCTGGCCGTTCCGGCCGAGTGGCTTCGCCCGCCCCTGGCCGTTCCGGCCGAGTGGCTTCGCCCGCCCCTGGCCGTTCCGGCCGAGTGGCTT
>NZ_JBVIUJ010000007.1:512097-598411 GCF_055596705.1 Streptomyces sp. NPDC039609
TTCGCCCGCCTCCGACCGGTCCGGCCCGGCACCTCGGGCCGGCCGCTCACCACTCGGTCAGTGCGGCGAGACCCGCCGCGCAGTCCCGGTACCGTGGTGTCCAGCCGAGCTCGGCCTCCGCCCTGGCGTTGGAGACCCGCAGGTTCGTCGTCGAGATCGTGTGCGCGTACGACATCGGGCGGGTCAGCCAGGCCGGCACCGTCATCGGCCTCGGGGTGCCGAACACCGCGGCGACCGCGCGCACATGCGCGCCGAAGCCCATCGGGGCGTCGTCCACGATGTTGTACGCCTCCCCCGGCCGTCCGCCCCCGACCGCCAGCGCCACCGCGCGCGCCGCGTCCTGCAGGTGGACCCAGGGCAGCACCCTTCCCCGGTCGGCGACCGCCGGCAGCTTCCGCTTCCGCAGCAGGTCCACGATGGTCTCGGTGCCCCCGGGGCCGTAGAACACGCCGAACCGCAGCGCGACGCCCTCGATCCCCTCGGTCCCGAGCATCAGCTCCTCCTTGGTCCGCATGGCGTCCACATGCCGCTGGGACGGCGCGTCCAGGCCGGTCGGTCCGAAGACGTCGTCCTCCGTGATCACCCGCTCCCCGAAGTCCCGGTACCCGTACCCGAAGACCATCGACTCGGCGATCATCCGCCGCGCCCCCACCGCGCGCGCCGCCTCGACCAGATGGGTGGTCCCGGCGACCCGCAGCGCGTCGGTCGTGGCCATGTCCCGGTGCCTCAGCGGAGGCTCGCGCAGCGCGGTCGCCGCGTGCACGACGGTGTCCACCTCCAACCCGTCCACCGCCCGGAGCAGCGCGTCCCGGTCCATGAGGTCGGCGACGACGTCGTTCTCCGCCCCGCGCCCCAGCCCCAGCACGGTGTGTCCGGCCGCGGTGAGTTCCTCGGCGACGTGGCGGCCGAAGACCCCGCTCGCCCCTGCCAGCAGCACATTCCTGGTGTCAGTCATGCTCATGGGACGAGCATGGGCTCCCGGACGTGACATCCCCGGAAGCGACCCGGGGGCAGAGGGCGGGTGGAGGAAATGGGGCGAGTTGTCGCAGGCCCTGCCGGAGGAGGGCGGGGACCGGCCATGACTCATACTCGTCGGTAGCACGCTGAGTGGCGTAGTCGATACGCCACCCCTCGTGCACGTGCATCTGCTCATGCATTGGCATATGAACACAGCTATGATCCGAGGAAGTTGACACCTGCATCAAGCATCTCGGGGAGCTACCAGTGCATCATGCGCATCACGCGTACAACGGCATGGCGGCCACGGAACTTGACGGTGTCGTATGGCAGAAGAGCCGGCACAGCAACTCCCAGGGATCCTGTGTGGAGTTCGCCAAGCTGCCCGGTGGCAACGTTGCCGTTCGCAACTCGCGCCACCCCGACGGGCCCGCTCTCGTCTACACGCCCGCCGAGATAGAGGCGCTGCTGCTCGGGGTCAAGGACGGGGAGTTCGACCACCTGGTGTGAGCGGCCGCGGCGGGCGGTCGCGACGAGAAGGGCCCCGGCAGCCGCCGGGGCCCTTCTCGTGTGCGTCATGTACGGCCCGTCACTCCGGGCCGAGCCGGAACAGCGCCCAGACGACCTTGCCCTGGAGCGTCCCGGCCAGCGGGTGCCATCCCCAGCCGTCGCTGAAGGAGTCCACCAGGAACAGCCCCCGGCCGGATTCCGCCGCGAAGTCCTCGTCGGCCTCACGCGTCTCCGGGCTGCGGTGGCTCGGATCGCGTACGGCACACACCAGACGGCTCGTCCAGCGCATCAGGTGCAGGCGGACCGGGGGAGTGTGCCGGCCGCCCTCGTCCTGGGGCGCGTCCGACGGCAGCGCGTGCCGCAGGGCGTTGGTGACGAGTTCGGAGACGACCAGAGCGACATCGTCGAAACGCTCGGTCAACTCCCACTGCGCGAGCGTCGCCTGTGTGAACTTCCGTGCACCGCGCACCGCTTCGTAGCGGGGTGGCAGCGCGCAGGAGGCGGAGGTGGAGACGGCCGCGGGATCGATCGGCGGAAGCCCCTGCCGTAACGGCTCGAGCATGGTCGATCCATTCGTCCCCATGCGAGGCACTCCCGGGAATCGCGACTGTGGTGCGACAACACGAACGAGTACGCAGCTGCGCGGGGTCCATGGTTCCGAATGCGACCAAGGGATGCAAGGGCAGATGCACGTGCACGCGCCGGACCTGTCCATCCCCGTGCCGATTTTGTGCATATCTTCTGCCGACTGATTTCCTCCTGATCAGGAAGTCGCCCTGAACCTGCCGCCTTTCCGTAATCGAATGTGTACGCGCTGAAGCGTTTAGTGGCACAATCCGGGGGCCCGAGACCCGCGAAGGAGAGGCTGGAGCCGTGACCGCAGTCGAATCGAGCGGAGCGAGCGGGAGCGTGGTGCGGCGCATCCTGCTGGGTTCGCAACTGAGGCGGTTGCGCGAGTCGCGCGGCATCACCCGCGAGGCGGCCGGCTACTCGATCCGCGCGTCCGAATCCAAGATCAGCCGTATGGAGTTGGGTAGGGTGAGCTTCAAGGCCAGGGATGTCGAGGACCTGCTCACGCTCTACGGCGTCAGCGACGAGTCCGAGCGCGGCTCACTCCTCGGGCTGGCCCGCGAGGCCAACGTCGCCGGCTGGTGGCACAGCTTCGGTGACGTCCTGCCGGGTTGGTTCCAGACGTACATCGGCCTGGAAGGCGCCGCCTCCCTCATCCGCATCTACGAAGTCCAGTTCGTGCACGGCCTGTTGCAGACCGAGGCGTACGCACACGCCGTCGTCGCCCGCGGCATCCCCGATGCCCCGCGCGCAGAGATCGAGCGCCGCGTCGCGCTCCGCCTGGAGCGCCAGAAGGTCCTCGTCTCCGAGAGTGCCCCGCAGTTCCACGCCGTCCTGGACGAAGCGGCGCTGCGCCGCCCCTACGGCGACCGGGCCGTGATGCAGGGCCAGTTGAGGCATCTCATCGAGATCTCCGAGCACCCCAACGTCACGCTCCAGGTCATGCCCTTCAGTTACGGCGGGCACGCCGGTGAGAGCGGCGCGTTCACCATGCTGAGCTTCCCGGAGTCCGACCTCTCCGACGTCGTCTATCTGGAGCAGCTGACCAGCGCCCTCTACCTCGACAAGCGCGAGGAAGTCGCCCAGTACGCACGCGTGATGGAGCGGCTGCGCGAGGACAGTCCCGATCCGGCCGAAAGTCGCGACCTTCTCAGGGGACTCCTCCAACTCACGTAGCACGTAAGTACGATGACGTGACATCAGCGTTGCCACAGTGTCCGCCACCGCGGGTTAAGGGGTCTCCATACATGTCCTACTTCACCGACCTGGCCCACCAGTACATAGACGGCGAGTGGAAGCCCGGCAGCGGCTCGTGGGACATCATCGACTTCAACCCGTACACCGGTGAGAAGCTCGCCTCGATCACCGTCGCCACCGCCGACGAGGTCGACCACGCCTACCGCGCCGCCGAGCGCGCCCAGCGCGAGTGGGCCGAGACCAACCCGTACACCCGCCGGCTCGTCTTCGAGCGCGCTCTGCGGATCGTCGAGGAACGCGAGCAGGAGCTCTCCGACACGATCATGGCCGAGCTCGGCGGCACGCGCCTGAAGGCGGCCTTCGAGCTGCACCTCGCCAAGGAGTTCCTGCGCGAGGCGATCCAGCTGGCGCTGCGCCCCGAGGGCCGGATCCTGCCCTCTCCGGTCGACGGCAAGGAAAACCGCGTCTACCGCCTCCCGGTCGGTGTCGTCGGCGTCATCTCCCCCTTCAACTTCCCCTTCCTCCTGTCGATCAAGTCGGTCGCCCCGGCGCTCGCCCTCGGCAACGCGGTCGTCCTCAAGCCGCACCAGAACACCCCGATCTGCGGCGGCACGCTCGTCGCCAAGGTCCTGGAGGACGCAGGTCTCCCGGCCGGACTGCTGAACGTGGTCGTGACCGACATCGCCGAGATCGGCGACGCGCTGCTGACCCACCCGGTCCCGAAGGTCATCTCCTTCACCGGCTCCGACAAGGTCGGCCGCCACGTCGCCACCGTCTGCGCGCAGAACTTCAAGCACGCCGTCCTCGAACTCGGTGGCAACAGCGCCCTGATCGTCCTCGAGGACGCCGACGTCGACTACGCGGTGGACGCGGCCGTCTTCAGCCGCTTCGTGCATCAGGGCCAGGTCTGCATGGCCGCCAACCGGATCCTGGTGGACCGCACCCTGGAGGCGGAGTTCACCGAGAAGTTCGTCGCCAAGGTGAAGACGCTGCGCGTCGGCGACCCCGCCGACCCCGCCACCCACATCGGGCCCCTCATCAACTCCCAGCAGGCGGAGTCGGTCTCGGCCGTCGTCGAGCAGGCGGTGGCAGGCGGCGCGACAGCCCTGCTGCACGGCTCGGCGGACGGCAACGTCGTCTCCCCGTCGGTCCTGACCGACCTCCCGGCCGACGCGCCCGTGCTGAGCCAGGAGATCTTCGGCCCGGTGGCCCTCATCCTGCCCTTCGACGGTGAGGAGGAGGCGATCCGCATCGCCAACGACACTCCGTACGGCCTGAGTGGTGCCGTCCACACCGGTGACATCGAGCGGGGTGTACGGGTGGCCCAGCGCATCCACACCGGAATGATCCACATCAACGACGGCACCGTGGCCGACGAGCCGATCGTGCCGTTCGGCGGCGAGAAGCACTCCGGCATCGGCCGGCTGAACGGCGACGCGATGATCGACGCCTTCACGACCCAGAAGTGGATCTCGATCCAGCACGGGCGGAGCCAGTTCCCCTTCTAGGACAGAAGCTGTCCTCAAGGGTTCGTAACGTGGTGGGTGTCGGGAGAGGAGAGCTCCCCGGCACCCACCATCTCTTTCGTGTCAGGAGGGACATCTCATGGTTGCTCTTGTTCCCGCGGACCCAGGGTGACGAGCGCGGGGCGTTCCTCGACTTCGTGGAGGCCCAGCGGGCGGCGATCCGCCGGACGGCCCTCGGCCTCACCGAGGAGCAGGCTGCGAGCCGTCCGAGCGCCGGCACGCGCAGTCTGCCGCCGCCTGCCCCTGGTTCCCGAAGGACGGGTGGGTCTCGATGCGCTGGATGCTGCTCCACCTGGTCCAGGAGAAGGGCCGGCACGCCGGGCACGCGGACATCGTCCGGGAGTCGCTGGACGGCAAGGACTCGTTCACCCTGATCGCGGAGGAGCAGGGCGCGTAAGGGGGTGCGCGTACCCTAGTCAAAATTGACTAGGAGGTACCAGGGTGTCTGCGATCCGGCTTCTCGTCCTCGGGGCGGTCCGCCAGCACGGGCGCGCCCACGGCTACCAGGTCCGCAACGATCTGGAGTTCTGGGGCGCGCACGAGTGGTCCAACGCCAAGCCCGGCTCGATCTACCACGCGCTCAAGCAGATGGCCAAGCAAGGTCTGCTGCATGCGTACGAGATCGCGCCGAGCACGGCGGGTGGCCCGCCGCGGACCGAGTACGAGGTGACGGAGAAGGGTACGGAGGAGTACTTCGCGCTGCTGCGCGAGGCGCTGACCACGTACGACCAGAAGATGGACGTCCTGTCCGCGGGGATCGGGTTCATCGTCGACCTCCCCCGGGCGGAGGTCGTCGAACTGCTGCGCGCGCGGGTGCGGGCGCTCGACGAGTGGCGCGCCGCCGTCACCGAGTACTACACGCCGGAGGGCGGCCCGCAGCAGCTCGGGCACATCGGCGAGATCATGCACCTCTGGGTCCACTCGGCGGACGCCGGCAAGGAGTGGACGCTCGGCCTGATCGGGCGGATCGAGGCGGGTGCGTACTCCTTCGCGGGCGAGGGCGGGGAGCCCTTCGTGGGAGTGCTCGCCGAGGGTGAGGAGAACCCGTACGCGACGGGTCACCCGGACGAACAGCAAGACTAATCAAGTTTGACTAATCGATCCGGCGGGCATATCTTCTGGCGGTGGTCAAATTTGACTACTGGGCCGATCGGCTCGACTGGAGGAGACGGATGACTGACGCGATCGTCGTCGAAGGCGCGCGGAAGCGGTACGGGGACAAGCCGGCGCTCGACGGCCTCGACCTGGTCGTCGGCACCGGCACGGTGCACGGCCTGCTCGGCCCCAACGGCGCGGGCAAGACCACGACGGTACGGATCCTGGCCACGCTGCTGCGGCACGAGGAGGGCCTGGTGCGGGTGGCGGGCTTCGACGTCCGGACCCAGGCGGCCGAGGTGCGTCGAAGGATCGGGCTCCTCGGGCAGCACGCGGCCGTCGACGAGGAGCTGGGCGGCCGGCAGAACCTGGAGATGTTCGGGCGGCTGTACCACCTGGGCGCCCGACGGGCCGGCGCGCGGGCCGACGAACTCCTGGAGCGGTTCGGGCTCGCGGACACCGGACGCAAGCCCGTCAAGCAGTTCAGCGGCGGCATGCGTCGCCGTCTCGACCTCGCGGCCTCGCTGATCACGGAGCCGGAGGTGCTCTTCCTGGACGAGCCCACGACCGGACTCGACCCGCGCGGCCGCGGCGAGGTGTGGGAGTCGGTGCGCTCCCTGGTGGGCGGGGGGACGACCGTCCTGCTCACCACGCAGTACCTGGAAGAGGCCGACCAGCTCGCCGACCGGATCTCGGTCGTCGACCACGGCCGGGTCGTCGCCGACGGCACGGCCGACGAGCTGAAGGCCAAGGTCGGCGGCGACCGCATCGACGTCGTCCTGCGGGACGGGAGGCGGCTCGCCGAGGCGGCGCGGCTGCTGCCCGCTCCCGGGGCCGAGGTGGCGGTGGACGCCGACCGGCGGCGGATCAGCGCGCCCGTCACGGACCGGATGGCGGCGTTGGCCGAGACCGTACGGGCCCTGGAGGCGGCCGGGATCGAGGCGGAGGACATCGCCCTGCGGCGGCCGACCCTCGACGAGGTCTTCCTCCATCTGACCGGCGACGTGAAGAACGAGGAAGCGGAGGTGGCGGCATGAGCGCGGCGTATGTGATGAGCGACTGCTGGACGATGACCCGGCGGGAACTGGCCCACTGGGCCCGGCAGCCGGTCGTGATGCTGGTCGGCCTCGCCTTCCCGGTCATGATGCTGCTGATGTTCGGCTATCTCGTCGGCGGTGGCCGGGAGATCGAGGGCGCGTACGTCGACTACCTCGTGCCCGGCATGCTCACGCTGACGATGGTCTTCGGCCTCGAAGGCACGATGACCGCCGTCACCCAGGACCTGAACAAGGGTGTGATCGACCGCTTCCGCTCGATGCCCATGGCCGACGGCGCGGTACTCGTCGGACGTTCGGTCGCCGACATGCTCCAGTCCGCGGCCGGTCTTGTGGTGATGGTCGGCGTCGGGTACGCGATCGGCTGGCGGGCGCACGGCGGCTTCGGCGCCTTCCTCGGGGCCATGGGCCTGCTGCTCCTGCTGCGCTTCGCGATGCTGTGGATCGGGATCTACCTCGCGATGGTGGCGGGACGGCCGGAGCTGGTGATGGCCGTGCAGATCCTGGTCTGGCCGATCGGCTTCCTCTCCAACGCGTTCGCCGCGCCGGGGTCCATGCCGGGGTGGCTCGGCACGGTCGTCGAGTGGAACCCGATGTCGGCGACGGCGACGGCGGTACGGGACCTCTTCGGCAACCCGGGCGGTGAGCCTGGGCACGTGATGGCGGCGGTGGTGTGGCCGCTGCTGCTGCTCGCGGTCTTCTTCCCGCTGGCAGTACGGAAGTTCAGGCGGCTGAGCGTGTAGCGGGAACCCGAACCGGTCGAGCGGTGTAACTAGGGCAGACGGTTCACCGCGGACCGGGCGAAGAGACGGGGGACGTGCGATGCGCAGGCTCTTCGGAGTGGCCGGCGCCGTCATGGCGCTGGTGTTGACGGCTTGTACGGGCGCGGGGGGCTCGGGGTCTTCGGGCTCTCCGGGCTCTCCGGGTCCGGGTTCTGCGGGGGCGGGCTCTCCCGGCTCATCGCGTACGGGTGGGACGGGCGCCGGCTCGGGCGCATCGGCCGTCCCGCCGCCGCGGATTCCGTCCGGGCGGCAGCTCCCCGGGTGGTCGCACTCCCTGGGATTCGCCTCCGACGGCAGCGGATTCGCCCTGCTGGCCGACTGTGTGACGGACGAGCGGGTGCCGGAGAACGGCTTCTGCAGGCAGCATGTGGCCGTCCTCGACCGGGGCGCGAAGAGCTGGGTGCTGCGGAGCTCCCCGCTGCCCGAGACACGGGGTACGGACGGCGTCTCGTCCCAATTGCTGGCGCTCGGGCCCGGGCGTGCCCTGATCGAGGAGGGCGGTGCCGAACCCGAGAAGCGGCGGACCTGGTTCACCCGTGACGGCGGTCGCAGCTGGCGCGTCGGCGACCTGAGGAGGGTCGGTACGACCGCGGTGATACCGGCCGGGGCCGTGCTCACCACCGACTGCGCGCAGCCCTCCGGGGCATGGGTGGACGACTGCGTCCGGCAGCGGCTGGTCGTGATCTCCCCGGAGGACGGTCGGCGGCGCGCCCTCGCCGAGGGGCCGCTGCTCGGGGCGCGTCCGAGGCCGGCCGAGGTGGCGGAGCCCGACGGCTCGTGGTGGGCCTCGGGGACCGACCCGCTGTCGGGGCGGGCCGCCGTGGCCGTGTCGCGGGACCAGGGCCGCAGCTGGTCGGTGAGCCGGCTGCCGAGCCCGACCACCGAGCCCGGCCGGTACACGGCGGTCGCGGTCGGCCGGTCCGTCGTCTACGCGGCGGAGATGGGGGAGTTGAAGGGCGGTGACCCCGTCAAGAACCCCATGCGGGCGTTGCACCGCTCGCTGGACGGCGGCCGGACCTGGCGGCGCATGTGGACGACGGGGCCGATGATCGAGCCCCGTACGCTCCTGGGGATCCCCGTGCCGGGCCCTGGTGGCCGGGTGCTGATCGGAGCCGAGGACCGGGAGTACGTGAGCCTCGACGGCGGCAGCAGTTTCCGCCCCTCGGGCGAGGGCACGACCTTCACCCGCCGCACGCCCCTCGGGCTCCTCCGCCACAACACCAGCTGTCTGTACGGCATATCCGTCGAGGGCGAGCGCTGGGCGGAGTTCGGCCTGGGGTGCGAGGGCGAGAGCCCGTGACGGGCGGCCGGTGTGCTCAGTGGTGGAAGGAGGTGGCGGCCGCCTTGCTGTCGGCCGAAGGGCCGGACTGACGTCGCAGGTCGGGAAGGATCCGGTTCAGGTCCTCGATGAACAGCCCCGCGAGGTCGGCCGAGAAGCCGTTGCGGCAGACCACCCGCAGCACGGACAGGTCCTCCCGGTTGGCGGGGAAGGTGTACGCCGGGACGAGCCAGCCGCGCTCCCTCAGCCGGCGCGAGACGTCGAACACGTCGAAGCGGCCGACGTCGGGGGCGGTGGTGAACGCGAAGACCGGGAGTTGGTCGCCGCGGGTGAGGAGGCGGAACTCGCCGATCGCCTCGATCCGTTCGGAGATCGTGCGGGCGATATCCCGGGTGGTCTGCTGGACGGCTCGGTAGCCCTCCCGGCCGAGCCGCAGGAACGTGTAGTACTGCGCGACGACCTGGGCGCCCGGCCGGGAGAAGTTGAGAGCGAAGGTGGGCATGTCGCCGCCGAGGTAGTTGACCCGGAAGACCAGCTCCTCGGGGAGCTCCTCCGGCGAGCGCCACAGCGCCCAGCCCACGCCCGGGTAGACGAGGCCGTACTTGTGACCGGAGGTGTTGATCGAGGCGACCCGGGGCAGCCGGAAGTCCCAGACCAGGTCCTCGTCCACGAACGGCGCGATCATCGCACCCGACGCGCCGTCGACGTGGACGGGGATGTCGAGCCCGGTCCGTTCCTGGAGGGCGTCGAGCGCGGCGCAGATCTCCGCGACCGGCTCGTAGGAGCCGTCGAAGGTCGAGCCGAGCACGGCGACCACGCCGATGGTGTTCTCGTCGCAGAGGGCGGCGGCCGACTCCGCGTCCATGTGGAAGCGGTCGCCCTCCATGGGCACGAGCCGGGCCTCGACCTCCCAGAAGTTGCAGAACTTCTCCCAGCAGACCTGGACGTTGACACCCATCACCAGATTGGGCCGGGCGCTCGCCGGGTAGCGGTCGGGGTTCCGCTTGGCCCAGCGGCGCTTGAGGGCCATGCCGGCGAGCATGCACGCCTCGCTGGAGCCGGTGGTGGAGCAGCCGACGGCGATCGAGGGGTCCGGGGCGTTCCAGAGGTCGGCGAGCATGGCCACGCAGCGCCGCTCCAGTTCGGCGGTGCGCGGGTACTCGTCCTTGTCGATCATGTTCTTGTCGCGGCACTCCGCCATCAGGACCCCGGCCTGGGGCTCCATCCAGGTGGTGACGAAAGTGGCCAGGTTGAGCCGGGAGTTGCCGTCGAGCATCAGCTCGTCGTGGACCACCTGATAGGCGCTCATGGGCGGCAGAGGGCCGTCGGGCAGCCGGTGGATGGGCGGCGCCTCGGTCATGCCGCCGACCGGGTTGGCCAGGCCGTAGAAGGGGTTGAGAGCGAGGTGCCGATCAGGCTCGGGCTCGGCGTGACCCTTGTGCAGTGCCATGGGACTCCTTCGGGGTTGTTCAGTGCAGTCCGGGGTGTTGTTCAGTGAAGGGCTCTGCCTGAGTGGTCCAGTTCGAGCTGGGGGCGGCCGGTGACGACCAGCCAGGCGGGCAGGGAGGCCAGGCAGAGCAGCGGGAGCATCGAGGGCGAGGAGGAGAGGACGGCGGCGACGAAGAGACTCACCCAGCCCTGCCGGGTCGTCGCGAGCAGCACGCCGAGCACGCCGGAGGAGACGGCGACGGCGGGGTGGATCTCGGGGACCAGTGCCTGGGCGAACATGCCGAAGGCGACACCGATGAACACGGCAGGGAAGATCCGGCCGCCGACGAATCCGCACGAGGCGGCGACCAGCAGGGCGGCGAGCTTGACCACGGCCATCTTGGCCAGCTCCCCCGACGAGTAGCTGCCGATGTTCTCGGTGAGCTCCTTCACCTGTTCCAGGCCCTTGAAGAGCGTCAGCGATCCGCCGAACGCGCCCAGCAGGCCGAGGACCAGCCCGCCGACCGGGATCATCAGCATCGGGTGCCGCAGCCGCTGGAAGGCGCGGTGGACGTGGGGGAGGCCGTAGCAGCAGAGGAGGCCGAAGAGGGCGGCGGCGGTGGCGACGACCATCGAGGCGAGTAGATCGCCCCACCCCGGGTCGGTCAGCTCGGGCAGCGACATGTCGAAGGTGGGGTGCGCGAGGAGCAAGGTGGTCATCGACCCGGCTCCGGCGGCGATCAGTGGGGCGAAGAGCCGGTCCCACAGCGAGCTCTTGGCGTCCGGCTGCTGGGTGAGGGCCTCGGAGATGACCAGGGCGGCGGCCACCGGGGTGCCGAAGAGGGCGCCGATGGTGGCGGCCGAGGCGAGCACGACCCAGAACGCGCCGGGCGAGGCGGGCGCCGCCTTTCTGCCGAGCCAGTAGGCGAGTGCGACATTGGCCGCGATGATCGGGTTCTCCGGGCCGAGGCTGACTCCTCCGGCCAGTGTGAGTGTGCCGGCGAGCAGCAGTCCGGGGACGACCGCGGGCGCGAGGGGCGCGCCGCCGAGCCCGGTTTCGGACGGGTCGGGGCCCGCGTGCCCGGGCACCTTCCAGACGACGAGACCCACCGCGATTCCGGTCGCGGTGAGCATGATGATCGTCCAGAAGACGGAGAAGCCGCCGATGCCGAGCGCGTCCGGAAGGGTGTGCCAGAGGACGTGCTCGAACTCCTCGGAGACCCACTCGATGCCGAGGAAGAGCAGACTCGCCAGGACACCCACCAAGAGGGCGGGCAGGACCTGCGGCAACAGCGCTCGTCCGGGCGACCGGTGGGCGGGGGGCGGGGGCCCGGACGACGGGTTATCGATGGCCACCGCCCCACCATAGGGGTACAAAAGCCGCACAACGCCCAGAGAGTTGGGGGTGTCGCCGCCCGTTCAGTCGCGAGTTCAGCCGATAGTTCAGCCGCGAGTTCAGGCGCGAGGAGCGATCACCGCCGCCGTGCCGTACGCGCAGACCTCCGTCCCCACGTCCGCCGCCTCCGTCACATCGAAGCGGAACATCAGCACGGCGTTGGCACCGCGCGCCTTCGCCTGCTCCACCAGCCGCTCCATCGCCTGGTTGCGGGTCTCCACCAGGGTCTTCGTCAGACCCTTCAGCTCCCCGCCGATCATCGACTTCAGCCCCGCGCCGATCTGGCTGCCCAGATGCCGCGAGCGCACGGTCAGACCGAAGACCTCGCCGATCACCTGACGGACCTCGTAGCCGGGAACGTCGTTGGTCGTGACGACCAGCACGTCGGGCTGCGGTCCCTGACCGCCTCCGTACTCCTCGATGCCCATCCGCATCCACCTCCTGGCCCCCAGCCTCGGCCCGGCCGTCCGCCCTCGCATCCCGGAGGAGCCCGGTGGGGGCCGGATGGAACCCGAGGTCGTAAGAAAGCGTTGATACTTTGGGGCAGCCGTCCCATGCCCCCATCAACCGCAGGAGCCCGGAACCCGTGAATACGCTTGCCCTCGGACCGAGCTGGCTGGACCCGGATTATCTGATTCAGACCTTCGGCCTGATCGGTGTCCTCGTCATCGTCTTCGCCGAGTCCGGCCTGCTCATCGGGTTCTTCCTGCCCGGCGACTCGCTGCTCTTCACCACCGGCCTGCTGGTGACCACCGGCAAGCTGGACACGCCGCTCTGGCTCGTCTGCACGCTCATCGTGGCCGCCGCCATCATCGGCGACCAGGTGGGCTACCTCTTCGGCCGCAAGGTCGGCCCGGCCCTCTTCAAGCGCCCCGACTCCAAGCTCTTCAAGCAGGAGAACGTGGAGAAGGCGCACGAGTTCTTCGAAAAGCACGGCCCGAAGTCGCTGATCCTGGCCCGCTTCGTCCCGATCGTGCGCACGTTCACGCCGATCATCGCCGGTGTGAGCCGGATGAACTACCGCTCGTTCATCACGTTCAACATCATCGGCGGCGTGCTGTGGGGCGCGGGCGTGACCCTGCTCGGCGCCTCCCTCGGCAAGATCGACTTCGTCCACGAGCACATCGAGGCGATCCTCATCCTGATCGTCGTGATCTCCGTGATCCCGATCGTGATCGAGTACCTGCGCGCCCGCTCCCAGTCCAAGAAGGCCCGCGCCCAGGGCGACCAGGACGACCACGACACCCCCACCGAGCGCGGCCGCCACGCCAAGCGCTAGTCGTCGCCCCCGGGCCGGACGGTCGTCCGGCCCGGACCCCGCCCAGAAACCACGCCCCGCCTAGAAACCACGCGTCCGCTTCGCGGCGCGGCGGGCCGCCGCCGCACCCGGAGCCTGCATGAAGAGGCGGGCCAGCTCGCCTCCCAGGTTCACCCCGATCGCGATCGCCAGGGCCAGGGCCGCCGCCTTCGCCAGGTTGGCGAAGCCCTGGTCCAGGTTGTTCTGCGCGATCGAGAGCACCCCGAAGTACGTCGCCGAACCCGGCAGCAGCGGCCCGATCGCCGCCGTCACATACGGCAGCGACGACGTGTGCTCGTACCGGGCGATCAGCTGCCCGAACAGACCTACCAGGCCAGCCGCCACCGCCGTCGCCATCACCGCCGAGCCGTCCGCCGTGACCGCGATCGACGCGTAGATCACCCACGCCACCCCGCCGTTCAACGTCGCGAACAGCACCGTCGCCCGCGACTGCTGCAACAGGATCGCGAACGTCGCGCACAGCACCATTGCCGCCAGGATCTGCACCACCGGCCGCTCGACCAGACCGAGCTCCCCCTCCGGGTTCAGCTCCGCGTCGAACTGCACGGCCACGTACAGCACCGACAGCACGCCCACCACGATCGCCACGAAGAAGTACCCGACCTCCAGGAGCCGGGCCGAGGCCGTGATGTAGAAGCCGGTCAGACCGTCCTGCACGGCCGCCACGAGCGCCCGCCCCGGGATCAGGGCGAACAGACCACCCGTGATGACCGCCGAGGGCCGCAGATCGGCGTGCAGCAGCGTCAGCAGCACCCCCATCGCGGCCGGCGGCATCGCCGCCACCAGGAACTGGTAGAACTCCGGCAGCCCACGCCCCGCGCACAGCCACGCCAGCCGGTCGCCCAGCACCGCGCCCAACGCCGCCACGAAGAAGACCGTGAGGTCACCGCCCAGCAGCACCGAGGCCGCGCCCGCCAGCACACCCGCGGCCGAGGTCAGCACCCAGCCCGGGTACGGGTGCCGGTTCCGCCGGATCTCCGCGAGCCGCCGGTACGCCTCCTCCGGCGTGACGTCGTGCTCCTCCGCGTTGATGTCGGCGAGCAGCTGGTAGACCGCCGCCAGCCGGGTGTAGTCCGTGCCCCGGCGCCGAACCGTCCGGTTCGCCGTGATCGGATCGTCCACCAGCGACGGCTGGTACGTGATCGACAGCAGTGTGAACGTGACGGTCGGCTCGCACCGGTCCAGACCGTAACTGCGGCAGATCGCGAACATCGCCGCCTCGACGTCCTCCGCGCCCTCCCCACCCGCGAGCAGCAGCTCACCGATACGCAGGGTCAGGTCCAGCACACGGCCCACCGAGGGCCCCGTCTCGTCCTCCACCTTGCGGGTCTCCGGCACCGGCCGGTCCCCGACCGGAAGCCGCAGCATGGTCCGCATACGGTCCTGCCACGGAGCGTCCTTCGACAGCCGCACCAGCGGAATGCCATGGGCGGGCGTGAACGCCGGCGGCGCGTGCTTCGCGGGGCCCGTCGTACCTGACGGCGGAGCGAACGCCGAACCCTCGGGCTCGGCAGGCGGCTCCGGAGCCAGCCCCTCGGGAACGGCGAACTCGGAGGTCGGATGCTCCTCCTCCGGAACAGCCGGCTGCTCGACCCCCGCCGGCTGTGTGAAAGCGCTGCGCGCCTCGTCCGATTGCGGCTTCCGGTCCTCCGGGCCGTCCGCCTCCGCGACCACTCTCTTCGTCCTCACTCCCATTCGCGCTGTCTGCCCAGTATGGGCACGGGC
This sequence comes from Streptomyces sp. NPDC039609, assembly GCF_055596705.1. Taxonomy (NCBI): domain Bacteria; kingdom Bacillati; phylum Actinomycetota; class Actinomycetes; order Kitasatosporales; family Streptomycetaceae; genus Streptomyces; species Streptomyces sp. NPDC039609. The sequence goes on from NZ_JBVIUJ010000007.1 coordinate 526,936, forward strand.
ATACGACAACACGCGAGACGGGCGGCGCACCCACGAGGTGCACCGCCCGTCACAGCTTCAGCAGAGGCCCACTCAGTGGGCGCCGCCCTGCGCCTCCAGGCGCTTGTAGGAGGCCTCGATCTCGGCCTCGGCCTCGGCGCGGCCGACCCAGTCGGCGCCCTCGACCGACTTGCCCGGCTCCAGGTCCTTGTAGACCTCGAAGAAGTGCTGGATCTCCAGGCGGTCGAACTCCGACACGTGGTGGATGTCGCGCAGGTGCTCGACGCGCGGGTCCGACGCGGGGACGCACAGCAGCTTGTCGTCGCCGCCGGCCTCGTCCGTCATACGGAACATGCCGATGGCGCGGCACTTGATCAGGCAGCCGGGGAACGTCGGCTCGTCCAGGATGACCAGCGCGTCCAGCGGGTCGCCGTCCTCGCCGAGGGTGTTCTCGACGAAGCCGTAGTCGGCCGGGTAGCTGGTCGAGGTGAAGAGACGACGGTCCAGGCGGATGCGACCCGTCTCGTGGTCGACCTCGTACTTGTTCCGCGACCCCTTCGGGATCTCGATGGTGACGTCGAACTCCACGGGTGGCTCCTCCTGAATCAACACATGTGAATGCCTGCGACGACGCGCAGTGATTAAGTGTCCCTCACGCCTGTGTGTGATCGCGAAAGGGGCTGGTCAGCAATGCCGGAGCCGAGGACCTGGCAGCTCACGGCGTGCTCCGCCGTACTGGGTCTGGCCCTCGCCGCCGGAGCCGTGACCGCCGCCGGACCGTGGGACAACGGCCAGCGTAAGGCCGAGCGCGCCCGGGCGGCCGCCACGACCCCGACAGGTGGCGCACATCACGCGGCCCCCAGGCCCCCCGCGGGCCCGCAGCACCCCGCCCCCGCCCCCAGCGCCGCCGGAGTGCTCCGCGCCCTCGACGCCCCGGACACCAGCCTCCCGGGCGACCTCGCCACCACCCTCGTACCGCTCCTCGCCGACCCAGGCCTCGGCACGCTGCGCACCGCCTCCGTCGTCGACGTCGCCACCGGGAAGCAGCTCTACGGGGAGGGCGCCACCACCCCCATGACCCCGGCGTCCACGATCAAGATCGCCACGTCGGTCGCCGCCCTCTCCGCCCTCGGCCCCGACCACCGCATCCCCACCACCGTCGTCGCCTCCCCCGACGGCCGCACCGTCACCCTGGTCGGCGGCGGCGACCCCACCCTCGACCGCACCCGACTGAAGGCCCTGGCCGACGGCACCGCCCGCGCCCTCAAGGACCGGGGCATCACCGACGTACGCGTCGCCTACGACACGAGCCTCTACGAGGGCCCCGCGCGTCACCCCATAGGCACCAACGACAACATCGCCCCCGTCGGCGCCCTCATGCTCGACGAGGGCCGCCTGGACGACTCCGACAGCGGACCCGCCCCGCGCACCGCCGACCCCGCCGGAGACACCGCCACCGCCTTCGCCGAGCTTCTCGGCAGGACCGGTACGAACGTCCAGGGCACCCCCACCCCCGCCCGCGCCCCCAAAACCGGCACGGACCCCAAGGCCGCCCCCCTGGCCCGTACCGAATCCGCACCCCTCTCCGCCCTCGTCGAACGCACCCTCACCCACAGCGACAACGACCTCGCCGAAGCCCTCGCCCGCCACACCGCCCTCGCCCACAAGCAGCCCGCGAGCTTCGCCGGCGCCGGCACAGCCGTCCGGGCCGAACTCACCGCACTCGGCCTCCCCACCACAGGCACCCACTTCGCCGACGGCAGCGGCCTCTCCCGCCACGACCGGATCTCCGCCGCCCTGCTCACCGGCCTCCTCACCCGGGCGGCCGACCCCACCCGCCCCGCACTGCGCCCCGTCCTCACCGGCCTGCCCATCGGCGGCTTCAGCGGCACCCTCGAAAGCCGCTACGACACCGCACCCGCCACCAACGGAGCCGGCCTCGTCCGCGCCAAGACCGGCACCCTGACAGGCGTCAACACACTCGCCGGAACCGTCGTCACCGCCGACGGCCGACTCCTCGCCTTCGCCTTCCTCGCCGGACGGACCACCTCGCCCTACACGGCCCAACCCGCCCTCGACCGGCTCTCCGCCGCACTCGCCCCCCAGGGCTGAACAGGTCCGAAGCCTCACCGAACACGCGTCGAGAACGTACGGTTGACGCATGACGAGCATCGGTGGTGCCGAGATGGTCGACTGGAATCTCGCGGTCGCGACCGCGACCCGACTGCTGAGGCCCGGCCCGGAGGTGAGCCGGGACGAGGCCCGCGAGGTCGTCGCGGAACTGCGCCGCCACGCCAAGGCCTCCGAGGAACACGTCAGGGCCTTCACCCGAATGATCCCCGAAGGCCACGAACCACGAGACACACCCGTCCTCGTCGTGGACCGAGCCGGCTGGGTCAGGGCCAACGTCGCCGGCTTCCGCGAACTGCTCTCCCCACTCCTCGACAAAATGCAGGAACGCCGCTCCAACACCCCCGGCGGCACCGTCCTCGGCGCCGTCGGCGGCAAGGTCACCGGCGTCGAACTCGGCATGCTCCTGTCCTTCCTCGCCTCCCGGATCCTCGGCCAGTACGAGACCTTCGCCCCCGCCACCCGCGAACTCCCCGCCGGGGACAACGGCGGCGGCCGACTCCTCCTCGTCGCCCCCAACATCGTCCACGTCGAACGCGAACTCGCCGTCGACCCCCACGACTTCAGGCTCTGGGTCTGCCTCCACGAAGAAACCCACCGCACCCAGTTCACCGCCGTGCCCTGGCTCCGCGACCACCTCCAAGGCGAGATCCAGTCCTTCCTCGGCGCAACCGAGGTCGACCCCTCCACCGTCGTCGAACGACTGCGCGAAGCCGCCCAGGCCCTCGCCGGCGGCCGCCCCGAAGGAGAAGAAGGCGAACCAGGCCCCTCCCTCGTCGAACTCGTACAGACCCCCGAGCAACGCGAGATCCTCGGCCGCCTCACCGCCGTCATGTCCCTCCTCGAAGGCCACGCCGACTACGTGATGGACGGCGTCGGCCCCCAGGTCGTGCCCTCCGTCGCCGAGATCCGCGAGAAGTTCCAGCAGCGCCGCGCCCGCGGCGCCTCCCGCCTCGACCTCGCCCTGCGCAAACTCCTCGGCCTCGACGCCAAACTCCGCCAGTACCGCGACGGCGAACGCTTCGTCCGCGCCGTCGTAGACGAGGTCGGCATGGACGGCTTCAACCGCGTCTGGACCTCCCCGAACACACTCCCCACCAAGGCCGAGATCGCCACACCGGCCGACTGGGTGGCGAGGGTGCACCGTAAGGCAGACTCGTGAGACGGGTGCGTCGTACGACGAAAGAACACACCACCAATCACCCATCCGAGGGACCCTAGGCAAAGGGTGGGGCGTGCAATGCTCGGGTAACGGCCAGGTTCTGTCACCATCGACGCACTCTGAGTGACCGAAACCCCTCTTCCGACCGTTAAGACTCCGACCGAGGCACCCCACCCCATCACGAAGGGCACCGGACATGGGTCCCCATCCTGCGGTCGCGGCGATACGCCTGGCGGTCCGCCGCGTACTCCACGACGTCATCACCGAGCACCGGACAGACCCCGCCGCGACACCCGACAAGCACCCCCTCGTGCTCGTCGCCTGCTCCGGCGGCGCCGACTCCATGGCGCTCGCCTCCGCACTCGCCTTCGAAGCCCGCAAACTCGCCGTCCGCGCCGGCGGCATCACCGTCGACCACGGCCTCCAGGACGGCTCCGCCCAGCGCGCCACCGAGGTCGCCGGACGCATGGCCGCACTCGGCCTCGACCCCGTCGAAGCCGTCACCATCACCGTCGGCCGCGAAGGAGGACCCGAAGCCGCCGCCCGCGACGCCCGCTACGCCGCCCTCGACGACGCCGCCGAACGCCACGGCGCCACCGCCGTCCTGCTCGGCCACACCCGCGACGACCAGGCCGAAACCGTCCTCCTCGGCCTCGCCCGCGGCTCAGGCATCCGCTCCCTCTCCGGCATGGCCGCCGTCTCCGGCGCCGCCGGACGCTACCGCCGCCCCTTCCTCGAGCTCGACCGGCAGACCGTCCGCAAGGCCTGCGTCGCCCAAGAACTCGCCGTCTGGGACGACCCCCACAACGCGGACCCCGCCTACACCCGCTCCCGCCTCCGCCACGAAGGCCTCCCCGCCCTCGAGAAGGCCCTCGGCAAAGGCGTCGTCGAAGCCCTCGCCCGCACGGCCCAACTCTCCCGCGACGACGCCGACGCCCTCGACTCCTGGGCCGCCGACGCGGAGACCTCCGTACGCGACGAAGCCGGCCGACTCGAATGCGCCAAGCTCTACGGACTCCCGCCCGCCGTCCGCCGCCGCATCCTGCGCCGCGCCATGATCGCCGAAGGCGCACCCGCCGGATCCCTCTTCGCCCGCCACATCGAAGAGGTCGACCGGCTCATCACCGGCTGGCGCGGCCAAGGAGCCATCAATCTGCCCGGCCGCGTCGAGGCACGACGCCAGGGTGGCAGACTGGTCATTCGGCAAGGCTGACGCAAGCTGCAACGAAAGTGACCCGGGTGAACGAGAAGGACATGGGCACCGACCTCAAGTCGGTGCTCATCACCAAGGAAGAGATCGACGCGAAGCTGGCCGAGCTGGCCGCGAAGATCGACGCGGAGTACGCGGGCAAGGACCTGCTCATCGTCGGCGTCCTCAAGGGCGCCGTGATGGTGATGGCGGACCTGGCGCGCGCGCTGTCCACCCCCGTCACCATGGACTGGATGGCCGTCTCCTCCTACGGCGCCGGCACCCAGTCCTCCGGCGTCGTCCGCATCCTCAAGGACCTCGACACCGACATCAAGGGCAAGCACGTCCTGATCGTCGAGGACATCATCGACTCCGGCCTGACCCTGTCATGGCTGCTGTCGAACCTCGGCTCGCGCGAACCGGCCTCCCTCGAGGTCTGCACCCTCCTGCGCAAGCCGGACGCCGCCAAGGTCGCCATCGACGTGAAGTGGATCGGCTTCGACATCCCCAACGAGTTCGTCGTCGGCTACGGCCTCGACTACGCGGAGAAGTACCGCAACCTCCCCTTCGTCGGCACACTCGCGCCGCACGTCTACGGGGGCTGAAGCCACGGGAACCCGTACCGCCCTCCCGGCGTTGGAGCAAGGGAAGGCGGTCACGGGCCCCCGTGCTGAGGTACCTTCCGAAGAACAGCTTTTTCTCACAGCAGCTCTCACAGCAGCATTTACCTACGGGCAGGAGGGACGGAGCGTTCTCGCTCCGTATGGATGGACGTGAAGCGATACTTCCGTGGGCCGGTCATGTGGATCGTGCTGGCCGTCCTCGCCGTGGTCGTGCTGATGCAGGTCGTCGGCTCGTCCGAGGGCTACAAGACGGTGGACACCAGCAAGGTCGTCCAGGCGATCAATGACAAGCAGGCCGACCAGGTCAAGCTGACGACCGGCGACGAGCAGGTCATCAAGGTCGAGCTCAAGAAGGGCGCCGACAAGGACAAGTACGGCGGCAGCACCAAGATCCAGGCCAGCTACATCGGTGACCAGGGCGCCAACCTGACCACCACGCTCCAGGACCAGGCCGCCTCCGGCGCCCTGGACAAGGGCTACACCGTCTCCCCGGAGCGACAGAGCCCGTTCCTGTCGGTGCTGCTCTCGCTGCTCCCCTTCGTTCTCATCGTGCTCGTCTTCCTGTTCCTGATGAACCAGATGCAGGGCGGCGGCTCCCGAGTCATGAACTTCGGGAAGTCCAAGGCCAAGCTCATCACCAAGGACACCCCGAAGACCACCTTCGCCGACGTGGCGGGATCCGACGAGGCCGTCGAGGAACTCCACGAGATCAAGGAATTTCTCCAGGAACCGGCGAAGTTCCAGGCCGTCGGCGCCAAGATCCCCAAGGGCGTGCTGCTCTACGGCCCGCCCGGAACCGGCAAGACCCTCCTCGCACGCGCCGTCGCGGGCGAGGCCGGCGTCCCGTTCTACTCGATCTCCGGCTCCGACTTCGTCGAGATGTTCGTCGGCGTCGGCGCCTCCCGTGTCCGCGACCTCTTCGAGCAGGCCAAGGCGAACGCCCCGGCGATCGTCTTCGTCGACGAGATCGACGCCGTCGGCCGTCACCGCGGTGCCGGCCTCGGCGGTGGCCACGACGAGCGCGAGCAGACCCTCAACCAGCTCCTCGTCGAGATGGACGGCTTCGACGTGAAGGGCGGCGTCATCCTGATCGCCGCCACGAACCGACCCGACATCCTCGACCCCGCGCTGCTGCGCCCCGGCCGATTCGACCGGCAGATCGCCGTCGACCGTCCGGACATGCAGGGCCGCCTCGAGATCCTCAAGGTCCACCAGAAGGGCAAGCCGGTCGCCCCGGACGTCGACCTCGGCGCCGTCGCCCGACGCACCCCCGGCTTCACCGGTGCCGATCTCTCCAACGTCCTGAACGAAGCGGCGCTCCTCACCGCCCGCTCGGACAAGAAGCTGATCGACAACCACTCACTGGACGAGGCGATCGACCGTGTGGTCGCGGGCCCGCAGAAGCGGACCCGGATCATGTCGGACAAGGAGAAGAAGATCACCGCGTACCACGAGGGCGGCCACGCCCTCGTCGCAGCGGCCTCGCCGAACTCCGACCCCGTCCACAAGATCACCATCCTCTCCCGCGGCCGCGCCCTGGGCTACACGATGGTGCTCCCGGACGAGGACAAGTACTCGACCACCCGCAACGAGATGCTCGACCAGCTGGCGTACATGCTGGGCGGGCGCGCGGCCGAAGAGCTCGTCTTCCACGACCCCACCACGGGCGCGGCGAACGACATCGAGAAGGCCACGACCACCGCACGCGCGATGGTCACCCAGTACGGCATGACCGAGCGGCTCGGCGCCATCAAGTTCGGCGGCGACAACACCGAACCGTTCCTCGGCCGTGAGATGGCGCACCAGCGCGACTACTCGGAAGAGGTCGCCGCGCTGGTCGACGAAGAGGTCAAGAAGCTCATCGAGACCGCGCACAACGAGGCGTGGGAGATCCTTGTCGAGAACCGCGACGTCCTCGACAACCTGGTCCTGCAGCTCCTGGAAAGGGAGACGCTGGGCAAGGAGGAGATCGCCGAGATCTTCGCCCCCATCGTCAAGCGCCCGGCCCGTCCGGCCTGGACCGGCTCCTCCCGCCGCACGCCCTCGACCCGCCCGCCGGTGCTCTCCCCCAAGGAGCTCGCACTGACGAACGGCGCGAACGGCAGCGCGCCGGTGGAGACCACGAAGGCGATCGAGGTCGCCCCCGAGGAGGCCCCGGAGGCCTGACCTCCACCACCCGGAATGGATGACGCGCCCCCACAGGTTTTAGCCTGTGGGGGCGCGGCACATTTCGCGCCATGAGTTTCGGACGGAACGAGGCACAGATGACCGACCCGGTGACGCTGGACGGCGAGGGCACGATCGGCGAGTTCGACGAGAAGCGCGCCGAGAACGCCGTACGAGAGCTCCTCATCGCGGTCGGCGAGGACCCTGACCGCGAGGGGCTGCGGGAGACGCCGGCGCGGGTTGCGCGGGCGTACAAGGAGCTTTTCGCGGGGCTGTGGCAGGAGCCCGAGGACGTCCTGACGACGACGTTCGACCTGGGACACGACGAGATGGTCCTCGTGAAGGACATCGAGATGATGGCCACCTGTGAGCATCATCTTCTGCCGTTCCATGGCGTAGCCCACATCGGTTACATTCCGGCTGAAACGGGCAAGATTACGGGCCTGTCGAAGCTGGCGCGCCTTGTCGACGTGTTCGCTCGCCGTCCGCAGGTCCAGGAGCGACTGACGACGCAGATCGCCGATTCGTTGATGGAGATCCTCGAGGCGCGTGGCGCGATCGTCGTCATCGAGGCGGAGCACATGTGCATGGCACTTCGTGGTGTCCGCAAGCCGGGCGCGAAGACGACGACCTCGGCGGTACGTGGTCAACTTCGTGACGCTACTACACGAGCCGAGGCTATGTCCCTGATATTGGCCCGCTCGTAGCGGTCTGACTCAAGTGCCCCATACCGTCCCGATCAGTGGATTTGATCACTGGTCGAGGGGGATGGGTATGGGGTACGGGCTTTCCAGCAAGATGCTGGTGAACCTGGTGGCGGGCTGCGCCCAGGCGAAGAACGTGGCGCCTGGCAGTGGGATGTGGACGCTGGACGGCGACCGCACGGTGCAGACCACGGTCGTGGGGGTAACGGCGGCCAAGGCACGTGATGCGGTCGAGGTGGTCACGGACCACATGGCCTTCGTTGCCAGCCCGGATCTTCTGCTGGCCACACCGGACGGCTGGATGCACGCACGGGACGCGACGGGAACGACGGTCGCTTGGACGCAAGCGCGGAAGCTGTGCAGGGAGCGGCTGACGATCAACCCTGGGTACGAGTTCGGCTACTTTGTGGGCGCCACCTGTGCCGACGGGACGGTCGGCAAGAACTATGTGTCGCTGATCGTGAACGAGGAGGACTTCGCAGCCCGGTACGCGACGGCTCTGACGGCCTGCACGGGCCTGCGTGCGCGGCTCGAAGCGGTTACCCGGCCGTCCGGTTACCTTAAGCGAGATCTGCCCGGCTTCCGGGTCCGGGTGGTCTCCTCGTACCTCTCGGATGCTATGCGGCACTACGTGGGCGGGGATGCTCACCACATGCGGCAGCGTTTTCCGCGAGTGGTGCTGCGGGACATCGACACATTCAACGGTTTCCTCGACGGATACATCGATGGTGACGGCTACCCCCTCAAGCAATGGCAAGGGCGTGTGATCGCGAGCGCCAATGTGGCGTTCCTGGCCGAGATCGCTCCCATCATCGGAGGACGGTTCACTCCGGCAACCAAGGGAGCCTCACGGCTCTGTGTTTCGGATCGCTGGGCGAGCCGGGGCACCTTCGCGCCCGAGCATCACCGGATCGACCCGCCCGAGTCCTCCTGGATCAAGGTCCGGGAGGTCCGCCCCCGCCCCGCCCTCGGTGCCAAGCCCTTCACCTTCTACAGCTACCGGCTCGAACCCCACCCCACCTTCCTGGTGAACGGGCACCTCGTGCGCGAAGCCTGGTAGGCCGCTGTGTCAGTGGCGGCCACCACTCCGCGCCGGGGCGCCCGGGGGATCGTCGTCGAGGGCCAGGCCGAGTTCCCGGGCTTCTCCGACGACATCGACGAACTCTGCCGCTAGGCCACCGGCGCCGTGCCCTTGCCGTTGTGGTCCTCGTCCTCCGGGAGTTTGCAGACGCGCTCCAGGAAGAGGGCCGCCGCGATCACGGCGATGCCGGCCAGGACCGAGAAGCCGGCGTAGATCGCCTGGTCGCGGCGGGCCGGGATGTCCAGCGAGCCGAGGAGGAAGACGCCCGTGCCGCCGTACATGCCGGCGACCAGGGCGGCGACCAGGGCGCTCGCCTGGCCGAAGACGACCGCGCGGGCCGCCATGAGTGGCTCGACGCCCTTTGCGCCGGGGCGGCGCTCGCGCTGGGCCTTCAGGCGGGAGCGGATGGAGAGGGCCGTCGCGGTCAGGACGACCGCGATGGCCGCGAGGACGATCGGTGCGGCGAGCGGCACGCTGGGCAGGGTGCCCACCGCGTCCCAGAGGCGTGCTGCGCCCCAGGACAGGATTCCGGCCACGATGAACAGTCCGGCGAGAACCTTGAGCCGCAGTTGTTTCACCGGGTGTCCTTCGTGTCGTCGTGGGGGCGATGCTCCACGAGCGTAACGACTACTCGGGCAGACGGAGTTCCAGGTCGACGCGCGGCACGACGCCCTCGTCGCCGATGGCGGTGAGGAGGGCGGCGACGGGGCCGTGTCCGGGCAGCTTGGCTTCGGGGTCCACGTCGTGCCAGGGGGCGAGGACGAAGGCGCGCTGGTGGGCGCGAGGGTGGGGGAGTGTGAGGACGGGGTCGTCGGAGATCACGTCGGCGTAGGCCACGATGTCGACGTCGATGGTGCGTGCGCCCCAGCGCTCCTCGCGGACGCGGTGGAAGGCCTCCTCGACGGCGTGGGCGCGCTCCAGGAGGGAGCTGGGCGGCAGTGTCGTCTTCACGAGGGCGACCGCGTTGAGGTAGGAGGGCTGGGAGCCGGGCTCGACGCCCCAGGGCTCCGTCTCGTAGACGGGGGAGACGGCCTTGACCCGGAGACCGGGGGTGTCTTCGAGGGCGTCGACGGCGCCCTGGAGGGTCTCCAGGCGGTTGCCGAGGTTGGCGCCGAGGGCGATGACGGCCCACTTGGGGTTGGAGAGCGTCACGTCGGCGGCGTCGACCGCTTCCACGACGGAGGCGGGTACGGGCTGCACGGTGGGGTCGCTGTGCGTGCTTTTCATACTCGGCTCCGGGTGATGGTGATGGTCACGTCGTCGAAGGGGACCGTGATCGGCGCGTCCGGCTTGTGGACGACGACTTCGACCTCCTGGACGCCTGCGTGCTTGAGGCACTGCTGGGCGATGCGTTCGGCGAGCGTCTCGATCAGGTCGACGGGCTCGCCCTGGACGACATCGACGACTTCCTCTGCGACGACGCCGTAGTGCACGGTCTTCGTCAGGTCGTCGTCGGCTGCCGCGGGTCGGGTGTCCAGGCCCAGGACGAGGTCCACGATGAAGGTCTGGCCTTCTTCGCGTTCCTTGGGGAAGACGCCGTGGTGTCCTCGGGCCTTGAGGCCGCGCAGCGCGACACGATCCACGCGAATCACTCCTGCTGTCGTAGTTCTTGTGGCCACGCAGCCGGGTGCGGACGGCCGGGTGTCCAGCATCGAATCTACCTGCGGGCACCGACAGCGCTTGCCCACGGGGGGCTGCGGCGAGGGCCACAGGGGCTGGGTGCGGCCCCTACCCAGAGTGTTGGATTCCAATCCCCGGGGTCACCCGAAAGGACCGGGGAACCCTGTCAGGGGCCGGGTTCCTCGTCCTCTTCGTCGTCCGTTTCGGTGAGGACGGGGGAGCCGTGGTGGGACCAGATCCGCCAGCCGTCGAATGTGCGGCGGAACACATTGGTGGCGACGACGAGCTGGCCCACGAGGGGTCCGAGTTCGGCGCCGTCCTCGGCGGGTCCGCCGCTGAGGATGTTCTCGGTGCAGGTGACGACGGCCACATCGCCGGCGAGGGAGACCTTGGTGTCGGTCAGGAAGAACTGGATGTATTCGGTGTTCGCCATGATCAGGGCGTACGAGCGGAGTACCTCGCCGCGGCCGGAGAGCACGGGCCAGCCGGGGTGGACGCAGCTGATGGGGGTGGCGCCGTCGTCGAGCCAGAGCTCGGAGATCTCCTCGAAGTCGCCGCGTTCCATCGCTTCGTAGAAGGCGGTGTTGGCGGCTTCGACCGCTTCGGTGTCGGTCTGGTGGGTCACGCGGCTCCCTCGACGGCTCTGGCGACCCGGACGGCGTCGGCGGTGGCTCTGACCTCGTGGACGCGGACGGCCCAGGCGCCTTCGTGGGCGGCGATGGCGGAGACGGCGGCGGTGGCGGCGTCGCGTTCGCGGGCGGGGGGTGGGGTGGCGCCTTCGCGGGTGAGGACGTGGCCGAGGAAGCGCTTGCGGGAGGCGGCGACGAGCAGGGGCCTGCCGAGGGCGCGGAGTTCGGGGAGGTGGGCGACGAGGGTCAGGTCGTGGGGGGCGAGTTTGGCGAAGCCGAGGCCGGGGTCGATGACGATCCGTTCGGGGGTGACGCCGCCTTCGACGACGGCTTCCATGCGCTGTCGGAGTTCGGTGACGACTTCGTGGACGACGTCGTCGTAGACGGCGAGGCTGTTCATGTCCTGGCTGAAGCCGCGCCAGTGCATGACGACGAAGGGGACTTCGGCGGCCGCGACGGCGGGGACCATGTCGGGGTCGGCGAGGCCGCCGCTGACGTCGTTGACGAGGGCGGCGCCCGCGGCGACGGCCGCGTGGGCGACGGAGGCGCGCATGGTGTCGACGGAGACGGTGACGCCTTCGGCGGCGAGGCCGCGGACGACGGGGACGACCCGGCGGAGTTCTTCTTCCTCGTCGACGCGGCTGGCGCCGGGGCGGGTGGATTCGCCGCCGACGTCGACGAGGTCGGCGCCTTCGGCGACGAGGTGGAGCCCGTGTTTGACGGCGGCCGTGGTGTCGAACCAGCGGCCGCCGTCGGAGAAGGAGTCCGGGGTCACGTTCACGACGCCCATGACCGCGCAGCGGTCCCACTCCGGCAGGCCTTGGGCCGTGCCCCGACCGATCAACGTACTCATATGTCCAGACTAGGGGCTGCTCGCGTCGCGGGTGCCGGGTCGGGGGGCGCGTCCCGGTCGGGGGCGTGCGGGTCGGGGTCAGGCCGCCCGGGCCTCGCGGTCGGGCTGGGGGGTGATGATGTGGGCGCAGGGGCGGGGTTCGGCGGCGGGGCGGCGGCGGGCGAAGGGGCGGGGCAGTGCGAGGTCCACGAAGCCTTCGGCCTGCATGGCGGCGAAGCCGATGCGGGGCAGGTCGCGGCTCTTGCGGTAGACGACGAAGCGGGGTTCCCAGCGGGGCTGGAACTTCGCGTTGAACTTGTACAGGGATTCGATCTGGAACCAGCGGGAGAGGAAGACGAGGAGTCCGCGCCAGAGCCTGAGGACGGGTCCGGCGCCGATCTTCTCGCCGCGGGCGAGTGCGGAGCGGAACATGGCGAAGTTGAGTGAGACGCGTTCGATGCCGAGGCGGGGGGAGTCCTGGAGGGCGGCGACGATGAGCAGTTCGTTCATGCCGGGGTCGGCGGAGCGGTCGCGGCGCATGAGTTCGAGGGACATGCCGTCGGTGCCCCAGGGCACGAAGTGGATGATCGCTTTGAGGTCGCCGTAGGCGGAGTCGGGGTCGTCCTTGTGGGCGGTGGCTATGACGGCGTCTCCGTCGCCGGGGTCGCCGATCCGGCCGAGTGCCATGGAGAAGCCGCGTTCGGTGTCGGTGCCGCGCCAGTCGGCGGCGGCGCGGCGGACGCGGGCGAGTTCGCCGTCGGACAGGTCACGGACTCGGCGGACCTTGGTGGTGTAGCCGTTGCGCTCGATCCGCTTGACCATCTGGCGCACGTTGCGCATGGCGCGCCCTGAGAGGGAGAAATCCGCGACGTCCACCACCGCCTCGTCGCCGAGTTCGAGGGCGTCGAGGCCGGTCTCGCGGGTCCAGACCTCGCCGCCGGTCTCGGAGCAGCCCATGACGGCGGGGGTCCAGGAGTGGGCCTTGGCCTCGTCCATGAAGCGGTCGATGGCGCCGGGCCAGGCTTCGACGTCGCCGATGGGGTCGCCGCTGGCGAGCATGACGCCGGAGACGACGCGGTAGCAGACGGCGGCTTTGCCGCTGGGGGAGAAGACGACGCCCTTGTCGCGGCGGAGGGCGAAGTGGCCGAGGGAGTCGCGGCGGCCGTGCTTGTCGAGGAGGGCGCGCAGCCTGGTCTCGTCGTCCTCGGTGAGCCGGGCGGCGGGGTGTTCGGGGCGGAAGGCCAGGTAGATGGTGGTGAGGGCGGTCAGCATGCCGAGGGCGCCGAGGGAGTAGCCGACGGTCCAGTCGACGTCGTTGGTGTAGCCGACGGGGCCCTCGAAGCCGAAGAGTCCGTACAGGACGTGTTCGAGGCGGTCGGTGAGGCTGGGGCTGCCGATGACGCGGCGTGGGTGGGCGCTGACGATGACGAGGCCGAGGGCGATGGAGCCGGCGCCCATGAGGACGAAGTTGGCGAGGGCCTTCCAGCGGCTGCGGGGGTCGGGCAGGGCGGCGAACTGGCTTCGGTGGCGCAGCAGCAGGGTGAGCAGCGCGAGGGAGAGCAGGGCGCCGAGGATCGAGTGGCGCCAGACGAATTGGGCGGTGGCGCCGAGCGGCAGCAGGACGACGGCGGCTCGCCAGGCGCGGCGCTTGTGGCGCTTGAGGCCGTGGGCGAGCAGGAGGAGCAGCACGCCGGCGCTGAGGGAGAGTGCTGCGGAGAGTGGTCCGAGGGTGCCGGGCAGGACCTCGGCGATGGCGTGCATCCGGCTGGCCCGGAAGCGCGGGAAGACGCCCGCGGCGATGTCGATCAGGCCGATGAGGGTGCAGGCCGTACCGACGAGGGCGGGGACCTTCTCGGGGCGTGGTCCGCGCAGAATCCGGCGCACCCGATCCGGAACCGATCCTGATTTGTCCCCATCTACCGTGACAGACATCGCTTCCCGTGCTTCCCGTGGCTCCGCGAAAGATTGGATCCGGCGGCCGCGCGGTGGTCAGGGGCGGGCCGTGCCGGAGGTTTTGCGCCTTCTAGGACGGCGTCGCGGGGGAGCGGGTTCATTCGGGCACAGGAATTTCTCAGTAAGCGTGATCAGGAAGAGGGCGCGGGCGCTCATGGGTCTCACCAGCAACAAGGTTCTGGCGCTGGCCGTCGTGGTGGCGGTGGTGCTGTTCGTGGCCACGATCTGGCTGTGGCCGCGGCTGTCGCGCGGCGGTTTCCGGTCGGTCCTTGGCCGGATCGGGCTGCTGCTCGCCACTCAGCTCGCGCTGTTCGCCTCGGTGGGTCTGGCGGCGAACAACTCGTTCCTGTTCTACGGCTCCTGGGCCGATCTGTTCGGTCAGGAGCAGGATCTGGGGGTGGTCGTCGACCACTCGGCCGGTTCCAAGGACATCAAGGTCGTCGGCACGCAGGCGGTGGATGTGCCGGGTGGTGGCCGCCCGGCGGTGGGCGGTCAGATCCAGAAGATCGTCGTCGCAGGTGAGAAGTCGAAGATCGACTCCCCGGCCTATGTGTATCTGCCGCCGGAGTACTTCCAGAAGGAGTACGCGAAGAGCACGTTCCCGGCCGCGGTGGTGCTGACGGGTTACCCGGGCACGGCCGAGAACCTTCTCAAGGGGCTGAAGTACCCGAAGACGGCCTTCCTCCAGGTCAAGGAGAAGAAGATGCGGCCGATGATCCTGGTGATGCTGCGGCCGACCGTGGCGCCGCCCCGGGACACCGAGTGCGTGAACATCCCCGGCGGGCCGCAGACCGAGACCTTCTTCGCCGAGGACCTGCCGAAGGCGGTCTCGGAGACGTATCGGGTGGGGACGAAGGCGCGGAACTGGGGCTTCATGGGGAACTCGACCGGCGGGTACTGCGCCCTGAAGATCGCGCTGCACCATCCGGACCGGTTCGCGGCGGGCGCCGGTTTCTCGGCGTACTACAAGGCGGCGGAGGATGTGACGACCGGCGATCTCTTCCACGGCGACGGTGCGGCGCGCAAGCGGGCCGACCTGCTGTGGAGCCTGGACCACGCGCGGCAGGGGAAGTCGTCGTTCCTGGTGACCACGTCGAAGGAGGGCGAGGGGAACCGTCGGGCGACTCTCGACTTCGTCAAGAAGGTGAAGGCCCCGGCGCGGGTCTCTTCGATCACGCTCGACAGCGGTGGGCACAACTTCAACACCTGGAACCGAGAGATCCCGCCGGGTCTCGTCTGGATGAGCGGGCGGCTCAGCGCGAACTGACCGAGGTCTCCTCGGTGTCTTCGGTCGCTTCGGTCGCCGCGCGCAGTGCCCGGTGGATGCCCGCGGGGGTGAGGACGCCGGCGAACCGGCCGCCGTCGGCCGGGTCGGTGACGGGGAGCCAGCCGGTGTCGTGCTGGAGGAGCGCGGCCAGTGCCTCCCGGAGGGAGGCGCCGAGCGGGACCGGCTGGGGCGTGGGGCGGATGCGGGCGGGCTCGTCCGCCGACACCCAGCCCTCCGGCCGGCCGTCGGCGTCGAGGACGAGGGACCAGGGCGCGTCGGTCGGGGTCTCGCCCGGCCGCAGGACCGGTGCCTTCTCCAGGGCGGCGGGGTCGACGGGGGTGACGGAGAGCCGCTTGAGGCCGCGGTCGGCGCCGACGAATTCGGCGACGTACGGGGTGGCGGGGGCGCCGAGGACCCGGGCCGGGGTGTCGAACTGCTCGATCGTGCCCTGTCCGTAGACGGCGATCCGGTCGCCGAGGCGGACGGCCTCCTCCAGGTCGTGGGTGACCAGCAGGACGGTCTTGCGGACCTGCGACTGAAGCTTGAGGAACTCGCTCTGCAGACGTTCGCGGACGACGGGGTCGACCGCGCCGAAGGGCTCGTCCATCAGGAGCACGGGCGGGTCGGCGGCGAGTGCGCGGGCCACGCCGACGCGCTGGCGCTGTCCGCCGGAGAGCTGTTCCGGGTAGCGGTCGCCGTACGTCCTGGGGTCGAGGCCGACCAGGTCGAGGAGTTCGGCGGCGCGGGCGCGGGCCCGGGCGCGGGGGGCGCCGAGCAGGTGGGGGACGGTCGCGGTGTTGTCGAGGACGGTGCGGTGCGGGAAGAGCCCGACCTGCTGGATGACGTAGCCGATGCGGCGGCGCAGCCGGACCGGGTCGATCGCGGATATGTCCTCGCCGCCGAGGAGTATGCGCCCCTCGGTCGGTTCGATGAGCCGGTTCACCATCTTCATGGTGGTGGTCTTGCCGCAGCCGGACGGGCCGACGAGCGTGACCAGTTCCCCCTCGGCGACCTCGAAGGAGAGGCCGTCGACGGCCGTCGTGCCGTCCGCGTACCGCTTGGTCACCTGCTCGAACCGGATCATGGTTCCCCATTCTGACGTCTGGTGGACGGGTGTGTGTGAAGGGGGTGTTGCCGCCTTGTGGCGGTCCTCGGCGATTGTCGGTGGCGGGGGTTAGGGTCGCTGGACATACGTTCGGCAAGGCGAGCGACGGGGGGAGGGCACATGAGCGCGTCGAATTGTCTGGTGACGAACGACTGGATCTGCGGGGAGTATCTGCGCACCCGCAGCGAGGAGTTGACGAGTGCGTTGCTCCAGCATGTGGGGATCACGGTCGTGTCCGTCCTGATCGGGCTCGCCGTCGCTTTTCCGCTGGCGCTGCTCGTGCGGGCCCGTCCGCGCCTCGCCGGGCCGGTCCTCGGGCTCACGACGCTGCTGTACACGATCCCTTCGCTGGCGATGTTCTCGCTGCTGCTCCCGTTCCTGGGGCTCTCCGAGGCCCTGGTGGTGACCGGACTCGTGCTGTATTCGCTGACGATTCTCGTTCGGAACATCCTGGCGGGCCTGGAGGCGGTGCCGGCCGAGACGCGAGAGGCCGCGCGCGGCATGGGGTACGGCTCGGGCCGGCTGCTGTGGGAGGTCGAACTGCCCCTCGCCCTCCCGGCCCTGATGGCCGGCGTACGCATGGCGACGGTCTCCACGGTCGCGCTGACGACGGTCGGTTCGATCGTCGGCCGTGGCGGGCTGGGCAATCTCATCGAGGACGCTCTGCCGACGTTCTTCAAGGCGCAGGTGCTCGCCGCCTCCGTGTTGTGCGTGCTTCTGGCGGTGACCGCGGACCTGCTGCTCCTCGGCGTGCAGCGGCTGCTCACGCCGTGGACCCGCATACGCGCCACGGCGGGGGGCGAGTGACATGCAGGTCATGGCGGACGCCTGGAGCTGGCTGTCCACGGGCGCCAACTGGGCCGGCGACGGCGGGGTGTGGCACCGGCTCGGTGAGCATGTGTACGTGAGCGGGCTCGCGCTCCTGCTGGCCTGCGCCGTCGCCCTGCCGCTCGGGCTCGGGCTCGGACACCTCGGCAGGGGCGGTGCGATCGCCGTCAACGTCTCCAACGCGGGCCGGGCGATCCCGGTCTTCGCGGTGCTCGCCCTGTTCATGGTGTCGCCGCTGCGCAACGCGGGCTACGTCCCGACGGTGATCGCGCTGGTGCTGTTCGCGGTTCCCCCGCTGCTGACCAACGCGTACGTGGGGATGCGGGAGGTGGACCGGGCGGTGGTCGAGGCGGCCCGGGGGATGGGCATGTCGGGCGGACAGGTCTTCCGGAAGGTCGAACTGCCCCTCGCCCGCCCGCTGGTCATGACCGGCCTGCGGTCGGCCGCGGTGCAGGTGGTCGCCACCGCGACCATCGCGGCGATGGTCGGCCAGGGCGGCCTGGGCCGGATCATCACCGCCGGCTTCAACACGTACAACACCCCGCAGGTGGTCGCGGGCGCGCTGCTCGTGGCGGTGCTCGCCCTCCTGGTGGAGGCCGTGCTGGTGGGGGCGGACCGGCTGCTCGGCCGCAGGACGCCGTGACGACGGAACGGTGAACAACGAATGGAATGGGTGATCTCGTGAGCAGGATCTCGCGCACCGCGGGTGCGGTGCTGGGCGTGGCGGCGCTGACCGCCGGGCTCGCCGCGTGCGGCGGCGACAGCCTGGAGAAGAGCAACGCGCCGGCGACGGGTTCGGGCAAGGGCAAGGGCTCGCTCGTCGTGGGCGCCGCCGCGTTCACCGAGTCCAAGGTGCTCGCCGAGCTGTACGCCCAGGTGCTGAACGACGCCGGATACTCCGCGAGCGTCACCACGGTGAAGAACCGTGAGCTGTACGAACCCTCGCTGGAGAAGGGTGAGATCGACGTCGTACCGGAATACGCGGCGACGATCGCGGAATTCCTCAATGCCAAGGTGAACGGTCCGAAGGCGCCCGAGGAGAAGCCGGTCGCGTCCGGTGACGCGGCGGCCACGGTGGAGGCGCTGAAGAAGCTCGCGGAGCCGCGCGGACTGAAGGTCCTCGCGTTCGGTGAGGCGGTCGACCAGAACGCCTTCGCGGTGTCCAGGGAATTTGCCGAGAAGAACAAGCTGACGACGCTTTCGGATCTCGGCGCGGCCAAGCTGAAGGTGAAGATCGCGGCCGGTGACGAATGCGAGATTCGGCCGTTCTGCGCACCGGGTCTGAAGACGACGTACGGCATCGACGTGACCGGGATCGACCCCAAGGGTGTGGGTACGCCGCAGTCCAAGCAGGCAGTCAAGGACGGCGTGGACCAGCTGGTGCTGACCACCACGACGGACGCGACGATCGACAGTTTCGGTCTGGTCTTCCTGACCGACGACAAGAAGCTGCAGAACGCCGACAACGTGCTGCCCGTCGTCAATGCCAAGGACGCCGGATCGCCGGAGATCGCCGCCGCCCTCGACAAGATCACAAAGGTCCTCACGACGGCCGATCTCGCCGAACTGAACCGCAAGGTGGACGCGGAGCGCGCCAAGCCCGAAGACGTCGCGAAGGCCTATCTGGAGTCGAAGGGGCTGGTCAAGAAGTAGGGGCCGGCTAAGGGGAGTCGGCCCGGTCCGGTGGGGGTGTGGGCCCGGCGGTGAGTACGACGGCGAGAAGTGGCCAAGAGATTGCCGGGCCGACACCCCATACAGCGCCTACGCACGGTAAATTTCAGGCCATGCCACGTGGACGCCACCGCCATTCACCTCCTCTGCACAAGCTCCTGCCGCCCTCGGCGGTCGCCGGAGCGTCGGTCGTCTGTGCCGCGGGCGCCTGGCTGCTCGCCGATCCCATGGCGCTGCGGCTGCTCGTGGCGGCCGCCGCGGCGGCCGCGGTCACCGGTGGCGTCATCATGCGCAGTTGGGACCGGAGCGCAGGCAGGCAGGTCGCCGAGCTGACCCGGGCCCGGACCGCCGACGAGTGGAAGACCGAGGAGCGGATAGCCGAGCTCGAGGCCGACCTCGACGAGTCCCGCGAGCTGCGCGCCAAGCTCGACGCGAAGCTGCGCGCCAAGCGGGTCGAGCTCGCCGGGCTGCGCGGTGAGCACGCGTCGCTGCTGCGCCGGTACGCCACCGCCGAGACCGAGCGTGCCAGCGCCCTGGAGGGCCGTCGGCAGCTCGCCCTGGAGTCGGCCGCCCCGGCCAAGGAGCTCCCGGTCTCCGGTTCCACGCCGACCCCGGCCGCGTACCGCGAGGCCGCCGAGGCCCTGCGCAACCTGGCGCGCAACGCCGCCGCCCAGGAGGCCCGACGTACGGCCGAGGCCGCCCGCAGCCGCGATCTCGCCGAGCGCGCCCGGGAGACGGAGGAGCCGCAGGGGAAGCACGCGGCGGCCGCCGGCACCGAGCAGCACGCTCGCCCGTCGACCGCCGTGGTCCCCGCGCCCTCCGCCCTGCCCGCCGTCCGGCCCGTCCCGGCCGCGTCCGCGATCGTCCCCTACGCGGCCCGCCGCGCCCCGCGCCCCGAGGGAGGCTTCGACTTCTTCGGTATGCAGAAGGCGGCCGCCGCCATCGAGGCCGTGCAGGACGCCGACCTCGCGGACGTGGTGGGCGAGGAGGTCCTGGCGACCGTCGCCCGGCGCACCCCCGAGCAGCGCGCGATCGGCCAGGTCATCGACCTGACCGCGCACGACGAGACCGAGCAGATCGACGTGGCTGAGCTGCGCGGAGCCGTCAACTCGTGACGCTCCGGGCGCTCGCCGCCGAGGAAGTGACCGCGCTGCGGGACGAGTTGATCGCCCTGTGCGCGCAGGCCTTCTGCGGACCGCCCTGGCACGAAGCGCCGCGCGGGGCGCTGCGGACGGTGGAGCGGCTGCTCGGCCGGGCGGCCGGACCGGAGCCCGGCTTCCGCTGCGTCGCCTCGTTCGACCCCGAAGGCGCCCTGACCGGGTTCGCCGCCGGCTGGCTCGACAACGCACTCTCCGGGGCGGACGAGAGCTTCGAACTCGCCGAACTCGTCGTCGCCCCCGCCCACCAGGGCCACGGTCTGGGCCGCGCCCTGCACGACACCCTCCTCGCGAAGACCTCCGGCCCCCGTCTGCTGATGACGCTCGACGTCCCCGAGCTGCGCGAACGCTATGAACGCTGGGGCTGGAGCGTGGTGGAGCGGCGGCGCCCGGAGCAGGACCCGAAGGACTTCGTGGTCATGCGCGGCAACGACTGACCAGGCGGAGAGGACCGGCGCCCGGTGCCCGACTACTTGTCGATGTCGCCGACGACGAAGAAGAGCGACCCCAGGATCGCCACCATGTCGGCGACCAGCGTGCCCGGCAGCAGCTCGGTGAGCGCCTGGATGTTGTTGAACGACGCCGAGCGCAGCTTGAGGCGGTACGGCGTCTTCTCGCCCTTGGAGACCAGGTAGTAGCCGTTGATGCCGAGTGGGTTCTCGGTCCAGGCGTACGTGTGGCCCTCCGGCGCCTTGAGCACCTTCGGCAGCCGCTGGTTGATCGGCCCCGGCGGGAGGTGGTCGATCCGGTCGAGGCAGGCGTCGGCGAGGTCCAGGGAGTTATGGGTCTGCTCCAGGAGGCACTCGAAGCGGGCGAGGCAGTCGCCCTCCTTGCGGGTGACGACCTTCAGCGTGTCCTGAATCTCCCCGTAGGCCAGGTACGGCTCGTCGCGGCGCAGGTCGAAGTCGACGCCGGAGGCGCGGGCGATGGGCCCGGAGACGCCGTACGCGTGCGCCGTCTCCGGCGTCAGGACGCCGACGCCCCGGGTGCGGCCGCGGAAGATCTCATTGCCGAGGACCAGCTTGTCGTACACGTCCATGCGCGACCGCACGTCGGCGACGGCCGCGCGGGCCCGGCCGAGCCATCCGGCCGGAAGGTCCTCCTTGAGGCCGCCGACCCGGTTGAACATGTAGTGCATCCGGCCGCCGGAGACCTCCTCCATCACGGCCTGGAGCTCCTCGCGCTCCCGGAACGCGTGGAAGACCGGGGTGATACCGCCCAGTTCGAGGGGGTACGACCCCAGGAACATCAGGTGGTTGAGTACCCGGTTCAGCTCGGCGAGCAGGGTGCGGGTCCAGACGGCCCGCTCGGGGACCTCCATGCCGAGCATTCGCTCGACGGCCATGACGACACCGAGCTCGTTGGAGAACGCCGACAGCCAGTCGTGGCGGTTGGCGAGCATGATGATCTGCCGGTAGTCGCGCGCCTCGAAGAGCTTCTCCGCGCCGCGGTGCATGTACCCGATGACCGGCTCGGCGTGCTGGATGACCTCGCCGTCGAGTACGAGGCGGAGGCGGAGCACACCATGGGTCGAGGGATGCTGCGGCCCGATGTTCAGCACCATGTCGGTGCTCTCCGCCGCCCCGCCGATTCCGACCGTCGTCTCCGTCATGGGGCCAGTATCCCTGCCGGGCCACCCGCCGTGGGAACCCGTCCCACAGGCCGGGCCCTCGTCCACCGCGGTCCTCACCCCCGCCGTTGTGGGCATCCGTTCCGCCGGGCCGGGGGTCCCCCCCCGGACGGGTCCGGGGGCGGTGCCCTGTCAGGTCCGTCCGCCCGGAGCGCCCGGCACCCTCCGCGTGAGCCACAGGAAGTCCCCCAGCCCACCGCGCGCGGTCAGCTCGGCCGCCTCCCCCGCGCCGGCGAGCGCCCGCACGTACGCGGCCGGGTCGCTGGTGGCCAACGCCAGCGGAGGCCGCTCGCCACGGAGGCCCAGGCGCCGCAACGCCTCCCTCTGAGTCGTCAGCTCCCCGCCGTCCGAGGCGCACGCGTCCATCGCCACATGCGCCGTCACGTCACAGGACCCGTCCGGCACCGCCGTCACCTCCCGCCCCGCCCGGAACCCCGTCAGCGTCCCGAACGGCGGCCTGGACTCCCGTACATGCCCGTAGTCCACCGCCACCGCCGTCCCCGCCGCCAGCGCCCCGACCGCCGCCGCCCACGCCTCGTCCCGCGACCGCCCGATCTCCGCCCGCTCGCCGGGCTCCGCCAGCGGCCACCACCGCTCCAGCCACTCCGCGTCCGGGCCCTCGACGACCTTCCCCAGCCGCTCCGCCCCGTCCGCCGCCCGCACCTCGACGTACCGGACCGTCCCCGCCTCGTCGACGGCCGCGACCTCCACCGGCACGTTGTCGAGCCACTCGTTCGCGAAGAGCAGCCCGCGGACCCCCTCCGGCACCCGGTTCGTCCACTCCACCCGGGGATCGAGCCCCGTCGGCCGGTCCGCGCGCTCCACGCCGTACGCCCGTACCGAGAGCCCCGAAGGCACGGCGGCCAGCACGCCCGTCAGCAGCTCCCCCCGCCCCGCGCCGACATCCACGAACGCGAGCTCGTCCGTCCCCAGCTCCTCGGCCACCTCCGCCAGCAGCCGGGCGACGGCCCCCGCGAAGAGCGGCGAGGCGTGCACGGAGGTGCGGAAGTGACCGGCCGGGCCCTCGGGGCGCCGGAAGAAGCCCTCCGGGCCGTACAGCGCCCGCTCCGTGGCCTCACGCCACCCCTGCCACTGACACGTCTCATCCGTCACGCGGTCCAGTCTCCACCTTGCGGAGTACGGTCTTCCCACCAAGGATCGACCCCACGGTTGACCCCTGCACCTATCTGCTTTCCCTACGCTGGGTCACGTGCAGCGCCTCTACGACTTCATCCGCAGACACCCGACGGGCGTCGACACCTTCTGGGCCGTCGTCCTCCTCGGGTTCTCCGTGCTGTGGGTGGGCACCTCCTACCCGGCGGTCGACAACGCCGCCGCGTACGGCGTGGTCGGCGCGCTGTTCTCCCTCGTCGTCGCGCTGCGCCGCCGCGCACCCGAGAAGATGCTGCTGCTCGCCGTCGCGCTGGGCCTCGTCCAGCTCGGCTTCGGGCTCCAGCCCTTCTTCGCGGACTTCGCCATGCTGGTGATCATCTACACGGTGGCCGCGCACGACGGACCGCGCTGGGCGTCACGTCTCGCGCTCGCCGGCGGTCTCAGCGCCGCCACGCTCTCCATGCTGAGATGGCCGTCCGAGACCAGCCCCGGCTCGACCCTCGCGCATGTCTTCTTCACGGTGATCATGACCGTGCCGTTCGCCCTCGCCTGGGTGCTCGGTGACTCCCTGCGGACCCGCCGTGCCTACTTCGCACAGCTGGAGGAGCGCGCCTCCCGCCTGGAGCAGGAGCGCGAGGCACAGGCCAAGGTCGCCGTCGCCGCCGAGCGCGCCCGGATCGCCCGCGAGCTGCACGACGTCGTCGCGCACAACGTCTCGGTGATGGTGGTCCAGGCCGACGGCGCCGCCTACGTCCTGG
Source organism: Streptomyces sp. NPDC039609 (assembly GCF_055596705.1). Taxonomy (NCBI): domain Bacteria; kingdom Bacillati; phylum Actinomycetota; class Actinomycetes; order Kitasatosporales; family Streptomycetaceae; genus Streptomyces; species Streptomyces sp. NPDC039609. The sequence goes on from NZ_JBVIUJ010000007.1 coordinate 550,533, forward strand.
ACTCCTCCCCGGAGACGGCCAAGCAGGCCCTGGAGACGATCTCCTCCACCGGCCGCCAGGCGCTCGCCGAGATGCGCCGGCTGCTCGGCATCCTGCGCACCGGCGAGCACAAGGAGGCGGGGGAGTACGTTCCCCAGCCCGACGTCGAGCAGATCGAGGACCTCGTCGAGCAGGTCCGCGGGGCCGGACTGACCGTCGACTTCCGGATCGAGGGGACGCCACGGCCGCTGCCCAGCGGCGTCGAGCTCACCGCGTACCGGATCGTGCAGGAGGCCCTCACCAACACGCGCAAGCACGGCGGCCCGGACGTGGGGGCCAGCGTCCGCCTGGTGTACTTCGACGACGGCCTCGGGCTGCTCGTCGAGGACGACGGGCGGGGCGCGACGCACGAGATGTACGAGGACGGGGGCGCCGACGGCCGGGGCCACGGCCTGATCGGTATGCGAGAGCGGGTCGGCATGGTCGGCGGCACCCTGGACGCGGGACCGCGTCCGGGTGGCGGCTTCCGTATCAGCGCCCTGCTCCCCCTGAAGCCCGCCCACTGACGACCCGAAGGAACCCCCACATGTCCATCCGCGTGATGCTCGTCGACGATCAGATGCTGCTGCGCACCGGCTTCCGCATGGTGCTCGCCGCCCAGCCGGACATGGATGTCGTCGCCGAGGCGGGCGACGGCGTGGAGGCGCTGGAGGTGCTGCGCTCCACGGCCGTCGACGTGGTCCTGATGGACGTACGGATGCCCAAGCTCGACGGGGTCGAGACGACCCGGCGGATCTGCTCGGAGCCCGACGCCCCCAAGGTGCTGATCCTGACCACGTTCGACCTGGACGAGTACGCCTTCTCCGGGCTGAAGGCGGGCGCGAGCGGTTTCATGCTGAAGGACGTGCCGCCGAGCGAGCTGCTCGGCGCGATCCGTTCCGTGCACAGCGGGGACGCGGTCGTGGCCCCGTCGACCACGCGCCGGCTGCTCGACCGCTTCTCGCCGATGCTTCCGTCGTCGGGGAAGGAGCCGCAGCACAAGGAGCTGGACCGGCTCACCGACCGGGAGCGCGAGGTGATGATGCTGGTCGCGCAGGGCCTGTCGAACGGCGAGATCGCCGCCCGGCTGGTGCTGTCGGAGGCGACGGTGAAGACGCACGTCGGCCGGATCCTGACCAAGCTGGACCTGCGCGACCGGGTGCAGGTGGTGGTCCTCGCGTACGAGACGGGCCTGGTGCGGGCGGGCGGCGGAGCGGTCTGAGCCGTGCCGCTGCTCTGGATCAACGGACCTTTCGGGGGCGGCAAGACACAGACGGCGTACGAGCTCCGGCGCCGGCTGCCCGGCAGTGTGGTGTGCGATCCGGAGCATGTCGGCTTCGGGCTTCATCGCACCCTGCCGCCGGCCCTTCGAGGTGACTTCCAGGACCTGCCTGCCTGGCGGCGGGGCGTGTACGAGGTCCTCGACCTGGCGCTGCGGGGGCACACGGACGGCCCGGTGATCGTGCCGATGACGCTGGTGGAACCGGCGTACTTCGAGGAGGTCGTCGGCAGGCTGCGCGCGGCGCACGGCGCGGACCGGGTGCACCACTTCGCGCTGCTCGCCCGGCGGGAGACGGTCCTGGAGCGGCTGACGGAGCGGGGTCTCGGCCGCGGCCTGAAGCGCGAGAGCTTCGCGGTGAGCAAGCTGGACGGATGCCTGGAGCGGCTGAACGGACCCGAGTTCGCGCACCACATCCGTACGGACCCGCTGACGGTCCCGCAGGTCGCGGACGAGGTGGCGCGCATCGCCGGGCTGCGGCTCGCACCGAACACGGACGGGCCGTTGCGGCACCGGCTGCGCCGGATGCGGGTGGGTCTCGCCCACATCCGCTTCGACTGAGGGCCGGCGCCTCTCGAGCCGCTAGCGCAGGAGGGCCTCGAGGAAGTCGCTGCCCAGGCGGGCGACGACGGTCACGTCCAGCTGGTGCAGGACGTAGCGGCCGCGGCGCTGGGTAGTGAGCAGCCCGGCCTTCTTCAGGACGGCGAGGTGACGCGAGACCTCCGGGGCGGTGATGCCGTACGCGTCGGCCAGCTCGCTCGTCGTGTACGAGGCGCGGGCGAGGTTGCGGCACATCCGCATCCGCATCGGGTGGGCGACGGCCTCCAGGCGGAGTTTGACCGTCTCCACGGGGGCGGTGCCGGCGAGTTCGCGGGTGGAGACGGGGTACTGGATCACCGGTTGCCAGCCGCGCGCGTGCACCGCGATGAGATGCGGCCGCCCGAAGGCGGTCGGCAGGAAGGTGAGCGCCGAGCCCTGGGTGGTCGTGCGGCCGAGGACCAGCTTGTCGACGGCTATCCGGGAGCCGCGCTCGTCCTCCTCCAAACTCATCGCCGGGGAGACGGCGGCGACGGCCTCGGCGAGGCCTTTACGCCGCAGCAGTTCGGTCTTGTGCCGGGCGTCGGCCGCGAGCTGGACGCGGACCCGGCGCCAGGTGTCGGCGAAGAACGCGTCGTCGCAGTCCTCCAGGAGTCGGCGGACCCACGCGCGCGTGCCGGTCGGATCGGCGAGCATGCGCTCCACGAACGCGGCCTGCCGCGGGCCGCGCGCGGCGGCCAGGTCGAGGGCGCGGCGGCGGGAGTGGGCGTCGACGAGCGGTGAGGGCAGGCCGTCCGCGTACTGGGTGCTGCAGGAGATCTCCAGCGCCGCCCCCACATAGGTCTCGTCGTCCATCCGGTCGAGGTCGTCGAGCTCCTCGGCGAGGGTCTCGCGCGGCTGGGCGGGCAGCAGGAAGTCGGAGCGCGTGGATCTCCACATGAAGTCGGCCTCGTGCATCCGGTCGGCGAGCGCGGGCTCGAGTCCGGCGGCGGTGGTCGTGGCCCAGCCGTGCAGCCCGGGGTGGTGCCCGGGCTCGGAGAGCACGTGCATCGCGGCGCCGAGTTCGGCCAGCGGCGAGGGGCAGAAGGAGATCCGCTGGTGCGGCAGTCCGGTGATGTCGATGGTCACGCTCACCCCCCTATGGTGCGGGTCGAGCCGGACTCCCTGGCGCCCGTTTGACGGCGGCCGTCAAACGGCGCGACCGCGGACCCCGCCCGGCGCATCGTGAAGGGCATGAACGCACTGCACCAGTACCTCCTCGACAGCTACCGGGCCGAGCAGCGTGGGGAGCGGATGCCGCCGATGCCCGGGACCCACGACATCGCGACCCTCCGCGCGGTCCGCGACAGCCGCCGCTTCGAGGCCGTCGTCGCCGGCCGCCCGGCCCGTGGGCGGCTGCGCACGGCGCTCGGCCGCCTGCTGCATCCACGGGCGTGCTGAGGGCCGCCTGCTGCATCCACGGGCGTGCTGGGGGCCTCCCGCTCCCACCACGGGCGTGCTGGGGGCCTCCCGCTCCCACCACGGGCGTGCTGGGGGCCTCCCGCTCCCACCACGGGCGTGCTGGGACGGGGAGTCGGGCGGACGGGAGCGGGCGGCCCGCCCGCTCCCGGGACGCGTCGCGCCGTGCGGAGGGATCACGCCACGTGCGAGAGGAACTCCCGCACCGCCTCCCGCACGTCGTCCGCCGTCCATGCCAGCCCCGGCTCGGTCACCGTCACCTCGGTCACCGCCACCCCCGGCGGGCCGCCCGCGCCGGGGCCGCTCCAGCGGCGGAAGAGGACCGTGTCCCTCTCCTCCGCCAGCGCCACCGAGGCCGCGGTCAGGATCTCGGGGTCGTACGGCAGCCACACCTGGAACTGGTGGGTGTGCGGGGTCTCGGGGTGGATCCGGAACCACGGCACCCCCGCCTCCCCGAAGCCGGTCCGCAGCCCGTCGGCCACCACGCGCGCGTGCGCCACGTACGAGGGCAGCCGCGGCAGCTCCCGCTCCAGACCCCGCAGCGCCGACACCGCGGCCGGAAACTGCTGGAAGAGCAGCCCTCCGTACCGGTGCCGCCACACCCGCGCCTCCTCCATCACGTCCTCGGGGCCCGCCAGAGCCGCCCCCGAAAGGCCGCCCAGGGACTTGTAGAAGGACACGTACACGCTGTCCGCGAGCCCCGCGATCTCCCGCAGGTCGCGCCCGAAGTGAGGGGCGCACTCCCACAGCCGTGCGCCGTCGAAGTGCACCACTGCCTCACGTTCGCGCGCCGCCTCCACCACGGCCACGAGCTCCTCCCAGGACGGCAGCACGAACCCCGCGTCCCGCAGCGGCAGCTCCAGCATCAGCGTCCCGAACGGCTCCGGGTGGTCCCGTACCTCCTCGGCCGTCGGCAGCCGTGGTTCGTCCGTCGGATGAACCGTGCGCAGCCCGCTCACCGCACCCAGCGCACCGCCCTCGTGGACCTCCGGATGCGCGAGCGGATGCAGGGCGACGACCGGGCTGCCCGTCCGCCCCGACCAGCAGCGCAGCGCCACCTGCTGGGCCATCGTCCCGGTCGGGAAGAACACCGCGGCCGGGAGACCGAGCGCGTCGGCGACCCGCCGCTCGACCTCCTCGACGAGACCGTCGCCGTACACGTCGGGCCGGCCCCCGTCGTCCTCCGTGCCCGCAGGCCAGTCGGCCAGCTCCCGCAGGCGCTCCCCGACCGTGCCCTCCACCGGCGAGTGCCACAGCTTGCGCTGTGCACCGCCCCACGCCTTCGCCTGGATCAGCCGCGCTTCCGTTTCGTCCATGGGCCGATCATCACACCACCACCCACACCCTGTGGACAGCCACGGAGGAGCGCGAAACGCTGGCGTAGCATGACCAGAAATCGTCCGGTACCCCCCGCGGACTGGAACGGAAGGCCGTTGCCGCGTGAACCAACCAGCAGAACCCCGAGCGGAAGACCGACCCGCGCGACTCACCGTAGGAGTCGTCGGAGCCGGCCGCGTGGGACCCGCCCTCGCCGCCGCTCTCCAGCTCGCGGGACACCGCCCCGTCGCGGTCTCCGCGGTCTCCGACGCGTCCGTGCGCCGCGCCGCCACCCTGCTCCCCGACGTGCCGATCATGTCGCCCGCCCAGGTGCTCGCCCACGCCGATCTGGTGCTCCTGACCGTCCCCGACGACGCCCTGCCCGGCCTGGTCGAGGGTCTCGCGGAGACCGGGGCCGTACGGTCCGGGCAGCTGCTCGTGCACACCTCCGGGCGGTACGGAGTGCAGGTCCTGGACCCCGCGCGGCGGGCCGGCGCGCTGCCGCTCGCCCTGCACCCCGCCATGACCTTCACCGGGTCCTCCGTCGACGTCCAGCGGCTGGCCGGCTGTTCCTTCGGGGTGACCGCGCCCGTGGAGCTGCGGCTCGCCGCCGAGGCCCTGGTCATCGAGATGGGCGGCGAGCCCGAGTGGATCGAGGAGGAGGCCCGCCCGCTCTACCACGCGGCCCTCGCCCTCGGCGCGAACCATCTGGTCACCCTGGTCGCCCAGTCGATGGAGCTGCTCCGGACGGCCGGGGTCGCCGCCCCGGACCGGATGCTCGGCCCCCTCCTGGGCGCCGCCCTGGACAACGCCCTGCGCTCGGGCGACGCCGCGCTCACCGGCCCCGTCGCGCGCGGTGACGCCGGCACGGTCGCCGCCCACGTCGCCGAGCTGCGCAAGCACGCGCCCGGCACCGTCGCCGGCTATCTGGCGATGGCCCGTACGACCGCGGACCGGGCGCTCGCGCACGGCCTGCTCAAGCCCGAGCTGGCCGAGGATCTGCTGGGCGTGCTCGCAGAGGGGGAGACCCGATGAGGTCCACGTCGTCCACGTCGCCGACGACGTCGTTCGCACTGGTCCGCACGGCGGACGAACTGCACACGCTGGTGGCACGCCGGGCCTCCGCCGCCCGGGCCGCCGCTTCCTCCGCGGCACGTCCCCACGCGGCCGAAAACAGCCGTACCGCCGTCGTCATGACGATGGGCGCCCTCCATGAGGGCCACGCCACCCTCGTGCGCACCGCCCGCGAGTACGTGGGACCCGACGGGTTCGTCGTCGTCACCGTCTTCGTCAACCCGCTCCAGTTCGGTGCGGGCGAGGACCTCGACCGCTACCCCCGCACGCTGGACGCCGACCTCACGACCGCCGAGGCGGCCGGCGCCGACACGGTCTTCGCACCCGCCGTCGACGAGGTCTATCCCGGCGGGGAGCCCCAGGTCCGCATCAGCGCGGGACCCATGGGTGAGCGCCTCGAAGGCGCCTCCCGGCCCGGCCACTTCGACGGGATGCTCACCGTCGTCGCCAAGCTGCTCCACCTCACCCGCCCGGACCTGGCGCTGTTCGGCCAGAAGGACGCGCAGCAGCTGGCCCTGATCCGCCGGATGGCCCGCGACCTGAACTTCCCGGTCGAGATCGTCGGCGTGCCGACCGTCCGCGAGGGCGACGGGCTCGCCCTGTCCAGCCGTAACCGGTACCTCTCCGCCGGTGAGCGCCGCACCGCCCTCGCCCTTTCCGGGGCCCTGTTCGCCGCCGGCGACCGGCTCGCCGCCCAGCACGCGCTGCGCGCGCGTGCCGACTCGCTGCCCGGCGCGCAGAACCGGGCCGAGACCCGCGCCGAGGCGCTCTCCCGGCTCGGGGAGGCCCGCGCCGCGGCCGACGCCCACGCGGTGGCCCAGGCGACCGAGGGCAACGGAGCCGAAGCCGTACGGGCCGCGGCCCGCGCCGTCCTCGACGAGGCGGCGAAGGCCGAGCCGCCGCTCACCCTCGACTACCTGGCCCTGGTCGACCCGGCCGACTTCACCGAGGTCGCCGACGACCACGAGGGCGAGGCGATCCTCGCCGTCGCCGCGCGCGTGGGCAGGACGCGGCTGATCGACAACATCCCGCTGACGTTCGGAGCCACCAAGTGACCGGAATACGGCTGCAGGCGCCCGCGCCGGGCTGGTCCATCGACGCCGATGTCGTCGTGGTCGGATCCGGCGTCGCGGGGCTGACCGCGGCCCTGCGCTGCACCGCCGCCGGACTGCGCACGGTCGTCGTCACCAAGGCCCGCCTGGACGACGGCTCCACCCGCTGGGCGCAGGGCGGCATCGCCGCCGCGCTCGGCGACGGCGACACCCCCGAGCAGCACCTCGACGACACCCTGGTGGCAGGCGCCGGGCTCTGCGACGCCGAGGCCGTACGGCTCCTCGTCACCGAGGGCCCGGACGCCGTCCGCCGGCTGATCGCCACCGGCGCCGACTTCGACAAGACCGCCGACGGCAAGATCGCGCTGACCCGCGAGGGCGGCCACCACCGCCGCCGGATCGCTCACGCCGGCGGCGACGCCACAGGCCTCGAGATCTCCCGCGCCCTCGTCGAGGCGATACGGGACCGGGGTCTGCGCACCATCGAGCACGCCCTCGTCCTGGACCTCCTCACCGACGACGAGGGCCGCACGGCGGGCGTCACCCTGCACGTCATGGGCGAGGGCCAGCACGACGGCGTCGGCGCCGTCCACGCCCCCGCCGTCGTCCTCGCCACCGGCGGCATGGGCCAGGTCTTCTCGGCCACCACCAACCCGGCCGTCTCCACCGGCGACGGTGTCGCGCTCGCCCTGCGCGCCGGGGCCGAGGTGTCCGACCTCGAGTTCGTCCAGTTCCACCCCACCGTGCTCTTCCTCGGCGCCGGCTCCGAGGGCCAGCAGCCGCTGGTCTCCGAGGCGGTACGGGGCGAGGGCGCCCATCTCGTCGACGCCGACGGGGTCCGGTTCATGCTCGGGCAGCACGAGCTGGCCGAGCTCGCCCCCCGCGACATCGTCGCCAAGGCGATCATGCGCCGGATGCAGGAGCAGGGCGCCGAGCACATGTACCTGGACGCCCGCCACTTCGGCGCCGAGATGTGGGAGAACCGGTTCCCCACCATCCTGGCCGCCTGCCGGGCCCACGGCATCGACCCGGTCACCGAGCCGATCCCGGTCGCCCCGGCGGCCCACTACGCCTCCGGCGGCGTCCGCACCGACCTGACGGGCCGGACCACCGTCCCGGGCCTCTACGCGTGCGGTGAGGTGGCCTGCACGGGCGTCCACGGCGCCAACCGGCTCGCCTCGAACTCGCTCCTTGAGGGCCTGGTCTTCGCCGAGCGCATCGCCGAGGACATCGCCACGCTCGGCCCGCACCGCGACGGCCTGCCGGTCGTGTCCACCACCTCGTCCGTGCTGCCGCTGCTCGCCCCCGAGACCCGGACCCGCGTCCAGCGGACCATGAGCGCGAACGCCGGAGTGCTGCGGTCCGCCGCGAGCCTCGCGGACGCCGCCGACGCCCTGGAGGCGTTGAGCCTCACGGCGACCGACGACCACCCGGGCAAGGCGGCCGAGCCGGGCGTCGAGTCCTGGGAGACGACGAACCTCCTGTGCGTCGCCCGCGTGCTGGTCACCGCCGCCCGGGAGCGCGAGGAGACCCGCGGCTGCCACTGGCGCGAGGACCACCCCGAGCGCGACGAGGACTGGCAGCGCCATCTGATCGTGCGCCTCACCTCGGACCGGCGGCTCGTGGTCCGCCGTACCGCCACCGCAGACTTTCCCTCCGTCACCCCCGAAGCCCCCAGGGAGCCGCAACCGTGAGCACGCCAGAGGAACACCGTCCCGAGCCCGTGGACGTACCCCTGATCCAGATCAGCGCCCCCGCCGAGAGCGCGGGCGGCTGCGGTGACGGCTGCGGCTGCGCCGAGGGCGACGAGGTGTACGAGTGCGGCCTCGACCCCGCGCTCGCCCAGCTGCTCGCCGACGCCGGGCTCGACCCGGTCCAGGTCGAGGACATCGCCCACCTGGCGATCGAGGAGGACCTCGACGGCGGTGTGGACGTGACGACCGTCGCGACCGTCCCCGAGGACGCCATCGCCACCGCCGACTTCACCGCCCGCGAGGCGGGCGTCGTGGCCGGTCTGCGGGTCGCCGAGGCGGTGCTGTCCATCGTCTGCACGGAGACCTTCGAGGTCGAGCGGCACGTCGAGGACGGCGAGCGCGTCGAGGCCGGCCAGAAGCTGCTCTCGGTCACCACCCGCACGCGCGACCTGCTCACCGGCGAGCGCAGCGCGCTGAACATCCTGTGCCGCCTCTCCGGCATCGCCACCGCCACGCGCGCGTGGGCCGACGTCCTGGAGGGCACCGAGGCCCGGGTCCGCGACACCCGCAAGACCACGCCGGGCCTGCGCGCGCTGGAGAAGTACGCGGTGCGCTGCGGCGGCGGCGTCAACCACCGGATGTCGCTGTCGGACGCGGCGCTGGTGAAGGACAACCATGTGGTCGCCGCCGGCGGTGTGGCGCAGGCGTTCAAGGCCGTACGGGAGCAGTTCCCGGACGTGCCGATCGAGGTCGAGGTCGACACGCTGCACCAGGTCCGCGAGGTCCTGGACGCGGGCGCCGACCTGATCCTGCTCGACAACTTCACCCCCCTGGAGACCGAGGAGGCCGTCGCCCTGGTCGCCGGCCGCGCCGTCCTGGAGTCCTCCGGCCGTCTCACGCTCGAGAACGCGGCGGCGTACGCGGCGACCGGCGTGGACTACCTCGCGGTCGGCGGGCTCACCCACTCGTCCCCGATCCTCGACATCGGCCTCGACCTGCGCGACGCCTTCGAGGCGGCGGTCTGATGCTCCTCACCATCGACGTCGGCAACACGCAGACGGTCCTCGGCCTCTTCGACGGCGAGGAGATCGTCGAGCACTGGCGCATCTCCACGGACCCGCGCCGCACCGCCGACGAGCTGGCGGTCCTGCTCCAGGGCCTGATGGGCATGCACCCGCTGCTGGGGGTGGAGCTCGGTGACGGCATCGGCGGCATCGCGATCTGCTCGACCGTCCCGTCGGTGCTGCACGAGCTGCGCGAGGTGACGCGGCGGTACTACGGCGACGTCCCGGCGGTCCTGGTGGAGCCCGGCATCAAGACGGGCGTCCCGGTCCTGACGGACAACCCCAAGGAGGTCGGCGCGGACCGCATCGTCAACTCGGCGGCGGCGGTCGAGCTCTACGGGGGCCCGGCGATCGTGGTCGACTTCGGCACGGCGACGACGTACGACGCGGTCACGGCGCGCGGCGAGTACGCGGGCGGGGCGATCGCGCCGGGCATCGAGATCTCGGTGGACGCGCTGGGCGTGAAGGGCGCGATGCTCCGCAAGATCGAGCTGGCCCGTCCGCGCAGCGTGATCGGCAAGAACACGGTCGAGGCGATGCAGTCGGGCATCGTCTACGGGTACGCGGGCCAGGTCGACGGCGTGGTGTCCCGGATGAAGCGCGAACTGGTCGGCGCGGACGGCGACCCGTCCGACGTCACGGTGATCGCGACGGGCGGCCTGGCCCCGATGGTCCTCGCCGACTCCAAGGAGATCGACGAGCACGAGCCCTGGCTGACGCTGATCGGCCTCCGGCTGGTCTACGAACGCAACGTCTCCCGCATGTAACCGGCTCCCGGCCGGGGCCCGAGCGCCCCGGCCCGCGGCCTCGCGGCGTCCACCCACCGGCGACGAGGCCGGCCCCGGCGCGCCGGGCACACTCGCCCACGAGAACCGCAACGGCCACCACCCGCGCCCCCGGACCCACGGCTCCGCACCCGTGCGACGAGCCCCCGCCGCCCACCGCCGCGGTCTCTCGCACCACCAAGCCCGCGCCACCGGCCCCGGCACCGGCCCGCACCCGTGCGACGGGCCCCGCCGCCCCCGCCCGGTCCACCGACGAGCCCGCGCCGTCCCAAGGGCCGGCCGCCCACCGACCGGGCTTCACCCGTGCGATGGACCCGCGCCGCCCCAAGGGCCGGCCGCCCACCGACCGGGCTTCACCCGTGCGATGGACCCGCGCCGCCCCAAGGGCCGGCCGCCCACCGACCGGGCTTCACCCGTGCGATGGACCCGCGCCGTCCCAAGGGCCGGCCGCCCCCACCCACCGGGCCGCACCGTTGCGACGGACCCGCGCCGTCCCAAGGGCCGGCCGCCCACCGACCGGGCTTCACCCGTGCGATGGACCCGCGCCGCCCCCAGGGCCGGCCGCCCCACCCACCGGCCCGCACCGTTGCGACGGACCCGCGCCGCCCCCAGGGCCGGCCGCCCCACCCACCGGCCCGTACCCGTGCGACGAGCCCCACCGAGCCCCACCGAGCCCCACCACCCCCGCCCCGGTCCGCCGCCCGCCCAAGGGCAACGCGCCGGGGGATGATCGGTAAACGAAATTTGTCCGATTAGCGCGTATCGTCACCGCATGCCCACGCCATACGGATCCCGCGGCGGCATGGCGTTCAGTGCGGACGAGCTGCGTGTGCTCCGACGCGCCCTTGCCACCGCCCTCAACCCTGCCCCCCTTCAGGACGAGGACGTCCAGGACTGCCTGCGCCTCGCCGAATCCGTGGACGACGCCGTCCGCGAGGCCGGCCGGCTGCGCGCCTTCCTCCTCGCCGACCTGACCCGCTACCGCGAGGCCCTGCCCGGCTCGCTCCCGGGCTATCTGGAGCTCCTCCAGGACGCCCTCGCCGCCGGCTACGACCCCGCCGCCGACGACCTCTCCGCCCTGCGCACCCTCCGGTCCCATCCCCGGGCCGCCGGCCTCCTGGAGCGCTGCCAGGTCCTCGCCGAACGTTCCGTGCGTGCCCGCCTCGCCCGCGTCTCCCAGGCCGTGGCCTCCGCGCCCCGCACCCGACTGCTCGCCCTCCCCGGCGGCCGCGCCGCCGACGAGCCCAAACCGTCCACCCCGAAGCCGCCCGCCCCGATCAAGCGCCCGGCCCCCAAGCCCTCCGAGGTGTTCCCGCCGCGCCGGCGCCCCGTACCGCCGCCCCCGCCCGAGGAACGCGTCGCCGGATAGCTACCCTGGTCGGCATGGACTACGTATCCGCGCTCCTGCCCCCCATCGTGATGGCCACGTTCTTCATCTGCCTCGTCGTCACGATCGTGAAGAGCCAGGGCGGTCCCAACAAGGCCAAGGAGGACGCGGCCGTGGACGCCGCCCTCGCCCGCGCCGAGGCCGCCCGTCAGGCGGACGGCAGCAGCGCCTCCTAGTCCCACCCGCATCGAGGACGTACGACAGTTTTCCTGTCGTACGTCCTTTTTGTTGCGTTTCCTCCGCCAATAACCAGCCATTCCCGGTTCGCTTGACTAAGGTGGCAGTTGTGCCCCGCCAATTGGGAGAGCTCGAAGACGCCGTCATGACACGCGTCTGGCAATGGAACCGCCCGGTGACCGTCCGGGAAGTCCTGGAGGATCTCCAGCAGGAACGGTCCATCGCCTACACCACCGTCATGACGGTAATGGACAATCTCCATCAGAAGGGCTGGGTACGCAGGGAAGTCGACGGCCGTGCCTATCGATATACCGCGGTCTCCACCCGCGCCGCCTACTCGGCCGCACTGATGAACGAAGCCTGGTCCCAGAGCGACAACCCCGCCTCCGCGCTCGTCGCCTTCTTCGGCATGATGTCGAGCGAGCAGCGGGAGGCCCTCAGCGACGCGATCCGCATCGTCGGGCACAACGTCCCCGAGGCCCCCGCCCCACCGGCGGAGAGCGCCGGGGAGCGGACCACCGGCGAGGGCGACGGCGGTACGGCCGACGAGGGGCGATAACGTCCCCCCATGTCGTCGTCCTCCACCGCTTCAAAAGCCGTCACCGTTCGCCGTGCCCGCACCAGTGATGTCGCCGCGGTCCGCCGCCTTGTCGACCCGTACGTCGGCCGCGGCATCCTGCTCGACAAAGCGACGGTGACGCTTTACGAGGACATCCAGGAGTTCTGGGTGGCCGAACGCGACGAGGACGCCGAGGTGGTCGGCTGCGGCGCACTCCACGTGATGTGGGAAGACCTCGCGGAAGTACGTACTCTCGCGGTCGATCCGGAGTTCAAGGGCGCGGGCGTCGGACATCACGTGCTCGACAAGTTGCTGCACACCGCCCGATGGCTCGGTGTGCGCCGGGTATTCTGCCTGACCTTCGAAGTCGACTTCTTCGCGAAGCACGGCTTCGTCGAGATCGGTGAGACTCCGGTCGACGGAGATGTCTACAGCGAGCTCCTGCGTTCCTATGACGAGGGCGTCGCCGAGTTCCTCGGTCTCGAACGAGTGAAGCCGAACACCTTGGGCAACAGCCGGATGCTTCTGCATCTGTGATCGTGCCGAGCGTACGGGAGCCCTATGTCCGAATCGCGCACGTTTCCCGCGTTGCCGGGCTTCTGAACCTCTGCCAGGGGTTTGTGTTTTTCCGGGAAAAGCGGTTTCCTTTCCGCGTACTGCATTTTCGATGAAAGGAAATCCGGTGGCACAGAAGGTTCAGGTCCTTCTTGTCGATGACCTCGACGGTGTCGAGGCGGACGAGACCGTGACGTTCGCGCTGGACGGCAAGACCTACGAGATCGACCTCACCACCGCCAACGCGGACAAGCTCCGCGGCCTGCTCGAGCCGTACACCAAGAGCGGCCGTCGCACCGGTGGCCGCAGCGCCGGTACGCGTGGCAAGGGTCGCGTCGCCGCCGGTGGCAGCCCGGACACCGCGAAGATCCGCGCGTGGGCCAAGGAGAACGGATACAGCGTGAACGACCGCGGCCGTGTTCCCGCGGAGATCAAGGCGGCCTACGAGGACGCGAACCGCTGAGGCGCCAGCTGCTGAGGCGCCGATCCGCGAGGGCGCGCACTCAGCAGCCGCACCCGATGGCACTCCGCGGCCGCGGTGGCCACGAGCCGTGCGAGACAGGGGGCGCCCGCATCGCCCCGCATGGCGGCCCGCAGCGCGGGCAGCGAGCCGCCGCCCCCGGCCCGACCGGGCTCGGGAGCCCGCAGCCACACCGCGGCGCCCGGCGCGCCGGAACCGCTCCGTCCTGGGGGAATGGGAGCGGTCATCCGGCCGCCCGCGCCCAGGGCGACGAGATCCAGTGAGATCCCGCCCCATTCGAGCCAGTCGAGCAGCCCCGGCAGCTCCTCCGCGCTCCCCGCGGCCGTCAGCAGCCGCATTCTGCGCCCCATGAGGGCCACCGGCCCGGTCGCCGGGCCCATCCTGCGCAGGACCGCCCGGCCGGCCGCGACGGGCAGCTCCAGGACGTCGAAGCGCACCCCTGTGACCAGCTGCACCGGCGGGCCTTCCACGGCCGCCCAGCCGAGTTCGCGTTCGTACCACCGCATCAGGCCGCCGTCGATCGGCGAGCGGGGCAGCGGGACGGTGAGGGCCATGTCCGGGGAACTCCCGCGAGTGCCGGTTGGTTACGCCCGTGATGACTCAGCGTCCTTGATCCAGTGCACAGAGTGTCCATGATGGGGGCGTACGGGTGCATTCGAGAGCGCAAGGATGTTCGCCCGTAGCGGAGGGAACGGGGGTGTGCTGCATGGAGTGTCAGTGCTTACGGGTAAGACATTCCTAGTGAGGAGGGACGACTTGCGGGCTTTGGCGTCTCACGTTCGCCATCGGCGTACAGATGGCGGGGGTAACTGCTTGGCCTGCGGGAACATCGTCTCGCACCATCGGGTTGGAGCATTTGTCGGCTGTTCGGCAGCAGGTCTCCCCGCTTGAGAGGGGGTGATCCGGACGGATGTCGGCAGTTGGAATGAGCGGTCCCCGCTTGCGGGACTAAGCTGCGGAAGGACAGGGAGGGGATCGACCCCTAACTGACTGACCGCTCTGAGGAGCGATTAACGATGTTCGAGAGGTTCACCGACCGCGCGCGGCGGGTTGTCGTCCTGGCTCAGGAAGAAGCCCGGATGCTCAACCACAACTACATCGGCACCGAGCACATCCTCCTGGGCCTTATCCACGAGGGTGAGGGTGTCGCCGCTAAGGCCCTGGAGAGCCTCGGGATTTCGCTCGAGGCGGTCCGCCAGCAGGTTGAGGAGATCATCGGACAGGGGCAGCAGGCCCCGTCCGGCCACATCCCCTTCACCCCGCGTGCCAAGAAGGTCCTGGAGCTGTCGCTCCGCGAGGCCCTCCAGCTCGGCCACAACTACATCGGCACCGAGCACATCCTGCTCGGCCTGATCCGCGAGGGCGAGGGCGTCGCCGCCCAGGTCCTCGTGAAGCTGGGCGCCGATCTCAACCGGGTGCGGCAGCAGGTCATCCAGCTGCTCTCCGGATACCAGGGCAAGGAAGCCGCCACGGCCGGCGGTCCTGCCGAGGGCACCCCCTCGACGTCCCTGGTCCTCGACCAGTTCGGCCGCAACCTCACCCAGGCGGCCCGCGAATCCAAGCTCGACCCGGTCATCGGGCGCGAGAAGGAGATCGAGCGGGTCATGCAGGTGCTGTCCCGCCGTACGAAGAACAACCCGGTTCTCATCGGCGAGCCCGGCGTCGGCAAGACCGCCGTCGTCGAGGGCCTGGCGCAGGCCATCGTCAAGGGCGAGGTGCCCGAGACCCTCAAGGACAAGCACCTCTACACCCTGGACCTCGGCGCGCTGGTCGCCGGCTCCCGCTACCGCGGTGACTTCGAGGAGCGCCTGAAGAAGGTCCTCAAGGAGATCCGCACCCGCGGCGACATCATCCTGTTCATCGACGAGCTCCACACCCTGGTGGGTGCGGGTGCCGCCGAGGGCGCGATCGACGCCGCCAGCATCCTCAAGCCGATGCTGGCCCGTGGTGAGCTCCAGACCATCGGTGCGACCACGCTGGACGAGTACCGCAAGTACCTGGAGAAGGACGCGGCCCTCGAGCGCCGCTTCCAGCCCATCCAGGTCGCGGAGCCGTCGCTGCCGCACACGATCGAGATCCTCAAGGGTCTGCGCGACCGGTACGAGGCCCACCACCGGGTCTCCATCACGGACGAGGCCCTCGTCCAGGCCGCGACCCTGGCCGACCGGTACATCTCGGACCGCTTCCTGCCGGACAAGGCGATCGACCTGATCGACGAGGCCGGTTCCCGGATGCGTATCCGCCGGATGACCGCGCCGCCGGACCTCCGCGAGTTCGACGAGAAGATCGCCGGTGTCCGCCGGGACAAGGAGTCCGCGATCGACTCCCAGGACTTCGAGAAGGCGGCGTCTCTCCGTGACAAGGAGAAGCAGCTGCTGGCGGCGAAGACCAAGCGGGAGAAGGAGTGGAAGGCCGGCGACATGGACGTCGTCGCCGAGGTCGACGGCGAGCTGATCGCCGAGGTCCTCGCGACCGCCACCGGCATCCCGGTCTTCAAGCTGACCGAGGAGGAGTCCTCGCGTCTGCTCCGCATGGAGGACGAGCTCCACAAGCGCGTCATCGGTCAGAAGGACGCCGTCATCGGCCTCTCGCGGGCGATCCGTCGTACGCGAGCCGGTCTGAAGGACCCGAAGCGTCCCGGTGGCTCGTTCATCTTCGCCGGCCCGTCCGGTGTCGGTAAGACCGAGCTGTCCAAGGCTCTCGCCGAATTCCTCTTCGGCGACGAGGACGCGATGATCTCCCTCGACATGTCGGAGTTCAGCGAGAAGCACACGGTTTCGCGTCTCTTCGGTTCTCCCCCCGGATACGTGGGCTACGAAGAGGGCGGCCAGCTCACCGAGAAGGTGCGCCGTAAGCCGTTCTCCGTCGTCCTCTTCGACGAGGTCGAGAAGGCCCACCCCGATATCTTCAATTCCCTTCTCCAGATCCTGGAGGACGGTCGACTGACCGACTCCCAGGGCCGGGTCGTGGACTTCAAGAACACGGTCATCATCATGACGACCAACCTCGGGACCCGGGACATCTCGAAGGGCTTCAACCTGGGCTTCGCGGCCCAGGGCGACACGAAGTCCAACTACGAGCGGATGAAGGCGAAGGTCAGCGACGAGCTGAAGCAGCACTTCCGCCCGGAGTTCCTGAACCGTGTGGACGACATCATCGTCTTCCCGCAGCTCACCGAGGCCGACATCCTGCAGATCGTCGACCTGATGATCAGCCGGGTGGACGAGCGCCTGAAGGACCGGGACATGGGCATCGAGCTCTCCCAGTCCGCGAAGGAGCTGCTCGCCAAGAAGGGTTACGACCCGGTCATGGGCGCCCGGCCGCTGCGCCGGACGATTCAGCGCGAGGTCGAGGACTCGCTCTCCGAGAAGATCCTCTTCGGCGAGCTGCGTCCCGGTCACATCGTGGTCGTGGACACCGAGGGCGAGGGTGAGGAGAAGAAGTTCACCTTCCGCGGCGAGGAGAAGTCGGCCCTGCCGGACGTCCCGCCGATCGAGCAGGCGACGGGCGGAGCGGGCCCCAACCTCTCGAAGGACGCGTAGGCGTTCGATCGCGTGACAGGGGCGGCCCCGGACTCGGAAGAGTCCGGGGCCGCCCCTTTTGGCGTGGGCACGGGCCAGGACGAGCGGGCAGCCAGGCTCGGGAACGGACGTCAGGGCTTCAGGGTGAGGCGGTTCAGGGTGAGCCGGTCACCGAAGGGGGTACGGCCGAGGACCTGGCGTTTGGCGAGGCCCTCGATCTTCACTTCGAGCTCGGTGAGGGAGTGCAGCGGGGCCAGGTTCAGCCGGGTCACGTCCGGGAGGGGCCGTAGCGTGAGGTGGCGCAGGAGTGGCAGCCTGGCGATCACCTTCAGCTCGGTGGCGCCCAGCGGGACGCCGTCGAGCAGCAGGGTGTGCACACGGTCGAGACCCTCCAGGGCCGTGAGGTCCGTCAGCCCCGCGCACCGCTGCACCGCCAGGGCGTCGAGTGTGGTTGCGAAGCGCGCGAGCAGCGAGAGGTCCGTCAGCCGGGGGTTGTCGGCGAGGGTGAGCCCGCGCAGGGCGTGGCCGTGGAGAGCGGCCGTGAGCTCCTCCGGGGCGAGTTCGCCCTGGAGGATCAGGTCGGGTGCGTGCCGCAGCAGCGGGATCTGCGCGAGCTGGTCCCGGTCCGAGACGAAGAGGCTGTACCTGTCGAGCGGGAGGCGGGCCAGGACCTCGCGCGCGTACTCCTCCGCCGGGAAGTTCGACCAGCTGATGGACAGCCGGAAGGTGTGCCTGGCGTCGGCGTAGGCGCGGGCGTAGGGGAGGGCCGCCGCGCCGCCGATCTCACAGATCAGGACGAGCGTCGCGTCGGCCCCCTCCGTGTCCGACACCGTGGGGCCGGGCAGCAGGGGAAGGACGAAGGCCCCCAGCCGGGCGAGCGCCCTCAGCTGGTCGGGGCGCCGAGGGGGCAGGACCGAGGCCACCGCGTTCCGCACGCGCGCGTGGAGCGACTCCGAGAGCCAGGCCGCGTGCTGGGCGCACAGGGCGGCCAGCACGTACAGGGTCGTCTTCAGGTCCTTGTCCCGGCTCCCCGAGCCGGCCGCGAGCAGCCCCTCCACCAGGACGGGCAGCTCGCGGCGCGAGCAGTGGCCGGCCGCGAGGAGCAGGACGTCGTGCCACTGCTGCTCGCGCGCGTGGCGCAGGAGTTCCGGGATGAGGTCGTCCTCGACGAACTCCTTGGCCGCCAGGAAGTCCTGGAACGTGCGGTGCGCGAACTGGAAGACGGAGTCGGTCCGTTCATGGAGCAGGCCGGTGCGGTTGAGGAGGTGCGTGAGGATCTCCTCGGGCGTGCCCTGGGCCGCGACGCGCGGCATCCCCGGCAGCGTCCGGTGCAGCTGGTGCAGCGCCTGTTCCCGGGTGAACTCCGTCTGCCCGCCCCGGACGAGCCAGGCCGCAAGGCGTTGGAGGAGCTGCTGGTGCTCTTCCACAGACATGTGGATGCCGTCGGGGGCGTCGATCCGGCGCCGGTCGTCGCGGCTGCCGAGGAGGAGGCGCAGGGCGGAGTCGTAGAGCGCCCAGCGGGTCTCGGGCAGGAACCCCTCCCGTAGCCGGTGGAGGGCGCAGATCACCGCGCACAGCAGCGGCGTGCGGGCCAGGTCGGCCAGGGTCGGGTTCTGCCGGAACTGCTGGAGCAGGTCGCGTTCGAGGTGGCCGAGGCCGTCGAGGGACTCGGCGTCGGCGTCGAGGCGTGCGGCATCGTGCCAGGCGGTGACGAAGGCTTGGATGTCCTGGTCCCGCAGGGGGAGCAGGGTGAGCTCCTCGAAGTCCTCCGCGTCGAGCCAGTCCACCTCGACGGCGAGGGGCCGTACGGTCGCCACGCAGCGGGTACGGGGGTAGCGGGCGAGGAGCCCCGACAGCCAGGCGCGGACGGCCTCGCGGTCCTCGTGGGGCACCTCGTCGAGACCGTCGACGAGCAGCAGCGCCCGGCCCTCCGCCAGGACACGGCCGGCCCAGCCGTCGGGCGCCGTGTCGACCATCAGGCCCGCGGCGCCCGGGAGTTCGGCGGGGGAGGGGAAGCCGGTGCCCCGGGCGCGCAGCGCCCTGAGGGGGACGACGAACGGTACGAGGCCGTTCAGCTCGGCGAGTTGCGGGCCGAGGGTCCCGGCGGCCGCGTGGGCGGCGAGCCACCAGACCAGGGTGGTCTTCCCCGCGCCCGCGTCGCCGCGGAGAAGGACGCGGGGGCGCGAGCCGAGGAGGTCGTCGATGCGCTGGGGGACGGGGGCGGCGGACGTGTCCCGGGAGCTGGCCTCCAGGGACAGGTAGGCGGTGTCCAGGTCCCATTCGGCGGCCCGGCGGCCGAGTTCGTCGAGGCCGAAGATCCGGGTGCGGCGGTAGGCGGCGGCGACGGCCTCTCCGTACTCCTGCTCGTACGGCGCGTCGGTCGATGTGTGGTGGGTGAGGGCGACGAGCGAGGGGAAGCCGTGGCCGGTGGCCTGGGTGTAGGCGACGAGGAAGTCGGCGTCGGCGGCGAGGGCGCTCAGCGGCACGCACTCGACGCGCCGGTGCCCACGGCCCCGCGGCACCTCGCGCACGATCCCGAGGAGCTCGGCACCGGCGAAGACAGGCCCGCCGGAGAGCCCGGCGAGTGGCGAACCTCCGTCGCTGGGCTCGGTGGCCGGGGGCGCGTCGAGCTCGACGACCATCGTGCGGCGGATGAGCCCGGCGAGGGGGAGCAGGGTGCCCCGGTACTGGTCGCTCTCCAGCTTGCGGCCGCTTTCGTACCGCTGGACCCGCGGGAACCCGAGGATCTCGCAGCCGGCCACGGGCCGGTCGGTGGCCACCCGGCCGATCTCGGTGCGGTAGCCACGCGTACCGGTCAGACTCTCCCGAGCCTGCAGGAGCGCCGCGTCGAGCCGCTGGTCCGACCAGACCACCTGGCAGAGGACGGACGTGCTCCTGCCGGGTAAGGACACCCAGGCCGAGTGTGCGGTCCGCAGGACATGGGCGCTGGTGAGAACGGTCTCGGTGGTGAGCAGGACGCCGCTGCCCTGGGTGCCGTGCGTCTCGGAACGGACGACGACGGCGGCCCGCAAGGTGGGACGGGAGTGCGTGGTCATCGAAGCGCGGGCCCCGTCCCGAAGTCGGAGGTGTCACCGGCGTCGTCGTTGCCGACGAGCCAGGGCCCGTTCGTGGTGGCGTCGCGCGGCTTGAGGGTGAAGGAGACACGGTGCGTCTCGCCGCGCGCCCGGGTGGCGTCGGCCCCGGCCTCGACGACCCAGGCCTTGACCTTGCCCCCGCCCTTGACCTCCTTGCGGAGTTCGATCGTGAACTCCATCTCGATGTCCCCCACTTCGAAGGCCACGGGCTTCCCGGTGGCGCGGCCGGCGGCCTCGATCAGCTGATCGCGTACGGACTCGATGGCGTCGGCGAGCTGGATGTCGGTCATGGTCGCGAACGTACCTGGGGCGGGTGGGGGCGGTCAGGTCATGTGACGAGTTCGACGGTGGGGCGGAGGTGTTCGGTGCCGGTGAACTGGGCGCCGGCGGCGGAGACGTAGATGAGCCGTTCCAGGGGCGCCAGGGGAGTGAGGTCGTAGACCTGGTGGGGTTCTCTGTCCCAGATGAAGAGCCGTTCCAGATCCGGGAAGGCGCGACCGATCGCTTCGAGGGACACGGCGGATGCGGTGCAGTCCACGTCGAGGACGGTGACCGGCAGCCGTAGCGAGTCCGGTACGTCCCGCATGGCCGTACTCGGCACCGAGAGCAGCGTGAGCGTGCTGAGTTCGGCCAGCGCCCGCCAGTCTTCCGCGGTCACGCCGAGGGCTCGGGTGAACGTGAGCTCTCTGAGGCCGGTCAGACGACGGAGAACGTCGAAACCTCCTTCCGGGTATGTGGACAGAGTGAGAGCAGCCAACTCGTTGCCGACCGGGAAGGACTCCGGGATCTGGCCGATCGCACCGTGAACCGCGAGGCTCCTCGCACTGCCGAGCACATCGCTCAGCAGCGCCACTCCGTGAGGGGTGAGGCGCCCGCGGAGTTCGAGGCGCTCGGGACGCAGCCCGAGGCGCACGATCTCGGCGGCGTGTTCGTCGGACATGACGGTGAAGTTGAGATTCGACGGGTCCAGCCGGGCGATGATCTCGTCGGCGTACGTCGAGGAGTCGAACCGGGTCCATCCCCACATGAGCTGGGAGCGGACCTGCAGGCTTGCGTGGCGCGTGAACCGGGCGAGGTACGGCAGCGCCGCGTCGTCCGTGATGTGGGTCGCCGTGATCACCACAGCCCGTGCAGCCTTGTCGTCCAGGCCCTCTGGCCCGGGCAGCAGGTCGAGGACCGCCCGCCCCACCGACGCCAGCTCTCGTGCTTCCTCCGAGCCGCTCGGCGGAATGACCGCCGCCGTCCGCGCCAGGATCCGTGCCCGGACCTCCGGTGCCACCTCCGTCGCGTGGTCGAGCGCCGTCGCCGCCACCACCAGGATCCGCAGTTGGGTACGCCGGTCCGGCGCCGCGTCGACCGCGCGCAGCAACTCCTCGAGGATCTCCGCGCACTCGCGCGGGCGCGCGTGGCCGACGGCCATGCGGATGACGTCCTCCCACTGGTCGTCCGCCGCGTGCCGGACGAGGACGCCGATGTCCCAGCGGTCCACCAGGGCCTTCGCCGCCAGGTAGTCCTGGAAGGTGCGGTGGACGAAGTCGATCGTGTCCGCCGTCGGTTCGCGCAGCAGCCCGCTGCGGTGGAGCAGGTGCGTGAAGACCACGCTGGGGTCGACCCCGGCCGCCTCCGTGATCGCGGGCACCGCCTCGCGTACGACCGACTCCGCGTGCGAACGGTCCATCGTCGTCCGGCCGTTGAGTGTCAGCCAGTACGCGATCCGCTGGATCAGCTGGATCTGGGGCGCCTCGCCCAGCTCGATCCCGTACGGCGTGCCCATGTCCCGCTCGCGGTCCCGGCGCGAGAGCAGCATCGAGAGTGCCGCGTCGTACAGCGCCTTGCGGCCGCGCGGCAGGAAGCCGCGGCGGCTGCGGTGCAGGGCGCAGATCAGACCGCACATGAGGGGGTTGGTGGCGAGCTGGGCGACGTCGGAGTTGGTCCGCAGGGCGTCGAGGAGGGGCTGCTCGTACGGTGCGGCCTCCGGCCCGGCGGCCTGGTGCCATCGGCGGACGAAGGTGCCGACCTCGGCGGTGGACATGGGGGCGAGGCTGAGCTCGGTGAAGCCGTCCGACGCCAGCCAGTCGTCGCGTACGGCGGTGGGGCGGGAGGTCACGAGCCAGCGGTTGCCGTCGTAGGAGTCGAGGAGGTCGCGGAGCCAGCGGCGGGCGCGGTCGCGTTCGGCCTCGGGGATCTCGTCGATGCCGTCGACGAGGACCAGGCCGCGTCCGGCGGCGAGGACCCGGTCGGCCCAGCCCTCGGGCGGGGAGAGCGGGCAGTCGACGGCGGAGAGGAAGCGGTCGGGGGCGGGGAGCCGCTCGCCGTGGCGGGTGAGGGTACGGAGGGGGAGGACGAAGGGGATCCGGTCGCGGAGGTACGCCATCTCGTCCGCGAGGTCCTCGCGGGTGGCCGAGACGGCCAGCCACTGGACGAGCGTCGTCTTCCCGGAGCCGGCGAGGCCGCGCAGCAGCACCTTCTCCTGCTGGGCGAGGGCCTGGTCGGCGGGGCCGCCCGTCACGGCGTGGCCCATCCGCGTGCCGAAGGTGGGGACGGCAATTGCCTGGCCGAACTCCAGCCACAGGCCGATCGGCGCCGCCGCCGACGCCGTTTCGTCCGGCTCCTGGAGCCATGTCCCGGGCCGGGCGCCCGATGCGATCCACGGACCCGGCCCCGCCCCCGTCGCCTCCAGCGACAGATACGCCACGTCCAGCGGCCACTTCTCCGGCGCGCCCTCCAGGTCCACCCCGTAGATCGTGAGGCCGCCGTGCTTCTTCGCAACGTACGCCAGGTAGCGCCGCTCGAACTCCGCGTCCCGTGCGTCCACCCGAGGCGTACGGCGGATGACCTCGTCGACCTTGGCGGTCAGCTCCTGCTGGCCGCGGGTCTGCTCCACGAGCGTGCGGGCCACGAACGTGGAGCGCTGGGTGAAGAACTCCAGGATGTGCAGGCAGGCCCACTCGGTGAGCGAGCGGAGGAAGTGGACGGAGTCCGTCGACAGGCCGTCCGGGGCCGGGGCCGCCGCGCGCAGGCTGCGGGCGAGGGCCGGGGCGCCGAGGTGGACCGCCTGGACGTCGTCCATGTCGAGGTCGCCGAGGGCGAGGAGCGTCGCGGCCAGGGCGTCGGTGAGCGCCTCGGTCTCGTCGGTGGGGAACGGGGGCTCGCCGGGGCCCGCCACGGCTCGTTCGACGAGGGTGGCGGCGAGCTTGCGGACGTCCTTCTCCGTGAGCGTGCGCTTCTCGCCGCGGAAGGAGACGAGCCCGGAGAGCCGGATGCGCCGGGCCGCGCCCGGAAGGCCCGCGCCTGGACCGTCGCTGACCAGGAGTTTCTTCAGGATCGGGCCCATCGCCGACGCGGCGAGGCGGGTGCCGATGAGTGACGGATCCATTGGTGTCCCCCCGGTGGTTCGCGACGTCGTCAGCGTAGTGCGGGACGTGATCGAAACGGCCTTGGTTGCGTGACCCAGGTCGCAATGGGGGCGGGCGCGCCGTGACAAGGCGCACAGGCGTTTCGAGGGGTACTAACCGGAATAGTGATGGCGTTTGCGGTCGATTCGGGACGTTCAGGGCCAGGACGCCGGGACTTTCGTCCCTAGGGGGCCCGAACCGTACGAGAAGCGGCCTGTCGGTCCGATCGGTGCAGGTCCGACGTGCGCATAAACCGTTTCTCTTGTGCCGCTTTGTCCGATTTCAGGCAGGGGTGTCCCGGGTCGTCAAGACCCGAACATCCCAGGGGATCGCTACGACGCAATGTCGTAGATGGGGTGGTTTACGCCGGATGGGGGTCCGGGTTACCAAGGATGAGCAACAGCCCGCCCGGCGCAGCGATCGCGTCGGGTCCCGTTCTGTCCGGAGGTTTTCCCCCGTATGTCGAAGCGCGTCATGAACCCCGCCCGTATCACCGCCGTCGCCCTTGCCACCGCCGGCCTGGGAGCGTCGCTGGTGGCCGGAGCAGGGTCTGCCTTCGCCGCCGAGGGCAAGGCCGCCACCATCGCGACTGCCGCGACCGGTGCGTCCACTGTCGTCGCCGCGCAGGCCGATGCCCAGGCCCAGGCCGCCGTCAAGGCCGCCGTCGCCAAGCAGGCCGCCGCCAAGAAGGTCGCCGTCGCGAAGGCCGCGAAGGCCGCTCCGGTCGCCGCCAAGAAGGCCCCCTCCTGGGTCAAGCCGGTCGGTGGCTACACCCTGACCGCCAGCTTCAACCAGGGCGGCGCCATGTGGGCCCACAAGCACTCCGGCCAGGACTTCGCCGTTCCGGTCGGTACCCCGGTCAAGGCCGCCGGCGCCGGCACCGTCGTGAAGGCCGGCCCGAACGGCGGCGGCGACGGCCCCGCGTACGGCAACGCCATCGTCGTCAAGCACGCCAACGGCAAGTACTCGCAGTACGCCCACCTGTCGAAGATCAACGTGCACATCGGCCAGAAGGTCGGCGCCGGCCAGAAGATCGCCCTCTCGGGCAACACCGGCAACTCCTCCGGCCCGCACCTGCACTTCGAGATCCGTACGACCCCGAACTACGGCTCCGCGCTCAACCCGGCCGCGTTCCTGCGTTCGATGGGCGTCTCCATCTGACCTGAAGAACGCCTCACCGCGCGCCGTGCGCCTGGGTGATCAGATCGAGGGCGACCTCGAGGACGGCTTCACGCTTCTCCTCGGGGTCGCCCTCGACGTTGTCCATGAAGAACATCCCCGCGTGCAGGGTGAAGATCGCGCTCACGCAGCGCACCCGGTCGATCACGGCGAAGTCCGGCTCCTGGATCAGGCCGCTCAGCTCGATCATCCGCTCCTTGAAGGTCAGGCCGATGCTCAGCTCGCGGACGGCCGCCTGGTTCTCCTGCATGAAGCGGAACAGTGGGGCCGCGCTGATCAGGGATTCCTGGTAGCGGCGCAGGATCTCCTCCCTGACCTCCAGCGTGCGCGGCTGCTCCCGCGCCCATGCGATCAGCTCGTCCACGGGCCTGGTGAGGTCCTGGAAGATGCCGATGATGATGTCTTCCTTGGTCTTGAAGTGGTAGTACAGCGCGGCCTTGGTGACATCGAGGTGCTCGGCGATCTCGCGCAGTGAGGTCTTCTCGTAGCCCTGCTCCGCGAAGAGTTCGAGGGCCACGTCCTGGATGCGCTGCCGTGTGTTGCCTCTGGCCATGGTCCGCTCCCACACACTCAATACTTACTTGACGACCGGCTAGTTACAGGTCTACCGTCCCAAGTGTAGTAACTAGCCGGGCGGCAAGTAAGTGCCCGAAGGGTTGTGGGGAGCGGAAGCATGGCGACGACCGAATCAGTCAGGACACCCGGGGAGGGAGAGGCTGAGCAGCCGCGCAGCGTCCGCGTCGTCCTCCTCGCCCTCATGATCGCGATGCTGCTCGCGATGCTCGACAACATGATCATCGGCACCGCGATGCCGACGATCGTCGGCGAGCTCGGCGGCCTGGAGCACCTCTCATGGGTCGTCACCGCCTACACCCTGGCCACCGCCGCCTCCACTCCCATCTGGGGCAAGCTCGGCGACATGTTCGGCCGCAAGGGTGTCTTCCTCACCTCGATCGTGATCTTCGTGATCGGCTCGGCGCTCAGCGGCATGGCCCAGGACATGGGCCAGCTCATCGGCTTCCGGGCCGTACAGGGCCTCGGTGCCGGCGGTCTGATGGTCGGCGTCATGGCGATCATCGGCGACCTGATCCCGCCCCGTGAGCGCGGCAAGTACCAGGGCATGATGGCCGGCGTCATGGCGCTCGCCATGATCGGCGGACCGCTGGTCGGCGGCACCATCACCGACCACTGGGGCTGGCGCTGGTCCTTCTACATCAACCTGCCGCTCGGCGCCGTCGCCCTCGCGATGGTCACCGCCGTGCTCCACCTGCCCAAGAAGGAGCGCGACCGCTCCACCCGGATCGACTTCCTCGGCGCAGGGCTGCTGACCGTCGGCATCACCGCGATCGTCCTGGTCACCACCTGGGGCGGTACGGAGTACGCCTGGGGTTCCGCGACCATCGTCGGTCTCTCGGTCGCCGGTGTCGCCGCGCTCGCCGCCTTCCTCTGGGCCGAGACCCGCGCCAGTGACCCGGTCGTGCCGCTGCACATCTTCCGGAGCCGCAACTTCACCCTCATGTCGGTGATCGGCTTCCTCACCGGCTTCGTGATGTTCGGCGCGGTCCTCTTCCTGCCGCTCTTCCAGCAGTCCGTGCAGGGCGCCTCGGCCACCAACTCCGGCCTGCTGCTCCTGCCGATGCTGCTGTCGATGATGGTCGTCTCGCTCGTCTCCGGCCGGATCACCACCAACAGCGGCAAGTACAAGATCTTCCCGATCATCGGTACGGCGCTGATGGTGATCGGCCTGTTCCTGCTCGCGCAGATGGACACCGGCACCTCCCGCCTCACTTCGGGGATCTACATGGCGGTGCTCGGCGCCGGCATGGGCTTCCTGATGCAGATCACGATGCTCGTCGCGCAGAACAGCGTCGAGATGAAGGACATGGGCGTCGCCTCCTCCGCGACCACCCTCTTCCGTACCCTCGGCTCCTCCTTCGGTGTCGCGATCATGGGCGCGCTCTTCACGAGCCGCGTCCAGGACGAGATGGCGGCGCGCGGCGGCTCGGAACTGACCCAGCAGTCCGCCCAGCTCGACGCGGCCTCCCTGGCCAAGCTGCCCGAGGCGCTGCGCGAGGCGTACCAGCACGCGGTCTCCGCCGGCACGCACTCCGCCTTCCTGGTCGGCTCGGCGGTCGCCGTCATCGGCTTCGTCCTCGCCTTCCTCGTCAAGGAGGTGGCGCTCCGGGGGGCCGGACCGGAGCCGAAGCCGCAGCCCACGGACGAGGCACCGAAGGTCGCCGAGACCGTCTGACCTGCGCTCCTATGGGAGAGGGGCCCGGCACACCAGGTGTGCCGGGCCCCTCTCCCCTACGGCGTCGCCTCCCCTACGGCGTCGCCTCCCCTACGGCGTCGCCCTAGTCCGCGAACTTGATCATCGGGAAGCTGCCGGTGTTCGTCGGGGCGTGGTCCGGGAGCCAGAGCACCGCGATCGACCCGCCCGCCCCCTCCGGCGTGCCCTCGGGCGCCGCGTTCCGGAACGTCAGCCGGGCCCCGAGGACCCGCGCCTGCCCCGCCGCGATCGTCAGCCCCAGCCCGTGGCCCTGGCCCGCGCGGTCGCTCGCGCCGGTACGGAAGCGGCTCGGGCCCTCGCGGAGCAGCGCCTCGGGGAAGCCGGGGCCGTGGTCCCGGACCCGTACGACCCGGCCCTCGACCGTCACCTCGACCGGCGGCTTGCCGTGCTTCGCCGCGTTCGCGAGGAGGTTGCCCAGGATCCGCTCCAGCCGGCGCGGGTCGGTGTTCACCCAGGACTCGTGGACGACGTGCACGACCGCCTCCGGGTCGAGCGCCCGCACCCGCCGCTCCACGAACTCCCCGAGCGCGATCTCCTGGAGCTCGGCACGCTCCGACGCGCTGTCGAGCCGGGCGACCTCGAGCACGTCCTCGACCAGGGTCCGCATGGCCTGCGCCCGGTCCCGTACGAGCTCGCTGGGGCGTCCCGGCGGCAGCAGCTCCGCCGCCGTGAGCAGACCGGTGACCGGGGTCCGCAGCTCGTGCGCGATGTCGGCGGTGACCCGGCGCTCGGCCTCGATCCGCTCCTGCAGGGCGTCGGTCAGGGCGTCCACCGCGCGGGCGAGCTCGTCGGTCTCGTCGCGGACTATTCCACCGATCGCCTTGCGTACCCGTACGTCCGTGTTGCCCTGCGCGACCTTGCCTGCCGCCGCGGCGGCCTTCCGCAGCCGGCGCGAGAGCTGGCCGCCGATGAGCACGCCGAGCGCGCAACCGCCGAACACCACCGACACCGAGCCGATGACCAGGGCCCGGTCGAGGTCCTTCATGATCGCCGTGGAGCGGTCGGCGAACGGGATGTGCAGCGACAGCACGTCCCCGTTGGCCAGCGGCACGGCCGCCCAGACATCGGGCGGACCGCCGTGCCGGTGCTCCTGGACGTACGTACCGCGCCGCTGGTCGCGCATGAGCTGGTCCAGCTGCGGCGGCAGCATCGGGTCGTTGATCTTGGTGCCGAAGCGGGGCTCCTTCGGCTTGGAGCTCTCGTACATCCGCTGCGCGAAGAGGAGCCGCTCCATCTGCACCTCGCGCGCGTTGTCGAGCATCGAGACCCGCGCCGAGTTGTGGACGACGAGGCTGAGGGTGACCGCGATCAGCGCGCCCACGGCCGCGATGGCGACGGCGATCTTCCAGCGGACCCCCGTACGGAGGGCGAGCGGCCTCATCTGTCGACCCGCTTCACCGGCTGACCTGCTTCATCCCCGCTGACCCGCTTCATCCCTTGAGCTTGTAGCCGAAGCCGCGGACCGTCTCGATCCGGTCCTGGCCGATCTTGGTGCGCAGCCGCTGGACATGGACGTCCACCACCCGGGTGTCGCCGCCCCAGCCGTAGTCCCAGACCCGTTCCAGGAGCTTGTCCCGGGACAGGACCGTGCCCGGCGCGGACGAGAACTCGAGCAGCAGACGCATCTCCGTCGGGGTCAGCCCGACCGGCGCCCCGCCCTTGCGGACCTCCATGCCCTCGGTGTCGACCTCCAGGTCACCGAAGACCAGCACCCCGCCCTCGGGCGCGTCGGCGCGCCCCGCGTCACCGCCCGCCGGGCCGCCGGCGTGCCCGAAACGACGCAGCACGGCGCGGATCCGGGCCACGAGCACGGCACCGTCGAAGGGCTTGGTCACATAGTCGTCGGCCCCGGCCTCCAGGCCGAGGACGACGTCGATGGAGTCGGCGCGCGCGGACAGCATGATCACGGGCACGGTCGACTCGTCACGGATCCGGCGGCACAGACTGACGCCGTCCATGCCCGGCAGCATCACGTCGAGCAGCGCGATGTCGGGCCGGTCCGCCCGGAACGCCTCGAGCCCGGACAGCCCGTCGGGCATGGCGGTCACCGTGAAGCCGTCCCGCTCCAGTGCGAGCTGGGTGGCTTCACGGATGACGTCGTCGTCCTCGACGAACAGCACATGGGTCTCGGCCATCGTGCGCCTTCCTGCCTTCCGTTCCTTCAGGTTCCGCTCGTAGGCGGTGCAGTCTGGTTCAGTTGCCGCTCGGCTCGACGGTCGGGGGGCCGTCGATGCCTCCGTCGCCGACCGCGCGGCTGTAGTCGTTGTGCACCCAGTCGTGCTGGCTGAACTTGCTCCCCGCCCAGCGGTACGTGATCACGTCCTCGCCCGAGGGATAGGCGACCGGGTCGCCCTTGGCGTACACCTGCTTGGTCACGACGAGGTCGCCCCGGTCGATCGTCGCGTAGACGGCGGCGTCCTCCGCCATGAACACGTTCTTGTACTCGCCGCTCTCCTCGCGGTACACGTACGTGCCGATACCGACGGCATCGCCGCAGGTCATCACGTTGACGACAACATCGGGCGCGGTTCCGCCGGTCAGATTCCCGTAGGAGGTGTCCACCGGGTACGCGTCGGCGACGCACGGCTTCAGATCGGCCTTCAGACGCTCGCCGATCTTCGGATCGGCCTTGATGAGCGCGATCGGGTCGACGCGCTTGGCGGGCATCTGCCCGGAGGACGCCGAGGGGGACGGTGCCGGTACGGCCGATCCCGCCTCGTCGGCGCGGGCGGCGCCCTCGTCGCGTGAGCCCGTACCGCCGGTGGAACACGCGGTCATGAACAGCCCGATGGCGACGAGCCCGGCCAGTGCCGTGGTGCTCGTCGCCCGGATGATCCGGCGACGCCGGGGGCCGCGGTGCCCGTCGTCGTCGCCGTCGTGTCTGGCGCCTAGGCCGCGCACCGGTGCTGCCCCCGTTCGTCGGGTCGTACGGTCGACCGCTCCAGAGCACGGGCGTCGTCGACGCCACGGCTCTCCAGTTCCTGACGCAGTCGGGCCAGTGCGCGGTGGAGCGTGGACTTCACCGTACCCGTCGACATGCCGAGCGCGGCCGCGGTCTCCTCCGTGCTCATCTGCTCCCAGTGCCGCAGGACGACCACACTGCGCTGCTTCGGGGCGAGGACCTTCAGGATGTCCATGAGCAGGGCGCGGTCGGCGTGCTGCTCGGTGGCGTCGTCGACGGAGGCGTCGGGCAGCTGCTCGGTGGGGACCTCGTCGAGCTTGCGGGCCCGCCACCACTCGGTGCGCGTGTTGATCATGACCCGGCGCAGATACGCGTCGGCGAGCGACTTGTCGGCGATGCCGTCCCAGCGGCCGTACGTCCGCACCAGCGCCGTCTGCAGCAGGTCCTGCGCGTCGACCGGGTCGGGGACGAGACGGCGGGCGCTGCGCAGCAGCGCGTCCTGCCGAGTGCGGACGTACTCCTCGAAGTCGAGCACCTCTCCGTGCGACATCTGAACCGCCTCCGATCCCCGTGACCAGCCTGTTTGGCTTACGTCGACGAAGTTACGGAGCAGTTGTCACGAGGCTGTCCGGGGCAGCCGTCGGAGGATGCACGGCTGTCCATCGGTTGTGTAACAGGGGCCGGGGATGGGTAGGAGGTCCGATTCGGCTCAGGGCCGCGGGCGGGCCGGTCCGGACCGCGGCGGGCCGGGGTCGGGACTCCCGGGGCGCCGATGGGGTCGGGCTCGGGACTTCGGGCAGGTCGGTCAGGACTGCGGCAGGCGGTACAAGCCGCCCTCGAGAGGCTCGACCAGGCCGTCGGCGACCAGGCCGTCCAGCGCACGGGCCCGCTGCACCGGCTCGTCCCAGACCGCGTCCAGGGCGGACTGCGACACGGCGCCCACCGCCTCCCGGAGCACGGCGAGCAGCCGGCCGCGGACCTGCCGGTCCGTGCCGGCGTAGGTCTGACCGCGCCGCGCCGGCCCGTCGTGGGCCGGCTTCCCCGACATCCGCCAGACGCAGCTCGCGGCGATCGGGCAGCGCCCGCAGTCCTCGTTCTTCGCCGTGCAGACCAGCGCGCCCAGCTCCATCGAGGCGGCCGCCCAGCGGGCCGCCGTCGCCTCGTCCTCGGGCAGGAGCGCCCGCGCGAGCCGCCGCTCGGCGGCGGTCGTGGCGTTCGGCGGGTACTGCACGCCCGAGGCGGCGCGGGCGAACACCCGGCGGACATTGGTGTCGAGCACCGGATGCCGCTGTCCGTACGCGAACGAGGCCACCGCCGCCGCCGTGTACTCCCCGATCCCGGGCAGCGCGAGCAGCGCGGCGTGCTCGCTCGGTACGTCGCCGCCGTGCCGCTCCGTTATGGCCACGGCCGTCGCGTGCAGTCGCAGCGCGCGCCGCGGGTAGCCGAGCCTGCCCCAGGCACGCACGGCCTCGCCGGGCGCGTCGGCCGCGAGGTCGGCAGGGCGCGGCCAGCGCGCGAGCCACTGCTCGTACACCGGAAGCACCCGTACGACCGGGGTCTGCTGGAGCATGAATTCGCTGACCATCACGCCCCACGCCCCCGCCTCGGGGCGGCGCCAGGGCAGGTCGCGGGCGTGCCGGTCGAACCAGGCGAGGACGGGCCCGTGCAGCTCGGCCGGGGCCGGGGCGGGGGCGTCGTCGAGCACGGGGATGGAGGCATCGGTGGAAGTCATGGCACCCCCGATCCTGGCACGTTCAGCGCGCGCCGTGGCGCACGCCCTCGGGGCGCGCGGAGGCGCGCGGGCGCGGCCCGCGCCCCGCGCACCACACCACCGCGCCGGTGCGGCTCGACCGGCCCGTCTCCACCAGCGCCCGAACCGGGCGGGTCGCCGCCCTGACGGCGAGGAACGCGACGGCGCCCCCGAGCAGCAGCCCGACCGTCACGTCGTGCGGGTAGTGGACACCGACGAAGACCCGGGAGAACGCCATGAGCAGCGCCATCGGCACGGTCAGCCACACGATCCCGCGCCACGCCAGCGCGAGCGCGACCGCCGCCGCGCCCGCGATGGCGGCATGGTTGCTGGGGAAGGACCAGTCGCCGGTCGGCGGGCACGGGACGAGCGAGGCGGGCGCGCCCGCGACAGCCCTGCACGGACGCTCCTCGTCCACCAGCGTCTTGAGCGCCTCGCTCACCACATAGCCGAGGGCGGTCGCGAGGGGGGCGAGCAGCGCGAGCGCCATCGCATCGCTCGCCCCGGACCTGGCCCGCCACCATCCGGCCACGAACAGCACGCCGAAGAGCAGCAGTCCGGCCTCGGTCCACACCTCGGCGAGCTGTTGGAACCAGTGCGGGGTGGAGTGGGCGAAGTCCGTGACGTCGCGATAGAGGTCGTCGGTGAGGTCGGAGAGGTTGTCCATGATCAGGACGCTATCCGGCGCCCGATGTCCGGCGCCCGTGCCGAAGGGCCACGAGGACCCCCGACGAAAGTGGGGGTGAGCGGGGGCATTCCGACGTTCCGGATGTGATCATCGGCAAAACTTGATGCCTGGGGCGGCGGGTGGGGCGGGAGTTGGCGCCGATCTCTCGTAAGGTTCGTGCCGTGGGATCACTGCGCAATCCGGTCGGGCCGCTTCCCTCCTCCATCTACTGGCGACGGAGGGCGGTCGCGCTGTGCCTGGTCGCACTTCTCGCGCTGATCGCCCTCTGGGCCGTCACCTCCGGCGGAGGCGGCGGGAAGAAGGCGAACGACGCCGCCAACGGCTCTTCGCCCGCGCCCTCGATCACCCCCGGACCTTCCGGTTCCGGTCCTGCGATCAGTGAACAGCCGGGCGGACGGGACGAGTCGGGCGACTCGGGTGAGAACTCCGGTGGCGACGGAGGTGACGCCGGTTCCGGTGGTGCCGGCGGCGCGGACGCGGGCTCCGAGGCCGGCGGCAAGAACGGGGACACGGACGGAGCGGGCGGCGACGGCGGCGCGAGCACGGGCGCGGGGCAGCAGGTTCCGGCCAATTCTCCGCTGCCGAACTGCGCACCCGGAGCGCTGCAGTTGACCCTCCGCAGCGCCAAGGTCTCGTACGCACCGGGCGAGAAGCCCCGCTTCCACCTGGAAGCCAAGAACACCTCGGCCGTCGACTGCAAGGCCGATTTCGGGCCGAAGAACGCGGTCCTGACGATCAGCGACGACAAGGACGACGACATCTGGTCGTCCCAGGACTGCCCGCGTCAGGCCGGCGGCGTGCTGCTCCGGATCCCGGCGCGCTCGACGATCACGCACAGCGTGGACTGGGACCGCGGCCGGAGCGCCCCGCAGTGCGCCACCGCCCCGGCGGGCCCGGTGGGACCGGGAACGTACCTCGTGGAGGCGGCGATGCCGGGGGTGAAGGTCCTTCCGGCGTCGTTCACGCTGGCCAAGGACTGACGTAGACACGAGAAAGGGGTCGTACGGGAATCTCCGTACGGCCCCTTTCCCCGTCTGCGGGTGCGGCTAGACGTACCGCTCCAGGATCGAGGACTCCGCGAGTCGGGAAAGGCCCTCGCGGACGCTGCGCGCCCGGGCCTCGCCGACGCCGTCGACGGTCTGGAGGTCGTCCACGCTGGCCGCGAGCAGCTTCTGGAGCCCGCCGAAGTGCTCCACGAGCCGCTCGATGATCGCGCCGGGCAGCCGCGGGACCTTGGCGAGAAGCCGGTAGCCGCGCGGGGAGACCGCGGAGTCGAGGGTCTCGGGGGAGCCGCTGTAGCCCAGGGCTCGCGCCACGATGGGCAGTTCGAGGAGCTCGGCGTGGGTGAGCGCGTCGAGCTCGGTGAGCGCCTCGGCGACCGTACGGGAGCGCTTGGCAGTGGGCTCGGGCACGTAGTCGCGGATGACGAGCTCGCGCTCGGGCTCCACGCCCGCGATCAGTTCGTCGAGCTGGAGCGAGAGGAGTCGGCCGTCGGTGCCGAGCTCGACGACGTACTCGGCGATCTCGGTGGCGATCCTGCGGACCATCTCCAGGCGCTGCGCGACGGCCGTGACATCGCGGACGGTCACCAGGTCCTCGATCTCCAGGGCGGAGAGCGTGCCGGCGACCTCGTCGAGGCGGAGCTTGTACCGCTCCAGGGTCGCGAGCGCCTGGTTGGCGCGCGAGAGGATCGCGGCCGACTCCTCCAGGACGCGGCGCTCACCGTTCACGTAGATCGCGATGAGCCGCATCGACTGGGAGACCGAGACGACCGGGAAGTTGCACTGCTTGGAGACACGGTCCGCGGTGCGGTGGCGGGTGCCGGTCTCCTCGGTGTGGATGGAGGCGTCCGGGACCAGCTGGACACCTGCCCGGTGGATCTTGGAGATGTCCTTGTCGAGGACGAGCCCGCCGTCGAGCTTGCACAGTTCGCGCAGCCGTGTCGCGGTGAACTCCACGTCCAGCACGAAGCCGCCGGTGCACATCGAGTCCACCGTCTTGTCCATGCCGAGCACGATCAGACCGCCGGTGTTGCCACGCAGAACGCGCTCGAGGCCGTCGCGCAGTGCGGTGCCGGGAGCGACCGCGCTGAGGGCCGCGCGCATCAGCGCTTCGTTCCCGTCCTTGGCTGCCACTGCACTCCTCCGGCTCGTACGGATGGGCGAGACCAGGGCAAAGTCTAGCGACACCGCCCCGCGGCCCTCCGCCGCGCGCCGGATCACACCCCCTTCTCGCCCCGCCCCCGCCCTTGGGGACCGCCCGTCCGCGCCCCGTGCGCTACCCGTCCTCGCCCTTGGGAGCGGCTGCTCGGCGGCTGCGCGGGAGCACGCGCAGGGCGTCGCCCATGTCCGCGACCTCCGTCACCTTCATGCCCGCCGGCACCTTCCCCGGGTCCGTGGGGACCAGGGCGTGGGTGAACCCGAGCCGGTGCGCCTCGGCCAGCCGCCGCTGCACGCCCGTGACCCGGCGGACCTCGCCCGCGAGCCCGACCTCGCCGATCGCGACCAGGTTCTTCGGCAGCGGGGTGTCACTGGCGGCGGAGGCGAGCGCGAGCGCGATCGCCAGGTCGGCGGCGGGCTCGGAGAGCTTCACACCGCCCACCGTCGCCGAGTAGATGTCCCGCTTGCCGAGCGCGGTGATCCGCCCGCGCTGCTCCAGGACGGCCAGCATCATCGAGACCCGGGAGGTCTCCAGACCGGACGTGGTCCGGCGGGGGGACGGGATCTGGGAGTCGACCGTCAGCGCCTGGACCTCGGCCACGAGCGGCCGGCGGCCCTCCAGGGTGACGGTCAGACAGGTGCCCGGCACGGCGACGTCGCGGCGGGTCAGGAACAGCCCGGAGGGGTCGGCCAGGCCCGTGATCCCCTCGTCGTGCAGCTCGAAGCAGCCGACCTCGTCCGTCGCCCCGTACCGGTTCTTCACACCGCGGACCAGCCGCAGGCGCGCGTGGCGGTCGCCCTCGAAGCTCAGGACGACGTCGACCAGGTGCTCGAGGAGGCGCGGGCCGGCGATCGCGCCGTCCTTGGTGACATGGCCGACGAGCAGCGTGGACATGCCCCGCTCCTTGGAGGCCCGGATCAGCGCGCCGGCGACCTCGCGCACCTGCGCCATGCCGCCGGGCGCGCCGTCGATCTCGGGGGAGGCGACGGTCTGCACCGAGTCCATGATCAGCAGCGAGGGCTTGACCGCGTCGAGGTGGCCGAGGACGGCGGACAGGTCGGTCTCGGCCGCCAGGTACAGATGGTCGTTCAGCGCGTTGATCCGGTCGGCCCGCAGCCGGACCTGGCTCGCGGACTCCTCGCCCGTGACGTACAGCGTGCGGTGCTCGTCGCTCGCGGCCTTCGCGGCGACATCCAGGAGCAGCGTGGACTTGCCGACGCCGGGCTCACCGGCGAGCAGCACGACCGCTCCGGGCACGAGGCCCCCGCCGAGGACCCGGTCCAGTTCGTCGACGCCGGTCGAGCGCGCCGTGGCCTGCCGGCCGTCGACCTGGCCGATGGGCAGCGCGGCGGTGGAGACCCGGCCGGCGGCGGTCGTGCGGACGGCGGGCGCGCCGTACTCCTCGACCGTCCCCCAGGCCTGGCACTCGGGGCAACGGCCGAGCCATTTGGCGGTCGTCCAGCCGCACTCGGTGCAGCGGTAGGACGGCCTGTCCTTGGCGGATTTCGTACGGGCAGCCATGCACCGAACCGTAGCGGGCCGCACTGACAACGGGTGCCGAGCCCGGAGACCGCCGACCCGGCGACGGGAGCCCGGCGGACGGAATGTCGCGTTCCTGTCCCCTTTTGAGGGATACCTTCACCCGTACGGATTAAAAGTGTTCAACCGGTACGAAGACCCCGCCCAGTCCCGCCTACGGTCGCCCAGTGACGAGCAGCAGGCTGGAACCCTCCACACACACCACCGGCGCACACCGGGCGCACCGGCGGGCGCCCGAAAGCCCGCGCACCCTCGGCCAGCACCCGCCCGCGCGCTACGAGGCCCAACTGGACGGCCTGTTCACCTACTGCCTCTCCGTGCTCTGCGACCACGACGCCGCGACCGCCGTCCTCGGCGACGTCCTCGCCGTCGCCGAACGCCACCACGGCCGCTGCCCGTCCGACGCGGAGGGGCGCAAGGCCTGGCTCTACGCCTTGGCCCGCTGGGCCTGTCTGCGCAGCCTCGGGGAACAGCGCCGCAGGCGACAGGGCGCACACACCGGCCGTCCCGTCGTCACCGAGCCCGAGCCGCCCCCGGTCTCCGAGGAGATCGCCGAGCGCCGGCGCGCGGAACTGGCCCAGCTCGCCTGGCCCGAGGCGGCCGGCACCACCCCAGAGCAGCGCGAGGCCCTGGAGCTCGCCGTCCGGCACGGCCTCGGCCACCGCGGAGTCGCCGCCGTGCTCTCCCTCGACGCACTCGCCGCCCGGGAGCTGCTCTCCTCCGCCGCCTGCGAGGTCGAGCGGACCCGGGCCGCGCTCGCGGTCGTCGAGACGGGCAACTGCCCCACCGTCGCCCGGCTCACCGGCGACCATCAGGTACTGCTCTCCGCGACCCTGCGCGCCGAACTCGTCCGCCATGTCGACGACTGTCCGCGCTGCCGCCGGGCCGCCGAGCGGGCGGGCGCGGGCGGCCCGTGGCCCGGCGCGGCGGCGGTCACCCCGGCCAGACTCCCGCTGGTCGAGGCGCCGAGGGCGGCCGCGTACGTGGCGATGCGGCACGTCCCACGCGCGCGTGCCGGTGCCCCGCGCTTCGGCCCGACCGGTTTCCCGATGGACCCGAAGGACCACGCGGCCCGCCGCGACCGGATGCGGGCCCGCGCCGTGACCACCACCGTTGTGGCGGCGGTGGTCGCGGCCCCCGTGCTCGCCCTGTGGGCCTCGTACCGAGGCGGTCCCCTCATGGGGGACGGCGACCGCGCGGGCGCCCCGGTCACCGCGCACGAGGCGGACGAACCGACGGGCCTCGACGGCACCCCGTACGACCGCTACGAGAACGCGGGCAACGCCCAGACCACCGCCGACCCCCGATTCACCCAGGGCAGCCGCTCCCCGGACGTCTCTGTCGAGGTGATCAGCCCCGGCGGGCCGGTGGGACCCACCCTGCCCGGACAGCCGGCCCCCGGCCGGATCACGGTCGCGGCGCACGGCGACGGGGACACGACGACGCTCACCCTCACGGCGTCCGGCGGCTCGCCCGTCGACTGGTCGCTCTGGACGGACGCGCCCTGGCTGTACGTGAGCCAGGCGTCCGGCACCCTGCGCCCCGGCGAGTCGGTGACGGTCCGGATCGCCGTCGACCAGGCGCGCGAGCCCGCCGGCGCGTGGTCCGCTCGGGTCGGGGTCGACCCCGCGGGCGCGGTGGTACGGATCAACGGCCGCGGGGCCGACACCTCGCCGCCCCCGACAACGGAGGAGCCTCCGCCGACGACGGACCCGACGACCCCTCCGCCGACGACGGACCCGACGACGCCTCCGCCGACCACGGACCCGACGACCCCTCCGCCGACGACCGAGGAACCCCCGCCGACGACGGACCCGACCCCTACGGACGAGCCTTCACCGTCGACGGACCCGGGAACGCCGAGCGGCTCGGACTCGCCTCCGGCCTCGTAGTCCGACGGCGCCCGGCTCGGCGAGCGGGGCGGGCGCCCGGGTGGCCCGGGTCGGTGATCCGCTCGCCACCCGCGTTCCCCGCGTTCTCTACCGCTACACCGGGTCCGCCGGGTGCGGCGCCACCAGCGGCAGCTGGGAGGCCAGCCGGGCCTCGCACAGCTCCACCAGCACGTCGTACGCCGCGCTGCCCATCAGCTCCGTCAGCTCGGGCCGGTACGTCACGTAGACCGGTTCCCCGGCCCCGTGCGCAGAGGTCGCCGAGGTGCACCACCAGTGCAGGTCGTGGCCGCCCGGGCCCCAGCCGCGCCGGTCGTACTCGCCGATCGACACCTGGAGGATCTTCGTGTCGTCGGGCCGCTCGATCCAGTCGTACGTGCGCCGCACCGGCAGCTGCCAGCAGACGTCCGGCTTGGTCTCCAGCGGCTCCTTGCCCTCCTTGAGGGCGAGGATGTGCAGCGAACAGCCGGCGCCGCCCGCGAAGCCGGGGCGGTTCTGGAAGATGCAGGAACCCTGCCAGCGGCGGGTCTGCCGGTCGCCGTCCTCGTCGACCTGCGTCCAGCCCGTCTCCGTGCCGACGTCGTGGAACTGCCACAGCTCGGGCGTGAGCCGGTCCACGTACGAGGCGACCCGCTTCTCGTCGTCCTCGTCGGAGAAGTGGGCGCCCAGCGTGCAGCAGCCGTCGTCGGCGCGGCCCGCCTGGATGCCCTGGCAGCCGCTGCCGAAGATGCACGTCCAGCGCGAGGTGAGCCAGGTCAGGTCGCAGCGGAAGACCTGCTCGTCGTCGGCGGGGTCGGGGAACTCGACCCAGGCACGCGCGAAGTCGATGCCCTTCTCGTCGGGTTCGCCCTGGCCGGCAGCGCCGCTCGGATTCTTGGAGGTCTTCTGAGCCTTGGCAGCGCTGTCTTTGCCCGGCTTCGCCTTTTTCGTCTTTGGCACACCACAAGCGTATGCGGGTGGGAGCAGTAGCGTTCCGTCCATGAGACTCGGAGTCCTCGACGTCGGTTCGAACACAGTGCACCTGCTGGTGGTGGACGCCCACCCCGGCGCCCGCCCGCTGCCCGCCCACTCCCACAAGGCGGAGCTGCGGCTGGCGGAGCTCCTCGACGAAGGGGGTGCCATCGCGCCCGACGGCGTCGAGCGGCTCATCGCGACCGTCCAGGGAGCGATCCAGGCCGCCGAGGACAAGGGCTGCGAGGAAGTGCTGCCGTTCGCGACCTCCGCGGTGCGCGAGGCGACGAACGCCGACGCCGTCCTGGAACGGGTGAAGCGCGAGACCGGCATCGACCTCCAGGTCCTCACCGGCGAGGAGGAGGCCCGGCTCACGTTTTTGGCGGCCCGCCGCTGGTTCGGCTGGTCCGCTGGCAAGCTGCTCCTGCTCGACATCGGGGGCGGCTCGCTGGAGATCGCGTACGGCATCGACGAGGAGCCGGATGCGGCGGTCTCGCTGCCGCTGGGTGCGGGGCGGCTGACGTCGGGCTGGCTGCCGGGCGACCCGCCCGACACGGCGGACGTACGGGCGCTGCGCCGCCACGCGCGCGCCCAGATCGCCCGTACGGTCGGGGAATTCAGCCGCTTCGGCAAGCCCGACCATGTCGTGGCCACGTCCAAGACCTTCAAGCAGCTCGCCCGGATCGCCGGCTCGCCTGGCTCCGAGAAGGGGCTCTACCTTCGGCGCGTCCTGACCCGCTCGTCCCTGGAGGAGTGGGTCCCCAAGCTCTCCGCCATGACGGCGGACCAGCGCGCCGGCCTCCCCGGCGTCTCGGAGGGCCGCGCACCGCAGCTGCTCGCGGGGGCGCTGGTGGCCGAGGGGGCGATGGACCTCTTCGGCGTGGACGAGCTGGAGATCTGCCCCTGGGCGCTCCGCGAGGGCGTGATCCTGCGCCGCCTGGACCACCTGCCGGAGGAGTAGCGCTTACGGGGGCGCTGCCCGGCCCCGTTCCACAACGGACGCACGCGCGGGTGCCGGGGGACCGGGTCCACGCGCGCGACCGGGGACCGGGTCCCGTACGCGCTTGTGCCGGGAGGACCGGGTCCCCCGCATGCGCGCCCTGGGCGTGCCGGGCACCGGGCCTCCTACGCGCGGCGCCGGGCTGGGGGCGGGGCCCCACGCAAGCCTGCCTTCCCCGGGGCACCCGGGCCGGTCCCCCATACGCCCGGCCGGGGGCCGGGCCCACGCAAGCCCGACCTCCGCCGGGCACCCGGGTCCCCGGGGCCGGGCCCCCACGCGCGCGTGAGGTCCCGCGCTCCCCCACGCGCGCGTGGGCCCGCCCGCTTCGCGCCCCGCGCCCCCACGTGACCGGAGCCACCTGCCCCCGGCCTGCCCCGACCCGTACCCTGTCCTTCGTGGCAGAACCAGTGGTGCGCATCCCGGATGCGAAGGTCGCCCTGTCGACGGCCTCGGTCTATCCGGAGTCGACGGCGACGGCCTTCGAGATCGCCGCGCGCCTCGGCTACGACGGCGTCGAGGTCATGGTGTGGACCGACCCCGTCAGCCAGGACATCGAGGCACTGCGCCGCCTCTCGGACTATCACCAGGTCCCGATCCTCGCCGTCCACGCGCCCTGTCTGCTCATCACCCAGCGCGTCTGGTCCACGGATCCCTGGGTCAAGCTCCAGCGCGCCCAGGCGGCCGCCGAGAAGCTCGGCGCGTCCACCGTGGTCGTGCACCCGCCGTTCCGCTGGCAGCGCCAGTACGCCCGTGACTTCGTCACCGGCATCTGGCGGATGGCCGACGAGACGGACGTCCGGTTCGCCGTCGAGAACATGTACCCCTGGCGGTACAAGGACCGCGAGATGCTCGCGTACGCCCCCGAGTGGGACGTCACCAAGGGCGACTACCGGCACTTCACGGTCGACCTCTCGCACACCGCCACCGCCCGCACGGACGCCCTCGCCATGATCGACCGCATGGGCGAACGCCTCGGCCACGTCCACCTGGCCGACGGCAAGGGCTCGGCGAAGGACGAGCACCTGGTCCCGGGGCGCGGCACCCAGCCCTGCGCCGAAGTCCTCGAACGCCTCGCGCACACCGGCTTCGACGGCCATGTCGTCATCGAGGTCAACACCCGGCGGGCGATGTCCGCCGCCGAACGAGAGGCCGACCTCGCGGAAGCCCTCGCCTTCACCCGGCTGCACCTGGCCTCGGCGGCCAGGCCGTCGTCCCGGGCCCCCCGCTCATGACCGGTTCGGCCCCGCGCCGTCGCGGCCGCCCGTCGCGGACCGAGGAGGAGAGCGGTCCGGGTGCGCGTGAACGCATCCTGGACGCGGCCCGCGCGCAGTTCGCCGAACGCGGCTACGACAAGACCTCCGTGCGCGGCATCGCCAAGGCGGCCGATGTCGACGCGGCGCTCGTTCACCACTACTTCGGCACGAAGGACGAGGTCTTCGCAGCCGCCATCGAGGTCTCCTTCGAGCCCACGTCCGTCGTCCCGGCGATCATCGAGGGGCCGCGCGACGCCATCGGCGAGCGGCTGGCGCGCTTCTTCATCGGCGTCTGGGAGAACCCCGTCTCCCGCGCCCCGCTGCTCGCGATCATCCGCTCCGCGCTGACCCACGAAGCGGCGGCGAAGGTGCTGCGCGGCTTCGTGCTGCGCCGGCTCCTGGAGAGGATCGCGGCCGACCTCGACGTGCCGGACCCGAAGTTCCGCGCGGAGCTGGCGGCCTCCCACATGATCGGGATCGCGATCCTGCGGTACGTCATCCAGGTCGAGCCGCTCGCGACCGCCGACCCGGAGAAGATCGTGGAGATGGTGGCCCCCACCCTCCAGCGCTACCTCACCGAGTCCTGACCGGCGCCCCGATCCGCATCCTGACCGAAAGCTGAACATGCCGTCCGGCATACGGACGCGCTGTCCAGATCTTGGTCCGTCGGCGTACGCTCGACAGCAAGCACACCCATTACTGAGGAGCGAGCGACGATGCCCGAGCTGAGGTCCCGCACAGTCACCCACGGCCGCAACATGGCGGGCGCACGCGCCCTTATGCGCGCCTCCGGTGTACCGGGCGCGGACATCGGCCGTAAGCCGATCATCGCGGTCGCCAACTCCTTCACGGAGTTCGTCCCCGGCCACACCCACCTGCAGCCGGTCGGCCGGATCGTCTCCGAGGCCATCACGGCGGCCGGGGCCATCCCGCGCGAGTTCAACACGATCGCCGTCGACGACGGCATCGCGATGGGCCACGGCGGAATGCTGTACTCCCTGCCCTCCCGCGACCTGATCGCGGACAGCGTGGAGTACATGGTCGAGGCGCACTGCGCCGACGCCCTGATCTGCATCTCCAACTGCGACAAGATCACCCCCGGCATGCTGAACGCCGCGCTGCGCCTCAACATCCCGACGGTCTTCGTCTCCGGCGGTCCGATGGAGTCCGGCAAGGCCACGCTGGTCGACGGCACGGTCCGTACGCTCGACCTGGTCGACGCGATCTCCGACGCCGTCAACGACAAGATCTCGGACGAGGACATTCTCCGTATCGAGGAGAACGCCTGTCCGACCTGTGGCTCCTGTTCCGGCATGTTCACCGCCAACTCGATGAACTGCCTGACCGAGGCCATCGGCCTCTCGCTGCCCGGCAACGGCTCGGTCCTCGCCACCCACACGGCCCGCAAGGCGCTGTACGAGAACGCGGCCCGCACGGTCGTCGACATCACCCGTCGTTACTACGACGAGGACGACGACTCCGTCCTGCCGCGCTCGATCGCGACCTGGGCGGCCTTCGAGAACGCCATGGCCCTGGACATCGCCATGGGCGGCTCGACCAACACGATCCTGCACCTGCTCGCCGCCGCCCAGGAGGCCGAGCTGGACTACGGCCTGTCCGACATGGACGCGGTCTCGCGCCGTGTGCCGTGCCTGGCCAAGGTCGCGCCGAACGTGGCGCCCGGCGGCACGTACTACATGGAGGACGTGCACCGCGCCGGCGGCATCCCCGCCATCCTCGGCGAGCTGTACCGCGCCGGTCTGCTCAACGAGGACGTCCACACCGTCCACTCCCGCTCCATCAAGGAGTGGCTGGAGACCTGGGACGTGCGCGGCGGCTCCCCGTCGGAGGAGGCCGTCGAGCTGTGGCACGCGGCGCCCGGCTGTGTCCGCTCCGCGACCGCCTTCTCCCAGTCCGAGCGCTGGGACTCCCTGGACACCGACGCGGCCGGCGGCTGCATCCGCGACGCGGCGCACGCGTACTCGAAGGACGGCGGACTCGCGGTCCTGCGCGGCAACCTG
This sequence comes from Streptomyces sp. NPDC039609, assembly GCF_055596705.1. NCBI lineage: Bacteria > Bacillati > Actinomycetota > Actinomycetes > Kitasatosporales > Streptomycetaceae > Streptomyces > Streptomyces sp. NPDC039609. Next base: position 593,603 of record NZ_JBVIUJ010000007.1, read on the forward strand.
GCCGTGGACGGCTGTGTCGTGAAGACGGCCGGCGTCGACGAGTCGATCTGGACCTTCGAGGGCCCGGCGGTCGTCTGCGAGTCGCAGGACGAGGCCGTCGAGAAGATCCTCAACAAGCAGGTCAAGGACGGCGACGTGGTCGTCATCCGCTACGAGGGCCCGCGTGGCGGCCCGGGTATGCAGGAGATGCTGTACCCGACCTCCTTCCTCAAGGGCCGGGGTCTGGGCAAGACCTGCGCGCTGGTGACGGACGGCCGCTTCTCCGGCGGTACGTCGGGGCTGTCGATCGGCCACGCCTCGCCGGAGGCCGCGTCGGGCGGCACGATCGCCCTGGTCGAGGACGGCGACCGGATCCGTATCGACATCCCGAGCCGCTCGATCGAGCTGCTGGTCGACGACGCCACGCTGGCGGCGCGCCGTGAGGCGCTGGGCGGGGTCTACGCCCCGAAGAACCGGCAGCGGAAGGTCTCGGCGGCACTGCGGGCGTACGCGGCGATGGCGACGAGCGCGGACAAGGGCGCGGTGCGCGACGTGTCGAAGCTGTACTGAGCCGACGCGGTTCCGAGGCATCGCTCCAAGGCATCAGGGACGCGGGGAGTGGGCGGAGACGCTCACTCCCCGCGTTCGTGCGTGTGCGCTACGATCACGACTTCGCGTTCATGATTGTCATGCTCACGATTGGGGAGTCGTATGCGTGCCTCCGTACGCCGTACCGCCGTCGTCGCGACCGCCGTCGCCGCCCTCGCGGCCCTGAGCACCACCCCGGCGAGCGCGGCGACCCCGGCCGAGATCTGCGGATCGGGTTACGTCCAGATCGACTCGAGGACCCTGCAGAACTCGTCGACCGTCCTCGCCCGCATCCACCTGCTCTACAACGCGTCCAACGGCAACAACTGCGTCGTCACCATGCACGCCCCCGCCACCGCGGGCTTCGCCCTCCCGACCGGCGCCTGGCTCACCGTCCAGGGCTCGACGACGAAGAAGGACCAGCGCACCTACAGCTCGTACGCGGGCCCGGTACGCGCCTCCGCGGCGGGGAAGTGCGTGCGCTGGGGCGGGATGATCGAGGCGGGCGTGGGGGAGTACACGTACACGAGCCCGTGGGAGCACTGCGGCTGACCCGACGTCACCACCCGGCCGGATCCCGCCCGTCCACCGCGAACACGGACCCGTCGGGCGCGCTCCCGAACACCTTCTCCCCGGCCACGACGGGCGCGGGCACGGTGGTCGCGTACCCGAGCCTGCCGTCCCCGAGCCGAGGCTTCGTCTGCCCGATGAGCGCACCGCGCACGGTGTCGACGGCGATCAGCCGCCCATCGGCCGCGGAGAGATAGAGCCGTCCGCCGGGCGCGAGCACGGGGGCGGAGACGTTACCGGCGGCGGTCTCCAACTCCCAGACCACGCGCCCGGCGGTGTCGAGGGCGATGAGCCGGCCGGCGGAGTCGAGGAGGTAGGCGGTGTGGCCGTGGACGGCGATCCTGGGATTGTCGAGGGGGTAGGGGAGGGCGGTTCGGCGGACGGAGCCGTCGGTGGGGTTGTACGCGACGAGCGCCTCTGTGCGCAGTCCGCTGTCCGCGGCGGCCAGGAGCAGTGCTCCGTCGTCGGTCGTGGTGATCGGTACAAGCTCTCCGTCGAGACGCCGCTGCCAGGCCGTCTCGCCGGTCCGTGGCCGCAGCGCGCTGACGAGTGTGCGCTGCCTGTCTGCGGTGGTCTCGAAGGCGGTCAGCAGGCGGGACTTCGGGTCGTACGGCCCTACACGCGGACCGGTGTGCCCGCGGGGCGAGTGTCGCCAGAGCTGCTTGCCGGTGGCGCCGTCGACGGCCCTGAGCGTGCTGGAGCCGTTGACGAACACCACGGTGTCACCCGCGGGGTGCCCCCTCCCGATGGGGGCCGCTGTACCCGTGTGCCAGCCGGGCGTACCGGGTCCCGCTGCGTACGTGCGAAGGCCGCCGCCCGCCCCGGCGACACCGATCAGCCCGCCGGGGAGGAGCCAGGGCGCGGGTGGGATCTCTTCTTCGGGTCCGGACCGCTGCGACCACTCCACCCGGCCGGTCGTGGTGTCGATTCGGACGATGCCGCTGCCCCGGCCGGAGCAGAAGAGAGCCCCGGCGGCGTATCCGCAGCTGGGGGCGGAGGCGTCGCCGCTGTGCGGCAGTGCGGTCTGCCAGCCCGCGAACGGCCGCGCCGCCCCCGCTTTGAGCGGCCTTGGGGAGGCAGCGGTCTCGGGTTGGAGCAGGCTCGCGGCCAGGGCGCCACCGCCGGTCAGAACGAGGAGTGCGGCCGCCGCGATCGGCCAACGCGGTCGTCGACGGGCGCGGGGCGCCGGCGCCCGCACGGGCGTGTCCGCGTCCCAGGACCCCGACGGCCCGGGCGCGGGCTCGGGCAGGGTGGGGGGTCGCCGCTGGGCGGGTATGAACGCCGCCGCCTCGTACGAGGGCGGCAGCAGCGCAGCCATGATCTCGGCCGGGGTCGGGCGATCCGCCGGCTCCTTGGCGAGGCAGCGCGCGACGAGGGGAGCGAGCTCGTCCGGAACCCCCGTCAGATCCGGATCGTCGTGGACGACCTGGTACGCGACGATGTACGGGCTGTCGGAGTCGAACGGTCCGTGCCCCGTGGCCGCGTGGACGAGCACGGAGCCGAGCGCGAAGACGTCCGCCGCCGGGCCGACCTCGCGGGGCCGCTGGAACTGCTCGGGTGCCATGAACGGCGGCGACCCGATCAACTTCCCCGTCTCCGTGTGCAGATCGCTGTCCACCGGCCGGGAGATGCCGAAGTCGATGACCTTCGGTCCGGTGTCGGTGAGCAGGACGTTGCTGGGCTTGAGGTCGCGGTGGACGACACCGGCCCGGTGGATGTCGCGCAGTGCCTCGGCGAGTCCGGCGGTCAGCCGACGCAGTTCGGCGGGAGACAGCGGGCCGTTCCGCTTCACCTGGTCGGCGAGGGTGGGACCGGGGACGTAGAGGGTCGCCATCCAGGGACGTACGGCGTCGGGGTCGGCATCCACGACGGGTGCGGTGAAGGCGCCGCTGACCCGGCGCGCGGCGGCCACCTCCTGGCGGAAACGGGCCCTGAACTCCGGGTCCTCCGCGTACTGTCCGTGCACCACCTTGACCGCGAGCCGTAGCCCGGAGGCGGAGGTGGCCAGATGGACGACACCCATGCCACCCGCGCCGAGACATGCCTGGAGACGGTAGCCGCCCGCGTACTCAGGTTCTTCCGCATCCCGGTCGGCACCGGTCCTGCGCAACGGCGGCATAGCCAACCCCCGTGTGGTTCCCCGTTGAGGCCGCGCGCGTGCGCGACGCACGGAGCCTAGTCCATGGCGCCCTTGATGTCGGTGGGGCTTGCTAGCCTGCGCGTCGCAGAGAGTGAATCGCAGCGGAGCGCTTTGCGCCAACGGGGGAGGACACCAATGGGTGTTGACGAATCGAGCGATGCGGCAGCGGTTTCGGAGCTGGACGGAGTGACCACGATGAGCGTGGCGCGCTATCCGGTCGCGCCCGGCTACCGCGTCAATGTGCGCTCCGGGCCGGGTACGCAGTACCCGATCGTGCGGGCGCTGAGCATCGGGGTGAGCGTGCCGATCTACTGCCAAAAGCCCGGCGAGTGGATCACGGGCCCGTATGGCACCACCAATATCTGGGACAACATCGCGAGCGGCGAGTACGTCTCGGATGCCTACGTGAACACCGGCCGGGACGGCTACGTCGCCCGCCGCTGCGGCTGACAGGGGGATACGGACCATGACGCTGAGCCGACGAGCGGTTCTCGCCGCCGGAAGCACCGCCGCCGCGCTGGCTGTGCTGTTCACCACGGCCGGGACGGCCGCCGCGGAGATGGCCCGCTACCCCGTGGCGCCCGGCGTCCGCGTGAACGTGCGCTCCGGCCCGGGTACGCAGTACCGCATCGTGCGGACGCTGGCCCTGGACGTTCGGGTGCCGATCTACTGCCAGACTCCGGGCGAATGGATCTCCGGCCCGTACGGCACCACGAACATCTGGGACAACATCGCGTCGGGCGAGTTCATCTCCGACGCGTATGTGAAGACCGGCAGCGACGGCTACGTCGCCAAGCGCTGCGGCGGCTGACCCCCACCCCCGCCGCCGCCCCCTTCTGTCGCCACCCCAGGGATAATCGACCTCGTGAGCGACGAAGACCAGACCGCCAAGCCCAGCACCACCGCCAAGGGCGCGGCCGGCGGTACCCCCGCCGGCCCGCAGCCCGAGGAGATCCGATTCTTCGGGACGACGTGGGTCGACCACAGCGGCAACTACGGGCTGCGCCGCGCCGCGCTCGCCGTCGGTGCGCTCGTCGCCGCCGCGGCGGGCTGCTTCGTGCTGCGCTTCGCCTACGAGGGGCTCGCGATCGCCGAGGTCGGCGGCATCCTGAACCTGCTCGTGGTCGTCATGTTCGCGATCTGCAGCGCCATCGCCTTCCGTAAGACCTGGGAGAGCTTCGTCCGCCGCCCCGCCGACCCGGCCCGCGAGGACTCCCTGCGCAGCCTGAAGATGATCGGCTTCGTCGGCTCGCTCCTCGCCTACTTCTTCCGCTGCTTCGTCGAGGCCCCGGGCGAGCAGCTGCGCCGCATGGAGTACGAGACGGCCCGCACCCAGTACGAGAAGCGGCGCGGCGCCCGCGCGGGCAACCCGGCGGCCCGCAAGAAGCGCAAGGGCAAGTAGCCGGCACTCCGCCGTACCCGCACTCCGCCGTACCCGCACTCCGCCGTACCGGCACTCCGCCGTACCGGCACTCCGCCGTACCGGCACTCCGCCGTACCGGCACTCCGCCGTACCGGCACTCCGCCGTACC
>NZ_JBVIUJ010000007.1:598506-604551 GCF_055596705.1 Streptomyces sp. NPDC039609
GTACCGGCACTCCGCCGTACCGGCACTCCGCCGTACCGGCACTCCGCCGTACCGGCACTCCGCCGTACCGGCACTCCGCCGTACCGGCACTCCGCCGTACCCGCACCCCGACCCGTACCGGCACTCCGCCGTACCCGCACCCCGACCCGTACCGGCACTCCGCCGTACCGGCAGCCCGACCCGTACCGGTACTCCGCCGTACCCGTACACCGACACAGGCAACGCCCCCCAGGACGCCCGGCCCCGCCGGGCGTCCTGGGCGTTTCCGCCGACCCCCGTCAGCCGCATCCGCCGAGACCCGGCCAGCCTGCCCCCGCCGCGCGCATCGGCCGACCCACCCCTTTCCTACCGCCCCCAACGCTTGACGACCGCACCCCCACGCGCAATATTCATCACATGATGAATTACTCCGGCGAGGTCACGCAGCCGGCCGTCGTCGCGCACGGCCTCACCGCCGTACGGGGCGACCGCACCGTCCTGCGCGGCCTCGACTTCACCGTCCCGGTCGGCCGGATCACCGGCCTCCTCGGCCCCTCCGGCTGCGGAAAATCCACCCTGATGCGCGCGATCGTCGGCACTCAGGCCAACGTCACCGGCACCCTCCAGGTCCTCGGCCGCCCGGCCGGCGACGCCGCCCTGCGCTCCCGCATCGGCTACGTCACCCAGGCGCCGTCCGTCTACGACGACCTCACCGTCCGCCAGAACCTCGACTACTTCGCCGCCGTCCTTCTCCCCGGCCGCGCCCACCGCGAAGACCGCCGTGCCGCCGTCGCCCGGGCCATCGACGACGTCGACCTCGCCTCGCACGCCGACTCACTCGCCGGCCGGCTCTCGGGCGGCCAGCGCAGCCGCGTCTCCCTCGCCGTCGCCCTCCTCGGCACTCCCGAGGTCCTCGTCCTCGACGAACCCACCGTCGGCCTCGACCCCGTCCTCCGCCGCGACCTGTGGAACCTCTTCCACCGCATCGCCGACGAACGCGGCGCCGCCATCCTCGTCTCCTCCCACGTCATGGACGAGGCCGAGCGCTGCCACCGGCTGCTCCTCATGCGCGAAGGCGAGATCCTCGCCGAGGACACCCCGGACGCCCTGCGCCGCCGCAACGACACCGCCACCGTCGAAGAGGCCTTCCTCCACCTCGTCGACGCCGCCAACGCCCGCGCGGCCGCACACCTCGACGAGCCCCGGCCGGCCCAGGAGTCCCGACCCATCGAGGAGCCCCAGCGATGAGCACCGCCCGCACCCTCGCCACCGCCACCCGCGTCCTGCGGCAACTGCGCCACGACCCGCGCTCGATCGCCCTGATGATCCTCGTCCCGTGCGTGATGCTCTTCCTGCTCCGGTACGTCTTCGACGGCAGCCCCCGGACCTTCGACAACATCGGAGCCTCGCTGCTCGGCATCTTCCCGCTGATCACGATGTTCCTCGTGACCTCGATCGCCACCCTGCGCGAACGCACCTCCGGCACCCTGGAACGCCTGCTCGCCATGCCCCTGGGCAAAGGCGACCTCATCGCCGGCTACGCCCTCGCCTTCGGACTCCTCGCCATCGTCCAGTCCGCCCTCGCCACCGGCCTCGCCCTCGGCGTCCTCGGCCTCGACGTCGTCGGCTCCCCCTGGCTCCTCCTGCTCGTCGCCCTGCTCGACGCCCTCCTCGGTACGGCGCTCGGCCTCTTCGTCTCGGCCTTCGCCGCCTCCGAGTTCCAGGCCGTCCAGTTCATGCCGGCCGTGATCTTCCCCCAGCTGCTGCTCTGCGGCCTCTTCATCGCGCGCGACCAGATGCAACCCGTCCTCGAAGGGATCTCCAACGCACTGCCCATGTCGTACGCCGTCGACGGCATGAACGAGGTCCTCCGGCACCCCGACATCACCGGAGACTTCGTCCTCGACGCCCTCGTCGTCGCCGGCTGCGCCCTCCTGGTCCTCGCCCTCGGCGCCGCGACGCTCCGCCGCCGCACCGCCTGACCGCCCCTCGGACGCTCGCACCGCGCGAACCCGCGCGGTGCGAGGATGTTCCTGCACGTGGACGAAGTGTCCACGCAGATGGACAGGCGCATGCCCCTTCCGGCGAGGTGAACAGAGCCATGACCCAGACCGTCGCAGTCCTCGGCACCGGCAAGATCGGTGAAGCGCTCCTCAGCGGCATGATCCGAGCCGGCTGGCGCCCCGCCAACCTCCTCGTCACCGCCCGCCGCACCGAGCGCGCCGAAGAACTGCGCGCCCGCTACGGCGTCGAGCCCGTCACCAACGCCGAGGCCGCCAAGCGCGCCGACACTCTCATCCTCGCCGTGAAGCCCCAGGACATGGGCCGCCTCCTCGACGAACTCGCCCCCCACGTCAGCGCCGACCGCCTCGTCATCAGCGCCGCCGCCGGCATCCCCACCTCCTTCATCGAGGAACGGCTCACCGCCGGCACCCCCGTCGTCCGCGTCATGCCCAACACACCCGTCCTCGTCGACGAGGGCATGTCCGTCATCTCCGGCGGCAGCCACGCCACGTCCGAGCACCTCGTCCACGCCGAGGAGATCTTCGGAGGCGTCGGCAAGACGCTGCGTGTCCCCGAGTCCCAGCAGGACGCCGCCACCGCCCTCTCCGGCTCCGGCCCGGCCTACTTCTACTTCCTCGTCGAGGCCATGACCGACGCCGGCATCCTCCTCGGCCTGCCCCGCGCCCAGGCCCACGACCTGATCGTCCAGGCCGCCATCGGCGCCGCCGTGATGCTCCGCGACAGCGGCGAACACCCCGTCAAGCTCCGCGAGGCCGTCACCTCCCCCGCCGGCACCACCATCAGCGCCATCCGCGAACTGGAGAACCACGGGGTACGGGCCGCCCTCATCGCCGCCCTCGAAGCCGCTCGCGACCGCAGCCGCGAGCTCGCCTCCGGCAACGGCTGACCGGCCCCCGGCCTACGCGGCCGCCGCGCCCTTCAGCACGTCCTCCGTCGACACGACCCGGGCGAACCGCCCGCCATGCAGCGACACCGCCGTCGCCCGGGTCAGCTCCTCCGCCGTAGCCGCCCACCCGAACGGCCCTTCCAGGTCGAACGTGTGCATCGCGTCCAGCGGAAACACCACGTCGTACCCGAGGTTCCCGCCCATCCGCGCTGTCGTCTCGTTGCACATGTTCGTCTGGATCCCGACGATCACGATCTGCGCGATGGCCTCCCCCTTCAGCCACAGGTCCAGCGACGGCTCCCCGTAGAACGCCGAGTTCACGCTCTTCGTCACCAGCAGCTCCCGCCCGCTGCCCTTCCCCCTCCGCTCCTCGACGAAGTCCTTGAAGTCGTTCCCCACATGCCCCACCCGCAGCGGTGACAGCGACCCGGCCGGCGAATCGTGCCGTACGAACACCACCGCCCGCCCCGTCTCCTGCCACAGATCGATCAGTGCCGCGATGTTCCCCTCGGCGGCCGGGTTGTTCCGCTTCCCCCAGAACTCCTCCTCGAAGCCCTTCTGTACGTCGACGACAACCAGCGCTGCGTTCTGTGCGATCTCCATGCCCACGATGCTGCCGCCCTCGCACCCCTCGTCCCAGAGGAGAGGAAGCCGACGATCGATGGTTTACTGCCATCCATGCCGACGGCCCCGGCGGAACCCCAGCGCATCGCCCTGATCTCCTTCCCCGGCATCCGCGCCTTCGACATCTCGGTCATCACCGAGGTCTGGGGCAGCGGACGCCGCCTCCGTGGTGTCCCTCCCTTCGAACTCCGCCGCGTCGCCGCCGACCCGGCCACCCCCATCTCCCTCCGCGGCGGTCTCACCCTCACCCCCGACCGCCCCCTCGACTGGCTCGCCCGGGCAGACCTCGTTCTCGTCCCCGGCATCGAGGACCCCGACGCCGACACACCCGCCGCCGTCCTCGAAGCCCTCCGCCGGGCCCATGCCGCGGGTACCCCCGTCGCCTCCCTCTGCGCGGGCGCCTTCGTCCTGGCCAAGGCCGGACTCCTCGACGGCCGCCGCGCCGTCACCCACTGGCACCTCGCCCAGACCCTCGCCGCCCGGCACCCTCGGATCACCGTCGAGCCCGACGCCCTCTTCGTCGAGGACTCCGGTATCTGGACCTCGGCCGGCACCGCCGCCGGCATCGACCTCTGCCTCCACCTCGTCCGCACCACCCATGGAGCCGAAGCCGCCGCCACGATCGCCCGCTCGATGGTCACCGCCCCCTTCCGCACCGGCACCCAGGCCCAATTCATCGAGCACCCCACCCCCCGAGCCGACCGCGACGCCGACGCCCTCGCCGCCGTCCGCTCCTATGCCCTCGCCCACCTCGACGAGCCCCACACCGTCGCGAGCCTGGCCGCCCGCGCGGATATGTCGCCACGGACCTTCGCCCGCCACTTCCAGGCCACCACAGGAACCACCCCTCTCCACTGGCTCATCACCCAGCGCATCGCCGCCGCGCAGAAACTCCTCGAACTCACCGACCACCCCCTCCCCGAAGTCGCCCGCCGCGCGGGCTTCGGCAGCGAGGTCACGATGCGCCAGCACTTCGCCTCGCACCTCGCCACCAGCCCGCGCGACTACCGCCACGCCTTCCGTCACGCGGCGGCAGGCAACAACCCGATCGCCCGATAGGCCCGGTCCACCAACGGCCGTGCCATCCCCCGGGCCCGCTCGGCCCCGTCCCGTAGCACCCGGTCCACATGCCCGGGATCGGCCGCCAGCTCCGCATGCCGCTCCCGGACCGGCCGCAGCATCTCGACCACCGCGTCCGCCGTGTCCCGCTTCAAAGATCCGTACGACTCATATACACCGGCCAGGGCTTCCGGGTTCCCACCTGTCGAAGCGGCCAGCAGATCGAGCAGATTCGCCACCCCGGGACTGGCCTCCCGGTCGTAGACGACATCCCGACCGCTGTCGGTCACGGCCCGCATGATCTTCCGCCGTACCGTGTCAGCGTCGTCCAGCAGATAGACGATGCCGGCGCCGTTCTCGTGGGACTTACCCATCTTCGAGAGCGGGTCCTGCAGATCCATGACCCGCGCCGCCACCTCCGGATGCGTCGCCCTCGGCACGGTGAACACATGGCCGTACCGCTGGTTGAACCGCACCGCCAGATCCCGGGTCAGCTCCACATGCTGCGTCTGGTCCTCACCGACCGGCACTTCATCGGTCCCGTAGGCGAGGATGTCGGCCGCCATCAGCACCGGATACGTCAGCAGCGACAGCCGCACACTCTCCCCGGCGGCCCGCGCCCGCGCGCCCTTCTCCTTGTACTGGATCATCCGCCGCAGCTCGCCGTCGGTGGCGGTGCACTCCAGCACGTATGACAGCCGGGCATGCTCGTCCACATGACTCTGCACGAACACCGTGCAGAGCTTCGGCTCCAGGCCGGCCGCCAACAACAGCGTGGCCGCCTGTCGACTGAGCCGTAGAACCCGAGCCGGATCGTGCTCGACGGTCAGGGCGTGCAGATCAACGATGCTGAACAGCGCGTCGCTCCGGTGCTGGTCGATGTCGACCCACCGTCGTACGGCCCCCAGGTAGTTGCCCAGCGTCAGGTGCCCCGTGGGCTTGATCCCGCTGAAGATCCGCTTCATCGCGTTCGTTCTCCCTCTCTCCTGTGCGCCGACCCGTCGGCCGCACTCCCGGAGGGGGATACGCGAACGGCCGCCGAGGCGGCGGCCGCTGGTGCATGCGTGAGCGCGGGCCGCCGTCAGGCGGCCCACCACTGAGTCGTGCGCGCATGCGTAGTCATACGGAGAGGCTACGCCCGAGGACCGGGGTTGACATGGGATTGCGCCGTCCGTAGTGTTCTCCGAGTTGTCCGACGTGAGCACCGACCCAGGTCGGCCCCGGACAGCCATTCCGCAAGACCCACTACAGCTGACGATGCTTCGCTGCGTCGTCGTGCTTTCGTGCGTTTTTGCGAAATGAGGAATCCGCGTTCGAAGGTTTGAGCGCGAGCCGCCCGATTAGCGTCGGAGGCAAGGAATCCGCTAAAGTCTCACTCGTCGGAACGGCCCAACAGCCGCAAAGACAACCCACTCTGACTGGGAATCAGGCCCGAAAGGATCTGATAGAGTCGGAAACGCCGGAAGGCCGAA
>NZ_JBVIUJ010000008.1:0-498577 GCF_055596705.1 Streptomyces sp. NPDC039609
ATCTGCGGGGAGGCCACGGTGTGCGAGGCGAGCGCGAGGCCCGGCAGCTCGGCCCGCAGGTTCTCCATGATCCGGGTGTACGGAACGGACGCGCCGAGGCGGACGTTCTCCTCGCCGATCTCCCACTCGCGGAGCAGCTCGATACGGTTCAGGTCCAGGAGGTACTCGGGTCGCCGGTGGTCGAAGTTGATCTCGACCATGACGTCGGTGCCACCCGCGATGGGCACTGCCGTGGGGTGCTCTGCCTTGGCGGCGAGCGCCTCCTCCCAGCTGGCGGGGCGAAGGAAGTCCATGGTGGCTCTCTTCTTGTGCTTCTAGTGATCGGGGGTCGGTCTCATGGGCCTGGGGATGACCGGCCCTCGACTTCGAATTCATGTTCACGTGCTGTTAACGCGATGTGTGGCCTAGTACACAAGCCCGGCTGGCTGGGGTGCAGTCACCGAAAACATGAAGGAGTTGGCTGGTGTCCCGGTTCGTCTTGTAGATTCGAACGAAAGGCGGGGCTCACTAACCTCGCCGTTTTCCCCTGGAAACGGTGGCACCAGCCGCCGATGACAACGCGACAGACGAGTGACTGACGAAAAGGAACGGCGGCGACGAGATGCGGCTGCGCGCACTGCTGGAAACCGACGCGCTGGGGCTGCGCCTGCTCGGTGGTGAGGACGAGCTGGACCGCACCGTCCGTGGCGTGATGACGACGGACCTGAAGGACCCCAGCCGGTACCTGTCCGGCGGGGAGCTGGTCCTCACCGGCCTCGCCTGGCTGCGGGAGCCGGAGGACGCCGAGCCCTTCGTCCGGATCCTGGCGTCCGCCGGGGTGGCGGCGCTGGCCGCGGGCGAGGCGGAACTCGGCGACATCCCCGACGATCTCGTACAGGCGTGTTTGCGCCATCGGCTGCCGCTGTTCGCGGTGAACGAGTCCGTTGCATTCGCGACGATCACCGAACATGTTGTTCGACAGGTCTCCGGGGAGCGGGCCGGTGACCTGGCGGCGGTCGTGGACCGCCACAGGCGCCTGATGACCTCCGGTCCGGCGGGCGGCGGGCCCGAGGTCGTCCTCGACCTGCTCGGCTCCGACCTCGACCTGCGGGCCTGGGTCCTCTCCCCCACCGGCCGCCAGATCGCGGGCGCGGGGGAGCCGCTGGACGCCGGTCTCGCGGCCACGCTGGCCGGCGAGCACCTGGCCGCCACCCGGACCGGGCGGCGTGGGCCGCACCGTCTGAGCGTCGCCGGAGCCACCTACTCGCTCTTCCCGATCCGCAACACCGGGCGCGGGGCCCCTCCCGCCTCCAGGGACGTACGGGAGACCGTCCTGTCCGACTGGCTGCTCGCCGTCGAGGCCGACGCGGGCGACTGGCCGGCGGCCCGGCTGGACCTGCTCCAGGGCGTCACCCAGCTCATCGCCGTCGAGCGGGACCGGCGGGACGCGGCGCGCACCGTACGGCGCCGGCTCGCGCAGGAGGTCCTGGAGCTGGTCCAGACGGGCGCCGCGCCCGCCGAGATCGCCGCCCGCCTGCGGGTCGCCGCCCCGGTGCTGCTGCCGGGCCTCGGGACCGCACCACACTGGCAGGTCGTCGTCGCCCGCGTGGAATGGGACGCGGAGGGCGGGACGGGCGCCGTGGAGACCGGCCCGGTGGCCCAGGCGCTCCTGGAGGAGATCCTCGTCGACCCCGCGACGGTGGGCGCCGACTCCGCCGACCGGATCGCCGTCGCCCACCACGGCGACGAGGCCATCGCCCTGGTCCCGCTGCCCGCCGGGCCCCTGCCGGACAGTGAGGACGAGGGCACCACCAGCATCGGGCTGCACGCCGACGCGCTGCTCGCGGCGGTACGGGACCCGCTCTCGTCGGGTCTCGCCGACGACGGCCGCCTCACCCTGGGCGTCAGCGCGGCGGTCCACTCGGCCGAGGGCCTGCGCGGCGCCCTGGAGGAGGCGCGCCACGCCCGCCGCGTCGCCGCCGCCCGCCCGGGACGCGTGTGCGCCGCGGGCCACCACGAGCTGGCCTCCCACGTCCTGCTCCTCCCGTTCGTCCCGGACGACGTCCGCCGCGCCTTCACGGCCCGGCTGCTCGACCCGCTGCGCGACTACGACCGCCGCCACCGCGCCGAGCTCATCCCCACGCTGGAGGCCTTCCTCGACTGCGACGGCTCCTGGACCCGCTGCGCGACCCGTCTCCACCTGCATGTGAACACCCTGCGCTACCGGGTGGGTCGGATCGAGCAACTGACGGGCCGCGACCTGTCGCGTCTGGAGGACAAGCTCGACTTCTTCCTGGCCCTGCGGATGTCGTAGGGCGCGGAAGGCAACGGGGAGCGGGTCGGGAGGTCCTGGAAGGGACCCTCCCGACCCGCTCTGCGTTCGGGGGCCGGCCTCCCCCGCCCGGGGGAACGTCGGTCGAACCACCCGCTCGGCCCAACGCGGTCGACCGATCCGAGGAGATTCATCTCTTCGGGGGAACCGGGGAACTGACGGTACCGAAGGTGACGCCCCCGCTCGACGACGGCGGGCGTCCCGCCCCGATCGTGCGGCGCGACGGAGCCCAGGCCCGTCGGATCGGTCGCTGAGCGCGACCGGGCGACGCCGTCCGTATACCGGTACGCAGGAGGCTCTTGTGAATTGATTCACCTGACCCCTTGGCCCGGCGCACCCGTTCGTGTTGAGATGCGGGCCTACTCAACAGCTCAATGGCGCGCTCGGGGAGGGCAATGTGGCGGACACCGCCATGTCTGGTTCCGAAACGACGGGTGGCGACGATCCGTCCTCTGCCTACGGCAGGAAGACGCCCATGGAGACCGCCATATGGCGACTCCGCTCACGCGGCTGTTGGACTGACGCGGCCGCTCTGCTCGCACCACGCGCGACCGAACCGGCGGCGGCCCTGGAACGGGCGGCCCTGCTGATCGAGCGCTGCCTGTACACCGAGAGGGGCTGGGCCGAGGCGGAGGAGGCGCTACGAGCGGCCGAGGCGGTCGCGCAGAGCGACGAGGAGCGCGGGGCGGCCGCGTGCGAACGCGGTTATCTCGCCTACGCGTCGACGCTGCTCGGGGTGCGGGACCGGGCCGACGAGGCCACCGCGGCGCTCGGCCGGGCGGCGGCGCTGATCGGCCCCTCGGCCGACGGGCGTCCGCTGCTGGACTTCCGGCGCGGGCTGATCGCGCAGAACCTCGGCGACTCGCCCCAGGCCGCCAGGGCCGCGTTCCGTCGGGCGCACGCGGGTGCGACGGACCGGGGCGACACCCTGCTGCTCTCCTCGACCTGGCGCCATCTGGCCGGAATCGCCCTGCGCGAGGGCGAGTTGGCGGAGGCGCGGCACGGCTTCGCCGAGTCGCTGCGGATCCGCGAGGAGCTCGGCTTCTTGGTGGGCACCGCTCCGGCCCTGACCGCCCTCGCGGACACGGAGACGGAGCCGGAGGCGGGCCGTCTGCGGGCTGAGGCGGGGCGGCTGTTCCGGCTCCTGGGCGGAGTGCCGACCTGGCTCTCGGCCCAACTGTCGCCCCAGCCCGCGACATGAGGGAGCGTCATATCCCCTGACGGAGAGCGGCACGGGGCCCTTCGTCCAGCCGGAGGAGCGCCTCGTCCATGCCCGCGACCACTCCCCCGTCCGGGGTGACCACCACCGCACGGACGGGTGGCCCCGGGCGGAAGGACAGGCGCTGCTTCGTGTCGAGGTGGTGGAGTTCGATCAGGCCGTCGGCCCAGGCGATCGCGAGCGACGGGCCTTCGGGGGTCGGCGCGGCGTGCAACGCCACGACCGGGCAGGGGCGTTCGGCCAGGGGCTCGGGGTGCGGGTCCTGGCCGGGGGTCCAGAGGCGGACCGTGCCGTCGAGGCCGCCACTGCACAGGAAGGGTGTGGGCGGTGCCTCGACCGCGGTGACCGCCGTGACGCGCCCGCTGTGCAGCGCGGCCTGGTGAATGCCCGTCAGGCCGAAGGCGTGCACGGATCCGAGCCGGTCACCCACCACCACGGACCCGCTGATCGCCGCGAGCGCCGTGCCGGGGTGCCGGGTGAGGGTCGCCGCGACGGCCGCGGTCAGCCGCTCCAGGTACGGCGGGCGAGGCCCGGGCAGCCCGCGCACCGTGTGCAGTCGGCCCCGCTCGTCCAGGAGCAGGAGGGTGCCGTCCGGCGCGGGGGCGAGCGTCTTGATGCGCCGGGCGGGGCTGGCGAAGGTCTGGCCCGCGAGGGTCGCGTCGGACGTGCGCAGCAGGTGCACGGCGTCGGTGGGTCCCGCGACGAGGAGGCGGTCGCCGATCGTTCCGAGCGCGGTGACGGGTCCCGGCCAGGGCGGGGTCAGATCTCCCCGTACCCGGGTCCACCGCACGCGCCACGGCGCGTCGGCGGCGAGGTGCCGCAGGGCGGGCCGGAGCCGGGGGTCGGCGCCGTCGCCGAGCGCGCCGAGGAGCACCAGGGCGCGGTCCGCGGGTTCCTGGTCGCGGCAGAGCGACTGTCCGGCGCGCAGCCAGGCGGACCGCAGTCCGCCGTGGTCGTCGCCGGAGCCGCTGGTGTAGCCGGCGGTGACGAGCAGCGGGTCGGCCTCGCAGACAGCGACGGGATCGGCGAGATCGACCGCCGCGCCGGCGAACCTCTCCGCCGCCCGGCCCGCCTGCCGCCGCCCCGCGGCGGCGTCCGTTCCGGCCGGCTCGGGCACATCCACCGACGTGGCGCGGCGGGCGGCGAGGACGGTGTGGGCGGGGGTGCTCGTGCGGACCTCGACGACGAGCCGGACCCGGCCCAACTCCGAGAGCTCACCGAGCAGTTCGGCGACCGCCTCCGGCTCCGCCGCTCGGTGCAGGTCCGTCAGGACGAGGACGGCGCGGCGGGCTTCGGTGGTGGCGAGGACCTGAACCAGTTCGCCGGGTGTCCTGGCGACGACACCGAGGCGGTTCGCGATCGTCCAGGCCGTGCCGAGCGCGCTCTGCCCGGCGAGCGGGATCAGTTCGCGCGTCGAACGCCTGCGGCGGGCCCCGGTTCGGGCGCCGTGCGCGGCGAGCCAGGAGAGCAGCGCGGACTTGCCCCGGCGAGCGTCACCGGTGACCAGACAGAGCCGGGGCGCGTCCGGGTCGGTGAGCCAGCCGAGCAGGGCCGTCGCCTGGGCCTCCGTACCGGCGGCGGGGCGCTCCCCGCGGGCGGATCCGGTCACGGGCACCATCCCCATGCCGGGAACGGAGTCGCGGACGGCATGGGACACCTCACGGACGGCGCTGTGCGAGCGGGCTGACGGCAACGACCTTAGTCGTCAGCCCTGCGATCCGGTGAAGTGCTCCCGTACGAGTGACTGCACGACGGTGAGATCTTGGGCGATGAGCGCGTCGAGAAGGGCGGTGTGTTCCGCCGCGTCCGCGACCAGTTCGCCGTGGCGGGTCGCCGGGGCGCTCATCAGGGGCCACTGGGAGCGGCGGTGGAGGTCGTCGGCGACGGCGAGGAGTTGCTCGTTGCCGGCCAGGGAGAGGACCGCGCGGTGGAAGGCGCGGTCGGTCTCGGCGTAGTGGGCACGGTCGCCTCGGGCAGCGGCGGCCGAGGTGGCCTCGGCGAGGGGACGGAGTTCGGCCCAGCGGGCGGCCGGGACCGTACGGGCCAGGCGCAGCATGACCGGGATCTCGATGAGCGCGCGGACCTCGGCGAGTTCGGCGAGTTCGCGCGGGGTGCGTTCGGTGACGCGGAAGCCGCGGTTCGGCACGACTTCGACGGCGCCTTCGGTCGCCAGCTGCTGCATCGCCTCACGCACGGGGGTCGCCGATACACCGAAGCGTTCGGCGAGGACGGGGGCGGAGTAGACCTCGCCGGGGACCAGTTCGCCGCCGACGAGGGCGGTGCGCAGGGCTTGGAGGATCTGCCCGCGCACGGAGTGGCGCCGGACGGGACGGGGGACGAGTCCGGGGGCGGGGGGCTCGCTGTGGGTGTGCTCTCCGCGGGCCTGCGCGGTGGGCGCCTCCGAGGGATGCGCCGGGGGGGCGGACATGCCGCCGCGCACCTGCCCGGGGACCCGTACGGCGTCGCCGAACGGAGGGTACGGCTCCTGTCGCGCCCGCTCGCGCGCTCCGCCCTGCTCCACCCGGGTCCTCCTGCGGGGTCGTGCGGGGCCCGGCTCGCGATACCGGTGCCCCCTGTGCACCATATGCGAGACAGGACCGCATCGGGGGGTCCGGGGGCTTGCCCGCTGGACGGTAGGGGCAAACCTCGATCGCGTCGGGTAAGGTAAGGCTAACCTGCTAACGATCGCGATTCGGTGGTCCCGTATGGCCGTCCCCGCCCTGCTCCCCGCCCCCTTCACCTCGCCTGTCGCGGCTTCGTACGCCCGCCTCGGCGAGGTGTTCTCCGGCCTGCGGATAGAGGAGCTGGACCAGGCCGAGAGTGCGCCCAGCGGCGGCGGCTGGGTCGGCGCGGACGAACTGGCGGCCGGCGGCGCCGCGCTCGACGCCTTCCTCGCCTGGGACAACGCCCAGGTGCTGCGCGACTACGGGCAGCAGGCCCGCCCCGACGTGGTCGCCAGCTTCGGACTGCACCGGTACGCCTGGCCGGCCTGCCTCCTGGTCACGGTCCCCTGGTTCCTGCACCGCCGGGTTCCCCGGATGCCCGTTCGGAACGTCGCCTTCCAGCGGGCCCTGGGGCGCATGACCGTCCGCGTCGAGGAGTTCGCCTGTCTGCCCGGCGACCCCGCCGCCACCCTGCCCGGCGCCCGGGTCGTCCCGGACGAGGAGGCGCTGCGTGCCGAGGTCCGGACCTCGCTCGCCGAACACTTCGAGTCCATCCTGGCCGGCTTCGGACCGCGGATGCGGCGCGGCAGGCGGGCACTGTGGGGCATGGCGACGGACGAGATCGTCGAGGGCCTCTGGTACATCGCGGCGCTGCTCGGCGAGGAGGAGCGGGGGATGCGCGAGCTGGAGCTGTTGATGCCCGGCACGGCCAAGCCGTACGCGGGCGCCGCCGGCTTCCGCGAGCTCGCCGGCTCCGTGGACGCCGACGGAACGACCCGCTCCACCCGGGACCGGGCGACGTGCTGCTTCTTCTACACCCTGCGCCCCGAGGACACCTGCATGACGTGTCCGCGCACCTGCGACGCCGATCGGGTCCGTCGGCTCGCGGAGACCGCCTGACACTCCCGTGGGATTACGCCACCCGCACGGGTGGCGTAAATCGAACGCAACTCCCTTGCTACGTGCGGCCGTTCGACCAGATGGCACCTATTCGTATGCCGTGCGGTCCCAATGGCGTGCTCTTGCCGCGAAAACCCTTGTGGGCCCTCCGAGGTCGGCCAGTATGGGCCGCCGAAAGGCCCTACTGCGATGCAAGGGACACCGCATGAGACTGACCGACATATCGCTGGACTGGCTGCTTCCGGGTGGCGTCATGGTGGCCGGAGTCCTGACGGCGGTGGCGGTGCTCGCGCGCGGCAAGCGCGCCGGTGACCAGGCCGCGGCCGAGGACTCCTGGGAGCGCAGCGAGGAACGCCGCAGACGCAAGGAAGCGATCTACGGAACCGCCTCCTACGTGCTGCTCTTCTGCTGTGCGGCGGTCGCCGCCGCACTCTCCTTCCACGGGCTCGTCGGCTTCGGCCGGCAGAACCTCAATCTCACCGGGGGCTGGGAGTACCTCGTCCCCTTCGGCCTCGACGGCGCGGCGATGTTCTGCTCGGTCCTCGCGGTCCGCGAAGCCAGCCACGGTGACGCGGCGCTCGGCTCGCGCCTCCTCGTGTGGACGTTCGCGGGCGCGGCGGCCTGGTTCAACTGGGTCCACGCCCCCCGGGGACTGGGCCACGCGGGCGCCCCGCAGTTCTTCGCGGGCATGTCCCTCTCGGCTGCGGTCCTCTTCGACCGGGCCCTCAAGCAGACCCGCCGTGCGGCGCTGCGCGAGCAGGGCCTGGTGCCCCGCCCGCTGCCGCAGATCCGGGTCGTACGGTGGCTGAGGGCGCCCAGGGAGACCTTCGGCGCCTGGTCGCTGATGCTGCTCGAAGGCGTGTCGTCGCTGGACGAGGCGGTCGACGAGGTCCGTGAGGACCGGCGGGAGAAACAGCAGAACCGACTGCGTCGGCGCGAGCAGGAGAAACTCGGCCGGGCCAGACTCAAGGCGATCAACCGACAGCACCGGGCCTTCGGGCTCGGCCGGGGCGGTGGCCGTCAGGTCGAGCTGCCGGCCCTGACCTCCGGCACGGGCTCCATGGGATCGGCGGGCTCCGCGACGACGTCCACGGGGACGCCCGTCGCGGAGCCGGCCATAGCGGACCCCGGACAGCTGCCGCTTCGACACCGGCCCTCCCTCCAGGCCGTGAAGGGTACTGAGCCGCGGACGGTGGATCTCACCGCCGAGGACGACACCCAGACGCTGCCACGGCTCGACTCCCTGGAGCGCAAACTCAAGGACCTCGAGCAGCAGTTCGGCTGAGATCGGGAGCACACACGAACGGCGGGGCCGGCTGTCAGGCGGCCCCGCCGTTCAGTTCGAACCACACCACCTTGCCCACGCCGTGGTCCTCGACTCCCCAGGAGTCGGCGAGCTCTCGGACCAGGACGAGGCCCCGCCCATGGGTACCGTCGTCGGCGACCGGTACCCATGGCTCGGGCAGTCCGGGGACGAAGTCGCGCACTTCGACCCGGAGACTGTCGGGGACAACGGTCGCGGTGACGACCGCGCCGTGGTCCGTGTGGATCAGCGCATTGGTGACCAGCTCGCTGGTGAGCAACTCCGCCACGTCGGAGGCCCCCGGCCCGCCCCACTTCCGCAGCATCGCTCGTAACGCATGACGCACCTCCGGTACCGCGGTGAGATCCGCGCATCCCACCTTCCTGAGCAGTTGAGTCGGCTGTCTCGCCTCCCCGGCCATAACCCCCACCCACATATCGGAACGACTCTCCTCGAACAGGCTCACGGGGATGCATGCCCCACCGACCGTCCCGCATTCATGCCGGAGCGTCACCGAACGGACATCGCGCCTACGGGCAGCTGTTGCGGGTGTCGCCCGCGTCGGTCGTGCAGGTGTCGAAGCCGAGGCCACCGAACGCCTGGTCATTGCCGGTGACGCCGTCCCGGGTGTCGAGGTTGTCGTTGCCCGAGTCGCCGTTGAGGCGGTCGTTGCCGCTCTGGCCGATCAGCCGGTCGCCGCCGTTGCCGCCGTTGACCACGTCGTTGCCGGGACCGGCGTGGACCGTGTCGTTGCCGCCGCCTCCGTTGACGGTGTCGTTGCCGCTGAGTGCGCAGATCACGTCGTTGCCGAAGGTGCCGTTGAGCGTTTCGCCGGTGCTCCTGCCGATGATCGTGCAGCCGCGGGAATTGTTCACCGAGGTGGTCGCGGTGGCGGTGTTGTTCGCCGGGACCGGATCGGCCTCGGCCGCCGCGGTCGTCACCCGGTCGGTCAGGGTGCCGGTGGCCCGGGGTTCGGCGACCACCGTGACGGTGGCGAAGGCGCCCGGGGCGATGGTGCCCAGGCCGCAGCTCATGGTGGTGGCGTTCACCGTGCAGGGGCCGCCCTGGCTGGGCGTGGCCGACAGGAGGGTGCCGGAGGCTCCGGTGAGGGTGTCGGAGACGGAGACCCCGGTGGCGGTGGCGGTGGTGCTCCTGTTGGTCACCCGGACCGTGTACGTGGCCTGGTCGCCGATGCTGACAGTCGAGGGTCCGGTCCCGGTCTTGGTGACCGCCAGGTCCACGGTGGGCGGCTGGGGTGTGCCGGTGACCGAGTAGCGGGCCACCGCGTGGTTGTCGCTGCCGTTGCCGGCGACGACGATCCTGCCGTCGGTCTGCAGGGCCACCGCGCGGCCCTCGTCCCAGTTGCCCTCGAAGTCGGTGGTCACCCGCCCGTCGCCGCCGAAGTCGGTGTCCAGGGAACCGTCCGTGGCGAACCGGGCGAGTGCGAAGTCGCCGTTGGCGACGCCCACGACGACGATCTTGTCGTCGTCCTGGAGCGCCATGTCGTGCCCCGCGGCGCCGTTGCCTCCGAAGCCGGTGGTCACCGTGCCGTCGCCGCCGAAGGTCGGATCCAGGTCACCGTTCCCGTCGTAACGGGCCACGCCGAACTGGGAGCCGACACCGGTCCCGTGGGAGCCGGCGGCGACGATCTTGCCGCCGGCCGCGAGCTCCACGCCCTCGACCGCGGTGCCGAACGGGGTCGCCACCTGACCGTTGTCTCCGAAGGTCGCGTCCCGCCCGCCGAACTCCATGTAGAGGCGTACCAGACCGAATCCGGCAGGGCTGGAGCCGCCCGCGATGATCGTTCCGCCGCCGTACACGGCCAGGGAGTGGATCGCGGAGTCGCCGCCCTCGAAGGGGAAGACGGCCTTGCCCGAGTTGTCGTCGCCGAAGGTGTCCAGGCCGCCGGAGGGGGTGAGGCGGGTCACCATGGCGTCGCCGCCGTAGGAACCGCCGATGAGGATGTTGTCGTCGGTCCCCATCAGCACCGCGTGACCGATGGTGGGGACGGTCCCCCCGAAGCTGGTGACGACCTTGCCGTCGCCGTCGAAGGTGGTGTCCAAGGAGCCGTCGGCGTTGTAGCGGGCCGCCGCGAGCTGGGGCCGGCTGCCGTCGGCGGTGTCGCTGCGGCCCACCGCGACGATCTTGCTCGGGCCCGCCAGGGCCAGGGCGTGGGCCTCGTCGTTGGTGAAGCCGCCGAAGTCGGTGTGGACGATGCCGTCCCCGCCACCGAAGGTCGTGTCCAGGGTGCCGTCGGGGTTGTAGCGCACCAGGATGAAGTCGTTGGGGCCGTCGAAGTCGAAGCCCATGCCGAGCGTGACGATCTTGCCGTCCGGCTGGATCACCACGTCCCGGCTGTCCTCGATGTTGGCGGTGTCGGTGATGACCTTGCCGTCGCCGCTGAACGTGGGGTCGAGGTCGCCGGGGGCGGCGGTCGCCGCTCCGGGCAGGCTCACGAGGAGCGCGAGGGCCGCGGCGCCGACCGCGGCGATGCGCCCGGCCCGGCGCGATGGGGAATGCAGGGGCATGAAGAACCACTCCGTCTGTCGGCACCTGGGGCCTCACAGCTTTCTGTGGGGCCGATGCCTTCCCGGTCGCGGCATGACGGCATGACGGGGCTGCGCCCACTGGACCCCGGGTTCCACTCCCAGGAGTGAGCCCTCAGGGTCGGGGCACGTTGCGGAGGTTGGAGCGGGCCATCTGGAGCATTCGACCGACGCCGCCGTCCAGGACGATCTTGCCGGCGGAGAGCGCGAAGCCGGACACCATCTCGCGGCTGATCTTCGGCGGGATGGAGAGGGCGTTGGGATCGGTGACGACGTCGACGAGCGCCGGGCCCTTGTGCTTGAAGGCGTCCTTGAGGGCGCCGGCGAGCTGCTTGGGCTTCTCGACGCGGACGCCGTAGGCGCCGGCCGCGCGGGCGATCGCGGCGAAGTCGGGGTTGTGGTTGGTCGTCCCGTACGAAGGGAGTCCGGCCACCAGCATCTCCAACTCCACCATGGAGAGCGAGGAGTTGTTGAAAAGCACGATCTTCACCGGCAGGTCGTACTGCACCAGGGTGAGGAAGTCGCCCATCAGCATGGTGAATCCACCGTCTCCCGACATCGAGATCACCTGGCGGGAGCGGTCGGTGAACTGCGCGCCGATGGCCTGCGGCAGGGCATTGGCCATCGAGCCGTGCGAGAACGAACCGATGATGCGGCGGCGGCCGTTGGGCGAGATGTAGCGGGCCGCCCAGACGTTGCACATACCGGTGTCGACGGTGAACACGGCGTCGTCGTCGGCGAGTTCGTCCAGGACGGAGGCGACGTACTCGGGATGGATGGGCCTGTGCTTCTCGACCTTGCGGGTGTACGCCTTGACGACTCCCTCGAGCGAGTCGGCGTGCTTCTTCAGCATCCGGTCGAGGAAGCGGCGGTCCGTCTTGGCGCGCACGCGCGGGGTGATGCACCGCAGGGTCTCCCGTACGTCACCCCAGACGGCGAGGTCGAGCGTGGAGCGGCGGCCGAGGCGTTCCGGCCGGACGTCCACCTGGACGATCGTGACGTCGTCGGGCAGGAAGGCGTTGTACGGGAAGTCCGTGCCGAGCAGGATGAGCAGGTCGCACTCGTGGGTCGCCTCGTAGGCGGCGCCGTAGCCGAGCAGCCCGCTCATGCCGACGTCGAACGGATTGTCGTACTGGATCCACTCCTTCCCGCGCAGCGCGTGCCCGACGGGCGACTTCACCCGCTCGGCGAACTGCATCACCTCGGCATGGGCGCCGGCCGTGCCGCTGCCGCAGAACAGCGTCACCCGATCGGCCGCGTCGATCATCCGCACCAGGGCGTCGATCTCGGCGTCCCCTGGACGGACGGTGGGGCGGGAGGTGACGAGTGCGGTCTCCCAGGCCTTCTCAGGGGCCGGCTCGGAGGCGATGTCTCCGGGCAGTGAGACGACGCTGACTCCGCCCTGTCCGACGGCGTGCTGAATGGCCGTCTGCAGCAGCCGGGGCATCTGCTTCGGGTTGGAGATCAGCTCGCTGTAGTGGCTGCATTCGGCGAAGAGCCGGTCGGGGTGGGTCTCCTGGAAGTAGCCGAGGCCGATCTCGCTCGACGGGATGTGCGAGGCGAGCGCCAGGACCGGGGCCATCGAGCGGTGGGCGTCGTACAGCCCGTTGATGAGGTGGAGGTTGCCGGGGCCGCAGGAGCCGGCGCAGGCCGTCAGCCGACCGGTGATCTGCGCTTCCGCCCCGGCGGCGAAGGCGGCGACCTCCTCGTGCCGGACCTGGATCCAGTCGATGTCGGGCGTACGGCGAATGGCGTCGACGACGGGATTCAGACTGTCGCCGACGACTCCGTACAGCCGCCGGACGCCCGCCCGGACGAGGATGTCGACGAACTGTTCTGCGACATTCTGTTTGGCCATGCGTCCATCAACACATGGGCCGAGGCGTTACGCCTCCCAGACGGCCACGCCTGTACGGTCATCGGCGTACCCCTTCACCCTGAGCTGTATGTCGGCGAGGAACGCGGCCAGCCCGGGCGGCTCGGGCGCGGTCCAGCGCGCTGCGAGCTCCTTGGCGAGGGCGGGCTCGCCGCGCATCGGCTCGGCGAGGCCGTTCGAGGCGAGGAGCAGGGTGTCGCCGGGGCGGGCGACGGAGGCGCGGAAGCGGAACGGTTCGGCGGGGGCCGGGAGAGGTTCCTCCACGAAGGGGGCGCCCGGGGGGCCGGTGACGCCGAGTCTCATGGTGTGGCGGTCGCCCTCCTCCGTCTCCGAGGGAGGGGAGCCTCCCCCAGCCTCCGGCCGGGGGGACCCCCATCTCGCTTCGCTCGCCACGACGGGTGCGCCGGTGAGCGTGGCCGGTTCCGGGATCAGCGGCTCGATGTCCTGCCAGGCGCCGTCGCGGAGCCGGAACAGCCCGCCGCGGCCGATGCCGAAGAAGACGCGGGTGCGGCAGTCGGGATCGGCGGAGAGGAGCAGACAGCGCAGGCTCGCCGTGTACTCCTCGGGCTCCACGCCCAGTTCGGCGGCGCGGGCGCGGAGTCTGCCGAAGGTGCGGTCGGTGAGGCGGTGGAGCCCCGACTTCAGGTCGCCGCGGCGGGCGGCCCGGATGTCCTCGGAGAGCCGGGCGTGGCTGCGGCCGACGGCCTCGCCGATCCAGCGGCAGGCATCGGCGGCGGCGAGGTGGGCGGCGTCCGCGGTACGTGCGCCGCCGGCCACGGCGACGAGGACGAGCGCGGCCTCGGCGTGGCCGAAACGGGCGGTGAGCAGGGCGTCCCTCCGGGGGTCGCCGCGGTAGCGGGCGGAGTCGCCGCGCAGGGAGGCGGCGCGCAGGGTGTAGGTGCCGTAGCGGGCCCCGTCGAGCACGGTGTCGGCGACCAGATCGAGGAGCTCGTCGGGCCGGGCGGCGGGCAGTGCGGTGGGCTCGGACTCGTAGGTGGGCGGTCTGGTGCCGATGTGGGCGGTACGGGGACGGGGCACGGGCGGCCGGGCGGCGTCCGGGACGGTGTCCCCCTCCGGGCGCTCGGGCGCGGGGCGCTGCTCCGGCGCGGGTGGCACCGGCCCGGCGGGCGGGGCGACGGGTTCCGGCGGCGGGGGTGGGGCGGCGGGCGCCTCTCGTGCAGGTGCGGCCTCCGGCGGAGGTGGCACCGCGTCGGGCATCCGCCCGGCGGGCGGCGGTGGCGGAGGCGGGGCGACCGGGGACGGTGGCCCCGCGGGCGCCGGAGGTGGCGGGAAGGCGCGGGGGCCGGACACCGGGTCGTCGAGGGGCTCCCAGGGGGCCCGGAGCGGCGGCTGCGCCCCCGGGCTCGTCGCCCGTGACGCCGAGTCGAAACGGTCGTCGAGTGTGTCACCCGTCGCGGTCGGCGCCGTGTCCGGTGCCGCGTCGTCGTAGAGCTTGTCCCACCAGTTGTCCCCCTGCTGAGTCATGCCCTTATTGTCCACCGCGCAGGCCGCCAGAAAACGGGACATGACGAAAAAGAGGTCCGCCGGGCGACCCCACCCCCCACGGGAAGGACGCCCGGCGGACCGGCGTGATCAGCGCACGTCGTAAGCGCGGACCACGGTCTGGGTGACGGAGTTGCCGTTGGCGTCCGTCAGTTCGGTCTTCAGGGTGACCGGCTTGCCGGCCGCGCCCGCGTGGTTCACGGTCGCGGTCCACACACCGCCCTGCTGCGAGACCTGCGCCTCCGTCCAGGTCGTTCCTCCGTCATAGGAGTACGAGAGCCTGGCCGAGGTGAGCGCGGCTACCTGATAGCCCGCGTGACCCGTCGCGGTGAGGCCGATCTTCTGGCCGTCGGTCGCGGCGAGGGTCTTGAGTCCGTCCTCCGGAAGGGTGTACCGGGGGAAGAGAATCGGGATGCCTTGAGAGTAGACGCTCTCGTCGGCCTGGGAGGCGAATTTCCAGACCGAGTTGACGGATGTGGAGCGGTTCCACACCTTGCTGCCGATCTTCATGGTGTTCTGTTCGAGCGTGTACGTGCCGCGCTCGGACGGGACTTCGAAGACCCCGAACGGCCATCCGGTCTCGCCGATCGACTGGCCGTCCTTGCTCAGACGGAGGTTGCCGATGTCGCCGAAGGAGCCCTGCTCGGCGTGGTGGGTGCTGTCGCCCCACATGGCGTTCGCGAAGCCGATCAGGTTGCCCTGGCGCTCGGCGACGAGGACCGGGTTGCCGGCCGCGTCCCGCGGGGCGGTCGGGGCGACGACGCCGTCGTACCAGCGCTCCGTGCGCTTCTCCCCCGCCTTGTAGGCGTGCTTGGACCCGATCATGAACTCGCCGAACGGGAAGCTGGAGGACAGCATCTGGTCCCACTGGGTGTCCCCGGGCGTGTAGTACTCCGTCCGGGTGCCGGGCGCCGGGACCGGCTCGATGGCGCCGAAGTAGACGGACGTGCCGTCGGGCCGGTAGGCCGCCGCGTTGTCGATGAAGTCGGTGGCGACACCCATCGAGCCGTAGGTCGACTCGGTGCGGCCCAACTCGCCGTCCCGGACCCGGTAGGTCTTGTCGTCGCGGATCGAACCGGCCTCAGGGAAGGCGAGGTTGTAGAGGTACGGACTCTTCGCCGTGGCCTTCCAGGAGAGGGAGACCTCACCGACGGAGAGCTCGGTCAGGAGCGCCGCGCCCTCGGCGGAGCCGATCGCGAGGACCGGGAGCCCAGGTCCCGCGAAGCCCGCGGTCGGGATCCAGCGGACGGGCGAGGTCCGGTGCACCAGGACCGCGACGGCGCCCGCGGCCTTGGCGTTCCGTGCGACGGTGGCCACGAGGTTGGAGGTGTCCGGGATGCGGACCAGGGCGACGCGACCCTGGACACCGGCGGCCGTCAGCTCCTCGGGGGTTCCGGTGCCCGCGTCGACGAGCGAGGCGGAGCCGGTGCCGTCGAGGTTGTCGGAGCCGAGTGAGGTCGTGTACGGGTGCAGGACGGTGCCGTCGCTCGTCTTCAGCTCGGTGATCTGCGGAGCGGCGGTGCGCCAGTAGCTGCCGAACTCGAAGTCGCCCTCGTCGGCGCGGCCTTCGACCGAGGCGTAGTAGCCGCGGATCGAGCGCGTACCGGCGGCCGAGCCGGAGTGCATCCAGATGTCGTCCCAGGAGCGGGAGAACGCCAGGGTGGTGCCGCGCTGCTCACCGGGCTTGTCGGTCTTCACCGACAGCTTGTGGGCCTTGCGGGCGTCGAGAACGACGGTGGTGTCCTTCTTCACCTCGATCTGCGGGCGGGCCAGGTAGCTGAGCGAGTCGTTCAGCGTGGCGCCCTCGCCGGTGTCGGCGGTGGTGACGAAGGAGGTGAGGAAGTAGCTGCCGGGCCGGACCTGGAAGACCTGGTCGGTGGCGCCCTCGTTGAAGCGGCGCTCACCGCTGGCGGTGTCGGTGCCGATGAGGTCCAGCGACGAGGCGCCGGCGGCGGGCTTGCCCTGACGGTCGATCAGCTTGACCCGCAGGGTGACCGTCTCGGGCTGGACGTAGAGCGAGAACGGCGTGGAGACGTGGACACCGCCGGGGCCGGTGGCGACGACCCGGCCGGTGACGTCGCCGTACTGGGCGCGCTCCAGGTGGGCGGTCGGGTCCAGGTGCAGCGGGACCTCGACGGTCGCACCGGCCGGGACGGTGACCGTGCGCTTGCCGAGGCGGGCGACCGAGGACCGGACGCGCGAACCGTCGTTGCCGGTGACCTTCTCGACGGCGAGCGTCAGGGTGACGGCCTTGTCGGAGGTGTTGGTGTACGGGACGGTGACCGAGGTGCGGTCGCTGTTGTCCTGCGGCCAGTTGAAGGTGCCGCCCTGGACGGCGTCGGCGCCGAGGACCGTCTGGTCGATCGCGGCCTTGACGTCGAGGCGGCCACCACCGACCTCGCGTACGTCGCCGGGGACGGAGCTCGCGGCGGACGAGACGAGCGCGGCCTTGATCTGCTGGGCGGTCCAGTCGGGGTGGCGCTGCTTGACGATGGCGGCGGCGCCCGCGACGTGCGGGGTGGCCATCGACGTACCGGACATGGCCTGGTAGGCGTACACGCCCCGGCCGCCGGCCGCGGCGGCGGAGATACCGACGCCGGGGGCGGCGATCTCCGGCTTGAGGGTGTGGCTGAGGGTCGTCGGGCCGCGGCTGGAGAAGTACGCGGTGGAGTCGTCGCGGTCGGTGGCGCCGACGGTGAGGACGCTCGGGGCGCAGCCGGGCGAGGAGACCGTGTTGAGCGAGGGACCGGTGTTGCCGGCGGCGACGACGAACAACGTGCCCTCGTTCTGGGCGAGTTCCTCGGCGGCGATGCTCATCGGGTCGGTGCAGTCGGTCTCGGCGGGGTTGCCGAGGCTCATGGAGACGACGTCGGCGCCCTGGGCGACGGCCCACTCCATGCCCGCGATGATCCAGGAGGTGGCGCCGGAGCCGGAGTCGTTGAGGACCTTGCCGTTGAGGAGTTCCGCGCCGGGCGCGACGCCCTTCTTCTTCTTGCCGTCGCTCGCCGCGCCGGAGCCCCCGACGGTGGAGATGGTGTGGGTGCCGTGGCCCTGGCGGTCGTCGGCGCTGTCGGAGTCGGTGAAGTTCTCCGAGGCGACGACCCGGCCCTTGAGGTCGGGGTGCTCGACGTCGGCGCCGGTGTCGAGGACGGCGACCTTGGTGCCCTTGCCGTCGAAGCCGGCGGCCCAGGCCTCGGGCGCGTGGACCTGCTTGGTCGAACGCTCCAGGGTGGCCTCGACCTTGCGGTCGAGCCAGAGCTTCTTCAGGCCGGAGGCGGAGCGGGCGGCGGGGGTGTTCACGTCCGCCCAGAACGTGGCGGCCTGCTTCTTGTCGGCCTTGAGGGCGACGCCGTCGACGGCCTTGAGGATCTGGCCCCGCTGGGCGCCGCGCGGGGCGGCGGGGACGGAGCGGGCGAGGTCGGAGCCGTAGACCGCGATCAGGGGGAGCGTCTTGGTGCCGGCGTCGTCGTAACCCTGCCGGATGAGGCCGGTGACGTTGAAGAGCTCCTCGTCGACACGGCCCGCGGCGAGGGCGGCGGTGGCGCCCTCGGGGTAGACGTACAGCTCCTGTCCCGAGCGGCGGGTCTGGACGAAGGGCACCGTCCCGTCCTCGCGCGGCAGCGCGGCGGCGGCCGGGTTCCCGGCCGCGTCGCGGGTGACCAGGACCCGGTCACCCGTCACCAGCGTGACGGTCGCGGCCCGCTCCCCGGCGCGGGCCTGGGCCTCGCTGCCGACCAGCGGTCGATCGGCGGTCGAGTCGTCCGCTGGCCCGGCGGCCATGGACGGCGCGACCGCGGTGACGGCCAGGACGGCGGCGGTCGCCGCCCCCAGGGCCGTACGCGAAATCGGGCGCATCGCTCTCCCCATCTGATTCCGGGCAAGGGCAGGCAAAGGTCCCGAACCCGGAGGCTGTTGGTGCTGCGGTGGCGCCACATTGGCAGAGGTGAGGGTGGTGCAGGGATGATGTGCGAGGCGGGAATGCGCCGTGGCCGATTCCCGCCAGGGGGCCAACGGAACGAATGCGTCCGGTGGACGTCCCGGGAATGTCCGGGACGTCCTGGGACGTCCGGCGAGGGGTGGGCAGCAATGCTGGGAGCGATAGGGCTCGACGAGCGCCAGGAGTCCGCGTACCGGGCGCTCGTCGCGCTGGGCGCGGCCGAGGTGACGGACCTGGCGCACCGCCTCGCGCTGCCCGAGACGGACACCGAGCGGGCGCTGCGGCGGCTGGAGTCGCAGGGGCTCGCCGCGCAGTCCTCTGCGCGGACCGGGCGGTGGGTCGCGGCGCCGCCGGGGGTCGCGCTCGGTGCCCTGCTGACGCAGCAGCGGCACGAGCTGGAGCAGGCCGAGCTGGCGGCGGCTCTCCTCGCGGAGGAGTACCGCGCGGAGGCGGCGGAACCGGCCGTCCACGACCTCGTCGAGGTGGTGACCGGCGCGAGCGCCGTCACCCACCGTTTCCTCCAGCTCCAGCTGGGCGCGACGGAGGAGGTCTGCGCGCTGGTGACGGGCAAGCCGATCGCGGTGAGCGGCCTGGACAACGACGCGGAGGAGATGGCTGCCGGGCGGGGCGTGCGCTACCGGGTGGTCGTCGAGCGGGAGGTCCTGACCCTGCCCTCGGGGATCATCGAGCTGTCGGCGGCGCTCGGCCGCGACGAGGAGATCCGGGTGGTGGACCGGGTCCCCACCAAGCTGGTGGTCGCGGACCGCGCCCTGGCGATGGTCCCGCTCACCGGCCGCGGCGCGGAGCCGGCTGCCCTCGTGGTGCACGCCAGCGGGTTGCTGGAGTCCCTGATGGGCCTCTTCGAGGCGGTCTGGCGCGACGCGCTGCCCCTGCGGCTCGGCGCGGGCGCGCAGGTCACGGAGACGGAGGTGCCGGGCCCGGACGCGACCGACCTGGAGGTCCTCTCACTGCTCCTGGCGGGCATGACGGACGCGAGCGTGGCCAAGCAGCTCGACCTGGGCCTGCGCACGGTCCAGCGCCGGGTGAAGGGCCTGATGGAGCTGACAGGCGTGACGACGAGGCTCCAGCTGGGCTGGCACGCGTACGAGAAGGGGTGGGTGGCGCGGGGGTGACCCCCGCGCGGGTGCGTGGACGACCCCGCGCCGGGTGGCCGCCCGGCCCCGGCCGGCACCCGCGACGGGCGGCGTCCCGCCCCCCGTACGTACCCTGCGACCTGCGAGAAGATCATCGGTCCTGCACGCTTGGCAGATGGGTGTGTGGCAGCTGTTGCTCGTCGCGATGGTGATGCTGCTCGGCCTGTTCGGGGTGTTGGCTCCCGGCGTGCCCGGGCCGTGGCTGGTGTGGGCCGCCATGCTCTGGTGGTCCCTCAACGAGCAGAGCGGGCTCGCCTGGATCCTGCTCGTCTCCTCGACGGCGCTGCTCCTGCTCACCCAGGTGGTCGTGTGGCAGCTGCCGCAGCGCCGGATCCGCGGGGTCGGCATCACCCGTCGGATGGTGGCGTACGCCGGGGTCGGCTCGTTCCTCGGCTTCTTCCTGATCCCCGTGCTCGGCGCGATCCCCGGCTTCATCGGCGGCATCTACCTCTCGGAACGGCTCCGCCTCGGCGGTCACGGCCAGGCCAGGGCCTCCACCCGGACGGTGATGCGCGCGGCGGGGACGAGCATTCTCGTGGAGCTCTTCTCCTGTCTGCTGATCGCCGGGGCGTGGTTCGGCGCGGTGATCTGGGGCTGAAGTCCTAGGTCTCACGGGACGCGGACTGGGACGGATCGCCGATGCGCCGGGCCCGGTCGGCGCGCGACCCTGGCCGCATGAGGGATTTCGACGGATTCAACGAGGACGAGCGGGCCTATCTGCGGACCCAGCGGCTGGCCCGGATGGCCACGGTCGACCCCGACGGTCAGCCGCAGGCCAACCCGGTCGGCTTCTTCCCGCAGGAGGACGGCACGGTCCTGGTGGGCGGGCTCGCGATGGGCCGCTCGAAGAAGTGGCGCAATCTCCGGGCGAACCCCAAGGTCGCTCTGGTCGTCGACGATCTGGCGAGCCTACGGCCCTGGCGGGTGCGCGGGGTGGAGATCCGCGGGGTGGCCGAGCTCCTGGTCGGACCGCACGAGCTCGGCCCGCACTTCAGCGAGGAGGTCATCCGGATCCACCCCCGCAGGATCCACAGCTGGGGCCTCGCGGCTACTTCGGAAGATCGATCTGGTACCTGATGAAGCCGGTGTTCCGAGCCACCTGGTCGTAGAGCCTGCGGGCGGTGGCGTTCGACTCCTGGGTGTTCCAGTAGACCCGGTCGCAGTCCCGCTCCCGCGCCCATTCCGTCACGGCGGCGATCAGGGCGCGGGCGACGCCCTTGCCGCGCGCCTCGGGGTCGGTGAACAGGTCCTGCAGGTAGCAGACGTCCGGCCCGGAGGTGTTGGGGTGGATGAAGAAGTGGGTGATGCCGACGATCCGGCCGTCGAGCCGGGCGGCGAGGGCGTGCAGCCGGGTGCCGTCCCGGAAAGCGGTCCAGGCCCGCTCGTACATGGCGTCGGGCTCGCTGCGGCCGTAGAAGTCGATGTACGCGCGGAAGAGACGCTCCCAGGCGTCACGGTCGTCAGGTCCCAGCGGGTCGATGCCGATCTGGTGCTCATGGGTGATCATGAGCTCATTCTGCCGGTACGGGTACGAGCTCCAGATACCTGAGGGCGTACGACCGCCAGGGCCGCCAGGCCTCGTCGTCCGGGGCGCCCTCGGGAGCGACGTCGGGGTCGCCCAGGGCACGCATCCGGACAAGGGCGGCCTGCGCGGCGGTGACGCCGGGGACGGCGCGCAGGGCCCGTTCCGCCTCCTCGCGGTCGGCGCCCGGATCGAGGCGTACGGCCCCGGTGGCGAGCTCCCTCGCGAGCGGGCCGGCGATCGGGTCGGTGGTGAGCGCGGTGGGCTCGGGGAAGAGGTGGGTGAGGGTGCCGCAGGCGCTGTCCAGCGGCGTGCCGTGCGCCGCCACCAGCCGCGCCGCCGTTTCCGGGCCGACCAGGGTCCGTACCGCGAACTCCTCCGGATCGGCAGCGCCCGGCGACCGTACGCCGGGGCGGGCCGCGACCCTGTCGGCGAGTTCGGGGTCGGCGCCGAGGCGCTCGGCGACGGCGTAGGGGTCGGCGTCCAGGTCGAGGAGGCGGCGCAGCCGCTGGACGGCGGTGGTGAGGTCCCGCAGGTCGGTGAGGTGGATCCGGGCGTCCAGCCAGGACCCTGCGGAGCGCTCGTCGACGGAGACGATGCCGGTGCCGTACGGGAGACGGAGCGTGCGGCGGTAGGTGCGGGTGCCGGGGGTGCCGAGCACCTCCTCGACGTGGGGCAGGGCCTCGGCGGCGAGCAGGTCGAAGACCTCGCGGGCGGCGTACGGGCCGCGGTGGGCGAGACGCAGCGGCACCCCGGCGGCCAGGGCGGTGCGGGGTCCGGCGCCGGTGCCGGACTCGGTGCGCAGCTCCGAGGGGGTACGGGCGTAGATGCGGCGGATCGTGTCGTTGAACTGGCGCACGCTGGCGAACCCGGAGGCGAACGCGATGTCCGTGATCGGGAGCCCGGTGGTCTGCAGCAGCAGCCGGGCGGTGTGGGCGCGCTGGGCGCGGGCGAGCGCGACGGGCCCCGCGCCGAGTTCGGCGGTGAGTTGCCGCTGCACCTGTCGGGCGCTGTATCCGAGTCGCCCGGCGAGCCCGGGCACGCCCTCCCGGTCGACGACGCCGTCCCCGATCATCCGCATGGCGCGCCCGACGACGTCGGCACGGACGTTCCACTCGGCGGATCCGGGCACGGCGTCGGGGCGGCAGCGCCGGCAGGCCCGGAAGCCGTGGCCCTGGGCGGCGGCCGCGGTGGGAAAGAAGGTGACGTTCTTCCGCTTGGGCGTCACCGCGGGGCAGCTGGGCCGGCAGTAGATCCCGGTGGTCTCGACGGCGAAGAAGAACGCGCCGTCGAACCGCGCGTCGCGGCTGCTGACCGCCTCGTACCGGGTGTCCTCGCTGGTGTCGTGGTCGCTCACGACACCCAGTGTGCGGGAGCCCCGGGTACTCGTCTGGCGGTTTTCGGACGCCGCACTGCCTCCGGGGCTCCTCTGCCGGGCGACCGCCCCGGACGGCCGGAGACAGCCGCCGGACACGAGGTCACCGGCCTTCGCTACCAGCCGTTCCGTGACTCGCGCGCACGGCCGCCCCGCTTGATCTCCATCGCGGCGCGACCCTCCGCGCCCTTGCGCTTCCAGTCCTTGAGGATCTCGGCCCGGAGCCGGGCGTCGGTCTTGGCGACGATGCGCTGGTTCTCGCGCAGGAGTTTGCGGTAGCTCTCGAGCCGGCGCACCGACAGCGAGCCGTCGTCGACCGCCGCCGTCACCGCGCAGCCCGGTTCCGCTTCGTGGGCGCAGTCGTGGAAGCGGCAGTCCTCGGCCAGCTGCTCGATCTCGGAGAAGACCTGGCCGACCCCGGACTCGGCGTCCCAGAGCCCGACACCACGCAGACCCGGGGTGTCGATGAGGACGCCGCCCCCGGGCAGCAGGAGCAGGTTGCGGGTGGTCGTGGTGTGCCGGCCCTTGCCGTCCACGTCACGGGCGGCCTGGACGGTCATCACGTCCTCGCCGAGGAGAGTGTTGGCGAGCGTCGACTTCCCGGCGCCGGAGGCCCCGAGCAGCACGCTGGTCCCGCCGGACACGACCGCGGCGAGCACGTCGAGCCCCTCACCGGTCTGTGCGCTGACCGGCACCACCTGCACCCCCGGCGCCACGGACTCCACGTCCTCGACGAGGTAGGAGAGCCCGACCGGGTCGGGGACGAGGTCGGCCTTGCTGAGCACGACGAGGGGCTGAGCGCCGGACTCCCAGGCCAGGGCGAGGAAGCGCTCCACGCGGCCGAGGTCCAGTTCGACCGCGAGCGAGACGGTGATGATCGCGTGGTCGACGTTGGCGGCGAGGATCTGCCCCTCGGACCGCTTGGACGAGGTGGACCGTGCGAACGCCGTGCGGCGCGGCAGCAGGGTCCGTACGTACTGGGGGTCGCCGGCCGCGTCGACGGCGACCCAGTCCCCCGTGCAGACGACCTTCAGCGGGTCGTGGGGAACGACGAACTCGGTGTCGCCACGCACGATGCCGACGGGCGTGGCCACATCGCACTGGCCGCGGTCCACCCGGAGGACACGTCCGGGCAGCAGTCCCTGCGCGGCGTACGGAGCGAACGCGTCCGCCCAGTCGTCGTCCCAGCCGTACGGGGCGAGCGCGGAGGTGGAGATGGATGCCTGAAGAGAGGCGAAAGACAAGGGGTGACCCTTCACAAGGGTGGCCCCGGCACGCGTCGTACGACGCGGAAAGAGGTAGGTCAGCCGGCGGCCACGGAGGTGGTGTGGACGAACATCGGGATGAGGGCAGCGCCCATCGACACGGCAGCCACAGTCACACCTCCTGGATCACGGAGAACGGCGGTTTACGGGCGGCCCACTGGCCGCTCCCGCAAGAACGATCACACCCTAACGAGGCCTCTCCCGGAAGCGCTACGCATTTTCCGACGCCGCTTCCGGGAGATCGGCAGGATCACCCGGGCGTACGCCCTGAAGTCGCGGAACAGGCGGCCAAGGCCGCACCGTGGAGGGTGCGGCGTCGGCTCGGAAGAGCCCGGCCTTGCATGATCATGCGGAATCCTGCATACTCTTCCTATGTCCAAGGTCCTCACCTCCCTTCCCGCCGGCGAGCGCGTCGGCATCGCCTTCTCGGGCGGTCTCGACACCTCCGTCGCGGTCGCGTGGATGCGCGACAAGGGTGCCGTCCCGTGCACCTACACCGCCGACATCGGCCAGTACGACGAGCCCGACATCGCCTCGGTGCCCGGCCGTGCGAAGACCTACGGCGCCGAGATCGCGCGTCTGGTCGACTGCCGCGCGGCGCTGGTCGAGGAGGGCCTTGCCGCACTGACCTGCGGGGCGTTCCACATCCGCTCGGGCGGGCGCGCCTACTTCAACACCACCCCGCTCGGCCGCGCCGTCACCGGCACCCTGCTGGTCCGGGCGATGCTCGAGGACGACGTCCAGATCTGGGGCGACGGCTCGACGTTCAAGGGCAACGACATCGAGCGGTTCTACCGGTACGGCCTGCTCGCCAACCCGCACCTGCGGATCTACAAGCCCTGGCTGGACTCGGACTTCGTGACCGAGCTCGGCGGCCGCAAGGAAATGTCGGAGTGGCTCGTCACCCACGGCCTGCCCTACCGCGACAGCACGGAGAAGGCGTACTCCACCGACGCCAACATCTGGGGCGCCACCCACGAGGCCAAGACCCTGGAGCACCTGGACACCGGTGTGGAGACCGTGGAGCCCATCATGGGCGTCCGGTTCTGGGACCCGTCGGTCGAGATCGCCACCGAGGACGTGACGATCGGCTTCGACCAGGGCCGCCCGGTGACGATCAACGGCCAGAAGTTCGACTCCCCCGTCGACCTGGTCATGGAGGCGAACGCCATCGGCGGTCGCCACGGCATGGGCATGTCCGACCAGATCGAGAACCGGATCATCGAGGCCAAGAGCCGTGGCATCTACGAGGCGCCCGGCATGGCCCTGCTGCACGCCGCGTACGAGCGCCTGGTCAACGCGATCCACAACGAGGACACCCTCGCCCAGTACCACACCGAGGGACGCCGGCTCGGGCGGCTGATGTACGAGGGCCGCTGGCTGGACCCGCAGGCGCTGATGATCCGGGAGTCGCTGCAGCGCTGGGTCGGCGCGGCCGTCACCGGCGAGGTGACGCTGCGACTGCGGCGCGGTGAGGACTACTCGATCCTCAACACCACGGGCCCCGCGTTCAGTTACCACCCGGACAAGCTGTCCATGGAGCGCACCGAGGACTCCGCGTTCGGTCCGACGGACCGGATCGGCCAGCTCACCATGCGCAACCTCGACATCGCCGACTCGCGCGCCAAGCTGGAGCAGTACGCCGGGCTCGGCCTGATCGGCGCCGGCCACCCCGCCATCGGCGCCGCGCAGGCGGCCGCGGCCGGGCTGATCGGCACCATGACGGAGCTGCCGGAGGGCGGCGCCGAGGCCATCGCCTCCCGTGGCGAGGTCGCCGAGGACGACGAGATGCTGGACCGCGCCGCGATGGAGTTCGGCACGGACTGACGAGCTCGAGAGAGAAGGCCGGCTCGGCGCCTTTGGCGCCGGGTCGGCCTTCTGCTTGCTCCGGGCCGACCACCCCCTGTTCCTCCTGTCATGGCATGGTCACGTTTGCGAACTGTCCGTAGCATGCGCGTCACACAGGCAACATGGTTCTCGGAGTCGGGGGTTGTCCATGGACGAGCAGCGTCAAGCCCTGCTGGCGGACGAGCTGCACGCGTGGGCCGGCGAGCGGGGCAACGTGTATCGCTCGGCGAGGGACATGGTCGTCGTCCACGGCGGTGTGACCGAACACCACCACGAGCACTACCACTCCCGTGGCGAGTCCAGGTCCAGAACGTCCTCGCCCTCCGAGGGCGAGGAGTGCCCCTACCCCGGACTGCGCGCGTTCGACACGGACGAGGCCGAGTGGTTCTTCGGCCGGGAAGCCCTCGTCAGCAGGGTCATGAACCGCCTTGAGCTTTGCGTGAGCGACCACAGCCCGCTGGCCGTCGTCGCACCCTCCGGCGCGGGCAAGTCGTCGCTGCTCCGTGCCGGGGTGCTCCCGGGGCTCGCCCAGGGGCGGCTACCGGGCTCCCGGCACTGGCCGCAACTCCTGCTGACCCCCACGGCCGAGCCGCTGGCGGCGCTCGCATCGGGCCTCGGCCGGCTCATGGACGCCGAACCGGCCCGGGTCACCGAGGAGATGGAGGCCGGCCGGCTCACCTCCTTCGTACGCGAACGGCTGGACCTCTGGCCGGACCGCCGGGTCGTGCTCGTCGTCGACCAGCTGGAGGAGCTCTTCACCGTCTGCCAGGACGAGTCCGTCCGCCGCCGCTTCGTCGACGTGCTCGCCGAGCTGACGGGTGCGGCGCCGGCCGAGGGCACGCCCGGCGGCGAGACACCCGTCGCCCTGGCCGTCTACGGACTGCGCGCGGACTTCTACGGCTCCTGCAGCGCCTTCCCCTATCTGCGCGACGCCCTGGTGGAGCGTCAGGTCATCGTCGGACCGATGAGCGACGACGAGGTCCGCCGGGCGGTGACCATGCCCGCCGAGCGCGCCCGTCTGACGCTCGCGCCCGGTCTCGTGGACCTCGTCCTGCGCGATCTGCGGGGCAGCTCCCCACGCGACGAGGGCGCGTACGAGACCGGACGGCTCCCCCTCCTCGCGCATGCGCTGCGGGCCACCTGGCTGGAGCGCAGGGGCGACACGCTGACCGTGGACAGCTACCGCGACACCCGCGGCATCGACGGCGCGGTGGCGGCCACCGCCGAGGAGGAGTTCGGGAAGCTGACCCCGTCCGCGCAGCGGGCGGCACGGCTGATGTTCCTCAGCCTCGTCAGGATCGGCGAGGACGGCGAGGTGACCCGCCGCCGACGGACCCGCGCCGACCTGCTCCTCGCCGCCGCCGACCCGAAGGAGGTGCCCGATCTCGCGGAGCGCTTCACCCGCGCCCGGCTGCTCACCCAGGGCGTGGACTGGCGGCAGGGCACGGTCGTCGTCGAGGTCACGCACGAGGCACTGCTGGGGGCGTGGCCACGACTGCACCGCAACTGGATCGGGACGGGCAAGCGCGGCATGCCGGTACGGCAGGAGGTGGAGGAGGCGGCCGTGGCCTGGGAGCGCGGCGACCGCAAGGACGCGACGACGCTGCACCGGGGGGCCAAGCTCGTGCTCGCCCGCTCCTGGGCCTCGGGAGCGAGCCCCGAGGACCTCACGCCCCTGGTCACGGACTTCCTCGCCGCCTCCGAGCGGCAGGAGCGACGGGGCCGCCGGGTCAAGCGTGGTGCGGTGGCGGCCGTCTCCCTGCTGGCGGTGCTGGCCATGGTGGCGGCAACGGTCGCGTTCCAGCAGAGCCGTAACGCCGTCGAGCAGCGCGACAACGCCATCTTCGACCGGGTCAGCGCCGAGGCGGACCGCCAGCGGGAGACCAACGGCGCGCTGGCCGCGCAACTCGACCTCGTCGCCCACCGGATGCGTCCGACGGACCGGCTGCACACACGCCTGATGACGGCGGCCGATTCGGTGCTGCCCTCGACCGTGCCGGGCGACTTCGGCACGGCTCCGTCCGTCGTGTTCGGCCCGAAGGGACGGCTGGCCACCGGCGGCGGCTCCCTGCGGTTCTGGGACGCCAGGAACACGGCCCGCCCGGTGGCTCTGGTCACCGAGCCGGGAGCGAAGGAGACGGCCGCCGCGTCCACGATCGCGTACAACGCGAAGGGTGACCTGCTCGCCCGGGGCGACGTGGACGGCAAGGTACGGCTTATTGACGTCTCCGATCCGAAGCGGCCTGTGGCGCTGAACGCACCGTGGTCGTCGACCCAGCGGGGCATGGTGATGAGCCTGCAGTTCAGCCCCGACAGCCGGACCCTGGCCGTCGCCGTCACGGACAACTCCGGCAGCGAGACGAGCGGGACCGTGTACATGATCGACGTGAGCGATCCTCGGCGGCCACGAACGGTGAGCAAGGTGGTCTCGGTCGAATGGCAGCTCATCATGTCCGTGGCCTTCAGCCATGACGGCCGCACCCTCGCCGTCACCGGGGGCACCGGGGGACCCGACGGCGACCGCAGCCTGCTCGCGCGGCTGTGGGACGTGTCGGACCCGGCCCGGCCCAAGGCGCTCGGCGACGAGCTGGGCGAGCATCGCGGCATCGTCAACAAGGCGGCCTTCAGCCCCGTCGCCGCGGTGCTGGCCACCGCCGGCGGTGACGGAAGGGTGCGGCTGTGGGACGTGTCCGACCCGCGTCGGCCGAAGTTGAGCAACACCTTGTTCCTGGGGACGTCGGCCAACGCGCTCGCTTTCAGCTCGGGTGGCCACCTGCTCGCCACCGGGGACGACGCGGGGAACATCAACGTCTGGAACGTGGCGGCCCCCGAACACGCTCGGACGATCATCCCGACGCTGCGCGGACACAACACACTCGTCAGCACTCTCGCCTTCGCGCGGACAGGACTCACGTTGGTGAGCGGCGGCGGGGACGGCAAGGTTCATCTGTGGCGTGTGCCCTCGGGCCTGTCCGTCCTGGGGGGCGGAAAGGCCGCCGAAGCGCTGGCGCTGACCGGCGACGGACAGCTGCTCGCGGTCGCTTCGGGCCCTCAGGTCACGCTGTTCGACCTCTCCGACCCGACGTACCTGAAGTACGTCGGTGGGTTCACGGGCTCCTACGGCACCGTGTCCTCCCTGGCCTTCCTGCCGCGCGGAAGCGGCACGTCGGGGAAGAACGTGCTGGCCACCGGCGGCCAGCGCGGCGACGTCCGGCTGTGGGACGTGTCGGCGCCCACTCGGCCGCTGGCCATCGGCAACTCGCTGCCGGGACAGTCGGAACCCGTCTCCGCGCTGGCCGTCGGCGCCGACGGAAGCACGCTGGTGGCGGCGTCGATGGACCTCGACGGCGGCTACGACGGTGGCCTCCGCGCCTGGAACGTGGCCGATCCGACGCGTCCTACCCCGCTCGGCGGCGAGCTCGACGAGGATGAGCTGGCGACCAAGGCCCTGGCCGTCGGAGGCGGTTCGGGCCACCTCTACTCAACGCAGGCCGTGGGCGATGTCCGGGCCTGGCGAACGGCCAAGGGGGCCGCTCCCGTACGCGACGGTCGTCAGTTCGACGCCCAAGCCGTCATCTCCCTCGACGCACATCCACGCGCCCCGCTGGTCGCGACCGGCGGTGGGGACAGCCGGATCAGGCTCTTCGACGTGTCCCGGCCGTCCTCCCCCAAACCCGTCGGCAAGCCGCCGCTCAGCGGAGGCTCGGTGTGGAGCGTCGGCTTCGCCCCGGACGGCGCCATGCTCGCGAGCGGCAACTCCATCGGCCAGATCCGGCTCTGGAACACGTCGGATCCCGCTGGCATCACGGCCTACGGTCTCCCCGTCACCGGGCACAACGCCAATGTCAACGCGCTGCGGTACACCCCACGCGGCGACGTACTGGTGACCGCCGGCCAGGACGGCACCGTACGGCTCTGGCAGACCGATCCGGCCCGCGCACGAACGATCCTGTGCGCGTCGACCCGCTCGGCGATGAACCCCGACGTGTGGAAGGAGTTCGTGTCCCCGGCCCTGCCCTACGACCCGCCGTGCGGCAAGGGACAGCGTTAGGGAAGGGGCCCGCCCTCACCCCAGTTCGACGGGTGCCCTCACCAGCGAGCCGTACTCCGTCCAGGAGCCGTCGTAGTTCTTGACGTCCGGGTAGCCGAGGAGTTCGTGGAGCGCGAACCAGGTGTGCGAGGAGCGTTCGCCGATGCGGCAGTAGGCGATGACCTCCCGCTCGGGGGTGATGCCCTTGCCCGCGTACAACTCCTTCAGCTCGTCCGCGGACTTGAACGTCCCGTCCTCGTTGGCCGCCTGCGACCAGGGGACGTTGGACGCCCCGGGAATGTGGCCGGGGACCTGGGCCTGTTCCTGGGGCAGGTGCGGCGGCGCCAGCCTCTCGCCGCGGTACTCCTCGGGGGACCGAACGTCGACCATGCGGGCGGCGGACCCGACGCTGTCGAGGACCTCACTCCTCATCGCGCGGAACTGGGGATTCTCCTGGCCGGTCACGGTGTAGTCGGTACGCCGGTGCTCCGTGACCATCCGGGTCATGCCCCGGCTCTCCAGCTCCCACTTCTTCCGTCCGCCGTCGAGCAGCTTCGCCTTGTTGAAGCCGCGCAACCGGAGGATCCAATAGGCGTACGCCGCGAACCAGTTGTTGTTGCCCCCGTACAGGATCACGGTCGTGTCGTCGGCGACGCCCGCCGCGGCGAGGAGGTCGCCGAGAGCCTCCCGGTCCAGGTAGTCGCGGCCCACCGCGGCGTGCAGGTCGGTGGTCCAGTTCCAGCCCACGGCCCCCGGAATGTGGGCGTGTTCGAAGGCGGTCGTGTCCTCGTCCACGTCGATGACGCGAACGGTCGGGTCGTCGAGGTGGGCGGCCAGCCACTCGGTGTCCACCAGGGTCTCCGGATGCGCGTAGCCATTCGTGCCCATCGTCTTCTCCGTTCTCCCGTACGCCTCGTGCGCTTCGTGCGCCTCATCCGTGCGTCGTCAGATCCCCGACACCTCCTCGCACCACCGCCGTGACGGGGACGCCGGCCCGGTCGAGCAGGCCGGCCGCGATCGTCGCCCGGCGGCCGCTCCCGCAGACCGTCCAGACCTCGCGGTCCCGCGGTATCTCGCCCAGCCGCCGGGGCAGTTCGGCGAGCGGGACGGCGTACGTGCCGGGGATGCCGCCCTCCGGGCGCTCCGGCCGGACGTCGAGCACCCACCGGTCGGCGAGGGAGCCGGCCAGGTCGGACGCGTCCGCGGTACGGAAGGAGGCCACCGGTCGGCCCGCCTCGCGCCAGGCCTCGACACCACCGACCAGCCGGCCGGCGACGTTCTCGTAGCCGATCCGCAGCAGCTGGAGCATGGCCTCCTCGGCTGCTTCGTCGGCGGGCTCCGGAGTGACGAGGACGAGCCGCGTGCCGAACGGCACGACCTCGCCGACGAGGCTCGCGAAGCGCTCGTCCAGCTCGTCGCAGAGGGAGCCCGGCACATGGCCCTCGGCGAAGGTGCGGCGGTCCCGCCCGTCGACGAGCTGTGCGCCGCCTCCGATCAGCCCCTCGACCTCGTTCACCGAGAGCGGCCGTACGGCCGGGCGTCCGCCGAGCACCTCGGGGCCCGAGCGGTTGATCGGCGCCATGTAGCGGTAGTACGGGGGGTACGGCGGCAGGCCCGAGAGCCGTTCCCGTACGAACTCCTCCTCGTCGCGGGTGCCGAGCGTGGGGTTGGTGCGCCGTTCGCGGCCCATGGTGGTGGTCCGCTCGCCGGAGACCGGACCCGCAGCGCACGAGCTGCCCGCCCCGTGGGTCGGCAGCACCCGGGTGGCGTCGGGGAGCAGCGAGAGCCGCCGCAGGGAGCGGTACTGCGCCCGGGTGAGTTCGTTCGCGCGGTCGGGACCGGACAGGTCGGTACGGCCCGCGCTGCCGACGAGCAGGCTGCCGCCGGTGAAGACGGCGGTCGGTGCGTCACCGCCGTTCTCGCAGACGAGGTAGGCGGTGTGCTCGGCGGTGTGCCCGGGTGTCTCCATCGCCCGTACGACGACGTCCCCCACGGCGATCTCGTCCTCGTCGGCGAGCGGCAGGTGGTCGAAGGCGTAGGGCGCGCGGGCCGGCACGGCGACGGTGGCGCCGGTCGCGGCACGGACCTCCAGGGCGCCGGAGACGTAGTCGTTGTGCACATGGGTCTCCAGTACGTACCGGATGCGCACCCCCTGGGTGGTACAGGACTCGATCAGGCCCCAGCTGTCGCGCTGGGGGTCGACCAGCGCGGCCTCGTCGCCGCTCACGAGGAGGTAGCTGGTGTCGCCGAGCGAGGCCGTGGTCACGGGCCGGATCTCCATCGCGTTGGCGTTCATGCCGTCACCTGCTCTCCTGTCCTTCCCTGCGCGTTCCCTGAGCGGCGGAGCACCTGAAGGGGCTCGGTCGCCGGTCGCGGTCGCCGGTCGGCCGTTGCCCGTCGCCGGTCGCCCGTCGCCTCAGACGACGACCACGTCGACCGCCGCCACCGGGTTGCAGCCGTAGCCCTGGGCGTTCCATGGCGCCCGCGGGGGCTGGGTGTCGCCGCGCGCGTCGGTCGCCCGGGCCAGCAACCGGTACCGGCCCGGCCTCCTGGGCGTCCACCGGTACGACCAGCCGGTCCAGGCGTACGGCCCGGTCGGCGGCTCCAGGTCGGCGTCGTGCCAGTCCGCTTCCCCGGCGGGCTCCTCTCCCGGACGGTCCTCGTCCTCGTGCTCGGCCCGGACCTCGACCCGTCCCACGGCCAGTCCGGCACCCGACCACGCCCGGCCGCGTACGACGGTCTGCGTGCCGCGCCGGAGATCGTCGTCCGGCTCGGGCGCGCTGATGAACGACTTGACCCGGATGGCCGCGACGGGGCCTTCGGGGATGCCCCGCGACTCGACGTACACGTACTCCTCGGCCTGGAAGACCCCGGTGAAGGGTTCCGTGACGGCCCTCGCCTCGACCAGCCACTTCACGTCGGCGACCGCGTACCGGCCGGGAACCACGAGACGGACCGGGGCGCCGTGCTCGGGCGGGAGCGGCTCGCCGTTCATATGGGTGGCGAGGAGCGTGTCCGGGTGGAGAGCCTCGGCGAGCGGGAGGCTGCGTTCGAAGGCGGCCGGGTGACCGTGCACGGTGCCGGCGTCGGCCCCGGCGAAGACGAACTCGACCGTCTCCTGTTCGACACCGGCTCGTTCGGCGACGAGGTGGAACGGAACGCCCGCGAACCGGGCGCAGCCGACCGCCCGTTGGTCCCAGGGCAGTCCCGGCGGGCGCGGGGTCATCTGGGCGCGGCCGTTGCCCGCGCACTCCAGGACGACGTCGAACTCCCGGCGTCCGAGGCGCCCAAGGGCGAGCAGCTCCTCGTAGCCGAGGGTGACCGGTGCGGTCACCGCCCCGCCGATCCGCAGCCCCCAGTCGGTGACCGCCGTCCGCGGCACCCCGAAGTGGTCCCGGACGAACAGCGCGTCCGCGGGGGTGACGCGCTCGGCCAGCGCGGCCCTCGGCGTCTGGGCGTTGTACGGGTCGGTGGTCACCGTCTCAGGCGCCCAGGCGGTCGCACCGGGCCCTCGAGGTATGGCCGATGCGGTCATGCCGGCACCTCCGTCGGGCACGGTCCCGTTCCAGCGTACGTCCGGCCGGGCCACCCCACGAGGCCGGGAAGACCGAGCCGGGCCACCCCACGAGGCCGGGAAGACCGAGCCGGGCCACCTCACGAGGCCGGGAAGACCGAGCCGGGCCACCCCACGAGGCCGGAAAGCGCGAGCGTGCCCACCGCGCCCGGCCCACCGCCCCGCGGGCCCGCGGCACCCCGGCCGGGTCCTTCGCCGCGCCCACGTCCGATTCGTACAAGACCCACGCTCCAGCACCTGCCTACGGTGCCCCCATGGACACACCACGTCTCGACGTCATCGGCCTCGTCGTCTCCGACATGGCCGCCTCGCTCGCCTTCTACCGCCGGCTCGGCCTGGAGATCCCGGCCGAGTCCGACACCGCGCCCCATGTGGAGGCCGACCTGCCCGGTGGGATGCGGATCGCGTGGGACACGGAGGAGGTCATCGCCTCCTTCGATCCCGGCTGGTCCCGTCCCCGGGGCGGCGACCGGATCGGGCTCGCGTTCCGCTGCGCCACGCCGCAGGACGTGGACGCCACCTACGAGTCGCTGGTCTCGACCGGGTACCGCGGGCACCTCAAGCCGTGGGACGCCGTATGGGGGCAGCGCTATGCCGTCGTGCTCGACCCGGACGGCTGCGGGGTGTCCCTCTTCGCCCAGTCCGAGGCGTAGGCGGACAGGGTGGTGCCCGCCATGGCCCGGGTCTCGCGCGCCAGGTGGGCCTGGTCGACGCAGCCGGCCCGGAGCGCCGCCTCGGCGTACGGCAACCCCGCCCTGACCAGGGCGAGCGCACGCTGGAGGC
Organism: Streptomyces sp. NPDC039609; assembly: GCF_055596705.1. NCBI lineage: Bacteria > Bacillati > Actinomycetota > Actinomycetes > Kitasatosporales > Streptomycetaceae > Streptomyces > Streptomyces sp. NPDC039609. Next base: position 33,810 of record NZ_JBVIUJ010000008.1, read on the forward strand.
GGAGGATCCGCGCCAGGGTCTTGGGCCCGTAGCCGAACGCGTCCAGTGACCGCCGCTGCAGCTGCCGGGCCCCGAGCCCTACGGCCTCGGCCGTCTCGGCGACCGGCCGGCCCGCCTGGAGCCGCCGTACGACCGCCCGGAGCAGCGGGTCGGGGGCCGGGGCTCCGGCGGCCCGGCTCAGCGCGAGTGCCTCGAGGACCGCCGCGGGGTCGGGGGCGTCCGCCACCCGCTCGGCGAGCCGTCGCGCGCTCGCCCCGCTCCACAGCGCCCCGAGCTCGACCCGCCGGTCGCGCAGTTCGCTCGCCGGTATGCCGAGCAGCGCGGGAGCGTCTCCGGGTGCGAAGCGGATCCCGGCGTAGCGGCTCGCCCCGCTCTCGGGGACGTGCGCGACGGTGTCGGGTCCCGCGACGAGGAGCCGGCCGTCGCACCAGATCACATCCATGCAGCCGTCGGGCAGGACGGGCACGGGTGGCGCCCCCACCTGGGTGGTGAGGGTCCAGAGGAAGGCGCCGTCCAGGCGCGCGGGACGTTCCTCGTACACGCTGCCGAGGGTAGTCCGCCGGACACGCCTCCAGGAGTGGGAGGTCGCGCCCGGTCGGCGTACCAGGGCGGGCGCTCCGGCGGGCCGGGGCCGAACCTGGAGTCATGCACCTGCCCAGAGTGGTCGTGGCACCACCGGACAAGCGTGGCCTGCGACCGGTCCGCCTGGGTGATCAGGTGGTCGGCGCGGCCTGGTCGGCGCGCGAGCTGAGGGAGATCCTCGTCCGCGAGGGCTTCCCAGGGGACATGGATCTCGACGACCGCGCGCTGATCTGCTGGCGGGAAGCCGGTAGCGACACCTGGCCCGACCGGAGGCGCAAGAGACTGGTGACCGCCGCGGTCATGGCGGCGGGCCTGGTCATGTCGGGGGCCGTCCTCATCATCGTCGGCAGCGAGGACGCCTTCGGGGCGCTGACGTTCGCGTCGCGGGTGACCGGCTTCCTCTTCTTCCTCGCGGGCCTTCTCCAGCTGGCGGCCGCCCTCGGGGTGCGGGACTACTGGGGCAAGCGGAACCTGCGGTACTCCGGGCTGCTGGTCCTGGTGGGCGTTCTCATCGCGCTGCAGGTCCACACCATGCTTCTGACCCTGTGGTTCGAGGAGATGGAGTTCACGCCCTGGGTCTTCAGCTACATGCCGCTGTCGCTCTGGGCGGTCTGGGCGACTTGGACCGTCATCCGGGAGAAGGCCTGGCAGGGCATCCCGCACCCCAGGAAGGTCGCCGCGGGCGTGCTCGCGACCGCCCTGCTCGCCGCCGCGAACTTCGCCTACTCGGCGGCGTACCAGCCGTACGCGGCACACGTCCAGGTGACGCTCAGCGCCAGGTTCGGCAAGCCGGAGCTGGACCCGAGGGAGCCGGTGATCCATGTCCCGGTGACCTTCTCCCTGCAGAACACGGGAAGGGTTCCCGTCAACGTCATCGCCAGCGTGTTCTGGGTGAAGGGCAGAACGTCGGACTTCGCCGGTGGCGCGAAGGAGCTGGCAGGGACGAAGGAGGACGTGGCGGGGGGACAGGACAGTGAGCTCTACGCCGGGTTGCCGACCTGGCGTGTGCTCGACACGGGGCTGATCGTCGTTCCCGGGGACTGGTTCGACCCGGGGACGGGGCAGGTCGAGAACGTGGTGGTCCAGGTGCCCAAAGGGGCCGACTACGAGAGCCTGGAGGTCGACGGGGACATCACCGTGCTGAGGAGGGACCGGGGAAGGGTCGACCGTGCGTTCGTACGGCCCCGGTACTCCTGGGTGAAGGGGGCGACGGACATGGTCGAGTGCCCGGCGGCGTGCGGGGACTACGTCTTCTACATGGGCGAGCTGACCCACAACAACAACATCATCAACGTGACCCGGAGGCAGCGCTATGTCGTCGCGATCCGGCTCCTGGGCGAGGATTCGAAGATGTACGCGGCCGTCTCGCCGCTCAATGCCCACGGGAAGGTGTCCGGCGTGAATCTCGATCCCGAGGCGAAATACGGAGTCGAGACGATCCGGACCGGAACCGTCGTCATCCCCTTCGCCACGGTCCTCAGGACCGCCACCTGAGTCCCCGCCCCGTCCTCCTCGCTGCCCCAGTCCTCCTCGCTGCCCCGGTCCTCCTCGATGCCCCAGTCCTCCTCGATGCCCCAGTCCTCCTCGATGCCCTAGTCCTTCTCCCAGCCCGAGTGCAGCCGCGACTTGACGTCGTCCGGCGGCAGGAACCGGGACCAGCGCTCGGGGAACTCCGACGGCATGTCCGGGTCGTCCTCGTCCACGTCGTCCGCCTCCGCGCGCAGCCGGGCGACGAGGTCGGCGGCCTGGGCGGCGCGGGCGCGGTCGCTGGCCTCGCGGGCCGCGGCGGTGGCGACGGAGGGCCAGACACGGTCGATCGCGGCGTTCACCGCCGCGCCGACGAGCACGGCGAAGGCCGAGATGCCGATCCAGAGCAGCACCGCGATGGGCGCGGCGAGGGAGCCGTAGATCGTGGGTCCCTCGACCTGGCTGGTCAGGTAGATCCGCAGCAGGAAGCTGCCGAGCACCCACATCCCGAGCGCCACCAGCGCGCCCGGGATGTCCTCGATCCATGGGGAGCGGACCGGGACGGACACGTGGTACAGCGTCGTCAGGAAGGCGATGGAGAGCAGGATGACGACGGGCCAGTAGAGGACGGCGACGACCTCCGTGCCCCACGGGATCAGCTCCACCACCCGGTCCGGGCCGACGACGGCGAGCGGCAGGACGACCGCGCCGATGAGCAGCGCCACGATGTAGAGCAGGAAGGCGAGCAGCCGGGTCTTGACGATGCCGCGGTGCCCGTCGAGCCCGTACATCACGGTGATGGTGTCGATGAAGACGTTCACGGCGCGCGAGCCGGACCAGAGGGCGATGGCGAAGCCGAGCGAGATGAGTTCGGGGCGTTTGCCCTGGGTGACGTCGTCCAGGACGGGTTTGGCGATGTCGCGTACGCCGCGGTCGGAGAGGACCGTTCCGGCGGCGCGGAGGATGTTCTCCTGGATGCTCGCGACGGTGTCGGTGTTGGTCCAGTCGTCGGCGTAGCCGAGGAGGGCGATCAGACCGAGCAGCAGCGGGGGAAGGGACAGGAGGGTGAAGAACGCCGCTTCGGCGGCGAGGCCGAGGATGCGGTACTCGATGCACGAGTTGACGGTGTCCTTCAGGAGCAGCCAGACCATCTTCCGCTTCGAGACGTTGCGGTAGAGGACTCGCGCCCGGTGGAGTCTGCCCACGGGCCGCCGCTCGGGTGTTTCGTTTGCTGCCTGCACCTCCTTACCGTATCGGCATGGCAGCCACCACCCACACAGTGACCAACCAGGCTCCGCCCCTGGTCGGATACGACGCGTACACCTCCGACCGGCCTCTGGCGGAGGCCGTCGAGCGTCATCTGGCGCCGGAGGTCTTCGCGGAAGCGCGCGAGGAGCTCGTGGGCCAGGGCCGGTCCGTCGGGTCGGCGCAGGCGCAGGAGTGGGGGGCCCTCGCGAACGGGAATCCACCGCTGCTGCGGACGCACGACCGGTACGGGAACCGGATCGACGAGGTGGAGTTCCATCCCTCGTGGCACCGGCTGCTGGGACGGTCGGTGGCCGCGGGTCTGACCGATGCCTGGGGCCGTCCGGGTGGTCATGTGCGGCGGGCGGCCGGGTTCATACTGGCGACGCAGACCGAGGCGGGGCACGGCTGCCCGCTGTCGATGACCCATGCCGCGGTGCCCGCGCTGCGGACGGAGCCCGCGCTCGCCGCCGTCTGGGAGCCGCTGCTGACCTCGCACGTGTACGAGGAGGGGCTGCGGCCGCCCGGCGAGAAGGCGGGGGCACTCCTCGGGATGGGGATGACGGAGAAGCAGGGCGGCAGCGACGTACGGGCGAACACGACCGAGGCGCGGCCGCTCTCCGGGGCCGGCGAGTACGTGCTGACCGGGCACAAGTGGTTCTGCTCGGCGCCGATGTCGGACGGCTTCCTGGTCCTCGCCCAGGCTCCGGAAGGGCTGAGCTGCTTTCTGGTGCCGCGGGTCCTGGAGGACGGTACGCGCAACGCGTTCGCGATCCAGCGGCTCAAGGACAAGCTGGGGAACCGTTCGAACGCCTCCGCCGAGGTGGAGTTCGACGGGACGACCTGGGCGCGCCGGGTCGGGGACGAGGGACGCGGGGTCCGCACGATCATCGGGATGGTGGCGGCGACCCGGCTCGACTGTGTGCTGGGCTCGGCGGCGCTGATGCGGCAGGCGCTGACGCAGGCCGTGCACCACACCGCGTACCGCGGCGCGTTCGGCGGTCCGCTCCTCGACAAGCCGCTGATGCGCAATGTGCTGGCCGATCTGGCGCTGGAGTCGGAGGCGGCGACGGTGCTCGGAATGCGGCTCGCGGCCGCGTACGACGCCGATACGGAGGCAGAGCGCGCTTTCCTGCGGATCGCCGTGCCGGCGGCGAAGTACTGGGTGACGAAGCGGTGCGTGCCGACGGTGGCGGAGGCCCTGGAGTGCCTGGGCGGCAACGGCTATGTGGAGGAGTCGGGGATGCCGCGGCTGCTGCGCGAGTCGCCGCTCAACTCGATCTGGGAGGGCTCCGGCAATGTGCAGGCGCTGGATGTGGTGCGGGCGTTGCAGAGGGAGCCGATGGCGCTGAACGCGTTCCTGACGGAGGTCGGCAAGGCGCGGGGCGCGGATCACCGGCTCGACGGGGCGATCAAGGGCATGCTCACCGAACTGGCCGATCTGGACGGGATCGAGGGGCGGGCCCGACGGCTCGCGGAACGGATGGCGCTGGTCCTGCAGGGTTCGCTGCTGGTGCGGTGGGCGCCGGCGGAGGTTGCGGACGCGTTCTGTGCCTCTCGGCTGGGCGGCGACCGGGGCTCGGCGTTCGGGACGCTGCCGACCACGCTGGATCTGCGGGCGGTGGTGGAGAGAGCGCGCGTGGAGGCCTGAGCCCTCGGGCGCACGCCCCCGGCGCACGCGAGTAAAGCTGAGCCGCGCGCGCCAGGGGTGGACCCGGAAAGGGTCGGCACGCGCGGAAAAGCCGAGGGTGGTGCTGCGCCGACACGGCACCACCCTCCGCTCGCACCACCCTCGTGTACGAGAGCGGTTGCGGCCAGAGTTGCACAGGGTTGCAGGATTACACGAAACGCGCTCTGCCGGACGGCAGCGAGCGGCACGATGGGCATCACGACCCGGGAACGCGGCAGAACCGATACAGCAACGCGGGTGGCTGGGAGAGACCGATGAAGAACACTCAGCTCAACAACACTCGGCTCGACATGAAGCGACTGGCCGCCATGGACGCCACCCAGGCGACCCGACTGCTGCACCGGGTCCGGGAGGAGACGCTGGCCGGCCGCAGGCCGCCGATCGCGCCCCGCCCGGTCATCGACGCCTCCTGGCAGCGGATGTTCCGGCTCGGTCTCGACCCGGACCAGACCACGAGCAGTGTCCTGCTCCAGCGCGACGAGCTCGAGGAGCGGCGGCGGTCGACGGTGCTCGGCGAGGTGATGCGCACGCTGAGCACCGGGCTCGCGGGGATCGCGGACGCCTCCATGCAGATCATGGTGGTCACCGACGAGCAGGGCCGGGTGCTGTGGCGCGAGGGCAACTCCTCGGTGCTGCGCCAGGCCAACGGGATCTGTCTGGAGGAGGGCGCGGCCTGGTCCGAGCACACCACCGGCACGAACGCGGTGGGGACGGCGCTGGCGATGCGTCGGGCGGTCCAGGTCCACTCGGCCGAGCACTACGTCCAGACGCTCCACAACTGGACCTGCGCCGCGGCGCCGGTCCACGATCCGCGCGACCAGCGGCTGTTGGGGATCGTGGATGTGAGCGGTCCGGCGTCCAGCTTCCATCCGGCGACGCTGGCACTCGTCGGCTCGGTGGCGCAGCTCGCCGAGGCGGAGATGCGCGACCGTCATCTGCGGTCGATCGAGCGGTTGCGCTCGGTGGCCGCGCCGATCCTCTGCCGGGTGGGCGGCCGGGCGGTCGCGGTGGACACGCACGGCTGGACGGCGGCGGTGACCGGGATGGCGCCGGTGGACCGGCTCGCGCTGCCGAAGTCCTTCCGCGCGGGGCGCACCTGGCTGCCGTCGCTGGGGATGTGCTCGGTGGAGCCCCTGCCGGGCGGCTGGTTGCTGCGGATCGATGAGGAGACCCGGGCGGCGGCTTCGGACGCGCGGGCGCCGAGCCGGGTGGTCCTCGATCTGAGCCGGCCGCGCCGCTGGACGGTGGCGGTGTCGGGGGCGGCGGGCAGCTGGACGCAGGAGCTGAGCCCGCGCCATGCCGAGCTGCTGTACGTCCTGGCCCTGCACCGCGACGGGCGGACGGCGGCGGAGCTGGCCGAGGACGTGTTCGGCGACCGGACGAGGACGGTGACGGTACGGGCGGAGATGTCGCGGGTCCGCCGCAACCTGGCGAGCGTGCTCGCCCACCGCCCGTACCGCTTCAGCGAGGAGGTGGAGGTCGAGATCGTCCCCCCGGCCCACCCGGCGGACCTCCTCCCCCACTCGACGGCCCCGGCGGTCCGGACCTCCCGCACGGGGCCGTGACGACCCGCGCGTAGGGGATGCCGCTCCGCGGTGAGCCGCGTCAGACCGCCGTGGCGAGATCCTCCGCCCGGGGCGGATTCGCCCCGCGTACGGCGCAGGTGGCCGCCGCGACCGTCATGCCGAAGGCGACGGCCTCGTCCAGGCTCTTCCGGTCGAGGGTGCCGAGGCGGCCGCCGAGCGCTCCGGTCTCGTGGAGGCGGTGGAGCAGGCCGGCCGTGAAGGCGTCGCCGGCGCCGACGGTGTCGACGACGTCGATCTGCGGAGCCGGCTGCCGGCTCCGGACGCCGTCGTACGAGACGAGGGCGCCGGCCCCGCCGAGGGTGACGACGACGAGCGGGACCCCGGCCCGGTGCCAGGTGTCGCAGGCGGCCTCGGGGGTGGTGCCGGGGTGGAGATGGGCCAGGTCGTCCTCGCTCAGCCGGAGGATGTCCGCCAGGGCGCACCAGCGCGGGAGGCGGGTGCGGTAGCGGTCGGGGGCGACGAGCAGCGGGCGCACATTGGGGTCGAGGGAGAGCGTGGTGGTGGGGCGCAGTTCCGCCAGCAGGTCCTCGACGGCGGCGGCGCCCGGCTCCCGTACGAGCGCGAGGGAGCCGGTGTGCAGGCAGGCGGCGCCCAGCCGGGACACGGCGGCGAGTTCCGCGCGGGTCCACTGCCAGTCGGCGGTGGCCTCCGCGTGGAAGGAGTACTCGGCGGCGCCGTCGGGGCCGAGCCCGGCGACGGCGAGGGTGCTGGGTTCGGTGGCGTCGGGGCAGAGGTCGATCCGGACGCCGGACTCGGTGAGCCGGCGGCGGAAGAGGCCGCCGAAGACGTCTCCGGAGAGACGGGCCAGGAAGTGGGTGGGGGTGCCGAGGCGGGCGAGCGCCACGGCGGTGTTCGCGGGCCCGCCGCCGGGCAGTACGTCGAGCCGGAGACCCGGGCCGTCGGCCCGGGTGGGGGCGACGAAGGCGTCGGCGACGCATTCGCCGAGTACGGCCACGGGGCGGCGGGGCGCGGTCATGCGGATTCCTTCCGGATGAGGTCAGTCGGGCAGGACGCTGGAGCCCAGCGGGGTCAGGGAGGCGCTCTTCAGACGGAGGCGGCCGGTGTCGGCGACGAACTCGACGGCGGTGGACTCGCGGTAGCGCGGGTACACCCGGGCGGTGAGGGCGGCGCCGTCCCCGGTGAAGACCTCGACGGAGGAGCGGTCGACCAGGATGTCGAGGGAGAGGGTGGAGTCGGCGCCGGGTGCGACCTGGGTGGTGTACGTCGCGGCAGTGCCGTAGCCGGCGTCGGTGGTGTCGAGGGTGAGGGTGCCGGTGGACTTGCGGTACCGCAGCACGGTCGCCTCGGCAGCGGACGCCTTGAGGCGGACGGTGACGGTGTCGGAGGTCGTCGCCTCCAGGTCGAGCACCGCCTTCACTCGTACGCTGTCGCCCTGGCCGATGCGCCACTTGCCGTCGACGGTCCTGTCCTTCACGGTGGTCGTCCTGCCGGTGGCGAGTGACGCGAGGGCGGCGACGGGCCGTTGCCCGAGACGCCCGTCGGCCGTGAGGAAGAGTTCGCGGTGGAGGGACTGGGCACCGGCCCAACCACCCACTCTGGTGGGCTCCTTGGCGTTCCAGTCGCTCATCCAGGCGGTCATCAGCCGTCGCCCGGCGTCGTCCCGGTAGCTCTGCGCCGCGTAGATGTCGCCGCCGCCGTCGAGGATCCCGTGCCGTTCCGCGCGGAATCCGCTGCCGTCGTACTCGCCGACGGCGTAGCGCTGGAGGGACTGTCCGCCCTCGTTGGTGGAGTAGAGCAGGACCCACTTCCCGCCGAGCGGGAACAGATCGGGGCACTCCCACATGGCGCCGGTCGTGCCGTCGCCTTCGGCGAGGACGCCGCTGTACGTCCAGGCGCGCAGGTCGTCGGAGGTGTACAGCTGCACCTTCCCCCGTCCGCCGTCACCCGATCCGACGACCATCCTCCAGCGCCTGTCGACCGGGTCGCGGAAGAGTTTGGGGTCACGGAATCCGGCGGACGAGCCGGGCGGTGCCTGGGTGATGACCTCGGTGCCGGGGGTGAAGGTGACGCCGTCGGTGCTGGTGGCGATCGCTACGGTCTCGGGGGTGGCACCGGGGTGGGCTCCGGTGTCGGTCGACTTCGTGTACGCGACGGTCAAGACGCCGTCGTCGTCGACGGCACTGCCGCTGAAGATGCCGCTGTTGTCGGTGGGCGTCGCGGGTGGCGGCGGGGTGAGGGCGACGGGGAGGTCGCGCCAGCGGACGGCGTCGGGGCCCTCGGCGTGGGCCCAGTGCATCGGCCCCCACTTGGGTGCGTCGGGGTAGTACTGGCTGAAGAGGTGGTGGCGGCCGCGCCACTGGATGACGCCGTTGGGGTCGTTGATCCAGCCCTGGTAGGGCGTGTAGTGGAACTGCGGGCGTAGGGGGTCCGCGGTGAAGTCCCTTGTGCTGGTGGGCTGACGGGCCTGGCCGAGGGCGCGGAAGGTGAGGCCGTTGCCGTCCCGGAGGGCGGCGTCGCCGGTGCGTACGTCGTCGAGGTTGAGGTGGCCCCAGCCGCCGGTCTTGCGGTCGACGACTTCGAGGTGGACGCGCTGGCCGCGCCAGGCCGCCGTGTCCCAGAGGATCCGGACGTACGCCTCGTCCTCGGGGCCGGTCTGCTTGAGGAGCTGTGTGCCGTCGCTGTCCCTGACCAGGGCGACGTAGAGGCGTTCGGGGTCCCAGCCACCGCCGATCAGGAAGCTGATCCGCGAAGGGGCCGCGAACGAAGAGGAGTTGAGGGTTCCGGTGGCGTCGTCGCCGGCGGCTGCGTAGCCCCAGAGGTGGTGGCCGCCCCGGTGATGGAAGGGGCCTCCCCAGTAGGTGTCGGTGGTGGTGACGGCGGCGGGGCCGAAGGCGGTGCCTTCGGTGATCGTCCAGCCGGTGAGATCCCCGGTGTCGAAACCGGGGTTGACGGGACCGGTGGCGAGGGGGCGGGGGGGTGCGGGTGGTGCGGCGTTCGCGCTGATGGGAGCGGACGCGGCGACGAGCAGGGCCGCGAGGGCGATCATGCGCGGTGCTTTCCAGCGGCTCATCCGAAAGCCTCCGTTTACCAACTCGTGACGAGTGAAGGGCATTGACGTTGCTCGCGGCGGAGTCCATCATCCTGGCGAGTCGATGTCAACGTTGACATAAGTCAACGTTGACACCCCTGCGTCCCTTGAGGAGCCGCGCCATGAAGCGCACTTTCCGCACCGCACTCCCCCTCGCGGCCACCCTGGCCTCCGGGGTTCTGCTGCTCACCGCCTGCGGCGAGGGAGCCAAGGGCTCCACCGGGGCAGGAGGCGGCGACGGAGCCGTGAAGGTCGGGCTGATCACCAAGACCGACACCAACCCGTTCTTCGTGAAGATGAAGGAGGGCGCGCAGAGCGCCGCGAAGCGGACCGGCGCCGAACTCACCACGGCGGCGGGCAAGTTCGACGGAGACAATGAGGGCCAGGTCACCGCGATCGAGAACATGGTCGCGTCCGGGGTCAAGGGCATCCTCATCACCCCCAACGACTCCAAGGCGATCGTCCCCGCGATCGAGCAGGCCCGGAAGAAGGGCGTCCTCGTCATCGCCCTCGACAGCCCGACCGACCCGCAGGACGCCGCCGACGCGCTCTTCGCCACCGACAACCTCAAGGCCGGCGAGCTGATCGGCCGCTACGCCAAGGCCGCGATGGCCGGGAAGACCCCGAAGATCGCCACACTGGACCTCGCCCCCGGCGTCGCCGTCGGACAACTGCGGCACGACGGATTCCTCAAGGGGTACGGGGTCGAGGACGGCGACCCGGCCGTCGTCTGCTCCCAGGACACCGGCGGCGACCAGGCCAAGGGCCAGACGGCCATGGAGAACTGCCTGCAGAAGGCCCCGGACATCAATGTCGTCTACACGATCAACGAGCCCGCGGCGCTGGGCGCGTACACGGCACTGAAGGCGAAGGGGCGCGAGAAGGACGTCCTCATCGTCTCGGTGGACGGCGGCTGCACCGGCACGGAGGCCGTCAAGTCCGGGAAGATCGCGGCCACTTCGCAGCAGTACCCGCTTCTCATGGCCGCCCGGGGCGTCGACGCGGTCGTCGCGTACGCCAAGAACGGCACGAAGGCGTCCGGTTACGTCGACACCGGCGTCAGCCTCATCACGGACGCTCCTGCCTCGGGCGTCCCGGCCGAGGACACGACGTACGGCCTGGACAACTGCTGGGGCTGAATCCCCCACCCCCGACTTCCCCTACAAGGAGCCCCAGTTGACCACCACCACCGCACCGCCCACCGCCGCTCCGCCGGCCACCCCGGGAACCCGCCGCACGGCGGGCCGGCTGCTCACCCATCCCACCGCGGGACCGCTGGTCGCGCTGCTCGTCGCCTGCGCCTTCTTCACCTTCCAGAGCGAGCAGTTCCTCTCCGGAGGCAACCTCTCCCTCGTCGTCCAGCAGGTGATGGTCGTCGGCACCCTCGCCCTCGGCCAGACGCTGATCATCCTCACCGCCGGCATCGACCTGTCCTGTGGTGCCGTCATGGCCTTCGGCTCGATCGTGATGGCCAAGCTCGCAGCCGAAGGCGCCCTTCCGCCCCTCGCCGCGATAGCCGCGGGCATCGGTGTCTGCGCCCTGTTCGGCCTCGCGAACGGCGCACTCGTCACCTTCGTCGAGCTGCCGCCGTTCATCGTGACGCTCGGGATGCTCAACGTCGCCTTCGCGCTCACCCACATCTACTCGGAAGAGCAGACGATCACCGAACTCCCCGGCGCGCTCACGGGCTTGGGCGAGACCTTCCCGCTGGGCCGTACCGACATCACATACGGTTCGGTGCTCACCATCGTGCTCTTCCTCTGCTTCGCGTACTTCCTCGGACAGACGGCCTGGGGCAAGCACACCTACGCGCTCGGCAACAGCCCGGAAGTCGCCCGGCTCACCGGTATCCGCACCACCCGCCTCCGGCTCGGCATCTACACCCTGGCCGGGGTGATCTACGGCGTCGCCGCGCTGCTGCTGATCTCCCGGACCGGTGTCGGCGACCCCAAGGCGGGCCAGACCGACAACCTGGACGCGATCACGGCGGTGGTGCTCGGCGGTACGAGTCTCTTCGGCGGGCGCGGCGCGATCCTCGGCACGCTGGTCGGTGCCCTGATCGTCGGGGTGTTCCGCAACGGGCTCCAGCTGATGGGTGTCGGCTCGATCTACCAGACCCTGATCACCGGCGGCCTCGTCATCCTCGCCGTGACCGTCGACCAGTTCTCCCGCAGGAAGGCCCGCCGATGACCACCGCTCCCGGAGCCACGCCCGTCCTCAGGGCCCGTGGACTCGTCAAGCGCTACGGCCAGGTCACCGCGCTCGACGGCGCCGACTTCGATCTGCTGCCCGGTGAGGTGCTCGCGGTCATCGGGGACAACGGGGCCGGTAAGTCCAGTCTGATCAAGGCGCTCACCGGGGCGCTCCAGCCCGACGAAGGGATCCTCGAGCTCGACGGCGCGCCCGTCCGGTTCCGCGATCCGGTGGACGCGCGCAGGCACGGCATCGAGACCGTCTACCAGGATCTGGCGGTCGCGGCCTCGCTGGACATCGCGAGCAACATGTTCCTGGGCCGTGAGGTCCGGCGGCGCGGCCCGCTCGGCTCGGTGCTGCGGATGCTCGACAACAAGAGGATGCGCGAGGAGTCCGCGGCGCACATGGCCGATCTCAAGATCGGGCTCCGGTCCCTCACCCAGGCCGTGGAGACGCTCTCCGGCGGCCAGCGGCAGGGCGTGGCGGTGGCGCGCGCGGTCGCCTGGGCCCGGCACGTGGTGGTGATGGACGAGCCGACGGCCGCGCTCGGGGTCAAGGAGTCGGGTCAGGTGCTCGACATGATCCGGCGCGTCCGGGACCGGGGACTGCCCGTCGTCCTGATCAGCCACAACATGCCGCATGTCTTCGAGATCGCGGACCGGATCCACGTCCAGCGGCTGGGCCGCCGGGTGGCGCAGATCCGGCCCTCGGACCACTCCATGGCAGAGGTCGTCGCGATCATGACCGGGGCCCTCACCGTGGAGGGGGCCGACGGCGGTACGGTCGTGGGCGACCGAGGCTGAAGCGACGACAGAGATGCGGTGACCATGGGGAGCACCCGGCGGCCGACCCTGGCCGATGTGGCGGCGCGGGTCGGCGTGACCCCGAAGACGGTGTCGCGGGTGCTCAACGAGGACGGGCCGGTGTCCGAGGCGACCCGGGCGAAGGTGCTCGCGGTCGTCGAGGAGCTGGGCTTCCGCCCCAATCTCATGGCCCGGAACATGCGGGTGGGGGCGCGGGACTCGACGGTCGGCCTGGTCGTGCCGGACATGGGCAACCCCTTCTTCGGCACGGTCGCGGGCGGGGTCGAGGGCGTCGTACGGGACCGGGGGCTCACCCTCCTGATGGGGTCGTCGGGCGAGCGGGAGCCGGTGGAGCAGTCGCTGATCACCGCGTTCCTGGCGCGGCGGATCAGCGGTCTGCTCGTCGTCCCGGCGGCCGGCAGCGACCACCGCTTCCTGCGCCGCGAGCGGGAGAGCGGCCTTCCGGTGGTCTTCGTGGACCGGCCGGGCACGGGTCTCGCGGCGGACGCGGTGGTCAGCGCGAACGAGGAGGGTGCCCGGGTGGGTGTGACACATCTGATCGCGCACGGACACCGTCGGATCGCCTTCATCGGTGACCGGCCGGCCACGCTCTACACGCGCAAGACACGGCAGCGCGGATACCGCTCGGCGCTGGAGGCCGCGGGGATCGCCCACGACCCGGCGCTGGTGGTGACGGCGCACGATCCGTACGCGGCCGGGGTCGCCGTCCGCCGTCTGCTCGCGCTGCCCGATCCTCCGACGGCCGTGTTCGCGGCGAACAACTTCGCCTCGCTCGGGGTCGTGCCCGCGCTGGCGGAGGCGGGACGGCGGGAAGTGGCGCTGGTCGGCTTCGACGACCTGCCGCTCGCCGCGGTCCTGGAGCCCGGCCTGACGGTCGTGGCCCAGGACCCGGCGGCGGTCGGCCGAGCGGCGGCGGAGCAGATCCTGGCCCGCCTGGGCGGTGACCGCTCCCGCGCGGTGACCCACACGATCCCGGTCACCCTCATCGAGCGCGGCTCGGGCGAGCTGCCGCCACCCCGCACGGCCCGCTAGGGGGTGTCCGGCCCCGATCCGCCGGACGCCCTGGGCGCGGTCGGGGCGTCCCAGCGGGCGGACCCCTGTGGGATCCGCGCGCTGCGCATGATGCGATGGACGTATGAGCATCACTCTCACCACCTGGTCCCTCGAGCAGACCGCGCCGTCCGACCTCCGTCCCTCCCCCGTCCCCGAGGGCGACGAGGTCACGATCAAGCGGGCCGAGGTGCCCTCGCCCGAGTACAGCCGCTTCCTCTATACGGCGGTCGGTGGCGACATCCGCTGGAACGATCGGCTGTCTCTCACGTACAAGCAGTGGCTCGAGATCGTCGAGAAGCCGGGGGCCGAGATCTGGGTCGCGTACGACCGGGGCACGCCGGCCGGATACGTCGAGCTCGACCCGCAGGACGACGGCGTCGTCGAGATCGTCTACTTCGGACTGATCCCTGCCTTCCGTGGGCGCCGGATCGGCGGCCATCTGCTCTCGTACGGCATCCAGCGCGCCTGGGACCTGGCCGACCGCTGGCCGGGCCGCGAGGAGACGCGCCGGGTGTGGCTCCACACCTGCTCGCTGGACGGGCCGCACGCGATGGACAACTATCTGCGGCGGGGCTTCCGGCTCTTCGACACCAAGGTGGAGGAGGTCGAGGAGTCCGAGACGCCCGGCCCCTGGCCCGGCGCGCACGGCTGACCCCTCCTCACCTCCCGAAAGTGACCCACGGCACACCGTCTCGCGATGCGGGACGGTCGTGTCCACATTCCGGACGAAGCTGGACTGGGTCCAAAGTCCCGTGACACGCTTCCGTCATGTCTGGAACTGGAATTGCCTTGGTGAGTCGGCGGCACGTCGACCTCGGCCGCATGTCCAGCGCCATGTGTCCGGTGCGCTGAGAGAACCAGCACCGCCGCGATCTCCCTTTCTGACCCACCTGCTGCGCACCGTCGCGCCATCCCCTGACCTGAGCACGAGTGTGCAGGTCAGAGCCGCCCTCCCGCAGTCCCGAAGGACAAAACGCCATGGCCGCCACCCCGGAAATCCCCGCACCCGCAACGCCCCGCCGCAAGGTGAGCCGTCACCGTGGCGAGGGTCAGTGGGCCGTGGGGCACTTCACCCCGCTGAACGGCAATGAGCAGTTCAAGAAGGACGACGACGGTCTCAATGTGCGGACACGCATTGAGACGATCTACTCCAAGCGTGGATTCGACTCCATCGACCCCAACGACCTGCGCGGCCGTATGCGGTGGTGGGGCCTCTACACCCAGCGCAAGGAAGGCCTCGACGGCACCAAGACGGGAGTCCTGGAGCCGGAGGAGCTGGACGCGGAGTACTTCATGCTCCGGGTCCGGATCGACGGCGGCCGGCTGACGACCGAGCAGCTGCGGGTCGTCGGCGAGATCTCGCAGGAGTTCGCGCGGGGCACCGCCGACATCACCGACCGGCAGAACGTCCAGTACCACTGGATCCGCATCGAGGACGTCCCGGAGATCTGGAACCGCCTGGAGGCGGTCGGCCTGTCGACGACCGAGGCCTGCGGTGACACCCCGCGTGTCATCCTCGGCTCGCCCGTCGCGGGGATCGCCGAGGACGAGATCATCGACGGCACCCCCGCCATCGACGAGATCTACCGCCGGATCGTGGGCAACAAGGACTTCTCCAACCTGCCCCGTAAGTTCAAGTCGGCCGTCTCCGGCTCGCCGCTGCTCGACGTGGCGCACGAGATCAACGACATCGCCTTCGTCGGCGTGAACCACCCGGAGCACGGCCCCGGCTTCGACGTCTGGGTCGGCGGCGGCCTCTCCACCAACCCCAAGCTGGGCGTCCGCCTGGGCACCTGGGTCTCGCTCGACGAGGTCCCGGACGTCTACGAGGGCGTCATCTCGATCTTCCGCGACTACGGCTACCGCCGGCTGCGCACCCGCGCCCGGCTGAAGTTCCTCGTCGCCGACTGGGGCCCGGAGAAGTTCCGCCAGGTCCTGGAGGACGAGTACCTGAAGCGCAGGCTGACGGACGGGCCCGCCCCCGAGCAGCCCGCCGGCCAGTGGCGCGACCACGTCGGCGTCCACAAGCAGCAGGACGGCCGCTACTACGTCGGCTTCGCCCCGCGTGTCGGCCGCGTCGACGGCACCACGCTCACCAAGATCGCGGAGATCGCCGAGGCGCACGGCTCGGGCCGGGTCCGTACCACCGCCGAGCAGAAGATGATCGTCCTGGACATCGAGGAGGGACAGGTCGAGTCGATCGTCTCCGCCCTCGAGTCCATGGACCTGCGGGTCAACCCCTCGCCGTTCCGGCGCGGCACGATGGCCTGCACCGGTATCGAGTTCTGCAAGCTGGCGATCGTCGAGACCAAGGCGCGCGGCGCCTCGCTCATCGACGAACTCGAGCGCCGCATCCCCGAGTTCGACGAGCCGATCACCATCAACATCAACGGCTGCCCCAACGCCTGCGCCCGTATCCAGGTGGCGGACATCGGTCTCAAGGGCCAGCTGGTCCTGGACGACGACGGCAACCGCGTCGAGGGCTACCAGGTCCACCTGGGCGGCGCCCTCGGCCTGGAGGCCGGCTTCGGCCGCAAGGTCCGTGGCCTGAAGGTCACCTCGGCCGAGCTGCCGGACTACGTCGAGCGGGTCCTCACGCGCTTCCAGGAGCAGCGCGAGGACGGCGAGCGCTTCGCCACCTGGGCAGCGCGTGCCTCGGAAGAGGCCCTGTCATGAGCGAGCGTGCCGCGCCCTTCTACTGCCCGTACTGCGGCGACGAGGACCTGTTCCCGCACGAGACAGGTCACGGTGCCTGGGAATGCCGGGCGTGCAGTCGAGCCTTCCAGTTGAAGTTCCTGGGGCTCCTCGCCCCGGGCACTTCGAACAACTCCACTGGAGGGGAAACGATATGACGACGACTCAGGCCGCCGAGGCGACCGACCTGAAGGCGCTCGCCGAGCAGGCCGGCCGCGACCTGGAGGACGCCTCCGCACTGGAGATCCTCCGGTGGGCGGCCGACACCTTCGGCAAGAGCTTCTGCGTCACCTCCTCCATGGAGGACGCCGTGGTCGCCCACCTCGCCTCGCGCGCCATGCCCGGAGTGGACGTCGTCTTCCTCGACACCGGCTACCACTTCCCCGAGACCATCGGCACCCGTGACGCGGTCGACGCGGTGATGGACGTCAACGTCATCACCCTGACCCCGCGGCAGACGGTCGCCGAGCAGGACGCCGAGCACGGCCCGAAGCTGCACGACCGCGACCCGGACCTGTGCTGCGCGCTGCGCAAGGTCAAGCCGCTCGAGGACGGCCTGACCGCCTACCGCGCCTGGGCCACGGGTCTGCGCCGCGACGAGTCCCCGACCCGGGCGAACACCCCGGTCGTCGGCTGGGACGAGAAGCGGCAGAAGGTCAAGATCTCCCCGATCGCCCGCTGGACGCAGGACGACGTCGACGCGTACGTCGCCGAGCACGGAGTCCTCACCAATCCGCTCCTCATGGACGGTTACGCCTCCGTCGGCTGCGCGCCCTGCACCCGGCGCGTCGCCGACGGCGAGGACGCCAGGGCAGGCCGCTGGGCCGGCCGGGCCAAGACCGAATGCGGGCTGCACGGCTGATGACCACCACAGAGACTTCCCAGGAGAATCACGTGACCGGTGCCACCATCTGGCTCACGGGCCTGCCGAGCGCCGGCAAGACCACGATCGCGTACGAACTCGCCGGCCGGCTGCGCGGCGAGGGCCACCGCGTCGAGGTGCTCGACGGCGACGAGATCCGCGAGTTCCTCTCCGCGGGCCTCGGCTTCAGCCGTGAGGACCGGCACACCAACGTGCAGCGGATCGGCTTCGTCTCCGAGCTGCTCGCCTCGAACGGCGTGAAGGTCCTGGTCCCGGTCATCGCTCCGTACGAGGACAGCCGCGAGGCCGTCCGCAAGCGTCACCAGTCCGAAGGCACCCCCTATGTCGAGGTGCATGTCGCCACTCCGGTGGACGTGTGCTCCGTACGCGATGTGAAGGGGCTGTACGCCAAGCAGGCAGCGGGCGAGCTCAGCGGCCTGACCGGGGTCGACGACCCGTACGACGAGCCGCGGAACCCCGATCTGCGGATCGAGTCCCAGAACCAGACCGTGCAGGAGTCCGCGGCGCAGCTCCACGCGCTGCTCACCGAGAGGGGCCTGGCGTGACGACCACCGTTACCCATGTTCATGAGGAGACCGACAGCCCGTTCGCGCTGTCGCACCTGGACTCGCTCGAGTCCGAGGCCGTCCACATCTTCCGTGAGGTGGCGGGCGAGTTCGAGCGGCCGGTGATCCTCTTCTCCGGCGGCAAGGACTCCATCGTCATGCTCCACCTGGCGCTCAAGGCGTTCGCGCCGGCGCCGGTGCCGTTCACGCTGCTGCACGTCGACACCGGGCACAACTTCCCCGAGGTCCTCGCGTACCGCGACCGCGTCGTGGCCCAGCACGGGCTGCGGCTGCACGTCGCCTCCGTGCAGGAGTACATCGACGCCGGGAAGCTGCGCGAGCGTCCCGACGGGACGCGCAACCCGCTCCAGACGGTGCCGCTGACCGAGGCGATCCAGCAGCACCGTTTCGACGCCGTCTTCGGCGGCGGCCGTCGGGACGAGGAGAAGGCCCGCGCCAAGGAGCGCGTGTTCTCGCTGCGCGACGAGTTCTCGCAGTGGGACCCGCGCCGGCAGCGCCCGGAGCTGTGGCAGCTCTACAACGGCCGCCACGCCCCCGGCGAGCACGTCCGCGTCTTCCCGCTCTCCAACTGGACCGAGCTGGACGTCTGGCAGTACATCCAGCGGGAGAAGATCGAGCTCCCCGAGATCTACTTCGCCCACGAGCGCGAGGTGTTCGCGCGCAGCGGCATGTGGCTGACGGCCGGCGACTGGGGCGGTCCGAAGGAGACCGAGACGGTCGAGACGCGGCTCATCCGCTACCGCACCGTCGGTGACATGTCCTGCACGGGCGCCGTCGACTCCGACGCGACCACGCTGGACGCCGTGATCGCCGAGATCGCCGCCTCCCGCCTCACCGAGCGGGGCGCGACCCGCGCCGACGACAAGATGTCCGAGGCCGCGATGGAAGACCGTAAGCGCGAAGGGTACTTCTAGCCATGACGAGCACCACCGAGCAGTTCGCCGACGTGGCGGCCACCACCCTGCTGCGCTTCGCCACCGCCGGCTCCGTCGACGACGGCAAGTCCACCCTGGTGGGACGTCTCCTGCACGACTCCAAGTCGGTCCTCACCGACCAGCTGGAGGCCGTCGAGGCCGCGTCCCTCAAGCGCGGCCAGGAGGCGCCCGACCTGGCCCTGCTGACCGACGGACTGCGCGCCGAGCGCGAACAGGGCATCACCATCGACGTGGCCTACCGCTACTTCGCCACCGCCCGCCGCCGGTTCATCCTCGCCGACACCCCCGGCCATGTGCAGTACACCCGCAACATGGTCACCGGCGCCTCCACCGCCGAGCTGGCCGTGGTCCTGGTCGACGCCCGTAACGGTGTGGTCGAGCAGACCCGCCGCCACGCGGCCGTCGCCGCCCTGCTGCGCGTGCCGCACGTGGTCCTGGCCGTCAACAAGATGGACCTCGTCGACTACGCGGAGCCCGTCTTCGCCGCGATCGCGGAGGAGTTCACGCAGTACGCGTCCGAGCTCGGCGTCCCGGAGATCACCGCGATCCCGATCTCGGCGCTGGCCGGCGACAACGTGGTGGAGCCCTCCGCCAACATGGACTGGTACGGCGGTCCGACCGTCCTGGAGCACCTGGAGACCGTCCCGGTCAGCCATGACCTCACGGCCTGCCACGCGCGCTTCCCGGTGCAGTACGTGATCCGTCCGCAGACCGCCGAGCACCCCGACTACCGGGGTTACGCCGGGCAGATCGCGGCCGGTGCGTTCCGGGTCGGCGAGCAGATCACCGTCCTGCCCTCGGGCAGGACGTCCACGATCACCGCGATCGACGCGCTGGGCGAGTCGGTCGACATCGCCTGGGCCCCGCAGTCGGTGACGATCCGGCTGGCCGACGACATCGACATCTCGCGCGGCGACCTCCTCGCCCCGAGCGGTGACGCCCCCACCACCAGCCAGGACGTCGAGGCGACGGTCTGCCATGTGGCGGACCAGCCGCTGACCGTCGGGCAGCGGGTGCTGCTGAAGCACACCACCCGCACGGTCAAGGCGATCGTCAAGGAGATCCCGTCCCGGCTGACCCTGGACGACCTCTCCCAGCACCCCGAGCCGGGGCAGCTGGTGGCCAACGACATCGGCCGGGTCAAGGTCCGTACCGCCGAGCCGCTCGCGCTCGACGCGTACGCGGACTCCCGCCGTACCGGCTCGTTCCTGCTGATCGACCCCGCGGACGGCACCACGCTCGCGGCCGGCATGGCGGGCGAGGCCTTCGCCGGTGCCAAGGCTGCGGCCGTCGCGGAGACCACGGAAGACGAAGGGTGGGACTTCTGATGAGCATCGACGTCTACAGCACCTTCGCCAAGGAGGGCGGCCGGGTGGGTTCCGGCGCCCTCGGTGCGGGCCGCGGAGGTGTCGCGCGATGTGCGTGCTGACGCCGATGCGCCGCGTACGCGGCGCGATTCCGCTCCACCTGCTCCACCTCGAACGACATAGACGAAGAAGACTTCGAAGACCCTGAGGGGAACACTTCCGTGCCTGCCTCCCGTACCACCCTGCGCCGCTCACTCGCCGCCGCCGCGGCTCTGCCGCTGCTGATCGGCGCGCTCGCCTCCTGCGGCTACGGCTCACAGGCCAAGAACGACGAGAAGAAGGTGGCCGCCGAGGGCGAGAAGCTCTCGGCCGACACGGTGCGACTCGGGTACTTCCCGAACCTGACGCACGCCACCGCCCTGGTGGGCGACCAAGAGGGAATCATCCAGAAGGAGCTGGGCGGCACGCAGTTGAAGGTCTCGACCTTCAACGCCGGCCCCTCCGAGATCGAGGCGCTCAACGCCGACTCGATCGACATCGGCTTCATCGGCCCCTCCCCCTCGATCAACGGCTACACCAAGTCCAAGGGCAAGAACCTGCGCATCATCGCCGGTTCGGCCTCCGGCGGCGTGAAGCTGGTCGTGAACCCGGCCAAGATCAAGACCCTGGACGACATCAAGGGCAAGCGGATCGCGACCCCGCAGCTCGGCAACACCCAGGACGTGGCCTTCCTCAACTGGATCTCGGAGAAGGGCTGGAAGGTCGACGCCCAGAGCGGCAAGGGCGACGTCTCCGTACTCCGCACGGACAACAAGGTGACCCCGGACGCCTACAAGTCCGGCTCGATCGACGGCGCCTGGGTACCGGAGCCGACCGCGTCCAAGCTGGTCAGCGAGGGCGCGAAGGTGCTCCTCGACGAGTCCACGCTGTGGCCCGACAAGAAGTTCGTGATCACGAACATCATCGTGTCGCAGAAGTTCCTCACCGAGCACCCGGACGTCGTCGAGGCCGTGCTGCGCGGCTCGGTGAAGACCAACGAGTGGATCAACGCCAACCAGGCGAAGGCCAAGGAGTCGGCGAACGCCAAGCTCAAGGAGCTCACCGGCAAGCCGCTGGGCGCGAAGGTCATCGACGGTGCCTGGCCCTCGATCCAGTTCACCAACGACCCGCTGGCCGCCACGCTCCAGGCCCAGGCGGACCACGCGGTGAAGGCCGGTCTGCTCAAGCAGCCCGACCTGGTCGGCATCTACGACCTGAAGCCGCTCAACAAGGTCCTGAAGGCCGCCGGGCAGCCCGAGGTCTCCGACGCCGGTCTCGGCGTCAAGTAAGAAGTCCGCAGCTCATACCCAGGAGGTGACGACCATGGCCACGACCGCGACGCTCGCCAAGGCCGAGGACCGTTCGGCGGTGACGCACGCCGCCCGTATCGAGCACGTCTCGAAGTCCTTCGGCGGACCCAACGGCGGGCAGCTCGTGCTCGACGACATCTCTCTCGATGTCGCCCCGGGCGAGTTCGTCACCCTCCTGGGTGCCTCGGGCTGCGGAAAGTCCACCCTGCTCAACCTGGTCGCCGGGCTCGACCGGCCGTCCGCGGGGTCCATCGAGACCCCCGGCGGCCGGCCGGCCCTGATGTTCCAGGAGCACGCCCTCTTCCCGTGGCTCACCGCGGGCAAGAACATCGAACTGGCCCTGCGACTGCGCGGGGTGCCGAAGGCCGAACGCCGCCCGGAGGCCGAGCGCCTGCTCGAACTCGTACGGCTCTCCGGCTCGTACGGCAAGCGGGTGCACGAGCTGTCCGGCGGTATGCGCCAGCGTGTGGCGCTGGCCCGGGCGCTCGCCCAGGCCAGCGATCTGCTGCTGATGGACGAGCCGTTCGCCGCGCTCGACGCGATCACCCGCGACGTGCTGCACGACGAACTGACCCGCATCTGGCGGGAGACGCAGCTGTCGGTGCTGTTCGTCACCCACAACGTGCGCGAGGCCGTGCGGCTGGCCGAGCGCGTGGTGCTGCTGTCGTCCCGGCCGGGGCGGATCGCCCGGGAGTGGACCATCGACATCCCTCAGCCGCGCCGTATCGAGGACGCCGCCGTGGCGGAGCTGTCCGTCGAGATCACCGAAGAACTGCGTGGGGAGATCCGCCGCCATGGCCAGCACTGATACGACCACCACGACGGCCGCGAAGGCCGACGACCTGGCCGGTCTGGAGGCGGGACTCGACGCGCTGGACGCGGTGCAGGTCCGCCGCACCCCGGTGCGCGAGGTCCTCACCGGCAAGGTCCTGCCGCCCGTCATCGCCGTCGTCCTGGTGCTGGTGGTCTGGCAGCTCCTGGTGATGGCCGAGGTCACCGACGAGTCCAAGCTGCCGGCGCCGTCCGCGGTGTGGGACAGCGTGACCACCATGTGGCTGGAGGGCACGCTCCTCGAAGTCCTCTGGACGAGCGTGTCGCGCGCCCTGCTCGGCTTCCTGATGGCGCTCGCCATCGGCACCCCGCTGGGTCTGCTCGTCGCCCGGGTGAAGTTCGTCCGGGCCGCCATCGGCCCCGTCCTCGCAGGTCTGCAGTCGCTGCCGTCCGTGGCCTGGGTCGCCCCGGCCGTGCTGTGGATCGGCCTCAACGACTCGATGATGTACACGGTGATCCTGCTGGGCGCCGTGCCGTCGATCGCCAACGGTCTGGTGGCCGGCGTCGACCAGGTCCCGCCGCTCTTCCTGCGGGCCGGCCGCACTCTCGGCGCCACCGGGCTCAAGGGCGCCTGGCACATCGTGATGCCGGCCGCGCTGCCGGGCTATCTCGCGGGTCTGAAGCAGGGCTGGGCGTTCTCCTGGCGTTCGCTGATGGCCGCCGAGATCATCGCCTCCTCGCCCGAGCTGGGTCTGGGGCTCGGGCAGCTGCTCGAGAACGGCCGCAACAACTTCGACATGCCGGGGATCTTCCTCGCCATCATCCTGATCCTGCTCGTCGGTGTCGCCATCGACCTGCTGATCTTCAGCCCGCTGGAGCGCGCGGTGCTGCGCCGTCGCGGCCTGCTGGTGAAGGCCTGACATGAGCGCCCCTGTCCTCCTCGTCATCGCCCACGGCAGCCGCGATCCGCGGCACGCGGCGACCGTGCACGCGCTGGTGCGCCGTGCCCGGGCGCTGCGCCCCGGGCTGCGCGTGGAGACGGCGTTCCTGGACTTCAACCTGCCGTCCGTACCGGGGGTCCTGGACCGGCTCGCGGAGGAGGCGCGGCGCGAATCGCCTCCTTGCAAGGGTGGTGGCGGGCGACGGGAGGGCGTACGGGACGTGGTGGCCCTGCCGCTGCTGCTGACCCGGGCCTTCCACGCGAAGGCCGACATCCCCGCCGTACTGCGCCAGGCCCCGCCCTCCCTGCGGATCCGCCGCGCGGAGGTGCTCGGCCCCTCGCCGCTGCTGATCGCGACGGTGGAACGACGGCTGTACGAGGCCGGGCTGACGCCCGGCGACAAGAGCACGACCGGGGTCGTCCTGGCCTCGGCGGGCTCCACGGACCCGGAGGCGATCGCAGCGATCGCAGAAACGGCGCGGGAGCTGCGGCGCACCGGTTGGTGCTCCGTGCGGCCTGCGTTCGCCTCCGCATCACTCCCGCGGACCGAGGACGCCGTCCGCGCCCTGCGCGCCGACGGCGTGCGCCGCGTGGCGGTGGCCCCGTACGTCATCGCCCCCGGCCGACTGCCGGACCGCATCGCGGCGGGCGCGGCGGAGGCCGACCACCTGGCGGACGTCCTCGGTCCGTCCCCGGAGCTGGCCCGGCTGCTGATCGAGCGGTACGAGCAGCGCTGCGCGCCGGTTGCCGGCGAACTGCCGGACGCTCTCCGGGCGGAGAGCCTCACGACACGGGCCGCGGGCTAGGACCGTCCTGGTCTCGCGGGGCGGGGCTGCCGCCACCGTGCCTGCACCCACGCTCAGCGCGCTCACGCTCGGCACCGTACGGTCTTCGCGACGACGTCCTTTCGTGCTGCTCCACCTGCACCACAGCAGCGTCGCCCGTCGCGTCGAACAGATCGGCAGGACTCTGGCCATCGACCTCACCGACCCCACCGGCCTGACCCGGGCCAGGCTCGCCCTCACGGCGTGGCGGCTGCTCGACGACTGACCTACCGCCGTTCCTCCTGGCCCCTGGGGTCGCGGCCGCTGATCGCGAGGGCGCGGGCGAAGGCCGGGGCCGTGTCCGGTACGTCGAGGGGCTCGGCGAAGCCGTCGTACTGACGGTAGGTCTCGGCGTGTTCCTCGACGACCCCGAGCAGGAACCGTCCCGTCGCCTCCGGGACGGTGAAGTCCTGGCCGGTGGAGCGGGCCAGGTCCCAGCCGTGCAGGGCGAGTTCCTTGACGAGTAGCGAGGCGATGACCGTCGCCGGCATGGTCACATATCCGGTGTCCACCTCGCCCTGCCAGACGTCCGGCTTCGCCCAGGCCTCGAGCGCGCGGTCGAGCTGGGCCGCGTACCGCTCCGCCCAGTCGGGCTCGGACGTGAAGTCCCGCTGGACGGTCTCCTCGGGGAGCTGCTGACGCAGGGCGCGGAGTTCCAGGCCGTGGGCGGAGTAGAGGACGAGGTGGTTGGCCAGCTCGCGGACGGTCCAGTCGGCACAGACGGACGGCTGCGCGAGCTGGTCGGCGGTGACACCGCGGGCGACGCGGGCGGCCTCGGCGGCGGCGACGGTGAGGTGTGCGTGGATGTCGTTCATGCCGCCGAGGCTAGGACGGGCCGCCGCAGCCGCTCTTGAAGAATTGCGACAGCCGGCGCGCTCAGCTGAAGTCGAGCCCGCCCGTCCGGGTCCGCTTGATCTCGAAGAGGTCGGAGTGGCCGGCGAGCACCCGGAAGCTGTCGAAGAGCTCGGCCGCCTTCGGGCCGCGCGGGATGGCCCGCAGGACCGGCCCGAACCAGACCGTGCCGTCGACATGGATGGTCGGCGTGCCGACATAGCCGTCCGCCTCGGGGTCCTTGCCGGCGTCGTGGCTGCGGCGGACCACCTCGTCGTACGTGTCGTCGTGCGCGGCCTCGGCGAGTTCCGCCGGCAGGCCGAGCTCCGTCAGGGACTCGGCAATCACCGCGTCGAAGTCCTTCTGCTTCTCCTGATGGATGCGGGTGCCGAACGCGGTGTAGAGCGGGCGCAGGACCTCGTCACCGTGCTTCTCGGCCGCCGCGGCCGCCACCCGCACCGGGCCGATCGACTTGTCGACGAGCTCCCGGTACCAGTCGGGCAGCTCGTTGCCGACGTTGTGGAAGTACAGGCTCATCACCCGGAAGCGCAGCTCGATGTCCCGGTGCTGTTCGACCTCCAGCATCCAGCGGGAGGAGATCCATGCGAAGGGGCACGCGGGGTCGAAGTAGAAGTCGACGACGGTCCTGAGCTGCGTATCTGTGGTCATGACAGGAGCCTAGCCAGCAGGCGACGACAGGTGGCGGTCCATTGTCGACTCCGTCAACTGGGCCACTTCCGGCGGCCGTCCAATGATTGTTGTAGCGTCCACCCATGGTCTCGGAAACGTACACGCTGGGCGGCGACCTTCCCGTACGGCGGCTCGGTTACGGCACGGCCCAGCTCACCGGCGCCGGCTACTGGGGACCGCGCGGCGAGCGGGCGGACGCGGTCGCCGTCCTCCGGCGGGCCGTGGAGCGGGGCGTCACGCTGATCGACACCGCCGACAACTACGGTCCCGGCCTTGCCGAGGAGCTGGTCGCGGAGGCGTTGCACCCCTACCGGGACGAGTTGGTGGTCGCGACCAAGGGCGGGGTCGTACGAACGGGCGACAGTGCCTGGCACATCGAGGGGCGGCCGGAGCGGCTGCGCGCGATGTGCGAGGCGAGCCTGCGGCGGCTGCGGACGGACCGGATCGACCTCTACCAGCTGCACCGGCTCGACCCGCAGGTGCCGATGGCGGAGCAACTCGGCACGCTCGACGAGCTGCGCACGGAGGGGAAGATCCGGCACGTCGGCCTGGACTCGGTGACCTCAGAGCAGCTGACGCGGGCGCTGGCTCTGACGTCCTCGATCGTCTCGGTGCAGAACCGCTTCAACCTCCTCGACCGGGAGTCGGCGGCGGTGCTGAAGGTGTGCGAGGCCAACGGACTGGCGTTCCTGCCGTGGTTCCCGCTGGCCAACGGCGCGCTGACCGGTGGGGCCGCGGCCTCACTGGACGCGGTGGCGGGCCGGCTCGGGGCGACCCGGGGGCAGACAGCGCTGGCCTGGCTGCTGCACCACTCCCCCGCGCTGCTGCCGACGCCGGGCACCGGTTCACTCGCACATCTGGAGGAGAACCTGGACGCGGCCGCGCTCCGACTCGACGCGTCCGACATCTCCGTCCTGGACGCGCTCACGGACCACGACGGCTGAAGCGTGCTGCGGAACCGATCCGACGTCGATGCAACGCCGTGATGTGGTCTGCCGGCGACTGCCTCTGTCCGGTTGCCTGGTGGCTGTCGACGCCCGTTGATCTCCGGGGTGACGTCTTACGCGATCTTCCTGACGGTTCTGCGGTTCTGCCACCCGCTTCAGTCCACGCCGGGCGGCACACGCGTGGCCTGGTGGTGGTACATCCGCCAGCCCGTGGCTCCGTCCTCCCTGCGCCAGATCGAACTATGTCTGGTCCTGCGCTCACCGAGCATGGTCTCGAACGTCAGATGCACCAGACCCGGCGCGAGCAGCACACCCGACATGCATGAGGGCTCGAAGCGGGGGGCGTCCGCCGAACTGCCCGGATGATCGGGCAGTTCGGCGAGCATCGCCTCGTACGTCCACCGCCGCCCAGACCCGCCGACCTCCACGAACTCCGGGTCGAGGAGCTGCCCGGCGCGTTCCCGCGAGGTCCGGACAGCTGGATCCATGAGCTGCAACTCACCCGCGATCGCCAGGCTCACATCGTCTGCTGCACCGTCCATGAACGTATCCTCACCGCGCCCACCAGCCCTGCCGCAACCGAATTCGCCTGTCCCACGCGGGTCCTGGTGGATTCCTGGAGATCATTTACCCGGGCTCGTACCGCCGGGCTCGACGGAACCGGCCCGGGAACTTCGCCTTCACGTGGTAGCGCGGGGACGCTCCGTGCCGGATTCGCTCCGGGCCTTGCCCGCCCGCGCCCAGGGCAGACCGCCGCCGCAGCGGCTGCCGACCGGGTGGGTCGTCCCGGCGGGATCACCGGCCGCCTTCATCGGGCGGACCTGCCTTCATATGATCAGCTCTCGCCGACCGCCGGACAAAGGACGCCCATGACCGAGGAAGCGCGCACATTGCTCTGGACGACGGGCGTCATCACCGCGGTCGCCGTCGCGGTGCTCGGGGGCACCGTGTACGAGTTCGTCGCCGACAGCGACGCCACGGTCCCCCTCAGCGTGGCCGACGTCGAAGGGGCGTGGATCGCCGAGGACAGCGGCGACGTACGGCTGGTCGTACGCGGGGACGGTTCGGCCGAGCTGACGCGGGAGACGCGGGTCGATGCCTGTGGATGGGGCGACAGTCGGGCGGTACGGGCGACATGGTCCTTCGGCGACAACGACGATCCACGGATGATGCACTTCAATCTCTGGGATCCCGATACGACCGAAGAGTGCTTCTTCGATCTCACCGTCGCCGACTCGGGCAGGCAGGCGACTCTCACCGGCAACAACGCCTTCGCCACGTACGTACGCGGCGACACCCGCGGTGAGTCCTCAGGGTGAGTCGAGTCGCCTGCTGGAACCGCCGAACCAGCACCGCGCTCACCTCCAGGTCCCCAGCCGAAGGCCAGGAGGTACGCGCGCCCCACCGCGTTCCACCAGCGGCGCCCGCGGACGACGACCACCCCCAGAACAGGGCGAACCAGGCCGCAACCGCGCCGCCGACGATCAGAGCCCACCGGGCACCGCCAAGGCCGACGAACAAGGCCACCGTGAAGACCGTGACGACGAGCCCGAAATGGGCCCCGCCGGCACTCATCCGCAGCATCCCGCGCACGACCCGACAGCCTCCTCGTGTCAACCATGGTTGACACGAGGAGGCTGTCAACGTAAGTTGACAGCATGACCGATGCAACCGATCTCGCCGAGCGGGCGGGGGATCGCGACCCCCGGGTCGGACTCCGCGCCGTCTCCGCACTGAGGCGGCTCCTCGAACAGCTGGAGGCCGTTCAGGTACGCAGCGCCCGCGCCCAGGGCTGGTCGTGGCAGGAGATCGCCGCGGAGCTGGGCGTGAGCCGTCAGGCCGTCCACAAGAAGCACGGGAGGCATTGATGTTCGAACGGTTCACGAAGGGGGCCCGGGCGGTGGTGAAGGGCGCGGTGGTCCAGGCCGAACGCCAGGGCGCCCCGGTGGTCACCGAGGAGCATCTGCTGCTCGCGCTTCTCGACGCGGAGGACACCAAGGCGTCCTTCGTCCTGCGGGCCCTGGGAGTGACGGATCGGCGGGAATCACTGGAGGCGGCGCTCATGGACGCGCGTCGCCGAGGCGGGCTCTCCAAGGCGGACACGGACGCGCTCGCCGGACTCGGGATCGACGTGACCGAGATCGTCGCGCGGGTCGAGGAGGCACACGGCCCTGGCGCGCTCGCCGACGACCGTGACGAGCGGGTCCGCCGCTCCGGGCACCGGCCCTTCACCAGCGAGGCGAAGGGCGTTCTGGAGCGGTCCCTGCGCGTCTGTCTCGGGCGCCGCGAGAAGGCGATCGGTGACGAGCATCTGCTCCTCGCGCTCATGGCCCGCCCCGGTGTCGTCGCCGAGACCCTGGCGGACCACGGCGTCACCTACGCCACGGTGGAACGGGCCCTCGGCCAGGAGAGCCGCCCTCTGTCCGGCGATCTTTGAGAAGCTGGACGAGGGCCACCCCCAGCTGAAAGCCTCTCCGCACCAGGCCGAGGCCGACGAGGAGGACATCATCGACACCGCCGAAGAGGGCCAGCACCCGCTGGACTCCGCCAGCGTCATGAACGCGAAGAAGACCCTCCTTGAACTCCTCGGCCGGGCGGGAGTGTTCCACGTGGACGCCGAGGAGCTGATCGCGCTGGTCGAGGCCGGTGCGATCGCGGAGGCCCACGGCGAGATCGGCAAGATCGTGGGGGTCCCGCCGGAAGGCGGTGAGCCGTACGCCTCCGGCTGGCTCGCCGGCGCCCAGGCCGTCGACGCCGAACTCGTCCACCTCGCCGAGCGGGCCCTGCGGCGCGCGATCGGCCCGGCGCTGACCGACCACCCCCTGCGCGGAAGTGGCCAGGACGGCGTCGCACGCGCCCGGACCCCGGTCGGAATGGTGGACGTGGAGCGGGCGAAGGTCGCCGTGACCCCCCTCTATCTCGCGTTCAGCCACGCCTCGGACCTCGACCCCGAGGTGTCGGACGAGGTCCTCACCGCGGTCCTCGGCACGATGGGCGTCGTCGAACGGGTCGGGTACGCGGGGCGGCTCGAGGAGTTCGCCGAGACCCATCGGAGCCGACTGACCCAGGTGTACGCGCAGTACGGCCCCGGCAGCCGCATCGCCGTCCACGGCCGCTACTCCCTCATCCACTCCCCCACCAGCATCGCCGTCCTCGAACGCCTCACCGCCACTCCGTCCGCGTTGCGGACGGAGTGGGAGGACGCCGAGCTGCCCCCGGCGTGGCTGGAGGGTCTGGCGATCGCCTGGCGCGCCGCGGACGACGCGCCGCCGGCCTGACTTTCGTTACGGGGCCTCGGGGCCGCGCGGTTCGCGCCACATCCCCCACAGCACGGGCCCGTTGCCCGGCAGCCGGAACTCCTCGCGCACGGCGAAGCCGAAGTGCTCGTAGAAGGGCAGGTTGGACGGGCTGGAGGACTCCAGATAGGTGGGCAGACCCGCTGCGTCGGCCTTGGCGAGACCCGAGCGCAGCAGGGCTGCCCCGTGCCCCTGCCCCTGGGCGGCCGGGTCGGCGCCGATCAGCGCCAGGGACCAGTGCGGCTCCTGGGGCGTGTGCGCGGCGGCCGCCTCGACGGCGTCCCTGAACAGCGGGGCCCGGTCACCGAGGATGTCCTGGAGTTCCCGGATGGTCTCCGCGTCGGGAACGGCCTTGGCCTGCGCCTCCGGAGGTGCCCAGAAGGCGGCCGCGGCCTCGGTGTGCTCGCACACCCCGTGGCGGACGTACTGACGCGTGAAGATCGTGGTGAAGTAGCGGCCCAACCGCGCCTCACGCGAGGCGTCGTCGGGGAAGAACCAGCGCATCATCGGGTCGTGGTCGAAGGCGCGGGTCAGGGTGCGGCCGATCGGCGCAGCATCGTCGATCGTTGCCGTTTTCGGTGTGTTCGTCATCGACATACGGGTCATTCTGCACCCGGATGATCTTGAACGGGACGGTGGGGTCCCCTCGGCGCTATGACCGGGTCATCTCCACCAGCTTGACCACGGTGTTCCAGTTGCGCGAGGTGGCCACGATCCCCTTGAAGAGGGCGGGGCGGGAGAGCGCCTCACCGAGCTTGGACCGGCCGAGGCCGTCGGGTGTGTAGAGGTAGAGCGCGCGGTCGCCGAGCCGGAACTCCTCCGGCAGGAAGGCGTCCTGGTCGATGGCGGCGAAGCGTTCGGGGTCGACCCGCTCGGAGAGGTACGTGACGTGGAGCTGCTTCCCCTCCAGCTCGGCGGCGAGGAAGGGGCAGTCGTCGGCGACGGCGGCGAGGTACTCGGCGTCGCGGACGAGACAGTCGACGCGGAAGCCGAAGCGCTTCTCGATGGCGTCCTCGATGCCGGCGGTGAGTTCCCGCTCGTCGGCGTCGGCGGTGAAGACGGCGTTCCCGCTCTGGAGATAGGTTCTGACGTCGCCGTGGCCGAGGCCCTCGAGGAGGGAACGGAGCTCCGCCATGGGCACCTTGCGGTGTCCGCCCACGTTGATGCCGCGCAGCAGAAGAGCGTACGTCGTCGTCATGGTCACACGATAGGCGGCCGCCGTGCCCCGTGGGGGAGGGCACGGCGGCCGCCGGTCATCGGGCCGGGGCCGCTACTCGACGATCTTGAGCAGCTTGTTGGCGGTGCCCGCGGAGGGGTTGGAGATCTTGTCGGCGGTGGCTCCGCCGACGAGCGCCTGGGCGACCTGGTCCGGGGTGGAGTCCGGGTGTCCCGCGAGGTAGACGGCGGCCGCGCCGACCACGTGCGGGGTCGCCATGGACGTACCGGAGATGGTCTTGGTGCCGGTGTCGCTGTCGTTCCAGGCCGAGGTGATCTCCGAGCCGGGAGCGTAGAGGTCCACCACGGAACCGAAGTTGGAGAAGTCGGACTGCTGGTCGCCCTCGGTGGAGGAGGCGACGGTGATCGCCTCCTGGACACGGGAGGGAGAGCCCTGGCCCGCGTCGGAGGACTCGTTGCCCGCGGCGACACCGAAGGTGACGCCGGCGGCGATGGCCTTCTTGACGGCGTCGTCGAGGGCGGGGTCGGCGCCTCCGCCGAGGCTCATGTTGGCGACGGACGGGCCCTGGTGGTTCTTGGTGACCCAGTCGATGCCCGCGACGACCTGCTCGGTGGTGCCGGAGCCGTTGTCGTCGAGGACGCGGACGGCGACGATCTTGGCCTTCTTGGCGACACCGTGGGCGGTACCCGCGATGGTGCCGGCGACGTGCGTGCCGTGGCCGTTGCCGTCCTGGGCCGTGTCGTCGTTGTCGATGGCGTCGAAGCCGTCGACGGCACGGCCGCCGAAGTCCTCGTGGCTGACGCGGACTCCGGTGTCGATGACGTACGCGGTGACGCCCTCGCCACCCTTGTCGGGGTACGTGTACTTCTTGTCCCCGGCGGTCTCGGCCTGGTCGACCCGGTCCAGACCCCAGGAGGGCGGGTCCGTCTGGGTGGCGTTGATGGAGAACTTCTTGTTCTGGACGACCTTGGCCACGGCCGGGTCGGCGGCGAGGCGCTTGGCCTCGGTCTCCGAGAGGTCGTTGACCGAGAAGCCGTTGACCGCGGAGTCGTAGCTGCGGCGCAGGGTGCCGCCGTACTCCTTCGCGAGCTCGCTCTTGTCGGCCTTCTCGTCCAGCAGGACGACGTAGCTACCTGCGACGGCGCCTTCCGCGCCGAGGCCGTAGACAGTTCCGAGGGCGGGCGTGGGGGCCGCGCCGGCGAACTGGGTGGTGAAGACGGTGACTCCGGCCGCGGCCGCGATCGCGGTCGAGACGGCGATGAGCTTCGTCCGGCGGACACGCTTGTGTATTGCCATGAAGAGGGGTCTCCTCGTCAGGATTTGTGGGGGGATGAGCCACTGGAAGGAAACTCTCCGGTAGCTGCCTCGAAACCCTTGCTCATTGACGAGTGCAAATCAAGACCTACGTACACCTGTGACTTACTCAACAAGCTTTCGTAATAATAAATCGGTCAACTCGCCCCAACTCGGCGCACGCGTAGGGCCCCCGACCATCCGGGGGCCCTCAAGTGCGACGCGTTCTAGGGCAGTTCGGCCTCGATCAGGTCCGCGGCCCGACGCGCTCCGCCCTCGCCCGCCATCCGCTCCTGGATCTCCTTGGCGCGGACGGCCACTTCGGGGTCGTCGACGAGTGCGAGCACCGCTTCACGCAATTGCTCGGCGGTCGCCTCCTCCATCGGCAGGTGCCGGGCCACGCCCAGGGACTGGAGCATGTCCGCGTTGCCGAACTGGTCGACGGCCTGCGGGACCGCGACCATCGGGGTGGCGGTGGCCAGTCCCTCCTGACTGCCGCCCGCCCCGGCGTGGGTGATGAAGGCGTCCGCCTGCTTCAGGATCGCCAGTTGGGGGACCCAGGAGCGCACGTCGACATTGGCCGGAATCTCGCCGAGCTCCGACGGGTCGACGAAGGCGCCGATCTGGAGCACGACATGCCAGCCGGACAGGTCACCGAAGGCATCGATGCACGCCTTGTAGAAGTCGGGCCGCTTGGTGAAGGCCGAGCCCAGCGAGACCAGGAGCACCCGCTCCGCGTCCGCCGGCCGCTGCCACTCCCCCTGGTCCGCCCGGTCGCCCTGACAGGCGCCGACGAAGGTGAAGACGGACTCGTCGACCCGTTCGGCGTGCGGCTGGAGCGCCCGGGGGATGAGCGCGATCGCCCGTCGCGGGCGGGCGATCAGCCGGTCGGGGTGGGTGTCGACACCGTGCTCGACCAGCCAGTTCTCGAAGCGGGCGTAGTACGCCTTGCCCCGCTCGGATGCCTTGAGCTCGGCGAACATCGGCTCGGCGACCTCCTCCTCGTACCCCTCCCACGGGACGAGATTCGGCCAGAGTCCCACGACGGGGACATCCCACCGGTGTGCGAGGACCGGAGCGGGGTAGGCGGTGATGTCATGCAGCACGAGGTCGGGCCGGTCGCCGTCGAAGGCCTCCGCGAGCTGCGGGAGCGCCTGCACGGCGTCGTGGAGGAAGGGTTCGATGTTGTCGATGGGTTCGGTACCCCAGGCGTCCGGGTCGTCGTCGGTCGGAAGCGTGGAGGTGTAGACGACGGGGGTCGCGCCGGCCGCGGCGACCTTCTCGGCGAAGGAGGCGGGGATGGCGTAACTGACGCGGTGCCCGCGAGCGACGAGCTCGCGGATCACTTCGAGGCTCGGGTTCACATGGCCGTGGGCGGCGATGGAGAACATGGCGATATGGGCAGGGCGCGGAGTGGCGGTCATGCGTTCACAGTAAGCGAGACGAGACGTCTCGTCCAGTAAATCGGTGTCCGGTGGCGCGCGCGGGCGACTCAGCGACGCTGGTAGCGGGCGAGGACCAGATTCCCGTCCTCCACCAGACGCTTGCGCAGCTCTTCGGTGTCGATCGCGCCGCTGTAGTACTCCTGATACGCCGGGGTGGCCACCTTGTCCTTCCATTCCGGGTAGCCGCGCACCGATTGCGCGGGTGCGGGTCGCAAATATTCGGCCACGGCGGCTCCGGTCGCCCAGCCGTCCTTCGCGGTGCGCAGGGACGGGTCCGCGAGCGCCGCCGTGCCGGTCGGCAGCATCCAGTCGCCGCGCGCCAGGCGGACCATGCTGTCCGGCTGGAGGAAGAAGTCGAGGAACCGCGCCGCCTCCTTCTTGTACGGGCTGTCCTCGGCGATCGACAGCGTCTGCGGGCTGACACCCTGCGCGAGCCCGTCCTTCCCCGCGGGCGCCGGCAGCACGATCCACTCGAAGCCCTTGGGAGCCTGCTGGGTGATCTGCTGGCGGTACGAGAAGCCGAGCGGGACCATCGCGTACTTGCCGCCGAAGAAGCCCGGCAGGGCGTCCGAGCCGCCGGTGCCCAGAGTGGAGCGCGAGGCGCTGAGGTCCGTGTTCACCTGATCGTTGATGGTGCCGGGGACGACGCCGTCGTCCTCCGTGAAGCGGATGGTCACCCTTCCGTCGGGTTCCCGGTGGAAGAGCCGCCCGCCCGCCGAGAGCCCCAGGTTGAGGCTGACCGAGACCGGTTCCTTGAGGGGCCAGGCGACCGCGTATCTCCCCTTGCCCATGGTGGCCGTCAGATCCCTGGTGATCCGACGGAACTCCTCCCAGCTCCAGGGCTTCTCCGGGGTCGGGATGCGGACGCCGGAGGACTCCAGGATCTGCTTGTTCGCCATGATCACGCGGGGTTCCTGGAGGAACGGAACGCCGTAGATCCCGTCGCCGAAGGTCGTGGTCTCCCAGCTGCGCGCCGGGATGTCGGCCTTGAGGCGCTCGGGCAGGAGGGTGCGGAGATCGGCGAGGTAGCCGCCGTAGGCGAAGTCGGCCAGGTCGTCGGAGGCGTCGTGGATGATGTCGGGCGCCTCGCCGCCCTCGAAGGAGGTGAGGAGCTGGTCGTGGACGGAGTCCCAGCTGCCCTGGACGTAGTCGACCTGGATGTCGGGGTGGGCCGCGTTCCACTCCTTCACCAGTTGCCTGTTGGCGTCGACGGACTCCTTCTGCCAGGCCAGCGACTGGAAGCGGAGCCGGATCGGGCCGCCGTCGGAGTCGTCCCCGGCGGAACATCCGGTGAGGAGCAGCGCCAGCGCGGCCGCGGCCGCCGTGAACACCCGTACACGCATCAGGACTTCACCGCCCCGGCCAGCATCCCGCCCGTGATGCGCTTCTGGATGATCGCGAAGATGACGAGCGAGGGGATCGTGGCGAGGAACGCGGCCGCGGCGAGCGGCCCCAGGTCGGCGACACCCTCCGCGCCGAGGAAGTGGGTGAGGACGACCGGCAAGGTCTGCTTCTCCGGGGTCTTGAGCAGGACGAGCGCGAAGAAGAACTCGTTCCATGCGGTGATGAAGGCGAAGAGCGCGGTGGCGACGATGCCGGGAGCGAGCAGCGGGGCGGTGACCGAGACGAGCGTACGGAGCTTCCCGGCGCCGTCGACGGCCGCGGCCTCCTCCAGCTCGGCCGGGACGGCCCGTACATAACCGACGAGCATCCACAGCGCGAACGGCAGCGACCAGACGACGTACACCATGACCAGGCCGAAGAGGCTGTTGATCAGATGCAGGTTCTTCAGGACGAGGAAGAGCGGGATGATCACCAGCACGAACGGGAAGGCCTGGCTGATCACGACCCAGCCGGTGGCGGCCGTGGAGAGCCGGCCACGGTGGCGGGCCATCACATAGGCCATGGGCGTGGCGATGACGACGGCGATCAGAGCCGCCGCGAGGGCGGCGATCAGGCTGTTGCCCGCGGCCTGGAGCAGCGGCTGCTCCTCGAACGCCTGCCGGAAGTTGGCGAGGGTCGGGTCCTTCGGGATCCACGTCGGGTGCAGCGAGCCCAGTTCCGTCGCCGGCTTGAAGGCGGTGGAGATCAGCCAGAGGAACGGGAAGGCGAGGAAGACCAGATACGCCAGGAGGGCGAGGTACTGGCCGAACCGCGCGGGCTTGCTGGTGCGGAGCGTGCTCACCGGTCCTGGTCCCCCTTCAGCCGTCCGACGAGATAGAGGGCGAGGAGCACGGAGATGACGGCGACCATGACACAGCCCATCGCTGCGGCGTAACCGAACTGCCCGTAGCGGAAGGCCTCTTCGTAGGCGAAGAGCATGGGGAGCCGGGTGCGGCCGCCGGGTCCGCCGTTGGTCAGGACGTAGACCAGGGCGAAGGAGTTGAAGTTCCAGATGAAGTTCAGCGCGGTGATGGCGAGGGCGACCGGCTTGAGCGCGGGCCAGGTGACGGTACGGAAGCGGCGCCAGGCGCCGGCGCCGTCGAGGGCGGCGGCCTCGTGGAGTTCGTGCGGGGTGTTCTGCAGTCCGGCGAGCAGGGCGACCGTCGTCTGGGGCATCCCGGCCCAGATGCCGACGAGGATCACGGCCGGCAGGGCGGTGGCGAGCCCGGTGAGCCAGTCCCGCCCGTCGCCGAGGCCGAGATCGCGGATGGTCTCGTTGAGGATGCCCGCGTCGGGGTTGTAGACGAGCCGCCACATGATGCCGACGACGACCTCGGGCATGGCCCAGGGGATGATCGCGAGCGCCCGGGTCAGCCAGCGGAAGCGCAGGTTCTGGTTGAGCAGGAGCGCGAGCCCGAGGGCGAGCAGGAACTGCGGGACGGTGACCCCGACGGCCCACACCAGGCCGATCCGGAACGAGTCCCAGAACAGCGTGTCGTGCAGCAGGTCCTGGAAGTTGAGCGTGCCGACCCACCGGGTGGCCTGCGTGCGGCCGGACTGGGCATCGGTGAAGGCGAGGGCGATGCCGTAGAGCAGCGGGCCGACACTGAGGATCAGGATGGGGATCAGCGCGGGCAGCACCAGGAACCAGGCGCTGTGGTCCCGCCCGTGACCGGGTCTCCCGCCGGTGGTCTTCGGACCGCCGGACCGCTTCGTCGCGGTCGTCAGCACACTCATGAATTCGCCCCCTTATGTGCCTTTTGCCGCGCCGTCTCGGCCTCCGTCATGGTCCTGACGGTCCGTCGGTTCGTCAAGGTCACCTGCATGGATGCGAGACTTTGGCTGATTCGCACAGGCAGGCGGGAGAGACGGATGGACGAGGCGCGGGCACGGGAGATCCTGGCCGCCGCGGGGCTGCCCACGGGCGGCGAGAGCAGCCGCGGCGCGGTGCGCGAGCCGGGGGTGCCGCTCCTCGCACTCGGGGAGAACGCGGTCTTCGCGGTGGGCGATCTCGTGGTGAAGATCGGCCGGGACGCGGAGCTGCTCCCCCGGGCGGAGCGGGAGCTGGCGCTCGCGGGCTGGCTGGAGGACGCGGGCATCCCTGCCGTACGAGCGGCGGAGCCCAAGCCCCGCCTGGTGGAGGGCCACCCGGTCACCCTCTGGCAGCGACTGCCCGAGGCCGTGCGTCCGGCCGAGCCGCGCGATCTGGCGCCGCTGCTGCGGCGGATCCACGCCCTGCCGGAGCCGGCAGACCTCACGCTGCCGCGCCGCGAACTGCTCGGCGGCGTCGAGCGGTGGCTGCGGCTGGCCGGCGACGCGATCGATCCGGCCGACGCGGCCTTCCTGCACGAGCGCCGTGACTCCTTCGCCCCGGCGGCGGCCGCGCTCACCCCGCATCTCACCCCCGGTCCGATCCACGGCGACGCGCTGCCCCGTAACGTCCATGTCGGCCCCGACGGGCCGGTCCTGGTCGACCTGGAGACCTTCTCCTCCGATCTGCGCGAGCACGACCTGGTGGTGCTCGCCCTCTCCCGGGACCGGTACGGCCTCGATCCGGCCGCGTACGACGCTTTCACCGAGGCGTACGGCTGGGACGTACGGGAGTGGGACGGGTGCGCGGTGCTGCGCGGGGCCCGGGAGACCGCGAGCTGCGCCTGGGTGGCCCAGCACGCGCCGACGAACCCCAAGGCGCTGGCCGAATTCGAGCGCCGGGTGGCCTCGCTGCGGGAAGGTGACCCCGAGGTGCGGTGGTACCCCTTCTGACGGCATGACGGGGCACGCCGCTCGAATTCCCACTCACGATCGGGGTGTTGTGATGCGTGTGGAACTGTCCGAGGTGACGCTCGACGTCGAGGTGAGCGGCCAGGGTCCGGCCGTCCTGCTGGTGCACGGTTTTCCCGACAGCCATCATCTCTGGCGCCATCAGGTGCCGGCCCTGACCGCGGCCGGGTACAGGTGCGTCGCTCCGACGCTGCGCGGCTTCGGCGCCTCGGGCCGGCCGGAGGGCGGAGTGGAGGCGTACCACCCGGGCAAGCACGTCGGCGACCTGCTCGAACTCCTTGCGCGGCTGGATATCGACCGGGTCCATCTGGTCGGGCACGACTGGGGCTCGGGCATGGTGCAGGGTCTCGCCCAGGGCGCGCCCGAGCGGGTCGCGAGTCTGAGCATCCTGTCGGTCGGTCACCTGGCGTCCATCCGCGAGGCGGGCTTCGAGCAGAAGCAGCGGTCCTGGTACATGCTCCTGTTCCAGTTCCCGGGGCTCGCCGAGGAGTGGCTCGCACGGGACGACTTCGCCAACCTCCGGGAGATGCTGGGCGAGCACCCCGACGCGGAGGCCGTCATCGACCCGCTGAGGGCGCCCGGCGCGCTGACCGCGGCGCTGAACGTCTACCGGGCGGGTCTCCCCGCCGAGGTCCAGTTCGGCCCGGCACTGCCGCTGCCGCCGCTGCCCGGCCCCGTGATGGGTGTGTGGTCCCCCGGTGACCGCTTCATGACCGAACAGTCCATGACCGGCACCGGCAAGCACGTGGACGGCACCTGGCGGTACGAGCGCGTCGAGGACGCCGGGCACTGGCTCCAGCTGGACCAGCCGGAGCGGATCAACACGCTGCTTCTGGACTTCCTGGCGGAGAACCCGATCGGCTGACCGCACCGGAAGGACGCCGGGAGGCGGGCCGTCAGCCCGACCGTCGTCAGCCGGCCACCGTGGCCGGCTCGCGCAGCGGCCAGGTCGGGTCGACGACCGCCTCCGGGCTGCCCTTGCGGCGCAGGAAGTCCTGGAAGTCCTCCGCCCAGACGCGGTACCAGCCGATCTGACGCTCATGCAGCTCCGCCGGGGTCAGCTCGGCCACCGACCCGTGCCGCTCGGCTATCGCGACCGCCACCCGCACGGCGGCCAGCGCGTCGGCCGCCGCCTGGTGGGCCGCCTCGAGGACGACGCCGTACTCGGCGCAGACCGCCTCCAGGGTCCGCTTCCCCCGGCGGTAGCGGTCGACGGCACGGTCGATGGTGTACGGGTCGATT
Source organism: Streptomyces sp. NPDC039609 (assembly GCF_055596705.1). Lineage (NCBI taxonomy): Bacteria > Bacillati > Actinomycetota > Actinomycetes > Kitasatosporales > Streptomycetaceae > Streptomyces > Streptomyces sp. NPDC039609. The sequence goes on from NZ_JBVIUJ010000008.1 coordinate 72,853, forward strand.
ACCGGGCCTATCTGCGCGCCGCCAAGCCGCTCGCTCAGCGAGGGGAGCCCGTGACGCCGCAGCTCGGCGGAGAGCAGCGTCAGGTCGAAGGAGGCGTTGTACGCCACTACCGGGACGCCCTGGGACCAGTACCCCGTCAGGGTCTCGGCGATCTCGTCGGCGACCTCACGCACCGGCCGTCCCTCGGCGGCCGCCCGCTCGCTGCTGATGCCGTGGATCGCGGACGCCTGTGCCGGGATACGGATCCCCGGGTCGGCGAGCCAGTCCCGCTGCCGCGCGACGCGCCCGCCGTGGACGCCGACGATCGAGGCCGTCACGATCCGCGCCTCCAGCGGTTCGGTGCCGGTCGTCTCCAGGTCGAATCCGACCAGCGCTTCCCCGTGCCAAGCCATCGGGTCCTCCTTACGTGATCTCCCCCGTGGTGCTGAACACCCTCGCACGAGCCACTGACAACGGCCCTCGGGCCTCGGGTCCCGGGCTCAGGAGACCGGCCGGGAGTCGAGCCAGACCGACTCGAACTCCTCCCGGTATGTTGCGAAAAGTCCGTAATCGCCATCGCGTGGCTGCTGTCCCGAGCGCACCACGTTCCGACCGCCCCCGCGCAGCACCAGGACCGGCGCCTCCATCCCCCGCGCCTTCCGCAGATACGACTGGACGACACCGACGCCGTCCGGTCCGTCCCCGTCCACCAGGTAGGCGGTGAAGCGAGGCGTCTCGTCGAAGACATGGATCTGGAAGGCGCCCGGGTCGCGCAGCCTGGAGCGCACCCGCCGCATATGGAGGATGTTCATCTCCACCGAGCGGCTCAGCTCGCCCTTCTTCAGGCCCAGTTCGCGCTCGCGCCGTTTCACGGCGCTGCTCGCCGGGTTCAGGAACAGCAGCCGTATCCGGCAGCCCGACTCGGCAAGCCGCACGAGCCGCCGCCCGGAGAAGTTCTGCACCAGCAGATTCAGACCTATGCCAGTGGCGTCGAGGCGCCGGGCGCCGCCGAAGAGGTCCTCTGCCGGCAGCTGCCGCTGCAGCCGCACCCGGTCGGGATGGACGGAGACCACGTCCGCGTACCGGTCCCCGACCAGGTCCTCGACGGCGTCGACCGGCAGCCGGTCGGCGGACGGCACCGCCGCCCCGCTGCCGAGGATCTCCAGGAGCCGGGCGGAGGCCCGCTCGGACTGGGCGAGCACGGTGAGCGAGAGGGCCCGGTTGCGGGAGACGACGTTGCGCGTCACCTCCAGCTCGTCCAGGGCGAGCTCGACCTCCCGCCGGTCGTCGAAGTACGGCTCGAAGCACGGCCAGTGCTGCACCATCAGCTCCCGCAGCTGCGGGAGCGTGAGGAAGCTCAGCACGTTGTCGTCGGCCGGGTCGAGGAGATAGCCCTTGCGCCGCGAGACCTCGCGGACGGCGACGGCGCGCTGCACCCACTCCTGTCCGGCCGGGCCGGCCGCGGCCACCACCCAGTCCTCGCCGTGCACCGGTTCGTACACCGGCCGCAGCACGGCGGCCACCACGGCCCGCAGTCGCTGCTCGACGAGATTCAGCCAGATGTAGGCCCTGCCCGCCCGCTGGGCACGGGTGCGCACCTCGCTCCAGGCTTCGGCGCCCCAGTCGAGCTCCGCCCCGATCTCCATCGGTCTGGCGACCGAGACCGCTCCTGGCGGGACTTCCACGGGGTCGGGGGAGCTCCCCTCGTGACCCGCGTCACCTGGGGGCAGCTCCAGACCTCCCGAGCTCACCCGCGCACCGCCTTCTACTTCTGGACGCCCGTTCCGACCGTCTGTCGACGATCAAGGAAGGGTACTCCGCGAGCGGGAGGCGGTGCAGCAGGATCGGCAGGCTGCTTCCTCAACTCCCCTGATTCGGAGCGCCGTTCTGGTTGGCGAGATCGGCCGGAGTGAGCGGATTCATAGCGGTAACGTCCCTGGGTGCGAGCTGGAAGCCCTGCCAGTGGACCGGCATCGGCTGCTGGTCCTCGTCCCGGGCGATGTGATGGAACCCGATGTTGACCCAGACGGCGGGGTCGGTCAGCGTCTCTCCGTTGACCCACTTGTCCACGCTGTCGGGCGCGTTCGAGCCGCAGTTGAGGATGTTGTTGCTGGCGAACTGCTCACAGGCCCGGGTCTGGGTGAAGTAGATGTCGTGCTTGGTGAAGCCGCGCCCGGCGTGGGTGTTGGAGGGGCCGGGCACGATCTCGTACGAGCGGGCATGGCCGTCCTTGTTCTTGCCGGTGGCGCTGACCACCCGCCACCAGCGCATGTTCTTCGCGTCGCCCGCCAGCTCCTTCGTCACCGGGGTGCGCGTGGTCTTCACGGTCGGGCCGCCGCCACCGGCCGCCGGAGCCGTGACCTTGGAGTCGTACTGCTCGATCCGGTCCTTGACGCTGCCGTCGAGGCCGAAGTCGAGCCGCCAGAAGACGTTGTGGGCATGGCTGGTGGCATAGGAGCGGGCACCGGGGCCGATGGGCCAGCCACGGCCGTCGGTCGCGTTGTAGTCCCCCGGCGACAGACTGCCGGTGGCGCCGACATTGGCGGCGATCGTGCCGTCGGAGGAGAACCGCCACTCGGTGATGTACTCGTACCAGGCCACCTTGTTGACGGTGTAGACGAGCAGGTCCTTGCCCTGGGCCTGCCAGACCTTGGTGCCCTCGTCGTTGGCCATCCGGTAGGCGTGACCGCGCGCCCGGGTGGTGGTGCACAGGCCGTTGACGTTGCCGACCTCGGGCACCTTCACGGCGGTGATCGTGCCGCCGGGACACTCGGCCGGCTTCAGGTTCTGCAGCCCCCAGCCGAAGCCGGCGCCTGTGAGGTCGTCGTACTCGGCGTTGCCGTCGTCGTAGGGGACGTGGATCTGCGCGAGCTTGGCGCTGTTCAGGACGCGGATCGGGGCGGCCGCGCTCTTGGGCTGGTAGGTGACCTTGTCCAGGATGAGGCCGGAGTCGGTGTCGTAGCGCCAGCACATGCGCCAGGTGGTGCCGCCGTCGAGGGTCTGTTCGACCCGGTAGGCGGCGGAGCAGTCGGGGCGGGGCGGCGCCGGGGCCGCCGTGGCGGAGCTCACCGGGCCCGCGGCCGCCGTGGCGGTGGCGAGGAGCGCGGCGGAAGCGAGGACGGCGCCCTGCTTGCGGGCGCGCGAGAGGAACGGGTGGGGCATGGGTCGAGAACTCCCTCGTAGGCGGGTCGGTGGTCAGCCGACGCGCGTGACGGTCCTGGCGCTGAGATCGACGATGAGATTCCGGGTGTCGATCCACGAGCCGTTGAGGATCTTGGTGACGAGCCGGACGCAGCGGTGCTCGCCGCATGCGGCGAGCTGGGCGGGCACCTTCGCCTCGCGGTAGGTGCGGTAGACGTCGCCGTTGAACCAGAGCTGGTCGGGCGAGGTCAGCGCCTTGCCGGTGGCGTCCTTGTAGTCCTCCCGGACCCCCTTGCCGAGCGGGCCCGCGAGGATCAGCTCCAAGGCCTCGCGCAGCTCCTCGGGGTGCGCCGAGGGCTGCACCCCGCGCTGCGCGGCGGCGTGCTCGACCTTCCCGGTCTCCAGGTTGACGGTCCGGGTGATCAGCTCGTCGCGCCCGTAGTCGTAGAAGCGGACCTCGGCGCGGCGCGGCGAACCGGGTTTGTCGATCTCCTCCGGCAACGGATCGGCGAGCTCGGTGGCCAGGTGCTGAGGACCTCGGCCCCCTTCGACGTCGCGCTGCGCGGAGGCGGCCGGCGGGGTCAGCGCCAGGGCCTCGGCCCGCTTCAGCTCGTCGTCGGTGAGGGGGTCGGTGCCGACGCCCTTCGCTCCCTCGGGCGGTGCGGTGGCCAGGGTCGCGGGCTCCGGCGCCGTACCGGCGGCGTCCGCCGACCCCGGCGGTGCGGACGCGGCGGTACGACCCCCGGCGAGGTCGTTCCCGCGCGTGCCCTCGGCGCCCGCGTTCCCCGGCAGGGTGATCCCGACCATGAGGGCGGTTCCTGTCACCGCCATGGCCGCGCCCGCCACCACTTTCCCCAGATGGCGGCGCACTATTTCGTACACACTTCCCCCTCTGTATCCCCCTTGTGTACTGGTCACCCGGTAGGACGGGCCGAAGTCCTAGGAGGTTGCCCCCTTTTCGGGCAGGATCTGGCCGGAGTGCACCCCAACACCCGGATCAGAATGGAAGAGTCTTATCTATGCAGGTCTGGCCGGGACAGGCGTATCCCCTGGGCGCCACCTACGACGGCGCTGGAACCAATTTCGCGGTCTTCTCCGAGGCCGCCCACAGAATCGAGCTGTGTCTGCTCCACGACGACGGCTCGGAGACGGCGGTGGAGCTGCGTGAGACGGACGCCTTCGTCCGACACGCCTATCTGCCGGGAGTGATGCCGGGTCAGCGGTACGGGTTCCGCGTCCACGGCCCGTACGTGCCGGAGCGCGGGCAGCGCTGCAACTCGGCGAAGCTGCTCCTCGACCCCTATGCCCGTGCGGTCTCGGGCTCCGTCGACTGGGGCGAGGCGGTGTACGGCTACCACTTCGGGCGGCCGGACTCGCGCAACGACCTGGATTCGGCGCCGCACACGATGACCTCGGTCGTGGTCAATCCGTACTTCGACTGGGGCGACGACCGGCGTCCGCGCACCGACTACCACCGTACGGTGATCTACGAGGCCCATGTGAAGGGCCTGACGATGCTCCACCCGGAGCTGCCGGAGGAGCTGCGCGGGACGTACGCGGGGCTCGCGCACCCGGCGGTCATCGGCCATCTCAAGGAACTGGGTGTCACGGCACTGGAGTTGATGCCGGTGCACCAGTTCGTCCACGACCACCGGCTGGTGGACGCCGGCCTCTCGAACTACTGGGGCTACAACACCATCGGCTTCTTCGCCCCACACAACGCCTATGCCTCCTGGGGCGACCGGGGCCAGCAGGTGCTGGAGTTCAAGTCGGCGGTACGGGCCCTGCACCAGGCGGGGATCGAGGTCATCCTCGACGTGGTCTACAACCACACGGCCGAGGGCAACCATCTGGGCCCCACGCTGTCCTTCCGGGGCCTGGACAACCCGTCGTACTACCGCCTCTCGAACGACCGCCGGTACTACACGGACACCACCGGCACCGGTAACTCACTGCTCATGCGGTCCCCGCACGTGCTTCAGCTGATCATGGACAGCCTGCGGTACTGGGTGACCGAGATGCATGTCGACGGCTTCCGCTTCGATCTGGCGGCGACGCTCGCCCGGCAGTTCCACGAGGTGGACCGGCTGTCCTCGTTCTTCGACCTGGTGCAGCAGGACCCCGTGGTCAGCCAGGTGAAGCTGATCGCCGAGCCGTGGGACGTGGGCGAGGGCGGCTACCAGGTGGGGAACTTCCCGCCGCTGTGGACCGAGTGGAACGGCAAGTACCGGGACTGCGTACGGGACTTGTGGCGCGGTGAGCCCCGGACGCTCGCGGAGTTCGCGTCCCGGCTGACCGGCTCGTCCGACCTCTACCAGGACGACGGCCGGCGGCCGCTCGCCTCGGTCAACTTCGTCACCTGCCACGACGGCTTCACGTTGCGCGACCTCGTCTCGTACAACCAGAAGCACAACGAGGCGAACGGGGAGGGCAATCGGGACGGCGAGGGCTACAACCGGTCGTGGAACTGCGGCGCCGAGGGCGAGACGGACGACATCGGCATCGACGAGCTGCGCAACCGGCAGATGCGGAACTTCCTCGCCACGCTGATGCTGTCGCAGGGCGTGCCGATGCTCAGCCACGGTGACGAGTTCGGGCGGACGCAGGGCGGCAACAACAACGCGTACTGCCAGGACAACGAGGTGTCGTGGGTGCGCTGGCCGGAGCCGGGCGCCTCGGAGGAGGGCACCCTGCTGGAGTTCACCCGCGCGATGGCGCGGCTGCGGCGGGACCATCCGGTCTTCCGCCGCCGCCGCTTCTTCCACGGGCGGCCGGTGGAGGGCACGCACGACGAGCTCACGGACATCGCCTGGTTCACCCCGGAGGGCGAGGAGATGACCTCGCGGGACTGGCAGGCGGCGCACGCCCAGGCGCTGTCGGTCTTCCTCAACGGCAATGCGATCTCGGAGCCGGGGACGCAGGGGGAGCGGATCGCGGACGACTCGTTCCTGCTGATGTTCAACGCGTCGTCGCAGGAGCTGGAGTTCGAGGTCCCGGTCAACCACGGCCAGACCTGGCGGGTGGTGGTGGACACGTCCCACCCGGAGGGCATCCCACCCCAGGAGGGCCCGAAGGTGGCGGCGGGCGAACGGGTGACGCTGGCACCGCTGAGCCTGACGGTCCTGAAACGCCCGGCGTAGCCGGGACGACGTCCCCGGCCGGGGGGCGGGGGTGGGGGTGGGGGTGGGGGCGGCGGCTCGGAGGGGCGGCGCCCACCGGCACCCCCGCCACCCCGTTGTGGGCAGGCGTTCCGCGGGGCTGGGGAGGGTGGGGTGCGGGTGGGCACCGCACCGGCGGAACGGTCCCCGCGACGGGGGGGGAGGGGGCACCGCCCCGGTGGAGCGGGGGACTCGAGCCGGTCGAGGGTGCGCGCTCGTCGTCAAGGGCTTGGGGTCAGTTCCCGGGACCGCGGCGTCGGGACGACGGGCCGAGCCGTCCAGGAGAGCAAGGCGCACAGCACCGCCGCCACCACCGCCACGGCAAACGCCGCCGCCGACCCGTACGTGTCCGCGAGCCGTCCCGAGAGGGCGAGCGCCAGCGCCTGCCCGCCGACGACGCCACTAGTCAGAAACGCCATCGACTCGGCCAGCCGGGACGCCGGGACGGTCCGCTCGGTGAGCCCGAAGACCGTGATCAGATGAGGTGCGTACGCGGCACCGAGGACGATCACGACCGCGTACAGCGCGACCATCGAGTCGACGAAGACGAGCGGGACGGAGAGGACGACGAGCGCCGCCGTCGCCGCCCTCCACCGCGTCGCCAGCCCGATCCGCGCGGGCACCGCCGCCATGGACAGCCCGACCGCGGCGCTCATCACCCCCATCGCCGCATAGACGAGCCCCGCCTGCGCCGGCGCCCCGAGCTTCTCCGTGAGCGCGGTGATCCCGGCCTGCGAGGCCCCGAACATGGCGCCCTGAAGCACCATCGTGATCCGGAGCGCGTACGCGGACCTCGGCAGCCGGCCCCGTTCGGCGGCAGCCGTCCGGGTGATGGCGGCCTTCGTACCGCCCTCGGCAGCGAAAGCCGACGGGTGCAATGCGAAGGCCGCGCCGCACGTGGCCAGGAGCCCCGCCGCAAGCAGCAGGGCCGCGGCCGGATGGGCGAGCGCCGCCGCGAGGCCGACGAAGGCCGGTCCGAGGACGAACGACACCTCGTCGAGCGTCCCTTCGAAGGACAGCACCGTCCCCACCGTCCGGTCGTCCGCTCCGGAACCCCGGGCCAGGGCGACCGAGCGGACCCGGGCGAGCGGCCCGATCTGCGGGACGGTCGCCCCGGCCAGCGCGCCGAGGAGCATCAGCCAGCCGGTCGCCGCGTGCGCGAGCGCCGCGAGGACGAGCGCGGCGACGGCCACCGCGTTGGCGAGGGACGCGGCGATGACCACCCCGCGCTGCCCACGCCGGTCGGCGAGGCGGCCGATGACCGGTCCGGAGACGGTCTGCCCCGCCGCGAGCGCCCCTCCGGCGAGCCCCGCCGTCGTCAGTGATCCGCTCGTCTCGGCGACCAGGAGCAGGCTGCCGAGCTGGCACATGGCGGTGGGCAACCGCCCCATGAAGGAGAGGACCGGAAGCACAGGTCCGAGCAGGGAGAGGGTGTCGCGATACATGCGAAGCATCGGCCGAACGTAACGCGATGCACACGAACGGACGCATGAGGCGATGACACAGAAGCCTCCACGCCGGGTACGTACGTTCGCATGACGCCCTTGCCCACCGTCCCGACGGTCCCCACCGCAACCTATCGGCTCCAACTCCAGCCGGAGTTCCCCTTCTCGGCAGCCGAGCGGGCTGTCCCGTACCTCGCCGGCCTCGGGGTGTCCCACCTCCACCTCTCCCCCGTCCTGGAGGCCGTGCCCGGCTCCACGCACGGCTACGACGTGACCGACCACCGCACGATCCGGCGGGAGCTGGGCGGTGAGGAGGGGCTGCGGGCGCTCGCGGCGACCGCCAGGGCCCACGGCCTCGGCCTGGTCGTGGATCTGGTGCCCAATCACATGGCGGCATCGCCCGCGCACAACCACGCGCTGCACGCGGTGCTCCGCGAGGGCCCGGACTCGGCGTACGCCCGCTGGTTCGACATCGACTGGGAGGCGGGTGACGGGCGGGTCCTGCTGCCCGTTCTGCCGGAACGGCTGCCGGACATTCGGGAGCGGATGCGGATCTCCGACGGCGCGCTGCATCTGGACGGGCAGGTGTTCCCGCTCCGTGCGGGGACCGAGGGGCTTCCGCTGCCCGAGCTGCTCGACGCCCAGTGGTACCGCCTGGCCTGGTGGCGTCTGGCCCGAACCGAGCTCAACTACCGCCGCTTCTTCACCATTTCGGAGCTGATCGGGGTACGGGTCGAGGATCCCGAGGTGTTCGGCGACACCCACGGAAAGATCGTGGAGCTGGTACGGGACGGGGTCATCGAGGGGCTGCGGATCGACCATCCGGACGGGCTCGCCGACCCGGAGGGCTATCTGGAGCGGCTGCACGAGGCGACGGGCGGCCGGTGCTGGACGGTGGTGGAGAAGATCCTCACCGGTACGGAGCCGCTGCCACCGGCCTGGCCCGTGGCGGGGACCACCGGCTACGACGCCCTGCGGTACGTGGACGGGGTCTTCGTGGACGCGGCGGGCGCCGACGAACTCCTCGACGTGTACCGGCAGTTCGCCGGACGGGCCGGAGACCGGGGTGGAATCTGGGAGGCGACGGCGCGCCGCGCCGCCTACAAGGTCGTGACGCACGAGCTGTCCGCGGAGACGACTGCCCTGACCCGGATCGCGGGCCGGATCTGCGCCGCCGATCCGGAGCTACGGGATCACGCGCCGTGGGCGCTGCGGACCGCGATCCGTGAACTCCTGGTCCGTGTCCCGGTGTACCGCACGTACCGGGCCGGCGGGGAGGCGGTTCTCACCCCGGACGCGGCGCGCGGGGCGAAGGCGGCCTTCGCCGTGCCGGAGGAGGCCGCGGCCGTCGACACCGTACGGGATCTGGCGCTCGGGCGGCTGGGCGACGGTCCCGAACACGTGGCGTTCCGTGCGAGGTTCGCGCAGACGTCCTCCGCGCTGCGGGCCAAGTCCGTGGAGGACACGGCCTTCTACCGCTACACCCCGCTGCTGTCGGCGAACGAGGTGGGCGGCGACCCCGGCCGTCCCGCCGTCGCGCCGGAGGAATTCCACGCGTACTGCCTGCGGCTGGCCCGGGACTGGCCCGCCACCGGAACGGTGCTGACCACGCACGACACCAAGCGCAGCGCGGACGTCCGGGCGGGGATCGCGGTTCTCTCCCAATGCCCGTCGGTATGGGCCGCGTTGCTGGAGGAGGTGGCCGGGGTTCCGGCGCCCGATCCGCATCTGGCGTGGACGGCGTGGCAGACCGCGTTCGGCTTCGGCACCCCCGATACGGACCGGCTCGGTCCCGCGGTGCTGAAGTCCGTACGGGAGGCAGGTCTGCACACCAGCTGGACGGAGCCCGATCCGGTGTACGAGCGGGCCGTGACCGACTTCGTGGCGGCGGGGCCCGGCCGGATTCCGCTGCGGGCGGCGTCGGAGGCGGCGTTCGCCCTGGAGCCCCACATCCGGACGCAGATGCTGGGCGCGACGCTCGTGCAGCTGACGATGCCGGGTGTGCCGGAGCTCTACCAGGGGACGGAACGGGAGTACCGGGCGCTGGTCGACCCGGACAACCGACAGCCGTTCGCGATCGGGCCGGACGACGACAAGACGGTGCTGGTCAGGGCGGCGCTGCGGCTACGGCGGCGGCATCCGGAACTCTTCGGTGCGGCGGGAGACTACATGCCGCTCCCCGCGTCCGGCGCCGCGGCGCCGCACTGCCTGGCCTTCGCCCGAGGCGAGGGCGCCACGCCGGAGGTGGTCACGGCCGTCACCCGACTCCCCCTACGCCTCGCGGAGGCGGGCGGCTGGCAGGACACGGAGCTGACCTTGCCACCGGGCCCGTGGCTCGACCTTCTGGACGGCGTACGGGAGTTCCCGGGCGGCCCGGTGAGGCTCACCGAACTGTTCGTCGAACGCCCGGTGGCACTGCTGAGCCGCAGGCGGCCGTGAACCCCCGGTTCGGCGGGGAGCAGGGCGCCAACGGTTCTGCGGGGTCGGCGCCCCCGCCGGTGGCGGGCGCCCATGCCGCCGGGGCGGTGCCCCCTCCCCCCGTCGCGGGGACCGTTCCGCCGGGGCGGCGCCCCGGGTTGTGCGCATTCGTCCCGCCGGGCCGACACTCACCCTCACGACCTCACCCCCCCCACCCCGTTGTGGGCATGCGTTCCGCTGGGCCGGAACGGGTGGGCACAACGGAACGGCGACCTTGCCGGGCCCAGGCTCCCGGTCCGTACGGTGCGCACAGGTGCGGCGCCGTGGTCGGGTTGTGCCCACCTGCGGAACGGGTGCCCACAACCGGTGGGGCGGCGGTTGAGGGTGGGCCCCGCCCTGTGGAACGCGTGCCCAGAACCCGGTGGGGCGGGCGTTGAGGGTGGGCACCGCCCTGTGGAATGCCTGCCCAGAACACGGTGGGGCGGGCGTTGAGGGTGGGCACCGCCCTGCGGAACGCCTGCCCACAGCTCGACGGAGCCGGGGTTGAGGGGTGGGCGCCGCCCCGCCGAAGGGGTGGCCGCAACCCACGGGCCAGGTGAAGGGGGATCCGGCCCGCGGAACGGACCGATCGTGCCCCTAGCCCCCCGGCCGTACCAGGAGGTTCCGTGGGGCTCGGGTGATCACGCCCGTGCGTTCGGGGCGGAAGCCCTCCGCCAGGCGGAGGCGGGGCATCGCGTGGAACAGGGCCCGCAGCGCGTACTCGGCTTCCAGGCCCGCGAGGAGGACCGCGGGGCAGGCGCCTCTTCCGTAGGTGAGTTGGTCGGGGTCGTCGCGCAGCGGGTCGTAGCGGTCGGGGTCGCGGAAGCGCTCCGGGTCGCGGCTCGCGGACCCGATCAGCAGGGCGACGGGCTCCCCCGCCGGGATCGTGCCGCCGCTCACCCGTACCTCGGCGCCGGTGCGCCGGACGGCGATCTGCACGGGCGGGTCGCGGCGCAGCGACTCCGTCCAGGCACGGGCGATCTGCCCGGCCGGGGCGTCCAGGAGTGCCATCGCGTGCTCCCGGTCGACGAGCACGTTGGCGAGAAAGTTGGCGAGTGCCTTCTCCCGTACCGCGATCTGGCCCGTGCACTGACCGGCGAGCGCGGAGGCGGCGCGGCCTCGGACCAGTCGCATCATGTCCCGGTACGGCACTCCGACGGCGGCGGCGACGGTGCCGGAGGGCAGCCAGTGGCAGAAGTCCGCGACCAGGTCGGCCTGGCGGCGTTCGGCGATACGGCGGGCGAGGACGAAGGCGGTGCGGGCGGTGACGCTCCGGAGCTCGCCCTCGTCGACGTCGACGTGGCTCTGCGCACACGGCGGGTCTCCGGGCCGGTGGCCGTGCGTGAAGCGGGCGTCGGTGAGGGCACCGGCGACATCGGCGTACCGGCTGAGCACCCAGGCCCGCAGCAGCGGGTCGTAGGTGAGCGGGAACTCCTCCCGCAGCACCCGGTGGACGCGGTGCGGGTCCCGGCCGGCACCGGGATCGAGGGGGCTGGGCGCGACGGTCCGGCTCGGCGACCGCTCGGCGACGAAGGGCGCGTCCGCCCGGACGCGCGCGGCCCCGGGGCCGTTCGCCCATACGCGCGGGACCTGCGCGGGCTCCATGCGCGGCACGGCCGCCCAGCCGTCCGGCCGTATGCCCGAGTTCGACTCGTCGTTCATCGTGCCCCCTGTCGGAACACCTGTCGGAACACCGTGAGTGCGTCTCCCCACCCCACCATCGGGTGGGAGCCGGCGCAGCCTGCAAACCGCCGAACGGGTGACGCTGACGCGCCTCGGCGTGCGCGAGAGCGCCCCCGGAGCGGCTCGCCGACTCCGCGGCGGTGGCCGTGCCGGCCGCGCAGGCCAGCCGCCCAGCCGGCCCGGGCCGGCTGGGCACTCGGCGTGACATCCGACTGGTCGGGAGGCGTTCAGGATTCCGGCCGGTCGGGACGGAACAGACGTCAGGGCGTTCGGAACGGGCTCCGACATCCGGGCGTCCCGATCGGGCCCCGCCACCGGGCGTCCCGAACGGGTTCCACCATCCGGCCGATCAGGACAAGTCCAGACGTCAGCGCGTTCAGAGCGCGTTCCGACATCCGGCCGGTCAGGACAAGTCCAGACGTCCGGGCGTTCCGGCCGGTGTCAGACACCCGGCCCGAACAGCCGGACGCCCGACACCGGACACCCGGCCGGCCGGCCCGCTCCTCAGGCCTGCACCGGCGCCGCCGGTGCAACCGGCGCCTGCACGCGCGCCGGGCGGGCGGCCGTCGCCGGGCGTCGCGGCCACCAGACACGCTCGCCCAGGAGGGCCATCGCCGACGGGAGGATGATCGCGCGCAGCACGATCGCGTCGAAGAGGACGGCGACCGTCAGACCCACCGCGATCTGCTTCATCTCGATGCGGTCGATGAACAGGAAGCTGACGAAGACCGACACCATGATCACCGCGGCGCTCGTCACCACACTCGCCGAACCGGCGATGCCGTCCACCACCGCACGCCGCGTCGGCACCCCGCGTCCCACGGCCTCCCGGATCCGGCTGACCACGAAGATCTGATAGTCCGTGGAGAGCCCCACGAGGATCGCGAGCACCAGCAGGGGCGTACGGGAGCCGACGAACCCCAGCGACTCGAAGCCGAGCAACCCCTCCGCCCAGGTCCCCTGGAAGACCAGCGTGAGTACGCCCCAAGCCACCAGCACCGACGCCAGGTTGAGCAGCGTGCCGAGCACCGCCATCACGACCGAGCGGAACGCGGCGTACATGATCGCCAGGGTGGCGAGGGCGACGAAGAGAATCACCCAGGGCAGCCGCTCCCGCTGATGCGCCGCGTAGTCCGCGCCGGCCGCGATCTCGCCGGACACGGCCCACTGCAGCCCCGGCTCTCCCTCGACGGCCGCCGGCAGCAGTTGCCCGCGCACCTTCTCCAGGGAGTGCCCCGCCTCGGGCGAGTTCGCGGCGTACGGGACGGGCAGGGCCAGCAGCGCCGTGCGCCCGTCCTCGGCCGTCCGTACCACCGGCGCCCGGTCCTGCGCGAAGAGCGCGTCGCCGCGTGTGGCCGCGGCCATCTTCCGAAGCGGCGCGGCCGGGTCCTCGCCCCGTACGAGGACGAGATGCGCGGGCCCCTCGGAGGGGAAGGCCGTCACGAGCCGGTCGTACGCGGCGACGGCCGGGATGCTGTCCGGGAAGGTCTCCTTGCCCTCGGTGCCGAGCTTCATGCCCAGTGCGGGCGCGGCGAGCGCGACGGTGGCGACGAGACCGGCGATCAGAGCGACCAGCGGGCGGCGTACGACGGGCCGCAGCAGCCTGGCCCACAGGCGCCCCTCGCCACCCTCGCCGCCCGCGCGGCGTCGCCGGGAGAGCCGGCGGCCGTCCATCCGGTGGCCGAGCTCGGCCAGCAGAGCGGGCAGCACGGTGAGCGAGCCGCCAACGGCCACCAGCGTGACGAGGATCGCCCCGGTGGCGATCGAGGAGAAGATCACGTCGCCGACGAGGTACAGAGCGGCGAGGGAGAGCGCGACGGCGAGACCGGAGTCGACGACGGCCCGTCCCGAGGTCGCGGCGGCCAGTTCGACGGCCCGGGCGTGGGAGATCGTGCCGCCGGAGCGCTCGCGCTCCTCCCGGGCCCGCTTGAGGTAGAAGAGCGAGTAGTCGACGCCGACGGCCATGCCCATCATGAAGATCACGCTGAGCGCCGCGCCGCCCGCGTCCGGGAAGACCCAGGAGGCGAGCCCGTACAGGCCGACCGAGCCCGCGAAGGCGAAGACGGCGAGCAGGACGGGGATGCCGGCGGCGAGGACCGCGCCGAAGACCACGAAGAGGATCAGAAAGGTGACCGGGAGACTGATCATCTCGGTCCGCTGGAGGTCCTGGCCCTGCTTGTCGTTGACGGCCACGGAGATGGAGGCGCTGCCCGTCTGCTCGATCCGCAGGTCCGGGTGCGCCTGCTGGACGGCGGCGGTCTGTGCGAGGAGCGCGTCGACGTCCTTCTTCGCGGTCTCCCGGTCCCCGCGCAGGGTGACGGCGATCCGCAGGGCGGCGCCGTCGCGGGTGGCGACCGGTTCGCCAACCGACTCGACGGCGGGCAGGCCGTCCATCCGGCGGCGGATCTCGCCCGCGGCTGCCTCGGGTTCCTCCCCGGCGGTCCGGGCCGTGCGCTCGATCAGGACCTGCTCGACGGGCGGCGGGGTCAGCCCGCTGCCGGAGGCCATGGCCTCGGCCCGTCCGGCCTCGCCGATCCAGAAGTCGGCGAACGAGCCCTTGTTCGTGCCGACCGCCGCCCCCGCACCGATGCACAGCGCGAGGAGGAGCACCCAGCCGGAGATGGCCTTCCACGGGTGCGTGGCACACCACTGGGCCGTTCGGACGGTGACCGGGGCTCTTCCCTGGGGCTGCTGACCTGTTGTTCCCATGCCCTCAGCCTCCCGTCGGAGGCGTCACCGGGTCACTGGTGGACTCCGGTGTCCCGATGGGGGGGTTACCCCCACCCGTACGGGAAATCCCCTACAGCTCACGGCCGTTGAGCGATGCTGAGCATCGGACTTCACCGGTACCGGACCGCCGACTGCCGACCACCGACCGCTCAGCGGCACCGGGCCGCCGCCCTCCCAGCGATACTGGACCGCCGCCCTCTCAGCGGTACCAGGTCCCGCCGTTCAGCGGACCGACAGCCGGAACGACATCTGCCCGAACGCCACCATGTCGCCCGCCCGCACGGCCACGGCGCCCGTGACCCGGCGGCCGTTGACGCTCGTACCGTTGGTCGATCCGAGGTCGCGCAGGACCCACATCCCGCCCTGCAGGGAGAGTTCGGCGTGCAGCCTGGAGACCGTCTCGTGGCTCAGCCGCAGTCCGTTCGCCGGGTCGCGGCCGATCCTCAGTGGGTACGGCCCCGGTTCGGGCAGCAACAGCTTCGGCAGCCGCTCGGCGTGCCAGGCGCGGCCGAGCTTGGCCGTGAACGCGGACATCTTCTCGACCGCGCCCACCACCCGCCGTGTCCAGCCGGACTCGGTCTGCAGATCGGCGGTGAGCAGGGCCAGTTCGTCCGGCCGGCGCGCGACGAGGGCGCGCTCCATCCGGAACAGGAAGGTGTCGTGCGAGAGCCTGCCCTGCGCGGCACCCTCACGGAGCAGCACCAGCGCACGGTCCCGCTCGGCGTCGGTGAGCCGCGCGGAGTGCGTGGAGAACTCGAAAGGCGTCGTCACACCGTGATTGTCGGTCCGAGGGGCCTGACGTGTCCAGAACGGGGCTCGTCACAGGACTGTCCGGGCGTGAGCGGCCTCGCGGACCCCGCGATTCCGCCTACCGGCTCGCGAGATCTCGGAGCGCCCGTTGCCGAGCCCGGTTCGGGGGCGAAGAGGTCGAGGCCTCGGCACGAGGGTGCGGGACGCGCTCACCGTGCAGGCTCAGCTCGCCTCGGGCGGGCAAGGCCACGCTCCCGACCGACAACTGACACCGGAAGAAGCCCGACCGTCGTCACCAAGATCGCTGATACGGTCTGCGCACTCGACTCCCTGGGGGATACGACGTGAACGCGTCCTCGAACAGCACGGCCGACGGCCTGATACTGCGCCCGCTCTCCGGGCCCGAGGAGCTGGCCCTGTTCCGCCGGCTCAGCTACGTCCTCGACCACGAACTCGAGGACGACCTCGCCACCGGCCGCCGCACGCCCGCGTGGATGTGGGTCGCCCTGCGCGGCGACCGCGTGCTGGCCAGGCTCTCCTGGTGGACGAAGAAGGAGGGCGGCGAGCCGCTCCTCCTCGACTTCTTCGACCTCGACCCCGAGCTGCCCGAGCAGGAGCGCGCCGAGATCGGCCTGCGACTCCTGGAGACGGCGACCGCCGCGGTCGTACCGGCGGGCACGGCCCGCCCCGAGTTCAACCGGTTCATGCCGCCGGACTGGCGCGAAGTACCGGAGACCCGCGCCGGGCTGGAGACGCTCTTCGGCGTCCTGGAGGCCTCCGGGGCCCGCCCACTGGTCGAGCGGCTCCGCCTGGAATGGCGCCCCGGCACCCCTCTGCCGGAGCCGAAGGGCCGTCTGGAGTTCCGCCCGGTGCGCGATCGCGAGGACCTCGTCGCGCTGATGACCCCGGTCATGGAGGGCACGCTCGACGCGCACGGCCAAGCCGACCTCGGGTCCGGCATGTCGACCCGCGAGGCGGCGGAGCAGCACTACGACGACGAGTTCGCGCACTACGCCTCGCCCCGGGAGTGGTGGCAGGTCGCGCAGCTGCCGGAGACCGGCGAGCCGGTCGGTTTCGTCGTGCCCGCCCGGAACAACTACAACCACACCATCGCCTACATCGGTGTGCTCCCCACACACCGCGGCAAGGGCTACATCGACGATGTCCTCGCCGAGGGCACCCGCATCCTGGCCGGTCAGGACGTGCCCCGCATCCGTGCCGCGACCGACCTGGGCAACGTACCGATGGCGAAGGCCTTCGCCCGCGCGGGCTATGTGAACGTCGAGCGGCAGATCGACTTCGTGTGGGACACGCCGGGCGCGGCCCGGTCCTGACTGCCAGGATGGACGCCGTAGTCGCTGTCGCTGTTGCCGTGGCGTGCCGTCCGTCGACGAGGGGATCCGACCGGTGCTGTTCGAGGTGTGGGCCCCGCAGGCCCGTGACCGGGTGACGCTGGAGCTGAACGGCACCGGGCAGCCCCTGGAGCGGGACGCCGAGCGGGCCGGCTGGTGGACCGGGGTCGCGACGGCCGAGGACGGCGACCGTTACGGCTTCTCCCTGGACGGCGGCCCGGTACTGCCCGACCCCCGGTCCCGCCGCCAGCCGGACGGACCGGACGGGCTCAGCGCGGTCGTCGACCACTCCGCGTACGTCTGGTTCAACGAGTCGCCGCGGCTGCGGCTGCGCGCCGCGGTCCTGTACGAGCTGCACATCGGTACCTTCACCCCCGACGGGACCCTGGACGCGGCCGCCGAACGGCTCGGGGAGCTGGCGGGGCTCGGCATCACCCATGTGGAGCTGATGCCGCTCTGTCCTTTCCCCGGGGTTCGCGGCTGGGGGTACGACGGCGTCGCGCCGTGGGCGGTCCACGAGCCGTACGGCGGGCCGACGGCGCTGAAGCGCTTCGTCGACACGGCGCACGGCCTGGGGATGGGGGTGGTCCTGGACGTCGTGCACAACCATCTCGGCCCGTCGGGGAACCATCTGCCGTCCTTCGGCCCGTACTTCACCGACACGCATCACACGCCGTGGGGCGCGGCGGTGAACCTGGACGCGGCGGGCTCGGACGAGGTCCGCGCGTATCTGCGGGACAGCGCGCTCGCCTGGCTCCAGGACTACCGGATCGACGGACTCCGGCTGGACGCCGTGCATGCCCTGGTGGACGACCGGGCGCTGACGTTCCTGGAGGAGCTGTCGGAGGCGGTGGACGAGCTGGCGCGGGAGCAGGGCCGCCAGCACTTCCTGATCGCCGAGTCCGACCTCGCCGATCCCCGGACGACGACCCCGCGCGTCTCGGGCGGTCTCGGCATCCACGCCCAATGGAACGACGACTTCCACCACGCCCTGCACACCACGCTGACCGGCGAGTCCCAGGGCTACTACGCCGACTTCGCGCGGGCCCCGCTGGCCGCGCTCGCCAAGACGCTGACCCACGTCTTCTTCCACGACGGTACGTACTCGAGCTTCCGGGGCCGCCGCCACGGACGGCCGGTGGACCGGGTCCGTACCCCCGCTCACCGCTTCCTGGGGTACGCCCAGACGCACGACCAGATCGGGAACCGGGCGCTGGGCGACCGGCTCTCCGCGACCCTCTCCCCCGGCCTGCTCGCCTGCGCGGCGACGCTCGTCCTGACCGGGCCCTCGGTCCCGATGCTTTTCATGGGCGAGGAGTGGGGCGCGAAGACGCCCTGGCAGTACTTCACCGACCACACGGACCCGGAGCTTGCGGAGGCGGTACGGCGCGGCAGGCGGCGGGAGTTCGCGGAGCACGGCTGGGCGGAGGAGGACATCCCCGACCCCCAGGAGCCCACGACCCGGGACCGCTCCGTCCTGGACCGCGCGGAGCGCGAACGCGCCCCGCACAACCGGCTCCTCGCCTGGCACCGCGAGCTGATCGCGCTGCGCCGCACCCTGCCGGACCTCACCGACCCGGACCTGGCCGCGGTCCGGGTCGCGTACGACGAGGAGGCCCGCTGGCTGGCGTTCCGTCGCGGGGTGCTGCGGGTCGCGGTCAACCTGGGCAAGGAACCGGTGGAGATCCCGCTCGGCACGAACGGCCGCGACCGCGTCCTCGCCGCCTGGGAGCCGGTCGACGCCCCGGGCTCGGACGGCCTGCTGCGGCTGCCGGCGGAGTGCGCGGTGGTCCTGACGGACGGGTGAGCCGGGGCGATGGTGAGCCCGGGCGGGTCCTGAGCCGGGGCGGGTGGTGAGCCGGGCGTGGCGGAGGCCTGAGCCACGAGGACATCGACCGGCCCTTCGACGGTCAGATCCGGATCACGGGCGACGCGATGCGGGGGACGGCGCAGGACATCTCCGAGGACTTCGCCGAGGACCACCCGGGGGCCGCGCTCCCCTGCGACGAGAGCGGCACGCGCACGACCTGATCACTCCACGATCGCCATCTCGTGCGGCGTGTTGTTGAAGCGGCGGCCGCCGCCGGCACCGCCCCGGCCGTCCTCCGTCGCCGTGACGATGTCCTCGATGCGGACGCCGAAGCGGCCCGGGAGATAGACGCCGGGCTCGATCGAGAAGCACATGCCCGGCACGATCGGCCGCTCCTCGCCCTCGATCATGTACGGGGGTTCGTGGGTGGTGACACCGATGCCGTGGCCGGTGCGGTGGATGAAATACTCGCCGTAGCCCGCGTCCGTGATCACCTTGCGGGCCGCCCGGTCGACGTCCTGGCAGGCCACGCCGGGGCGGACGGCCTCGAAGCCGGCCTGCTGGGCCTCCCGCACCAGGTCGTGGACGCGCTGCTCCTCGGCCGTCGGCTCGCCGACATGGACGGTACGGGTGGTGTCGGAGCCGTAACCGTGCTTGAGGCCGCCGAAGTCGAGGACGACCATGTCGCCGCGCTGGATGAGCCGGTCCCCCGCCTCGTGGTGCGGGTTCGCGCCGTTGGGGCCGGAGCCGACGACGGTGAAGTCGACCTGGGAGTGGCCGAACCGCATGAGCAGCGCGGCGAGGTCGGCCGCGACCTCGGTCTCCCGCCGGCCCGCGAACCGGACCTTCAGGATCTCGCTGTACGCCTGGTCGGCGGCGGCGCCCGCGGCCGCGATCCGCTCCAGTTCACGCGCGTCCTTGACCGCCCGCAGCATCGGCAGGGCCTCCGTCAAGGAGACGTACGAGGTGCCGGGCAGCTCCTTCTGCAGCCCGAGGAGGTGCATCGCCCAGGCGTTGTCGCTGATGCCGATGGAGGCACCTCCCACGCCCTCATGGCTGTGGGGGAATCCTTCGACGTCGAGGAGGGGTGCGGTGACCGTGTACGGGTCCTTGCCGTCGGTCCAGTCCCGCAGCGTGAGCGCGCCGGCGCCCGGGGCCTTCTCCGCGTCCGGGGCCTCCAGGGTCGGTACGACGAGGACCGGGTCCCGGCCGGGCACGATGACGAGAACGGTGAGCCGTTCGGTGATCGCGGTCGGCCGATAGCCGGTCAGGTAGACCAGGTCCGGGCCGGGCGCGACCAGGACGCCGGCGAGTCCGGCGTCGGCCGCCGACGCGGCGGCGCGCGCCATCCGGGCGCGGTAGTCCTCGGCGGTGAAAGGGGCGGGCGTACGGGACTCGGGCGTACTCGACATGGAGTCATCCTGCCCGTCGGGCCCCCGGGACGCGACCGCTCAGCGCCGGTCCGGTCCCGGCCCCTGGGCGATGAGGCGTTCGAGCAGCTCGTGGAATTCCTCGCCGACGACGATCCGCAGCTCCCCGCCGTCCTCGTCATGGTCGCTGAGCTGGGTGAGCGTGCCGCCGCGCCACCAGAAGACGTACGGGCTGATGGCACCGGGGGTGTCCTCGTAGCCGGAGGCGGCGAACGAGGCCATCGCACCGAGCGCGGGCACGATCGTGGTGTCGCGGATCGGGTGGAAGGCGAGTTGGTGACGGAACGGCATCGCCACCAGGGCCCCGTGCTCGCCGAGCGACTGCCCGGTGACGCGCCGTACGACCGTGTCCAGATCCAGGACGCGGCTCGCGGTGTAGAAGGAGTCGCCGAGGATCACCTCGAAGCACATGCCGTCGGCGTCGCGTACCGTCTCGTGGCCCTCGACGGGCAGCCCCCGCAGGTTGGCGAGCGCCCGGTCGCGCAACCGGTCGACGTCGCCGAGCGGTTCGATGGCCTCGTCGGTGAGCATCATGACGCTCTCCGGCAGGTCGAGGGCAAGGATCTCGTACAGTCCGGGCGCGACGCTCCGTGCGTAGCCGAAGGTCCCCGGGTCGATGCCGTCGCCGCTGACCACGCGGGGGTAGAGCTGGGCGCGGATCTGCTCGGGCGGGAGGGTGTCGAGCGCGGAGGGGCCGTCCATGGTGCGCAGCACGAGGCCGACATGGCGGCGGATGAGCGCGGGCCAGGCGCGCGGTCCACGCCGGTCGTTGTGGCAGACGGCGGCGAGGTTGCCGAGGCCGAACCTGCGGCCGTCGGCGTCGCTCACCAGGTCGGCGTAGAGGGTGACTTCGAGGCCGAGTTCGGCGAAGGCCTCGCGGACCCGACTGCGGAAGAGGGCGGCCTCGCGCTGGGAGAAGTACGAGAACTCGGGGTCTCTGGGTGCGTCGTCACCGTCGCGCTTGGGTCCTCGCCGGAACAACCCCACGTCCGCCCGCCTTCCGTCGCCTGGGGAACAGCCTAGGGGGTGTGTCGAGTAGATCAGGTGGGGAGTCGCCAAGTCGACTCCCCGACCAGGAAGGCTGCCAATTCGGCGGCCGGGGGGCCGGGTTCGACGCCGGTGTGGAGGAGTTCGGTGCGGTGCACGAGGCGGGGCGCGCTCAGTGGTACGGCGACGGCGCCGGCGATCGCTCCGGCGAGGGAGACGGGCAGCAGCGTCAGGCCGTGGCCGGCGGCGGCCAGCGCGACGAGGGTGCGGGTGTCGGCGCCTTCGTAGCGCAGGGCGGTGCGGAAGCCGTGGCCGGCGGGCCCGCCGTGCGCGGCGCGCAGTCCGTCGAGCGGGATACCGGCGTCGGGGGCGTCCAGCCAGCGCGCGTCGACGAGGTCCGCGAGGCGCAGTCCGGGGCGGCCGGCGAGCGGATGGCCGGAGGGCAGGACCACGGCGAGCGGTTCCTCGGAGACACGCACGGCGGTGAGCGGGGCGACGTCGGGGAGCCGCAACGGGTCGCTGGGCGAGGCGAGTCCGTCGACCAGACCGAGATCGGCGGCTCCGGTCGCGACGGCGGCCGGCACCTCGTCGCGGGGCAGGGTGCGCAGGGTGACGCCGCAGGCGGGGAGCGCGTCGAGCGTCCGGGGGTGCAGGGCGAGCAGGGCGACGGCGAGGGTCAGCGTCTCGCGGGGCGCGGCGGCGAAGCGGGCGAGGTCGGCGCGGGCGGCGTCGAGCCGGAGGAGGAGGGATCCGGCGTGTTCGAGCAGGCGCTCGCCCGCGGGGGTGGGGACGACGGGGCGGCGGCCGAGCAGCGGCATGCCGAGGTCGTTCTCCAGGGCGGCGATGTGCTGGGAGACGGCGGACTGGGTGTAGCCGAGGTCGCGGGCGGCCTCGGAGAAGGAGGCGAGCCGGACGACGGTGACGTATGTACGCAGGAGGTGCGGATCCATGGTCATAAGTGTTCACGATGGAGAGTGCAGGAATCATCGTTGGACGTGAACATGGGCGGGCGAGCAGCATGGTCGGCATGACGCAGACATCCCGTATCGCCCTGGTCGGCGACCGTTCCCCGCATGTGAAGTCCCATGTCCGCATCCCTGTGTTGCTGGAGGCGCTGGCCGAGCGCGACGGCCTCGTGCTCGACGCGTACTGGATCCCGACCGGGGATGCGGAGGCGCCCGGCGCGGTGAAGGGCTTCGACGCGGTGTGGGTGCTGCCGGGGAGCCCGTATGCGAGCGAGGCGGGCGCGCTGGCGGCGATCCGCACGGCGCGGGAGGACGGGATTCCGTTCCTCGGCACGTGCGGCGGCTTCCAGCACGCGCTGCTCGAGTTCGCCCGTGACGTCTGCGGCCTGAGCGGCGCGGCGCACGCCGAGAACGACCCGGCGGCGGCCGGCGACGACCTGCTGATCGCGCCGCTCGCCTGCTCCCTGGTCGGCCATGAGGGGGCGGTGCGGGTGACGCCGGGCTCGCTCGCGGAGTCGGTGCTCGGCGCCGAGCGGACGACGGAGCGGTACCACTGCAACTACGGCCCGGACGGCCGCCGTCTGGACACCTTGCGGGCCCATGGCCTGCGCTTCACGGGCGAGGACGACGAGGGCCAGGTCCGGATCGCGGAGTTGCCCGGGCACCCGTTCTTCCTGGCGACGCTGTTCCAGCCGGAACTGGCGGGCGACGGCTCGCGCCCGCACCCGATCGTCCGGGCGCTGGCGCGGGCGGCGACGGAGCGGGCGCGCTAGGTGTATTGCCCTGTGAGGTTGGGGACGCGGCTTGCGGGTGGTTTGCCTGCGAGTGCGGTGTGTCCGCGGTGGTGATTGCAGGAGTGGAGCCAGCCGGGGAACGCTTCGCGGCGTTCGATGTCTGACCGGTAGGGGCGGGCGTAGGCCCATTCGTCGAGCAGGGTGCGGTTGAAGCGTTCGACCTTGCCGTTGGCCTGGGGCCGGTAGGGCCGGGTTCGTTTGTGGGTGATCCCGGCCGCCGCCAGGCTGTCGCGCCAGTCGCGTGAGCGGTAGCAGGAGCCGTTGTCGGTCAGAACCCGTTCGACGGTGATCCCAGCGCCGGTGAAGAAGGCGTGGGCCCGTTGCCAGAAGGCGGTGGCGGTCTCCTTCTTCTCGTCCGCGTGGATCTCGCTGTAGGCGAGGCGGGAGTGGTCGTCGACGGCGGTGTGCAGGTAGCTGTAGCCGGCGTTCCTGCGGGTCTTGCAGCCCGCTTGCCGGCCCAGGACCTTGTGTCCGCCGCCGTCGGGGATGTTGCCGGGAATCGGATCGCCATCAACGGGGTTGGTGGGGGATGAACCGTTATTGGAGGGTCATGCGAGCGATTCAGGTGTACGAAGTGGGCGGTCCCGAGGTGCTGCAGGAGGCCGAGGTGGACCAGCCGCGGCCGGGTCCGGGCGAGGCGGTCGTGGAGATCGCCGCATCCGGGGTCAACTTCCTCGACGTCTACCACCGCGAAGGCCGGTACAGCCTCCCGCTGCCCTTCACCCCGGGCGCTGAGGGCGCCGGCACGGTCGTCGAAGTGGGACCCGGCGTCGCTGACGTCGCAGTCGGGGACCGGGTCGGTTGGGTGGAGATTCCCGGCACGTATGCCGAGCGGGCCGTCGTGGACTCCTCCCGGCTGGTGCCGCTGCCCGACGATATCGGCTTCGAGACAGCCGCCGCCGCGCTCCTCCAAGGCATGACCGCGCACTATCTCGTCAAGGACGCCTACCCGGTTCAGGGGGGCGACACGGTGCTCGTGCATGCGGCTGCTGGTGGCATGGGGCTGCTTTTGACCCAGCTCATCACCCATCTCGGCGGCAGGGTGATCGGCACGACGTCGACCACGGCGAAGGCCGAGCTGGCGAAGCGTGCCGGGGCCGCTGAGGTGATCCTTTCCTCCGCAGTCGACGATCTCGCAGCCGAGGTGAGGCGGCTCAACGGCGGTCAGGGACTGCCGGTTGTCTTCGACGGCGTCGGCGCGCACACCTTCGATGCGAGCCTCGCCAGCCTGCGAACCCGCGGCCATCTCGTGCTCTTCGGCGCGGCAAGTGGTGCCGTGCCTCCGTTTGATCCGATGCGGCTCGCCCACGGTTCGCTGACCCTGATCCGACCCAGCCTCGGGCACTTCATCGCCGATCGGTCCGAACTGCTCCGACGGGCCGCCGATGTGTTCGAGTGGGTGCGCTCCAAGGCGCTTGAGGTCACCGTAACGGGCCGCTACGCATTGTCCGAGGCCGCCCAGGCCCACAGCGATCTGGAGGCTCGGCGTACCACCGGCAAGCTGCTCGTCGTACCCGATGCGGCCGCTATTGGACGCCGCGAGGAGACGCAGAGCTGATCGCGGGTGACGAGGTCGGGGATCTTGGAGACTGAGATGTCGAGGGCATGGCCGACCGTCATCGCCAAGATCCCCGACAGCGTCAGGCACTCAGCAGGACAAGATCAAGTTCTGGCGTATCTGGGTCACACCCCTTCAAGATCCCTCAGCCGAGACCTGGCTCACCCGTCCACAACCTCCCGGGACAGAACAGCTAGGGCGGCGGCGCCGTCCTGTGGGCGGGCCCCGGACCTCAGGGGCAGGGGCCCGGACGGCGCCGTCACACATGCGGACCTCCCTCGCCTAGACGGCGTCGCGGCCGAGTTCGTGGCGGTCGACGGCTTCGCGTACGGCGTCGACGAAACCGTTCCAGAAGTGGGCCTCGTCGGCGGAGCCCTTGCCGGCGGTCGCCCTGCGGTCGACGGCGCTGCCGAAGGTGCCGAACATCGCCTTGCGCAGCTCGGTGGAGATCTCGAGCTGGGCGCCGGCCCCGCTGCTCGTGCGGTTGACGATGTTCGCCGGGTCGTCGCCGTTCAGCGGGGAGTTGACGCCCGCGACGACCACCTGCACGTCCAGCCGGGGATCGCTGTTCCCGGTGGTGATCCCGTGTGCGGCGAAGGCGGATGCCAGGTTGCGCATCAGCCGCTGGTCACGGCCGCCGATGAGGATCTGCTTGGCCGGGCCCGTCTCGGGGGCGAAGCCGTGCAGGGAGACGGCGTACAGGTTGCTGCCGCAGACGGCCAGGGCGGCCGGGTCGTCGCAGTGGGTCGAGGTGACGTGCAGGTCGCTGGAGGAGGCCAGCCCCTCGAACATCCAGTAGTCGCGCTGCGGCGCTCCGGGCACGGCCGCGGGGGCGGTTCCGGCGCCGGTGAGCGTGTAGCCGGCGATGGCGAGGCACAGCTCACTGGTGCCCGCCTCGATGCCGCCGCCGTGCGGCGCGATGATCGCCGTACTGCGGACGGGCTCGCTCGTTCCGCTCGCGTTGTCGAACAGTTCCGCCGGGGCGCCGCGACGGAAGCGGCGCATCCAGTGGACGCCCTCCTGGTAGGTGCCGCTGCTGTACAGAGCCGTGTTCGAGGGGAACTCGGCGGCGGAGGTGGCCGCGGCGGCGGTACTGCCGTTCCCCGCGAGGTCGTTGAGCAGGGGGAGACCGGCGGCCGCGGCCGCCATGGAGGTCAGGATGGTGCGGCGACTGGTGGTGTTCATGCGGCGATCATGTCCGATGGGCGGGGGATGGCTCCCGAGGGGGTCAGTTCATGCGTACGACGAGGTGGGCGCGGTGCCGGCCGCGGGCGACGAGCCGGGCGTTGGACTCGTCGGAGTCCTGGACCCAGCGCTCGGCGTGGGCGCGGTCCTTGCCGAAGCGGACATGGCGTTCGACGAGCCGGGGCACGCGGCGGCGGTCGTCGAGTTCCAGGTACCAGGCCTCGTCGAGGAGCGGCAGGACGGTGGCCCAGGGGCCCTCGTCGTGGAGCAGGTAGTTGCCCTCGGTGACCACGAGCGGGACGTCGGGGGCGACCGGTATCGCGGCGGCGACGGGCTCCTCCAGGGCCCGGTCGAAGGCGGGGGCGTAGACGGTGGTGCCGGGCTCGGGGGCCCGCAGGCGGGCGAGGAGCGCGGTGTACCCGGCGGCGTCGAAGGTGTCGGGCGCGCCCTTGCGCTGCTCGCGCCCGAGCCGCTCCAGCTCCCGTTGGGCGAGATGGAAACCGTCCATCGGCACGAGGGCGGCGAGCCCGTCGAGCCGGGCGACGAGCCGGGCCGCGAGCGTGGACTTCCCGGCTCCCGGGGCCCCGGCCAGCCCCAGGATCCGCCGCCGGCCGGGAACGGCGAGCAGCCGTGCGCGGGCGGTGAGCTCGGTGAGCGACTGGGCGTCCATGGGGTGCATTCTCGCACCGTGTGGCGCCCCCGAAGTCATACGTATAACCTGGGCGTATGTCCTCCATCGCTCTCGTCGCCCTCGTCGTCCGTGACTACGACGAGGCCATCGCCTTCTACACCGACGCCCTCGGCTTCGACCTCGTCGAGGACACGGATCGCGGCGACGGCTCCCGCTGGGTTGTCGTCCGCCCCGCGGGCGGCCCCGCCGGTACCGGCCTGCTGCTCGCCCGCGCGAAGGGCGCCGCCCAGGAGTCCGCCGTCGGCGCCCAGACGGGCGGCCGCGTCGGATTCTTCCTGCACACGGACGACTTCGCCCGCGACCACGCCCGGATGACCGCGGCCGGCGTCCGCTTCCTGGAGACCCCCCGCCACGAACCGTACGGCTCGGTCGCGGTCTTCGAGGACCTCTACGGCAACCGCTGGGACCTGCTGCAACCGGCGTCCTGAACCGTGCGCGGGCGGCCGCACCGTCCGCGCGGACCGGTTCCACTGCCTGCTCCGACGGAGCCGCGCCGCCCCGGACAACTCCGGAGCGGCGCGCTCATGGCCCGCGACGATCAGCGTCTGGACCACCACGACCGGCCGGCCTGGGCCGATCGGATGTCGGTCACGTTCGCGAGGCCGCCCCAGTCCGACGGCCGGCTGTGGGGCTCCACCCGCTTCAGGTGGGCCCGCCAGGGGCCGTCCGCCATCTCCAGCTGCACGAGGACCGGGCCCTCGGGCAGCGGTACGGTCTCGCGCCGCTTGCCGATCTCGTTGACCACGTTCTCGTCCGTGGGCAAGCACGTGTGGTCGTCGTGCCCCGCCAGCTCAAAGAGGTTGACGATGAGGTTGTCGTCCCCTCGGTAGTGGATGGCGAGGTCGGCCGTGCCCGCGGTGTGCAGCAGGACGTCGGGGCCCCGGCGCTCCACCTGCTCCTCCGTCAGACGCGTCGCCGCCGCCAGCGGCAGCACCTGGACCTGCCAGGGGCCCTCCGCCTTCAATCGCAGCCGAAGCCGACCGTTCTCGGGGACCTGGGTGAGTACGCGGCCCTGGAAGTCCTCTTCGGTGCTGTTGACGAGGGTGTCCCCCTCCTTGTTGAACCGGGTGAGCGGCCACAGTCCGGTGTAGCCGTCGCCCCGGACGGCGAGATCGACCACGACCGGCCCCGGCGGGAGCCCCTCCACGGTGATCACGTCGTTGTCCCGACCGGTCTGCGTGTACGGCTCGAAGTCCGCGCCGAACGTCCAGGCCCTCGCGTCCGCCGCCGGAGGAGCCGGTACGGGATGCGGCGGAAGCGGCTCGGGCACCGGAGCCTGGGCGGCCGGAACCTGGAACGGAACCGAGGCCGGATGGGGAGCCGGGGCAGGCGCCTGCGCCGGCGGGGCCGGAGGCTGGAACGGCACCGGGGCGGACGCCGCCGGAGCCGGAGGCTGAAACGGCACCGGCGCGGGCGCCACCGGAGCCGGGGCCGGAGCCGGAGGCTGGAACGCCACCGGCGCCGGTGCGGGCGCCGCCGGGATCGGGACCTGGAACGGCGCCGGAGGCTGGAAGGCAACCGGGGCAGGCGCCGGTGGGGCCGGGGCGTTCCGCGCCACGTCCACCCCGTGGTCCGTCACCAAACCGGCGAGGCCGTTCAGGTAACCCTGGCCCACCGCACGGAACTTCCATCCCCCGGCCCGCCGGTACAGCTCCGCGAGGACCATCGCGGTCTCACCACCCGCGTCGGTCACGTCGTACCGCGCGACCGACGTGCCGTCCGGCGCGAAGGCCTCCACGGACAGCCCGTGCACGTCCCGCATCGCATCGCTCTCCGTCGACCCGACCACGAGGACGCGGACGACCTCCTCCTCGACCGCGGTGAGGGCCGTCTCCAGCCACGACGTGCCGTTCTCCTCCCCGAGCAGCCGTACAGCGCCCGACGGATGGACCGGAGCGCCGTGGAACACGATGTCCCCGTCCCCCCGGACCCGACCCGTCTCCGTCAGGAGCAGCGCCGCGACATCCACCCCGTTCCGTACCGCGATCCGTAGCGGCACCGTCGGAACGAAGGCATTGCCTCCCTTGATCATTTCCCCTCCCCGAAATCGATCACTCATGGATCTTCCGATCACCCGGGCCCGTGCGACAAGGCTGTCGTACCGCCTTGTTAGGGTGACGCGAGCGACGAGAGGCGGGGGCCATGACGATCGACGCCCACTTGAAGGTGGCCGAGGACGATCTCACTCGGCTGGCCGACGACTTGGACGAGATGCAGCGTCATCTCGACGGTCAGGTACGGCGGATGGACGGCATCGTCGACCGTATCGAAGCCGGCTGGAAGGGCGATACGGGGAAGGCGTACCGCGCCCTGCACCGGGGTGCGGCCGAGGATGCCGTGCGCATCCGGGAGATCCTCGTCGTCCTCGAGGAAGCCGTGCGGATGAGCCGCGACGGATTCACCGAGCAGGAGCTCGAAAACCTGCGGCGTCTCCAGCGCATGGAGAGTTCGGTGGACGTGGCGCTCGAGGCCGAGCAACTCCAGTCACCCACCCCGGCCCCGACGCCGCGCAGCAGCATTCTCGACATCTGAGCGGGGGCTCCCATGTCCGATGACCACATAGGCGTCGACTTCGGCACACTCCGAGATCTGGCCTCGGAGCTGGAGGACATTCTCAAGCAACTCAACATCAAGCTCGAAGCCCTCTACGCACGGACCGAGAAGGTCGTGCTGAGCTGGGACGGCGAGGCCCGCGAGGCGTTCATCGACGAACTCGACCGCTGGGACCGCCAGATGCAGGACCTCCAGGCCGCCCAGCGCTGGCTGCACGAGGTGGTGACGACCGGTCAGGCGAACTACGGTGCCGCCCACCGGGCCGTCCTCCACGGCTGGGGGGCCGCCTGATGGGTACGCCTCCCGCACCCGCCCAGAACGGTGGGTTCGACGTCACGCCCCGGCAGTTGAACGAGGTGGCGGGCACCGTGGTCATCCAGCAGGGGCTGCTGGACAAGGCCGCGAAGGACTTCATCTACGAGCTCGTGGAGTACATGGACTGCGGCGGCTACGGAGCCTCCGCCGAGGCCGTCTCCACCGCCTACGTCAAGGTGGGCAACAAGTTCCTCGACACCTGGGCGCGGGCCGTCGCCGGCGTCGGGGGTGTCGCGACCGGTTTCGTCACCACCGCCAACAACTACTCCCGGGCCGAGGCCGCCAGCCACCCCTCGGGCTCCGGCCAGCCTGTGCAGTTCCCGCTGCCGAAGGTCATCGACAAGCCCCCGACGTATCAGCGGATCGTCGACCTGAAGTGGGGTGACATGGATGACTACAGCAGCGGCTTCATCTCCTGGGTCCTGGAGGGGGTACCGGACTTCGCTCTGGACATCCTGCGCACCCTGCTGAACAAGGTGTACCGGTTCGGCGAGGTCGCCGACATCCTCCCCCTCCCGGACTACCTCGAGATCGACAAGATCGCGCTCGCCTGGCTGGAGCCCGGCTTCACCCTCCACCAGGTGGAGCCGGCGCTGTCGGGATCCATCGGCTCCATCTCCGACCCGAACAACGGCGAGTGGCAGGCGGCCATGCGCCAGTTCACCAGTTCGCTGTGGGGCACCACGGCGTGGGGAACCTCGACGGCCGGTTACGAGTGGAAGCACGACACGGCCGGAGGACAGGGCACCGGCAGCCATCCGGTGCTGAGCGTCCTGTTCGACACGACCCAGGAAGTCAGCCAGGCCATGCGGGCCTTCGCCGAGGCCGCCTCGACGATGCGCTCCGAGGTGTGGCGGATCTACAAGAAGGCCGTGTGGGACGCGCTGCCCCACATCAAGGACGGCCTCGGCATGGACGATCTCAAGAAGATCGGCAAGGGCCTGCTGTCCATGGGCAGGAGCCTGGGCATCGGCATCTCGCTGGAGATCGACACCGCCGCGCTGAACCGTGCGGTGTCGAAGTACGAGGGCGAGCTGCTCGGCGTGGAGGCGCGGCTCAACAAGCTGCTGCCCGCCCTCGACGAGGCGTACCGCGCCGTCCCCACGTACCAGTCCG
Source organism: Streptomyces sp. NPDC039609 (assembly GCF_055596705.1). Classification (NCBI taxonomy): domain Bacteria; kingdom Bacillati; phylum Actinomycetota; class Actinomycetes; order Kitasatosporales; family Streptomycetaceae; genus Streptomyces; species Streptomyces sp. NPDC039609. The sequence continues at coordinate 102,952 of NZ_JBVIUJ010000008.1, forward strand.
AGCAGGCCCGGGCCCAGGCGTTCGGCGCGCGTTCACTCAACGACTTCAAGCCGGTGCACCGCTATGCCGTGCCCGGGCAGGACCCCGACGACATCTACTACCCGATGGACCTGGCGAGTCAGGAGGGCCTGTACGACAGCCATCCCATCGACAAACACGTCGGCATGACCGACGACCAGCTGAGAATGCGGCTGCGTGACCAGCCGGGGGCGCCGGCGGCCTCCTCCTTCACCGACCTCGCCTCGGCCCAGCGCTACACGCAGGCGGTCATCAGCAACGACGCCAACGAGAACAAGATCGCAAATTGGATCGATCGCGTCGAAAAGCGGATGGAGAGAAACCCGAACTTCGACCCGAACAGGTCGGAACTTCAGCCGCCGCTCTATCTGGAATTCCCTGGGGAGACCGTCGGCCGGAGCGTCTCGCGCGACGACTACACTAACGACGGCATGAACGCCAAGGCCGAGGACAGGAGCTGGGCCCAGGTGCGGGTGATCTACAAGAAGGATCTCGATCCGCCGTTCATCGTGCTGACCGCCATGCCGCACGAGGGACCGTGAGAGAGGTACGAGACATGCAGTCACCCCCTGTGTCACTTTTCTCGGACGGTCCGGCGCTCCGCCTTCTCGACCTCGCCGTCGCCGCGCAGGAGTCGGGCGGGAAGCTCTCCCTGGACGACGAGGTCAGACGGTACGTCCGCGTGGTCACGGAGGACTGGATCGCGAACTGGAACTGCCCTGTGTACACGGCGTGCGGCGTCCTGGAGCTCGCCGCCGACTCGGTCGACCGAGCGGGTACGCTCGAACCCTTTCCGCCCGCATTCCGGGAGAAGGCCGCGCGGGCGGCCGGGGACATGGATCCCGCCGAGTATCTGCGCACACTGGCCGAACTGGTCCGCATTCTGCACCGCGAAGGCGTTCCCGAATATGAGGAACTCCCGATGGCCGGCTGGGAATTCCTGCAGACCTTTCCCCATCTGTTCGGATTCGACGCCATTCTCATGGACGAGGGCGGCCCGTTCACGGACAGTGTCCTGTCTTTCCTGACCGGTGAGCATCCTTACTGCCATCAGCGGGCCGCCGCCTTCACGGCGGAGGCCCAGCGGGCCCTCGCCCTCTTCCCCGGCGAGGACGCGCTCCGGGCGCGCCTGTCCTGGGCCACCCGCGACCGGCTCCGCGAGCTCATCGACACCATCGACGACCACATGCAACGAGAGCACTCATGACCGCCGACACCGTCCGCCGGAACCGCGCCGCGACCTACCCCGACCGGGAGACCGCCCAATGGGCCACCCAGCAGGTCGTCACCCGTAACGAGCAGGTGATCCACCGCTGGCTGGCGCAGTCGACACGGCAGCGGCTCACGATCGAGGCTTCCTGGCCCTCGCGTCCCGAGCCGGTCGGGCGCGTGCTGCTGGACGCGATGATGCTGGCCGGACGGGACGCCGTGGAGGTGCGGGCCGCCCGGGTCACGCTGAAGCGGAGCGACGCGAGTCCGCACGGTTTCACCGTGCACACCACCTTCCCGATCTACCTCTAGAGGCTTCCTGTGTCCCTCAAGCCACTCGAACACGACCGAAGGTACGGCGAGCTGGATCAAGTCGTCCGTGCCCACCTGGGATGCACCGCCGACAGCGAGGAAGCCCTGGAGGCCTATCTCCGGCACTGCTGGCGGACCCGGCCCTGGGTGATCGCGGCCGCCGAGCACCAACTGCGCGAGTACGCCCAGAACCCTCCGGGGCGGCTGCGGCTGCGGCTCGGCGAGTTCTATCCCGTACCTGACGTCGGGCTGCCGGACACGGAGATCCAGGACTGGCTGCTGCGCCTGGCCGACCGGTTGCGGGAGAGCGTGGAGACGGGCATGGCTCCGCCGCCGAAGACTCCGCAGACCCACTGGGAGTGGCACGCGCGCTTCCCCGAGCTGGGCCAGTTCCTCGGGGGCTGGTTCTCCCAGGACATGCCCGACGAGTTCGGCGACCACGACGCCGCGGTCCAGGACTACGCCGACGGCACCGACCCCGGCCTGGTCGCCCAGCTCGCGGGCGAGCTGCACGACCTGCTCTCCCTGCCACTCGACGAGTCGGACTACGCGGTCGCCGTCGCCGAACTGGGCATGGAGGTCGATCCCCCGGAACCGCTGGGCCCCGGGGCCTGGCTGGCCGAGCTCGCCGAGCGGCTGCGCTGAGGGCCGGCGGCGCCGCGAAACCCCGCCGCGCGCACCGCACCGCATCACACCGCATCGAGCGGCCATCGCATCATCACCCTCGCCGCCCACACCGCCCCGTACCGGACCGCCCCGGTGCGGGGCGGTCCGGCTGGACTCCCCCTCTTCCCCTTCTCCGGAACGAGCGCACGCCACCATGGCCTTCACCCGACATCTGCGGTCCGCCGCGCCCCCCACCGCCGTAGCGGCCGGCTTTCTCGCCATGCTCATCGGCGTCACCAGCTCCGTGGCCGTCGTGTTCACCGCCGCCAAAGCCGCGGGGGCCACCTCCGCGCAGCTCACCTCATGGGTCTTCGCGCTGGGCATAGGCATGGGCGTCACCTGTATCGCCCTCTCCCTGCGCTACCGCGCGCCGATCGTGACGGCCTGGTCGACGCCGGGTGCCGCTCTGCTCGCCACCGGGCTGCAGGGGGTGACGATGGCGCAGGCCGTCGGGGCGTTCCTGCTCTCCGGCGTGCTGATCGTCATCAGTGGGGTCACCGGGTGGTTCGAGCGGATCATGAACCGGATTCCGGTCCCGCTCGCCTCCGCGCTGCTCGCCGGGGTACTCCTCCAGTTCGGCACCGAACTGTTCACGCAGATGGAGCGGAACGGACTGATCGCCGTCCCCATGTTCCTGGCGTACCTCGTGGGCCGGCGGTGGTTCCCCCGGTACGCGGTCGTCGTCGCGCTCGTCGCCGGGATCGCGGCGACCGCGTGGCAGGGGGCCTGGAAGCTGGACGGATTCGAGCTCGCCCTGGCCGAACCGTCCTTCGTACGCCCCGAGTTCAGCTGGCAGGTGCTCGTCGGGGTCGGTCTGCCGCTCTTCGCGGTGACGATGGCCTCGCAGAACCTGCCGGGGGTGACCGTCCTGCGCAACGCCGGCTATTCGACGCCGATCTCGCCCCTCCTCACCTGGACGGGTGCGGTCAACACCGTCCTCGCGCCCTTCGGTTGCTTCGGCCTGAACCTGGCCGCGATCACGGCGGCGATCTGCAGCGGCGAGGCCGCCCACCCCGACCCGCGCAAGCGCTGGGTCGCGGGTGTCTGGGCGGGTGTCTTCTATCTGCTGGTCGGCCTCTTCGGCGGAACGGTCGGCTGGCTCCTCACCGCGATGCCGCCGGCCCTGGTCCTGGGCATCGCGGGCATCGGTCTTCTCGGCACCATCGGCAGCTCGCTCACCTCGGCGCTGCTGGACGACCGCCTCCGCGAGCCGGCCGTGGTGACGCTGCTCGCCACCGCGTCCGGTCTCACGCTCTTCGGTATCGGTTCGACGTTCTGGGGTCTGCTGGCGGGCGTCCTGACACTCGCGGTGGGCGACCTCGCCCGCCGCAGGTCCGGGAAGCAGGCGGACCAGGAGCCGCGCCCCGCCACCCCCGAGGAGGTGAGGAGCCACTGAGCCTCAGAGCGACCGCGCCAGCTCCGCCGCCCGAGCGAGGTGCTCGTCCCTGAGGGTGGCCCACTCCTCCTCCCCATGGGTCGCCGACCCACCCAGGACGACGAAGTCGCTCGTCTTCGCACGCGCGCCGATCCGGTCGGTGAGCATGACGGTCCTCATCGCCTCGTGGCACCCCGAGGCGTCGAGCTCGGCGACGGTGTACCCGGCCGTGCACAGCACCAGCGCCTTCCGCGCCACCACGACCCCGGCCGGCTTGTACGCGAACCCGACCGTCCACACCCGGTCGAACCAGCCCTTGAGCCGCGCGGGACAGTCGGCCCACCACACCGGATAGACGAACACCCACGCGTCGGCGGCCGCGAGGCGGGCGTGCTCGGCGGCGACGTCGTCGGGAACGGCCGCGTCGGCACGGCGCCCGGACTCGCGCTCGTACTCGTCGCGCGTGAGCTCCGATCGGAACCCCATCGCGTCGAGGTCCGAAACGGTGTACGTGTGTCCGCCCTCGACGAGCCCACCCATGAACGCGTCGAGCACATCACGCGTGAAGCTCCGCTCACCCGGGTGCGCGTAGACGACATGAACGTGGGTCACGATCTCTCCCCCTCCGCCTGATTCCAGGCCTCCAGAATCTCGCGCGGGACGCGTCCGCGGTCGGGTACCGCGTAACCGTTGGCGCGCGCCCACTCGCGCACGACCCCGGTACTGACGGATCGTCCGGTCAGCTCCAGGGGACCCGGAGGCCAAGGCCCACCGGTCCCGGGCGTGGACGGCGTGAAGGTCGCGCCGTGGTCGAGGAGGTCCCGGGGGAAGAGAGGGACGGTGGTCCGGCCGCCGAGCAAGGCGGCGAGGAAGTCCGTCAGGGTTCCGCGGTGGGTGTACCAGCGGCGCCCACGGGCTTCGTTGACGGCGACGTGCCAGGCGTCCGGGTCGGTGGCCGGTTCCGTGATCCAGAAGAGGTACTCGCCGTTGTCGGTGACTCCGATGGCGAAGAGGTTCCGCGGGTCGTACCGAACCAGGCGGGCGTCCCGGGCTCGGGTGTCTTCGAGCAGGCGACGGATGGTGGCGGGCATGGGCCCGGTGAGGGCGACCCATTGCGTTGCCCCGAGAGGGTGGTAGAGGTGCAGGAACCGGCAGAACGCGCCGGGACCGTAGGTGTCGGCAAGGTTCTTGTAGTCGCGGGGCAGCCGTATCCCCAGGGTGTTCTCGATCTCGTCCCAGTCCGAGGGCGGCGGTGCGGCGGCCGGTGGCGGGCTGAGCCGGGTGAGTTCGTCGAAGCCGGTCACAGGGTCCCGTCCGTCCGTATCGGTCGCGTTCCGGGGGCGGTCGCCGACGGTTCCCGCCGCCCTACGAACGTGCCCCCGGCCGACCGTGGTCGACCAGGGGCACTCGGGAGCCGTGTCCGGCTACGCATCCGACTGCGGCGTGAGCCGCAGCGAGATCGAGTTGATGCAGTAGCGCTGGTCCGTCGGCGTCGGGTAGCCCTCGCCCTCGAAGACATGGCCCAGGTGCGAGCCGCAGCGCGCGCAGCGCACCTCGGTGCGGAGCATGCCGTGCGAGCGGTCCTCGATCAGTTCGACGGCGGCGCTGTCCTTCGGGTCGTAGAAGGACGGCCAGCCGCAGTGCGACTCGAACTTCTCGGTCGAGGTGAAGAGCTCGGCGTTGCACGCCCGACAGGAGTAGACGCCCTTGGTCGTGGTGTCGGTGTACTCACCCCGGAACGCGGGCTCGGTGCCCGCCTGGCGCAGTACCTGGTACTCCGCCGGGGTCAGCTCCGCACGCCACTGCTCGTCCGGCTTCTCGACGTCGTACGACATGAGCTCTCTCCCTCTACTTCGACAGGTGGGCGAGGATCCGCGGTCCGAGGTCCGTGACGTCGCCCGCGCCCATCGTGAGAACGAGATCACCGGGCTTGGCCATTCCCGCGATCACCTCCGGGACGGTCTCCTTGTCGTGCACGGCCGTCACGTCGGCGCCGGCGGCGCGGGCAGCCGTGATGATCAGCTCGCTGGTGATGCCGGGGATCGGGTCCTCGCGGGCCGGGTAGATGTCGAGGACCACGGAGGCGTCGGCGAGGGCCAGGGCGTCGCCCATCTCCTTGCCGAGCTCCTGGGTGCGGGAGAAGAGGTGGGGCTGGAAGACGACCACGAGCCGCGAGGCTCCGGCCGCGCCGCGCATCGCCTCCAGGTCGGCGGTCATCTCCGTGGGGTGGTGCGCGTACGAGTCGATGACCTGGACGCCCGCCGCCTCGCCCTTCAGCTGGAGGCGCCGGCCGACACCGGTGTACGCGGTGAGGGCCTGGGCCAGCTCGGCGGGGTCGATGCCGACGCGGGCGCCGGCGGCGAGGGCCGCGGCGGCGTTGTGGGCGTAGTGGCGGCCGGGGACGGAGACGGTGAAGGTGTGCTCGACGCCGTCGAGGACGACCACGACCTCGCTGGTCATGCCGTTCGGCACGATCGAGCGGATCCACACGTCGGAGGTCTCGGCCTCTCCGACGGTGACGATGTCCAGTCCCTCGCGGTGCGCGACCCGGGCGGCCAGCTCGCGGGCGCCGGAGTGCTCGCCGACGACCAGGGTGCCGCCGGGGCGGATCTTGGCGGCGAACGCCTCGAAGGACTCGTAGATCTCGTCCAACGACGCGTAGTTCGCGTGGTGGTCCAGCTCCACGTTGAGGACGATCGCGACCTCGGGGTCGTACTTCTGGAAGCTGCGGTCGCTTTCGTCGGCCTCGGCGACGAAGACCTCCCCCGCGCCGTGGCGGGCGTTGGTGCCGGGGCCCGCGAGGTCGCCGCCGATGGCGTACGAGGGGTCCAGGCCGAGCTCGGTGAGGGCGACGGCCAGCATGGAGGTGGTCGTGGTCTTGCCGTGCGTCCCGGCGACGGCGATCGCGCGCAGGCCGTCCATGAGGGAGGCGAGGGCGTCGGAGCGGTGGACGACCGGGATGTCGAGCTCGGCGGCGCGGGCCAGCTCGGGGTTGTCGGCGCGAATGGCGCTGGAGACGACGACGGCGGTGGCATCGTCGGCGAGGTGGCCGGCGGCGTGCCCGATGTGGACGGTGACGCCGAGGGCGCGCAGCGCTTCGGCGGTCGCGGACTCCTTCGCGTCGCTGCCGGCCACCTTCGCCCCGCGCTGGGCGAGGATCTTCGCGATGCCCGACATTCCGGCACCGCCGATGCCGATGAAGTGCGGCCGTTCCATGGCGGCAGGGATGGCGGGTGCCATGCGGATCTCTCCCCGGGGTGCGACGTACAGGAGGGCCCCAGCCTAGTGGCTCGCCCGGACGGCCCCGGGCACCGCGCCCGCGGCCGTCCGGGCCGCCCCCGTCACTCGCTGTGCGCGAACAGCTTCAGGACCGGGACGCCGACCTTGTGGCGGGCCCGCGAGGCCCAGTCCCGGTGGAAGAACTCCTCCACGTAGTGCGGGGCCGTCAGGACGATCACCTCGTCGGCGTCCGACTCGTCGACGACGGACTTCATCTTGTCGAGGGGGTGGTCCTCGACCACCTGTCCGACCGCCTCGCAGCCGGCGTTCCGCAGGGCCTGGAGCGAGTACTCCAGGGCCTGCTCGGCGGGGACACGGGCCTCCTTGCCCTCCGGTTGGTCCCCCTCCTTGGCCGCTTCCTTCAGCTCGCCCATGGCGACGTCGTCGATGGCGCGCAGCAGTACATCGGCCTGGTCACCACGGGGCTGCATCAGCACGATGAAGGACACCGTCTCTTCGCCGTGCAGGGTGGTGACGAATTCCACGTCGACGGACGTGAGGGGCTTCTCGATCATCAGAACGCTTGTGAACACCTCAGGAGCCCTTCTGCGGAAACCATCCTTCCCCGTGCCCGCACGGGGTCTACGGGGGTAAGTGTGCCCAGCGGAAGCTAACCGGAACGACAAATTCCGCCGATTGTCAGATCCGACGGTAGCGGGTGAAAAGGAACCCGGCCTCCTCCAGCACCGACGCCACGGCGAACCGTTTCGGGACGTCCACCGACGGGCCTCCCGCGATCCTCTGAGCGGTGCCCGCCGTCATCGTCGGCGACACCGTCAGACACAGCTCGTCGAGCACGCCCGCCGCCACGAACTGTCCGAGCAGCCGGGGCCCGCCCTCGGTCAGCTGGCGCCGCAGCCCCCGCGCCGCGAGCGCCGCCTTCGCGCGGTCCGGCTCCACGCCGGGCCCGTCGCCGGCGACGACCACCTCCGCACCCGCCTTGACGGCCGCGTCCGCCCGGTCGGGGGGCGCAGCGGCCCCGGTCAGGATCAGCGTCGGCACCAGCGGCTCGGTGAACAGCGGGGCCGAGAAGTCCAGGTCCAGGGAGGCGCTGACCACCGCGATCACCGGCGCGGGCCCTTGCCCGGCGGCCGCCCGGCGGGCCGCGAACACGTCCCGGGCGCGGGCCGGCCTGTACCCCTCCTGGCGTACGGTCTGCGCCCCCACCACGATCACGTCGGCCAGACCCCGCAGTGCGCCGAAGATCCGCATGTCGCTGTCGGACGAGAGGGGCTGGGAGCGGCCGTCGTGCTGACCTGCCCCGTCGAGGGAGGAGACCATGTTGGCGCGCAGCCAGACACCCTCCGCGGGCAGCTCCGGGTACGCGTAGAGATCGGCCAGCTCGTCGAGGGACCACTCCCGGTCCCCGGCGAGGGCGTCGTCGGCTGTCATGTCCGTCACAGGGAACAGGCGTCGCATCCTCGCAGTCTGACACGGCGCTTACAGTGGGGAACTGTGTCGACCCGTGCCTCCCACACCTCCCGCGTCATAACCGAAGCCGCTTCCGTCGAAGCCGCTCCGGTCTCCCTCTGCGCCCGGGAGCCCCATGTCCCCGCCGACCGGCTCGTCGCCGAGATGGTCCCGCCGCCGCGATTCGACTCGGTGCGGTTCGACACCTACATCCCGGACCCGAACCAGCCCAGCCAGACCGACGCGGTCAAGGCCCTGAGCTCCTTCGCCGAGGGGCTCGGCGGTGCCCACGCCACCGGCGCCGGCAGGCGTCCGGCGCTCGGTCGCTGGTTCGCCAAGAAGCCCGCCGCCCCCACCGGCCCGCGCGGGATCTACCTCGACGGCGGCTACGGCGTCGGCAAGACCCACCTCCTCGCCTCCCTCTGGCACGCCACGCCCGCCGAGCCGGGGCTCAAGGCCTTCGGCACGTTCGTGGAGCTGACGAACCTCGTGGGTGCGCTGGGCTTCCAGCAGACCGTGCAGACGCTCAGCGGACACCGACTGCTCTGCATCGACGAATTCGAGCTGGACGACCCGGGCGACACCGTCCTCGTCTCCTCCCTGCTCAGCCGGCTCGTGGAGGCGGGCGTGGCGCTGGCCGCGACCTCCAACACGCTGCCTGGCAAGCTGGGCGAGGGCCGGTTCGCCGCCGTCGACTTCCTGCGCGAGATCCAGGGCCTCTCCGCCCATTTCCGGCCGCTGAGGATCGACGGCGAGGACTACCGTCACCGCGGGCTGCCCGAGGCGCCCGCCCCGTACTCCGAGGAGCAGGTGACGAAGGCGGCGTACGCGACGCCGGGCTCCTCGCTCGACGACTTCCCGCACCTGCTCGACCACCTGGCGAAGGTCCACCCCAGCCGGTACGGCGCGCTGACCGACGGACTGTCCGCGGTCTGCCTCACCGATGTCCAGGCGGTCCCGGACCAGTCGACCGCGCTGCGGCTCGTGGTCCTCGCCGACCGGCTGTACGACCGTGAGGTCCCGGTGCTCGCCTCCGGGCTCCCCTTCGACCGGCTGTTCAGTGAAGAGATGCTGAAGGGCGGGTACCGGAAGAAGTACTTCCGGGCGATCTCCCGGCTCACCGCCCTGGCACGGGACGCAAAGGGTCTGGTGGAGCAGTAGGTTGGGGCCATACCCGATCGAAAGGGATTCATCATGGCCGCAACCCGCTCCGCCCACGCCGTCTGGGAGGGTGACCTCCTCAAGGGCAAGGGCGTCGTCACCCTCGACTCCTCCGGCCTCGGCTCGTACGACGTCTCCTGGCCGGCCCGCACCGAGGAGCCGAACGGCAAGACCAGCCCGGAAGAGCTGATCGCCGCCGCACACTCCTCCTGCTACTCGATGGCCTTCTCCAACATTCTGGCCAAGAACGACACCCCGCCGACCCGCCTGGAGACCAAGGCCGACGTCACCTTCGTGCCGGGCAAGGGCATCACGGGCAGCCACATCACCGTGCGCGGCGAGGTCCCGGGCCTGGACAAGGACAAGTTCCTCGAGCTGGCCGAGGACGCCAAGAAGAACTGCCCGGTCAGCCAGGCGCTCACCGGCACCACGATCACGCTGACCGCCGAACTCGCCTGATCGCTCTCGCCACATGAGGCCGTTGTGGCCCGCATGGTTCACCTGTCACCACAGTGCGTGATACACACATGCGGGTCACACGTCACATCACACACCTGTCCGCCAACAGGAAAAGTGGGTTGCCTCATGTCCGCAACACGACGTCAGATCCTGTCCCGCTCCGGCGCGTCCGTCGCCGGCATCGCCTTCGCGGGCGCCTTCTCCGAACTCTTCGCCGGTACGGCGGCCGCTCGCGGTCACGCCGGATACGGCCCGCTGATCCCCGACCCGGCCGGGCTCCTCGACCTCCCCAAGGGCTTCCGCTACAAGGTCCTCTCCCGCCAGGGCGACCCCCTCCGCTCCGGCGAGGGCCTCGTCCCCAGCAATTTCGACGGCATGGCCGCCTTCGCCGGCCGCCGGGGCCGCGTCCATCTGGTCCGCAACCATGAGAACCGGGTCACCGGCAAGATCGGCGTCCCGACCGTGGAATGCCTGACGTACGACCCCGCCGCCAAGGGCGGCTGTACGGCGATCGAGCTGGACGGCCGCGGCAACGTCCTCGGCGAGCGCGTCGCCATCGCCGGCACCGCGGTCAACTGCGCGGGCGGGCCCACCCCTTGGGGCACCTGGCTGACCTGCGAGGAGACCGAGGACAAGGCCGGGACCAACGGCTACACCAAGGACCACGGCTTCATCTTCGAGGTCGACGGCGCCGATCCGCACCGCACCGGAGCCGTACCGCTGACCGCCATGGGCCGCTTCCAGCACGAGGCGATCGCCGTCGACCCGCACAGCGGGATCGTGTACGAGACGGAGGACGCGTTCGAGCGGCCCTTCGGGCTCTTCTACCGCTTCCTTCCGGAGAAGCCGCTGGGCGGCCACGGTTCGCTGCGTGCGGGCGGAGCCCTGGAGGCGATGCGTGTGCCGGGCGTGCCCGACCTCTCCGTGGTCCAGGAGACCGGGGCGAGCTTCGGTGGCGTCGAGTGGGTCCCCGTACCGGATCCGCAGGCGGTCGAAACACCCATCAGGCTCCAGGACTTCGGGCCGAAGGGCATCACGCACGCGCAGAAGCTGGAGGGCTGCTACTGGGGCGGGCGGGCCGTGTACTTCGTCTCGTCCTTCGCCCGCGCCAAGGACGGCTCGGCGGCCACCCACTACGGCCAGGTGTGGAAGTACGAGCCGCATCGGCGCCGGCTCACGCTCGTCGTCGTCTTCGGTCCGAGCACCGACATCCAGCTGCCCGGGGAATCGCCGGACAACATCTGTCTCGCTCCGAGCGGCGGTCTGATGGTCAGCGAGGACGGCGAAGGTGGCCAGCACGTCTACGGCGTGAGCCGGAAGGGCGAGGTGTACGCGGTCGCCAGAGGGGCGCAGAACATCGGAACGCCGGAGGCCCCGGAGTGGGGCGAGTTCGCGGGCGTCACGTTCTCGCCGGACGGGCGGACGATGTACGTCAACTGCTACACCCCCGGGACGACGTTCGCGGTGACGGGCCCATGGTGCTGACCTAGCCCTTCGCCACACCGTTCGCGGGTCCGTCGAATCCGTCGCAGGATCGGGAGAAGGCGAGCGACGGACCCGAAGGGGCGCAGATGGCGAAGAAGGAAGAGAAGAAGGACGGGAAGGCGGCCAAGGGGTCCAAGGGGTCCGGGAAGAAGCGGCCGCGGACCCCGCCGGTGCGGTCCGCGGCCCTGCGGGAGGTGCTGCGCCTCCCCGTCGGCAAGCCGGTCGACCTCTCCTCGTACTCCGCCAGGGACATCCCGGCCGGCCCGGCCGACAAGGCGGCCGGGATCGAGGCCACCACACGTCTGGCCCCACGCCTCGCCGAGCTCCAGGAACGCCTCTTCGCGGCGAGCACGGCCGGCGACCGGCGCCGGCTGCTGCTCGTGCTCCAGGGCATGGACACCAGCGGCAAAGGCGGCACGGTCAAACATGTGATCGGCTACTTCAACCCGTCCGGCTGCCGGATCCGGTCCTTCAAGGCCCCCACGACGGAGGAACGGGGCCACCCCTTCCTCTGGCGGATCAGCCGGGCCCTGCCGGTGCCGGGCGAGATCGGCATCTTCGACCGCTCGCACTACGAGGACGTGCTCATCACCCGCGTCCGGGACCTGGTCCCGCGCCGCGACCTCGGCCGACGCTACGGCCAGATCAACCGCTGGGAGGAGTCCCTCGCGGACGACGGTGTCACGATCGTCAAGGTCTTCCTGCACATCTCGTACGAGGAGCAGCGCGCGCGGCTTCTGGAGCGGCTCGACAACCCGGACAAGCACTGGAAGTTCAACACGGGCGACATCGAGGAGCGGGCGCTGTGGCCCGCGTACCAGCATGCGTACGAGCTGGCGCTGGAGCGCTGCTCCACACCGGAGGCGCCGTGGTACGTGGTCCCCGCCGACCGTAAGTGGTACCGCAACTGGGCCATCAGCACGCTGCTCCTGGAATACCTGGAGGCGCTGGATCCGCGGTACCCGCCGGGAGACTTCGACGTGGCCGAGAGCCGTAGGCAGCTGCTCGCTTCCTGATCAGTTACTTTCCGTGGATGACCATTTTTGTACGAAGAATGTCGGCGCTCGCTCTGCTGGGCGCCGTTCTTGTCGGCTGTGGCGGGGGCACGGCCGACACGGCGACGGTGACTGACGCCCCGTCCACCACGCCGAGCACGCCGGTGGGCAAGGCGCCGAGCGCGAGCGCCGCGGCCGGCCCGGCGACGGTGCGCAAGGCGCCCCCCACCATGGCGCCCGGCCCGGAGGGGCTCACTCCGGTGTTCGAGCGGGCCCCCAAGGGCAAGAACGGGATCAGGAACAAGGTCGTCGCGCTGACCTTCGACGCCGACATGACGGCCGACCAGGGGCCGCGTGCGGCAGACGGGGAACGCTTCGACAACCCGGCGCTGATCGCGACGCTGCGGCGGCTCGAGGTGGACTCGACGATCTTCATGACCGGCCGCTGGGCCGAGGAGTACCCGGACCAGGCGCGCTCCATCGGCACCGATCCCCGCTTCGAGATCGCCAACCACTCGTACAGCCACTACGCCTTCGCCTCGCCCTGCTACGGACTGCCGACGGTGGCGAAGCAGGACATGGCCAAGGACGTACGGCGTGCCTTCGAGGCGTTCCGCGAGGCCGGGGCGCGCAATGTGGTGCCGTACTTCCGCTTCCCCGGCGGCTGCTACGACGACGACGCCCTGCGCGCGCTCGCCCCCGCCGAGGTCACGGCGGTGCAGTGGGACGTGGTGAGCGGTGACGCCTTCGCCAAGGACGGCGACGCGGTCGCCCGGCAGGTCCTGGACGGCGTACAGCCCGGCTCGCTCGTGGTCATGCACTGCACGCGCAGCGCCGCCCCGGTCACGGAGCAGGCGATCCGCCGGATCGTGCCGGAGCTGCGGGCCAGGGGCTACCGCTTCGTCAAGGTCTCGGAGCTGATGGCGGAGCGGGCGTCCTAGGCAGCGACGTCATGGGGGTCCGCGATGACCTCCGCGGCCCGCCGGTTCGCCGTGACGCCCCACGCCGGGCGCAACGTCGCCAGTCGGGTGACCGCCGTAGCCAGCCATTCCGGGTCACCCAGCCGGTCGGCCGCCTTCGCCGCGACCGTGTGGCACATGTGACGTCGCGTCATCAGCCTATCCGGAGCAGGCCGTTCGCTGGCCTTCGTGCCATTCGCAGACCGGGCAGAGGGTGATCCCCCGGGTCGACTCCGGGTACTCGGTCGGCTTCCGGCACAACACGCACTCGGCGTACGGTCCTTCGGCGGGCGTCGTCACCGCCGTCACCTCGGTGGGCTCGCAGTACGACGTGTCCTCCTCCATGCGTGCGAGGGTACTCACTCCCGCCAGGCCGTGGCCCTGATGCTCACGGCCGCCGCCGCACCGGCGAGGAGCAGGGCGCCCACCAGGGCGAGCCAGGGCATCGTGACGGTCGCGGTGCGGGAGCCGGTGATCAGGCCCTGCACCGCGTACTGCGCCGGTGAGCCGGTCGTCACGAGCGCGAGGAGCGAGCCGAGGACGAGCGCCGCGAGCGACCAGCCACGGGATCGGACGAGCGGCCGGGTGGTGAGGGCGCCGACGGCGGCGCCCGTCAGGACACAGACCGCGGTCGCGAGCAGGCCCGAGGTCCCGGCCTCGAACGGGTCGACGCGGCGGAGGTCGCTCACCGCCGTCACCCCGACGACGGCGACGACGCCGAGGAGCGCCGCGCAGGCCACGGCGGCCAGGACCGCAGCGAGGTGCGCGCGTCCCCGTCCGGCCGCGGCGGCCACGACGTTCCGCGCGGCGGACGGTTCCTGGGTGAGGCAGATGCGCACCGCCCAGGCCGTGACGGGGAGCAGCGCGGCAGCCGCGTAGCCGAGGGCGCCGAGCACGGGCTCCCCGGTCTGCACACCGACGCCGAGGAACACCGCGTACAGGAGCAGGGGTGCGAGCCAGCGCTGCGAGCGCAGCAGCAGGTCGGTCTGATAGCGCAGCAGTGCGGTCATACCCGGACGCCTTCGGTGCTCAGCTCGTGGATGTGCCAGGTGGCGTCGAGCAGCGCCCGGAGCAGTCCGTCGGAGTGCGCCGCGTCGACGGCGTACACGGTCGTGCCGTCGGACCCGGGTTCGTACGAGGGAGAACCCGGCAGCCCCTCGGGGAGCGGGCGGCCGCCGGAGACCACGATGCGCACGCGGGTCCGCATGTCGTCGTCGCGTCGAGGACGGCCGGACCGAACCCGCCCCTCCTCCACCGTGAACTCGGCGTCGGCCTCGCCCGCGAGCCGCCGCGGGTCGTGGTCGACGAAGACGACCGTCCCGCCCTCCGCGACCCGCTCGCGGACGGCCCGGTCCAGCTCATGGCGGGCGCCCGTGTCGAGGCCGGTCCAGGCCTCGTCGAGGACCAGAAGGTCCGGAGCGGCGAGCAGCGCCTGGGCGACGGCGACCTTCTGGCTGCTGCCCTTGGAGAGCTCGGCGAGCGGGGTGTCCGCGAACGGCCCGGCGCCGAACCGCTCCAGCCACTCCCCCGCCCCCGCGGCCGCGTCCGCCCGGCCGAATCCCTGGACGCGCCCGAGGTGGGTCAGATAGCCGCGCGCGGTGAAGGGCAGTGCGACCGGGAAGCGCTCGGGGACGTACGCCGTCCGCCGCGGCCGACCGGTGATCCGGCCCTCCGTCGGCGCGTCGATGCCCGCGAGGAGCCGGAGCAGTGTCGACTTGCCGGTGCCGTTGGTGCCGGTGATCCGGACGAGGGCGCCGGCGGGCACGGTGAGGCCGACCTCGCGCAGCACCCACGGACCGCGCAGGCCGTAACGGCGCCCCACCCGTTCCAGGTTCAGTTCGAGGTCTTCTGAGGAGTGAGCTCGCTGGGCCGGACGATGACGAAGCCCTCGCCCTCGAGCCTCAGCTGGACCGCCTCGCCCGAGCCGCCGCGGATCATCGAGCCGACGGACTGGGAACGGTGCAGCGAGGTGCGCAGCTGCTCGCTCCAGCCGACGACCGCGTCGGTGTCGACGCACACCGGGGCCTGCGCGGTGACGGGGATGACGATCGGGGTGCCCTCGCACATCAGGGCGATCTTGCCGTAGCCGCTGAAGACGCTGTTGAAGAGGCCGCCGCCGGTCATGCCGGCACCCTTCACCGTCTTGATCTCGTAGCCGAGGGTGGAGTCGAAGCAGAGGACGTTGCGGCCGTTCACGGTGAGCGCGTCGTTCTGCTCGACCTCGACGATGAAGCAGTTCTGCGCCTCGTGCGCGAACCAGGCCTCGCCCTGGCCGCGGACGGCCATCAGGGCCAGGCCCTCTCCGGTGACGGCGCGCTTGAGCATCCCGCCGATGCCCTGGCCCTTGCGCTCGAACTGGAGGTCGCCGCGGAAGGCGATCATCGAGCCCTGGCGCGCCTGCATCTCTCCGTTGACGGCGTACTTGACGCACTTGGCGTTCTGCAGGCTCATCCCCGGGAACGTCGCGGTCTCGGCAAGGTGTTCGCTGGCAAAAAGATCGCTCTTCATGAAGGGCATCCTGTCCCGGAACCTCCGATTCCTACAAGAAGCGCCTCGGCGAGCGGTGGCAGACTTGCCGGGTGAGCAGCAACGAAACCGATGTCCGCGATGAGAAGCCCCAATTCGTCCTCCCGCTGGTGGTGCGGATCGAGAAGGCCGAGCCCCCGGCCCGTACGGACGCCCTGGAGACGGCCGCTCGCGCCGTCCTGACGATCCTCGCCGACGAGCGCGCGCACGGTGACGGCGAGTGGGCGCAGGCCATGACGGACTGGCAGGACGCCCGGATCCGCAAGGTCGTGCGCCGGGCACGAGGCGCGGAGTGGCGGCGCGCGGAGACGCTCCCGGGGATCACGGTGACGGGTGAGGCCGCGGAGGTACGGGTGTTCCCGCCGGTCCCGCTGGACGGCTGGCCCAAGGAGCTGGCCAAGCTCCAGGTGTCGGGCACCGACCTGGAGGACCCGGCCGTGCCCGGCGCGCCGCGGCCCGGGGCGGCGGTGCTGTGGCTCAACCCCGATCTGGACATGTCCGCGGGCAAGGCGATGGCCCAGGCGGGGCACGGGGCGCAGTTGGCGTGGTGGGAGATGTCGGACGCGGACCGCAAGGCATGGCGCGAGGCCGGCTTCCCGCTGGCGGTGCGGACGGCCGATCCGGCGCGCTGGGCGGAGCTGACGACGAGCGGCCTGCCGGTGGTGCGGGACGCCGGATTCACGGAGATCGCGCCCGGTTCGTGCACGGTCGTGTCCGAATTCCCCGTGCTCGTTTCGAACGGCGACTGAACGCGCCCGTCCCGTAGTACGTATCTCCCGATACCGCCAAGTGGGTTGAACGGAAGCGTCCTTACCGGTTCAGTCTGCGGTGACCGAAATTTCGAACGTACGGGAGACACCTTGTCGCTACGCGTCAACGGGACGGTCCTCATCATCGCGGCGCTCGTCGCCACGGTCGGCGCGCTCGCCTTCCCCGTCTGGTCCTATGCCGACCGCTCCGGAACCGGCCAGGCGAATCTGAACGCGTCGAGCGTGGCCACCCAGTGGGGGCCGCTGTCCGCCACGGACCGGGACTTCCTGGTCAAGGTGAGGCTGGCCGGCCTCTGGGAGCTCCCGGCCGGCCAGCAGGCCATCGAGCGCGCCCCGAGCCGGGCCATGGTGGAGTGCGGCGACCACCTCGTCGTCGGCCACACGGACCTGGACCGACGGGCCCGGGACGTGGCGGCCAAGCTCGGCGTCGAGCTGCCGAACCAGCCGACAGAGCAGCAGCAGGGGTGGCTGCGGGAGCTGACGGCGTCGCGCGGGGAGGAGTACGAGCGGAAGTTCGCGAACCTGCTGCGCAACGCGCACGGCAAGGTGTTCGCGCTGATCGCGGAGGTCCGGCACACCACGCGCAACGCGCTGATCCGGCAGCTGGCGAGCGACGCCAACCAGACGGTGCTCGACCACATCACCATGCTGGAGGCGACCGGGATGGTCGACCACGACGCGCTGGCGAACGAGGCGGCGGGCCGGAAGACATCGCCGCCGACCGGTCCGCCGGTCGTGCCCTCGCCGGCGGTGCCCACGCCCGTGGTGCCGTCGGGGACGGACCAGTCGTTCACCTCGCGTCCGGTGCCGGAGGCGGGGATCGTGACGCCGCACTCGATGCCGTAGCGCCGCGGAACCTCAAATCAACCTCTGAACGTCCCTCCGACTGGATTCGAACGGCTCCGGCCGGGCCATCAGCTGGGGGACCGAAGGAGGGGGACATGAAGGAACGCAGCACGGCACTCGGCACGACGCCCGGCACAGGACTCGACTCCGCGCTCCAGCCGGCGCTCGGGATCGGCATCGGCTGGCGGCCGGAGATCGCGGACGCGGTGGAGGCGCTGCCCGGCATCGACTGGGTGGAGGTCGTCGCGGAGAACGTATGTGCCGGCCACCTCCCCGACTCGCTGAAGCGGCTGCGGGCGCGCGGGGTCACGGTCGTGCCGCACGGGGTCTCGCTGGGCCTCGGCGGCGCGGACCGGCCGGACGCGGGGCGGCTGGCGGAGCTCGCCGCGAAGGCGGAGGCGCTGGGGGCGCCGCTGGTGACGGAGCACATCGCGTTCGTACGGGCCGGGGGCGCGCTGACCGCGACGCCCCTCCTGGAGGCGGGGCACCTGCTGCCGGTGCCGCGGACCTGGGACGCACTGGACGTCCTGTGCGAGAACGTCCGGATCGCGCAGGACGCGCTCCCGGTACCGCTGGCGCTGGAGAACATCGCGGCGCTGATCTCGTGGCCCGGCGAGGAGCTGACGGAGGGCCAGTTCCTGGCGGAGCTGGTGGAGCGTACGGGGGTACGGCTCCTGATCGACGTGGCGAACCTCCACACCAACCACGTCAACCGCGGCGAGTCCCCGTCGAAGGCCCTCGCCGAACTCCCGGTCGAGGCGATCGCGTACGTCCATGTCGCGGGCGGCCTCGAACGCGACGGCGTCTGGCACGACACCCACGCCCACCCGGTCCCCGAGCCGGTCCTCGACATCCTCTCGGACCTGGCGTCGAGGATCTCCCCACCAGGCGTCCTGCTGGAACGGGACGACCACTTCCCTCCCACGGAGGAACTGACGTCGGAACTGACGGCTATCCGGGAACGGTTGACCGGGGCGGTCGGCAGGGCGGGGGCACCGTCCGCAGAGACCCGGACCGTGCCCGCCGAGGCGGGGAGGACGTCCGCCGAGGCCGGGACAGGGTTCCCCGCAGACCGGGTGGAGGCCGTCGCGGGCAGCGTTCCGGCGACCTCCGGGATCGAGCGCCCGCTGCTCATCGGCGCGGGGGCGCGGGTCTCCGGCGGTCCGATGCCGCAGCCGCGGCGGACAGCGGGCGCGCGCGAGCACGGTGATGCCGTCGCCGAGCCGCCCGGCACCCCGGCGCAGCCGGCCGAGGGCGGCGTACGGGCACTCGCCCCGGGTTCACCCCACGCGGCGGGCCCGCCCGGGGCGGAGAGCAGCCAGGTCCTGTCCCGGCCGGTCGAGGCTCGTCCGCAGCAGGCTCGTGACCGGGTCGCCGTGGCACAGGTTGCGCTGTTGTCCGCGCTCGTCGCGGGGACTCCCGCGCCCGAGGGGTTCGACACGCGGCGGCTCGGTGTGCAGAGCCGGGCGCTCGTCGGCAAGCGGGCCGAGGTGATCGCCAAGATCGCGCCCGAGCTGCCGGAGATCCTCGGGGACGGCTACCGCCGCGCGTTCTTCGCGTACGCCCGGACCCGCCCCATGTCCGGCGGCTACCGCCGCGACGCCCTCGCTTTCGTCGAGAGCCTGCTCGTCGCCGGCCGCCCCGAGGACCCCGACGCGCGGCGCCGGCTCACCCGGTGGTGGCGGGAACGCACCGACACGCGTCCGCCTCGCCGGGCGACCCGACTGATCCGCGCCGTCCGCGCCACGCTCGTAGGAAAGAGGGCCGCATGAACCTCCTCGCCCTGATCGTCTGGGCCGGCGTCCTCGTCACCCTCGGCATGACCATCGCCCACCTCCGCGCCGCCCGTGCCGACCGCGGCGGCTCCGTCCACGACCTCGCCGAGGCCGCCTTCCTCCTCGGCGGCCCGCCCCGCGTCGTGGACACGGCCCTGGCGGCCCTGCACGCCGAGGGAGTGATCGGGGTCGGCGGTCCCGGCCTCGTCGTCGTGCTCCGCCCCGACCTGCGGGCCCGGGACCATGTCGGCCGTGCGGTCCTGGAGCGGCTCGCGACCGCTCCCAGCGGTGCCCTGCACGAGCTGCGCCTCGCGGTGATGCGCGGCCCCGCCGTCCAGGAGATCGGCGACGGCCTGGCCGCGCGCGGCATGATGGTGACCCCCGCGGACCGGCTGACCGGCAAGCGGTGGTGCCTCACCCTGGGCTTCGGCTCGTTCGCGCTGCTCATCGTCTCGATCGCCCTGTCCGTGGGCGTCGCACGCGAACCCTTCGAGGTGCCGTTCGTCTTCAAGGTGGCGCCCGTCCTCTTCGCGGGCATCATCGGCTCCCTCGTCTGCGGCGCGTACAACGCCGGGCGGACGACCCTGGCCGGCCGCCGCGCCGCCGCCGAGTACCGGGCCGCCCATACCTACTTCCCCGACGCCGCGCACCAGGTCGGGCTGCGCGGACTGCGCGCCGTACCCGACACGGAACTGCGGACCCAGCTGATCGCGGCGGCCCGGATACCCAGGTCGCCCATGACGCACAACTCCTCCAACAGCGCCACCACGGACGCGTTCACGCTCGCGGCGCTGCACTGGTGCGCGGGCACGCCCGGCAGTCCGGGCGGCTGCGGCGGCGCTTCCGGAGGAACGGGAGGCGGGGCCGACAGCGGCGTCGGCGGCGGTGGCTGTTCCGCGAGCGCCTGCTCGAGCGGAGGCGGTGGTGGCGGCGGGACCGGCTGCGGAAGCTCCAGCGGTGGCGGATCCAGTTGTGGGAGTTCCAGCGGCGGCGGCAGCTCCTGCTCCAGCAGCAGCGGTTCCAGCTGCGGAAGCAGTTCCAGCGGCTGACCGGGTTGTTGTTCGCGACACGCCCGGAAGGTCCTTTACACGCCCCGCGCCGCGTGCCGACGATCACCGGCGTGAAAGCCCTCGTGCTGTCCGGAGTCGTCGGCTCGCTCGTGCTGACCTCCCTCGCCACCCCGCCCGGCCGGGCCCTTGACGCCCCGCCCTCCGAGGTGCACGGCACCCTGCTCGCGGCCCGCCGCGCCGCGACCGAGGGCATCCGCTTCACCACCTGCCCGGCGGAGGAGAAGCTGCCGCCGCACATCACGTGCGGCACCGTCCGGGTCCCCGTCGACTACGCGGACCCGGACGGGGCCTCGATCCCGCTCACCGTGAGCCGGGTCGAGGCCTCGGGCCCGGCCGCCGACCGCCAGGGCGCGCTCGTCTACAACCCCGGCGGCCCCGGCGCCTCCTCGACGTTCTTCCCGCTGACCGCGGAACTCCCCGCCTGGAAGCGGATCTCCGCCGCGTACGACCTGGTCGGCTACGCCCCGCGCGGGGTCGGCCGCTCGGCTCCCGTGTCCTGCCAGGACCCCGCCGACCGTGCCACGCGCCCCACCCCGGCGCCCACCCACCCCTCGGAGGTCTTCAAACAGGAGCGGATCGCCCGCGCCAAGACGTACGCCCAGGGCTGCGCCACCCGTACGGGCACGGCCCTGCGGCACTACCACTCGCTGAACAACGCCCGTGATCTGGAGGTGCTGCGCGCGGCACTCGGCGAGCCGAAGCTGACGTACATGGGCGCCTCGTACGGCACGTACTTCGGGGCGCTGTACGCGACGCTCTTCCCGCACCGGGTGCGCCGGATGGTCTTCGACGCGCCCGTCAACCCGGCGCCGCACCAGGTCTGGTACGTCAACAACCTCGACCAGTCGCCCGCGTTCGAGCGCCGCTGGGCCGACTTCCGTACCTGGGTCGCCGAGCACGACGAGGTGTACGGCCTCGGCACCACGGCGCGGGAGGTCCAGGCGAGTTACGAGAAGGTCCGCGTCGAACTCGCGGCGAGCCCGGCGGGCGGGAGGGTCGGCCAGGGGCAGCTGCACGCGGCGATGCTCGACGTGGGCTACCACGACGGTTTCTGGGCGCTGCGGGCCACCGCGCTGTCGCGGTATCTGCAGGGCGATCCGAAGCCGTTGATCGAGCAGGCCGCCCCGGCGCCGGAGACGTCGGACGCCGGGAACGGAAGGGCGGTGTACACGGCCGTGGAGTGCAACGACGCTCCCTGGCCGGAGGATTTCGCCGTCTGGGACCGGGACAACACCCGGCTGGCGGAGACCGCTCCGTTCGAGACCTGGGACAACGCGTGGCTGAACCTGCCGTGCGCGTACTGGAAGGCGCCGCGGCAGAAGCCGCTGGACGTGCGGACCGGTCCGGGCGTGCTGCCGCCGGTGCTGATCCTGGCCGCCGAGCGCGACGCGGCCACGCCGTACGAGGGGGCGCTGGAACTGCAGCGCAGGCTGTGGGGGTCCGCCCTGGTGACCGAGCGGGACGCCGGTACGCACGGCATCGGGGGTGGCCCGAACGCCTGCGTCAACGGGTACCTGGAGACCTATCTCCTGACCGGGGCCGTGCCCGGAGGGACGCCGGTGCGGCGCGCGTCATGCGCGCCGCACCCGGAGCCGGACCCGGTGTCGCTGGAGCGGCGTGCGGAACTCCGTCCGCCGTCTGATCTTCCGGGTCAAGGGATGACGGCCCGACCGATCGCCGGGCCGTCACCGAGTTCGTAGGGCCGTCAGGCCAGGCCTGCCACCAGGTCCGCCACGGAGCGGCGGCGGCCGGTGTAGAACGGGACCTCCTCGCGGACGTGCATCCGCGCCTCGGAGGCGCGCAAGTGGCGCATGAGGTCGACGATGCGGTGCAGCTCGTCGGCCTCGAAGGCGAGGATCCACTCGTAGTCGCCGAGCGAGAACGAGGCGACCGTGTTGGCGCGCACGTCGGGGTAGCCGCGGGCCATCTTGCCGTGGTCCGCGAGCATCCGGCGGCGGTCCTCGTCCGGCAGCAGGTACCAGTCGTAGGAGCGCACGAAGGGGTAGACGCTCACGTAGTCGCGGGGCGTCTCGTCGGCCAGGAAGGCCGGGATGTGCGACTTGTTGAACTCGGCGGGGCGGTGCAGCGCCATGTTCGACCAGACCGGCTCGAGGGCGCGGCCCAGCTTGGTGCGGCGGAAGAGGTTGTACGCGTCCTGGAGCTCGTCGCTCGTCTCGGCGTGCCACCAGATCATGACATCGGCGTCGGCGCGCAGACCGGAGAGGTCGTACGTGCCGCGGATGGTGATGTCCTTGGCGGCGAGCTGGTCGAACAGCTCCTGGACCTCGTCGGCGTAGCCGGCGCGGTCCTCGGGCAGGTTGTCGCGCAGCTTGAACACAGACCACAGGGTGTAGCGGATGACCTCGTTGAGGTCCTTCGCCTTCTTACCGGCGTTCGGGATCTTTTCGGGCGCACTCATACGCCTATTCTCGCCCGTCACGGACAGTGCCCTGCACCAGGGTGGGTGGTTTCCGACGTGGCGATGATCTCGTCCACGATCTCGTCGGCCGCGCGGTGGCCCGAGGCGATGCAGGCGGGGATGCCGACACCCTCGTACACGGCTCCGGCGAGGCGCAGTCCGGGCAGCTCGGCGACGGCCTCGCGGACGCGGGCGATGCGGGCGAGGTGGCCGACGGGGTACTGCGGGAGGCCGTCGGTCCAGCGGGTGACGGTGGTCGCGACGGGGCGGGCGGTCAGCCCCGCGGCCGCGCCGAGGTCCTTGAGTGAGGCCTCGACGAGGTCGGCGTCGTCGCGGAGGATCTGCTCCTCCTCGCCGTAGCGGCCGACGGAGGTGCGGAGCACGAAGAGGTCGGGGGCGGCGTCGGAGACCCACTGCCACTTCTGGCTGGAGAAGGTGGACGCCTTGATGGTGTGCCCGTCGACGGGCGGCACGAGGAACCCGGACCCGGGCAGGCCCTGGACGTCGGAGCGGCGGAAGGCGAGGGTGACGAGGGCCATGGAGGCGTACTCGACGGCTCCGAGCTCGCCGGCGGCCCGGGGCGCCTCGTGGCCGAGCAGCTCGGTGGCGGCCCAGGCGGGTGTGGCGAGGACGACCGCGTCGGCGACGATGCTCCGCCCCCCGGCGACGACGCGCCACCGGGTGGCGGGCCCGGGTCCGCCGAGGGTGTCCGGGGATTCCGGCGCGGCCGGAATCCGGCGGAGTTCGGTCACCGGGGCGTGCGTGAGGATCTCGCCGCCCGCGGCGCGGATCGCCGTGGCGACCGCGTCGGGCAGGGTGCCGATGCCGCCTTCGATGCCCATGAAGGCGGAACCGCCGAGGCCGGTGGCCGCGCCGGCCGCGTCCGACGGGGTCGCGGCGCCCGCCCGCTGGACGGCGTGGACGGCCTCGGTGAGCGTGGCGTGGGTACGGGCCGCGGCGAAGAGGGCGGGGACGGCGGCCCGCATCGAGATCCGGTAGGCGTCGCCGGCGTAGACCCCGCCGAGCAGCGGCTCGACCAGCCGGTCGACGACCTCGTGGCCCATCCGGTCGGCGACGTACGCGCCGATGGCGATGTCCTCGCCGATCTCGGCCGGGGGCAGTTCCCGGTCCCGCTCGACCCGGCGCAGCCCCTCCTCGGAGAGGAGGTCGGCGAGGGCCGCGGCGTCGCCGGGGACGCCCATGACGTGCCCCTTGGGCATCGGGCGCAGCGTTCCGCGGCTCCACACGGACGCGGTGGTCGTCGCGGGCGGCCGGAGCCGGTCGCCGAGGCCGACGGCGCGGGCCAGCGCCACCGCCTCGGGGCGGCGGGCGAGCAGCGACTCGGCCCCGAGGTCGACGGGGGCGCCGGCGATCTCCCCGGCGAGCAGCTTGCCGCCGACCCGGTCGCCGCCTTCGAGCAGCGTCACCCGTGCTCCGGCGGACAGCAGCCGGTGGGCGGCGGCGAGGCCGGCGATGCCGCCTCCGACTACGACAACGTGCGCGTTCATGGCTCCACTCTCTCAAAACCCGTTCCGAGGCCGGAACGTGACCGCTTCGCTACCGCGCGGGGGCAACCCGCGCCCCCTCCCGGTACGTCGAACCGGCAACACTCACCATCACCCCAGGGGGATCCCATGCGCGGAGTGCGAGGAGCGCGAAGAGCGGCTGTGGCGCTGCTGACGGTGTCGTTGGCGCTGACCGGCTGCGGCGGGACGGCGGACAGCGGCGCCGACAGCAAGGGGCTGAGCGCGGCGAGGCCTGCCGAGGGCGCCGAGGGCGCTGCGGACCGGGGCTACGCGTCGGACGGCGCCAGTGGCTCGGACAAGGCGCCGGCGACCCCGGAGAAGCCCGTCGGGGTACCCCGGCAGCAGCACGTGATCCGTACCGCCGAGCTGAGTGTGGAGGTCGAGGACGCGTCCAAGGCGTTGGCCACCGCCCGTCGGGTCACCGAGGGCGCGGGCGGCCAGGTGGCCAACGAGTCGACCGAGCGGATCGACGGCACGCACATGACCTCGCGGATCGTGCTGCGGGTGCCGCAGGACCGGTACGCGTCGGTGCTCGGCGAGCTGGCGGGCACCGGCCGGCTGCTGTCCCGGAAGGCGGACGCGAAGGACGTCACCGAGCAGGTGGTGGACGTGGAGAGCCGGATCGCCACCCAGCGGGCGAGCGTCGACCGGGTGCGCGCGCTGATGAACCGCGCGGAGAAACTGAGCGACGTGGTCACCCTTGAGGGTGAGCTGAGCCGTCGTCAGGCGGATCTGGAGTCGCTGCTGGCTCAGCGGGCCTCGCTGAAGGACCGAACGACGATGGCGACGATCACCCTCGAACTCACCGAGAAGGAGACGGAGAAGGCGTCGGAGTCCGAGGACCGTCCGGGCTTCCTGGACGCTCTCGCGGGTGGCTGGAGCGCGCTGGTGACGGCGCTGGCCTGGGTCGTGATCGTGCTGGCGGCGGTCGCGCCGTGGCTGGCGGTGGCCCTCGCCCTGTACCTGCTGTGGCGGATGCTCGTCCGACCACGGCTGCGGCGTCGCACGACCGGCGCACCGGCAGCGGCGGGACCGGCTCCGGCAGGACCGGCGCAGCCGGTTCCGGCTCAGGCGGCACCGGCTCAGGCGGGATCCGCGAAGGCGCCGGCGCAGGGACCTGACACATCCACGGACTGAACCACCGGGCCGACGTAGCGTGTTCGTATGAGCGAACGACTGGTGGTCATCGGCGGCGATGCGGCGGGTATGTCCGCCGCATCGCAGGCACGCAGGCTCAAGACGCCCGGGGAGCTGGAGATCGTCGCCTTCGAGCGCGGTCACTTCTCCTCGTACTCGGCCTGCGGCATCCCGTACTGGGTCGGCGGCGACGTCGAGGAGCGCGACGAGCTGATCGCGCGCACTCCTGAGGAGCATCGGGCGCGCGACATCGATCTGCGGACGCGGACCGAGGTGACCGAGGTGGACGTGCCGGGGCAACGGGTGCGCACCCGGGACCTGGAGTCGGGCACGGAGGCGTGGACGGGCTTCGACAAGCTGGTGATCGCGACCGGCGCCCGGCCGATGCGGCCGCCGCTGCCGGGGATCGACGCCCCGGGGGTGCACGGGGTGCAGACGCTGGACGACGGACAGGCGCTGCTCGACTCGCTGGAGCGTACGGAGGGCCGGCGCGCGGTGGTCGTGGGCGCCGGGTACATCGGCGTGGAGATGGCCGAGGCCCTGCTGAACCGGGGCTACGAGGTGACGGTGCTCAACCGGGGCGAGCAGCCGATGGCGACGCTCGACCCCGACATGGGGCGCCTGGTCCACCGCGCGATGGACGGTCTCGGCATCAGGACGGTCGGCTCATCGGCGGTCACGAAGATCCTCACGGGTGAGGAAGGCCGGGTCCGGGCGGTGGCGACGGAGGACGCCGAGTACCCGGCGGACGTGGTGGTCCTCGGGACGGGCGTGGTCCCGGAGACGACCCTGGCGCGGGCGGCCGGGCTGCCGCTCGGGACGTACGGCGGTCTGCTCACCGATCTCGCGATGCGGGTGCGGGGTCACGAGAACATCTGGGCGGGCGGCGACTGTGTCGAGGTGCTCGACCTGGTGTCGGGCCGCGAGCGGCACATCGCGCTGGGCACGCACGCCAACAAGCACGGGCAGGTCATCGGCTCGAACGTGGGCGGCGGCTACGCCACCTTCCCGGGTGTGGTCGGCACGGCGGTGTCGAAGGTGTGCGACCTGGAGATCGCGCGCACCGGTCTGCGGGAGAAGGACGCCCGCGAGGTCGGACTGCGGTACGTGACGGTGACGATCGAGTCGACCAGCCGGGCGGGCTACTACCCGGGCGCGGCGCCGATGACGGTGAAGATGCTCGCGGAGCGGCGTACGGGCCGGCTGCTCGGGGTGCAGATCGTGGGCCGTGAGGGCGCGGCGAAGCGGGTGGACATCGCGGCGGTGGCGTTGACGGCCGGGATGACCGTGGAGCAGATGACGGCCCTGGACCTGGGGTACGCGCCGCCGTTCTCGCCGGTGTGGGATCCGGTGCTGATCGCGGCGCGCAAGGCGATGGCGGCGGTGCGCGCGGCGGGCTGATCCGAGCCCCGCGGATGCGCCGTCGCTCCCGGGCGGGGACGACGGCGCATTCACCCGAAGGCGTCGGCTCAGACGGCCGTCCTTGTGTGGACGTACTCCACCAGGCGCGTCAGGGCGTCCGGGTCCATCGCCGGCATGACGCCGTGGCCCAGGTTGAAGACATGGCCCTCCAGACTCTTGGCGGCGGCGAGGACCTCGTCCGTCTTCGCCTCGACGACCTCGGTGGAGGCGAAGAGCACGGCCGGGTCCAGGTTGCCCTGGAGCGCCTTGCCGGGGCCGACGCGGCGGGCGGCCTCGTCCATCGGGACGCGCCAGTCGACGCCGACGACGTCCGCGCCCGCCTCGCCCATGAGGCCGAGCAGCTCACCCGTACCGACGCCGAAGTGGATCCGCGGGACGCCGTACGAGGCGACCGCGTCGAAGACCTTCACGGAGGCGGGCATGACCGAGCGCCGGTAGTCGGCGGGGGCCAGCGCGCCGACCCAGGAGTCGAAGAGCTGGACGGCGGAGGCGCCGGCCTCGATCTGGACCTTGAGGAAGGCCGAGGTGATCTCGGCGAGGCGGTCGAGCAGATCGGCCCACAGCTGCGGGTCGCCGTACATCAGCGCCTTGGTGTGCTCGTGGCTGCGGGACGGACCGCCCTCGACGAGGTAGCTCGCGAGGGTGAAAGGCGCGCCGGCGAAACCGATGAGCGGGGTGGAGCCCAGCTCGCCGGTGAGCATCCCGATGGCCTCGGTGACGTAGTGGACGTCCTCGGGGGTCAGGTCGCGCAGTCGGTCCAGGTCGGCGCGGGTCCGGATCGGGTCGGCGACGACCGGGCCGACGCCCGGCTTGATGTCGAGGTCGATGCCGATGGCCTTGAGCGGGACGACGATGTCGCTGAAGTAGATCGCCGCGTCCACCTTGTGGCGGCGCACGGGCTGCAGCGTGATCTCGGTGACCAGCTCGGGCCGCATGCAGGACTCGAGCATCGGAATGCCCTCGCGGACCTTCAGGTACTCGGGCAGCGAGCGCCCCGCCTGCCGCATGAACCAGACAGGCGTGTGCGGCACGGCCTCGCGCCGGCACGCCTTGAGGAACGCGGAGTCGTACGTCTGCGGCTGGTGCTTCGTCTGCTGGCCCACGGGGCTGTCATTGGCACTCACGCCCAGAATCTTCGCATGTGGCGGGAAGCCGCTCGTCCGGGCCGGGTGTCCCTCCCTGCGCGAGGCCCCCATTCCGCCTACTCTTCCCCGCATGGCTGCGGCTCAGGGACATTTTTCCGATCATTCCGACGGCGACGAACAGGCGGGCGACTCGGCGGGCAAAACGGAGACGAACCCGGTGCCGCCCGCTTTCCGGCGGGCGGTCGAGGCACTGCGTTCGGCCCGGCTGCGGCCGGAGGTCGAGATCGATCCGACCCGGCCGCCGCAGCGGCTCGCTCCGTACTCGTACGCGCTGGAAGCGGCGGTGGTGGAGGGCGAGGAGGATCTGGCCGACGGCCGGCTGGTCCTGCTGCACGATCCGGACGGGCACGACGCCTGGAAGGGAACGTTCCGGCTGGTGACGCTGGTACGGGCGGAGCTGGAGCCGGAGATGGCCTCGGACCCGCTGCTGCCGGAGGTCTGCTGGTCCTGGCTGACCGGCGCGCTGGAGGCGCGGGGTCTGCCGTACGGCGAGGCGAGCGGTACGGTCACCCAGGCGGGCTCCCACTACTTCGGTGGGCTCGCCGAGCGCCGTCCCGCGACCCAGATCGAGATCCGGGCCTCGTGGACGCCGCAGGAGGGCCTGGGGGGCGTGCCGGACACCGCGGCGCACCTGACGGCCTGGTGCGATCTGCTCTGCCAGATCGCGGGTCTCCCGCCGACCGCGCCCGATCCGGGGGCGGGGACGATCTCGGGTGCGGGGGTCGTCTCGCTGCCTCAGCGCAGGGGTCCGCAGCAGCCGTAGTGACGCCTCCGGGATCGCCCGGAAGGAGGCTCACTCGTAGGATGATCGATCACGCGTCCGAATTGCCCGAATTGTTACTCACCAAATCGTGATCTTTCCC
Organism: Streptomyces sp. NPDC039609; assembly: GCF_055596705.1. Lineage (NCBI taxonomy): Bacteria > Bacillati > Actinomycetota > Actinomycetes > Kitasatosporales > Streptomycetaceae > Streptomyces > Streptomyces sp. NPDC039609. Next base: position 131,779 of record NZ_JBVIUJ010000008.1, read on the forward strand.
TAAAGGCGGGCGCCCGAGCTGCCGAAGGAGTCAATGACCCCTTCACCGCACGGGTTCGCCCCCGGCTTCTTCCCCGAGCCGGCTCCGTCCCGCATCTCCCCAGGAGGCCGTGTGTCCGTTCTCCTCGAGCAGCCCGCAAGCCTGGTCGCCTACCGCCCGAACAAGCCGACGGCCATGGTCGTCGTGGCCGACCCGCGCGTCCGCTCCACCGTCACCCGCCACCTGTGGGCCCTCGGAGTACGTGACGTCATCGAGGCGTCGTCCATCGCTGAGGCCCGTCCCCGCGTCGGCAACCCCCGCGACATCTGCGTGGCCGACGTCCACCTCCCCGACGGCAGCGGCCTCACGCTGCTGTCCGAGACCCGCGCGGCGGGCTGGCCCAACGGCCTCGCCCTCTCCGCGGCCGACGACATCGGCGCCGTGCGCAACGCACTGGCCGGTGGCGTCAAGGGCTACGTCGTCACGGGTACGCGTACGAACATCGGGCACCCCACCCGCCCCGGCGCCGCCCCCATCGGCTCCGCGGCCGCCCGCCTCGGCCACCGCCGCCCCCCGGGTGCCCCGAGCCACCCGGGCGGCTACCGCGAGCTCTCCGGCCGTGAGGTCGAGGTGCTCCGGCTGGTCGCCGAGGGTCAGTCGAACAAGGCCATCGGCGTCTCGATGGGCCTGTCCGCGCTGACCGTGAAGAGCCACCTCGCCCGGATCGCGCGCAAGCTCGGCACGGGTGACCGGGCCGGCATGGTCGCGGTGGCACTGCGCACCGGGATCATCCACTGACCGCAGCAGGCCGTACCGGACCGGAATCGGGCCGGAATCGGGCCCCGGACGAGCCGCGTCACCGGGCCCGCAGCGCTCCCTGAACGGTTGACGAAAGATCGGCGCCTGTCGACGGAACGTTCCGTCGACAGGCGCTTGCCGTTCACAGATACCCTTGACACGTGACCGACGCCCAAGAGACCGCAGCAGACACAGCACTGCGAACCACCGGGGGCGCTCCCCCGGACGACGACGTCCCTGCGAACGGGCTGCCGATCCCCTTGCTGGAGCCCCGCGAGGGCATTCCGCCCGTCGTCGAGACCGACGAGGCCCTCGCCGAAGTGATCGCCGCCTTCGCCGCGGGCCGCGGCCCCGTCGCCGTGGACGCCGAGCGCGCCTCCGGCTACCGCTACGGGCAGCGCGCCTATCTCGTCCAGCTCCGCCGCGAGGGCGCGGGCACCGCGCTCGTCGACCCCGTGGGCTGCCCCGATCTGTCCGGACTCGGCGAGGCGCTCGCCGGGACCGAGTGGATCCTGCACGCGGCCACCCAGGACCTGCCCTGCCTGCGCGACATAGGCATGGTGCCGACCCGGCTCTTCGACACCGAGCTCGCCGGCCGACTGGCGGGCTTCCCGAGGGTCGGGCTCGGGGCGATGGTCGAGTCCGTCCTCGGCTACGCCCTGGAGAAGGGGCACTCCGCGGTGGACTGGTCCACCCGCCCGCTGCCCGAGCCCTGGCTCCGGTACGCCGCGCTGGACGTCGAGCTGCTCGTCGACCTGCGTGACGCACTGGAGAAGGAGCTCGACCGGCAGGGCAAGCTGGAGTGGGCCCACCAGGAGTTCGACGCGATCGCCTCGGCCCCGCCCGCGCCGCCGCGCAAGGACCCGTGGCGCCGGACCTCCGGGATGCACAAGGTGCGGCGCCGTCGCCAGATGGCGGTCGTACGGGAGCTGTGGACGGCCCGTGACCGGATCGCGCAGCGGCGGGACGTCTCGCCGGGCAAGGTGCTCAGCGACACCGCGATCGTGGAGGCGGCGCTCGCCGTGCCCACGAACGTGGCCGCGCTGACCGCGCTGCCGGGCTTCGGGCACCGCATGGGCCGACGCCAGCTCGAGCAGTGGCAGACGGCCGTGGACCGCGCGAAGGCCCTCCCGGACAACGAGCTCCCCCAGCCCGGCCAGCCGGTCGCGGGTCCCCCGCCGCCGCGCGCCTGGGCGGACAAGGACCCGGCGGCGGCCGCCCGCCTTTCGGCGGCCCGCGCGGCGGTCTCGGCCCTCGCGGAGGAGCTGAACCTCCCCCAGGAGAACCTGATCACCCCGGACACGGTCCGCCGCGTCTGCTGGGAACCCCCGGCTCCGGCGACCGAGGGCTCAGTCGCCGAGGCCCTCACGGGCTACGGGGCTCGGCCCTGGCAGGTGGGCCTGGTGACCCCGCTGCTGGTGACGGCGCTGGCCGCGCGGGCCTGATCCGGTCCGCCGGGTCCGTCTGACGGGATCCTCACTCCATGGGCGTGAGGATCTCGTCCTCGTCCCGGTAGAAGCTCCCTCGGGACTCGCCGAAGATCTTGCCGTGCTTGAGCCAGTGCTCGGACATCGTGTGCACCAGCTTCGCCTTGCGCTCCCAGACGATCTGATGGCCCGCGCAGGAGAGCCGGAACATCAGCTTCTTGGGCCCGGGGATCTTCTTGTAGAGCTCGGACGTGGAGAAGTACAGGAGACCGAGATCCGGCGCGGTGTTGATGATCGAGTCGTGCTCGCCGTACACGATGCACACGGGCACCTTCTCACCGAGGATTCCGTGCAGGGGCACGGTGGTCGAGTTCCAGCCCCACCAGTAGGAGTTGCGGACCCGGTTGAGCCCCTCGGGAGATCCGGCCACGGTGCCGCCCCACTTGGCGCCCTCCTTGTCGACCGCCATGATCGCCTTCCACACCTCGTCGACCATCCCGGCCTCGCGCTGGTCCGGACAGCCCAGGTCCTTCTTCCAGGAATTGTCGAGACCGGCCTTGGTGCCGACGGTCATCGGGAAGCCGAAAGCGCCGGCCGGCGTGGACACCGGCAGCGGCACGGGGGCCCCGAAATCGGTACCGTCGGCACTCTTCCTGCCCTCCGGCGGGAAGATCGGGGCCAGCAGGAAGAGGCTGCGCACCTTGTCGGAGTACTGGATGCTGTAGGGCCCGAGCTGCTGGGAGGCCGCGGACCAGCCGATCAGGTCGACCTTCGTCGTGCCGGTGCGCTGGAGGATGAAGTCGACGATTGTGTCGACCTCGTCCCAGTCGCTCTGGGAGTTGTTCAGCTGGGAGGTGTAGGCCAGCGGGCCGTTGTAGAGCGTCCCGTTCGGGTTGGGGACGAGGAGCTGCTGCTGGGCGACGGTGGGGCTGACGTTGTGCGGGTCGTCCATCTGCGGCCGGGGGGACAGACCGGAGCCCTGCAGCTCCATCACGTACACGTCGAAGCCGGCCTTCGCCAGCTCGGCGGCCCAGCTGTACTTCTTGTACGGCAGGTCGAAGCCGGCCACAGCGGGGACGCTGCGGCCGTGGAGCATGAGGACGGGCCTGCGCGGACTGCTGGGGGATGTGGCCTTGTGCTCCCGCACGAAGAGCTTGACCTTCAGCCCTTTGTTCGCCGGGATGGACGATTCGTGGTCCACGTAGAGGTCGGTGGCGGCCATGGGGTGCTCCGTTCTCCGGGTTCGGGTCCGGGACGGTCGCCCGGGGTGCGATCAGCGTCCGCTCGGACCCGCGTCCGGCATGGTTGACGTGACCGTGTCGACCTCGCCGTCGACCCGATCGGGTAGCCGCGGCACTCCGATCGGGCGGGCGTACGCGGGGCGCACAAATGCGCCCCGGCGCATCGGGCGGAGTGTGACCTTCACCGCTCCGGCCCCCGGGGCTGGGCAGCCCGGTTACCCGCAAGTAGCATGGGGGGAGCAAGCGCGCGCTTAGCCGCGTGCCGCAGCAGTGCCATCCCGCACCCTGGAGGAGAGCCATCGTGCCTCGTACCGTCAGGGACGTCGTCTTCGTCGACGGCGTCCGCACCCCGTTCGGCAAGGCGGGCCCGAAGGGCATCTACCACGAGACCCGCGCCGACGATCTCGTCGTGAAGGCCATCCGGGAGCTGCTGCGCCGCAACCCCGGCCTCGACCCCGCGAAGATCGACGAGGTCGCCATCGCCGCGACCACGCAGATCGGTGACCAGGGTCTGACCCTCGGCCGCACCGCCGGCATCCTCGCCGGTCTGCCGCAGTCCGTCCCGGGCTACTCCATCGACCGTATGTGCGCCGGCGCGCTGACCGCCGTCACCTCGGTCGCCGGCTCCATCGCGTTCGGCGCCTACGACGCCGTCATCGCCGGTGGCGTCGAGCACATGGGCCGCCACCCCATGGGCGAGGGCGTCGACCCGAACCCGCGGTTCGTGAGCGAGAAGCTGGTCGACGAGTCCGCCCTGTTCATGGGCATGACCGCCGAGAACCTGCACGACCGCTACCCGAGCATCACCAAGCAGCGCGCCGACGAGTACGCCGTGCGCTCGCAGGAGAAGGCCGCCAAGGCGTACGCCGACGGCAAGATCCAGCAGGACCTGGTGCCGATCTCGGTCCGCCGCACCAACGCCGAGGCCGGCGAGACCGGCTGGGGCCTGGTCACCGCCGACGAGCCGATGCGCCCGGGCACCACCCTGGAGTCGCTGGCGAACCTGAAGACGCCGTTCCGCGTCCACGGCAACGTCACCGCCGGTAACGCGGCCGGTCTCAACGACGGCGCCACCGCCTCGATCATCGCCTCCGAGGACTTCGCCCGCGAGAACAACCTCCCGGTGAAGATGCGCCTCGTCTCGTACGCCTTCGCCGGCGTCGAGCCCGAGGTCATGGGCTACGGCCCGATCCCGGCGACCGAGAAGGCTCTCGCCCAGGCCGGTCTCTCGATCGAGGACATCGACCTCTTCGAGATCAACGAGGCCTTCGCGGTCCAGGTCCTGGCGTTCCTGGAGCACTACGGCATCGCCGACGACGACGCGCGCGTCAACCAGTACGGCGGCGCCATCGCCTACGGTCACCCGCTCGCCTCCTCCGGCGTCCGTCTCATGACGCAGCTGGCCCGCCAGTTCGAGGAGAACCCGCAGGTCCGCTACGGCCTCAACACGATGTGCGTCGGCTTCGGCATGGGCGCGACCGTCATCTGGGAGAACCCCCACTGGGAGGGCAAGTGAGCACCACCGCCGAGCTTCTGAAGGGTGCGGCCGAGCTGTTCCCGGACGAGGTCGTCACCAGCGCCCACGTACGGCACTTCGAACTGCCCGCGGGTGCGGGCCGGTTCGCGCTGATCACGCTGGACAACGGCTTCGACCACACCAAGCCGACCACCTTCGGTCCGCAGTCCCTGGCGAACCTCAACACGGCGATCGACCAGGTCGAGGCCGAGGCCGCCAACGGTGAGATCGTCGGCGTCGGTGTCACCGGCAAGCCGTTCATCTTCGCGGTGGGCGCCGACCTCAAGGGCGTCGAGCTGCTCAAGCAGCACACCGACGCGCTCGCCATCGGCAAGGGCGGCCACGACGTCTTCAAGCGTCTGTCCGCGCTGGCCGTGCCGACCTTCGCGTACTACAACGGCGCGGCGATGGGCGGCGGTGTCGAGGTCGGTCTGCACTGCACCTACCGCACCGTCTCCAAGGCCCTGCCCGCCTTCTCGCTGCCCGAGGTCTTCCTCGGTCTGGTGCCCGGCTGGGGCGGCTGCACGATCCTGCCGAACCTGATCGGCGCGGAGAAGGCCGTCACGGTCATCATCGAGAACTCGCTGAACCAGAACCGTCAGCTCAAGGGCAAGCAGGTCTTCGAGCTCGGCATCGCCGACGCGATCTTCGAGGGCGCGGACTTCCTGGAGCAGTCGCTGATCTGGACCGCCTCGGTCCTCAACGGCTCGGTCGCGGTGGAGCGTCCGGAGATCGACCGCGGTGAGGGCTGGGACCAGGCCGTCGCCAAGGGCCGGTTCATCGCCGACTCCAAGGTGCACGGCGCGGCCCCGGCCGCGTACCGCGCCCTGGACATCATCGAGGCGTCCAAGGACGGCGACCTGCAGAAGGGCTTCGACGCCGAGGACCAGGCCCTCGCGGACCTGATCATGGGCGGCGAGCTGCGCTCGGGCATCTACGCCTTCAACCTGGTGCAGAAGCGCGGCAAGCGCCCCGCCGGTGCCCCGGACAAGTCGCTGGCCCGCCCTGTCACCAAGGTCGGTGTCGTCGGCGCCGGTCTGATGGCCTCCCAGCTCGCGCTGCTCTTCCTGCGCCGCCTCGAGGTGCCGGTCGTCCTGACCGACATCGACCAGGAGCGCGTCGACAAGGGTGTGGGCTACGTCCACGCCGAGATCGAGAAGCTGCTCGGCAAGGGCCGGATCAACCAGGACAAGGCCAACCGTCTCAAGGGCCTGGTCTCCGGCGTCCTGGACAAGGCCGCCGGCTTCGCGGACGCGGACTTCATCATCGAGGCCGTGTTCGAGGAGATGTCCGTCAAGCAGAAGGTGTTCGCGGAGGTCGAGGCGGTCGCCCCGGCGCACGCGATCCTCGCCACCAACACCTCCTCGCTGTCGGTCTCGGAGATGGCCTCGAAGCTCCAGCACCCGGAGCGCGTGGTCGGCTTCCACTTCTTCAACCCGGTCGCGATCCTCCCGCTCCTGGAGATCGTGCGCGGCGAGAAGACGGACGACGCCTCCCTCGCCACCGCGTTCGGTGTCGCCAAGAAGCTGAAGAAGACCGCGGTCCTCACCAAGGACGCCCCGGCGTTCGTCGTGAACCGCATCCTGACCCGCTTCATGGGCGAGATCCAGAACGTCATCGACGAGGGCACCTCGGTCGAGACGGCGGAGAAGGCCATCGAGCCGCTCGGCCTGCCGATGTCCCCGCTGGTCCTCCTGGAGCTCGTCGGCCCGGCGATCGGTCTGCACGTCTCCGAGACCCTGAACCGCGCCTTCCCGGAGCGCTTCACCGTCTCCCCGAACCTGGCGGCCGTGGTCAAGGCCGGCAAGCGCGGCTTCTACGTCTACGACTCCGGCCGGCCGGAGCTGGACCCCGAGGTCGCCGCGCTCCTCAAGCAGGGCGATGTCGTCCTGACCGAGGAGCAGGTCCGCGACCGCGTCCTGGACGCGGTGGCGCAGGAGATCGGCCTGATGCTGGAGGAGGGTGTCGTCGCCGAGGCGCAGGACATCGACCTCTGCCTGATCACGGGCGCGGGCTGGCCCTTCCACCTGGGCGGCATCACGCCGTACCTGGACCGTGAGGGCGTCTCCCAGCGGGTGAACGGCAAGCCGTTCCTCGCGCAGGGCGTGGCGAGCATCCCCGCGTAACGACGCGACGGTCGACTGCCGGTGGTGGCACCCCTCGGGTGCCGCCACCGGCAGTCGTCGTTCCACGGCGTCCTGTCGTACGGCACCACACGTCAACCGGGCGAACTCGTACGCCAGTCCGAGCGTTTTGCCTATACTGCACGGCCTACGGAGCAGAGGACTGAGGCAGGATGACCCAGGACATACCCACGCCGGAATCCGGCAGCGATTCCGACCGCTCCGCCTCGCGTTCGCGCAGGGCGCCGAAGCGCAGGCGCCGGACCGGGCGGATCGTCCTGCTGACACTGCTCGTCCTCCTCCTCGCCGCCGGCGGCGCCGTGTACGGGATGTACTCGAGCATCGACGGCAACATCAAGGCCGTGGACCTCGACAGGGAACTCGGGGACGACCGGCCGCAGAAGCCGGTGGCCGCCGGCCAGAACCTGCTCGTGCTCGGTTCGGACTCGCGGGCCGGGGCCAACGCGGCGCTCGACGGGGGCAAGGTGTCCGGCGCCCGGTCGGACACCGCTCTGGTGGTCCACATACCCGAGGGCCGGACGAAGGCCGTCGCGATCAGCATTCCGCGCGACACCCTGGTGACCCGGCCCGAGTGCCCGCGGAAGGGCGGCGGCACCACGCCCTCCGCCGAGCGCGTCATGTTCAACTCGGTCTACGCCCAGCACGGTCCGGCCTGTGTGGTGAAGACCGTCGAGAAGATGTCCGGGGTGCGGCTCGACCACTATCTGGAGATCGACTTCTCCGGGTTCAAGGACCTCGTCGACGCCATCGGCGGCGTCACCGTCGACCTCGACGAGCCCATCAGGAACGGCGCCGCCGGACTCGACCTCGCCGCCGGTCCGCAGAAGCTGGACGGTACCCAGTCCCTCGCCTTCGTACGGACCCGGTACGGCGTCGGCGACGGCAGCGACCTCGGCCGCATCGGGAACCAGCAGAAGTTCCTGATGGCGCTGCTCACCGAGATCAAGAGGCAGGACCTGCTGGGCAGCCCGGCCAAGACCTACAAGATCGCCGACTCCGCGACCAAGGCGCTCACCACCGACTCGGAGCTGGATTCGCTGACGGCCCTGAGCGATTTCGCCCAGTCGATGAACGGTGTGAACCCGAGCAGCATGGAGACGATCATGCTGCCCGTGGCGTACGACAAGAAGGACCCGAACCGCGTGGTGGCCCACGAGCCGAACGCGTCGCAGCTGTGGAAGGCGATCCGGGAGGACTCCCCGATCCCCGAGTCGGCGAAGAAGTCCCGCGCGACCGGCGGCTGACATCCTGTCCGCATGGACCTGGAACTTCCTCTGCTGATCGTCGACGGGGCCAACGTGGTGGGATCAAAGCCCGACGGCTGGTGGCGGGACCGGCGTGCGGCCGCCGAGCGGCTGCGGGACCGGCTCGCGGCCGCGGGCGGGCCGGAGGGCGGTCCCTTCGAGATCGTGCTGGTCGTCGAGGGCCGGGCCCGCGGAGTGGAGTCCGTGCCCGGAGTACGGGTGCAGGAGGCGCCCGGCAGCGGCGACGACCTCATCGTGGACCTGGCCCGGAACGCGAGCGGCCGGCCGTGCCTGGTGGTCACGGCCGACCGTGAACTGCGCCGGCGGGTGGGCGAACACGGGGCCCGTTGTGTGGGCCCCCGTGCCCTTCCGGAGACGGCCTAGTAGAGCGCGTCCTGGCCCGCCTTGCCCAGGCGGCTGTGGGAGCGGCCGTACAGGAAGTAGACGACGACGCCGATGGCCATCCAGACCGCGAAGCGGAACCAGGTCTCGCCGGGCAGGTTGAGCATCAGCCAGACCGACGCGGCGATGGACAGGATGGGGAGCACCGGCACCCACGGGGTACGGAACGCGCGGTGCAGGTCGGGGCGGGTGCGGCGGAGCACCATCACACCGAAGGCGACGACGACGAAGGCGAAGAGCGTGCCGATGTTCACCAGCGTCGCCAGCTCGTTGATGCTGGTGAAGCCCGCCACGATGGCGATGATCACGCCGAGCAGGATGGTCGGCCGGTAAGGCGTCTTGAAGCGCGGGTGCGTGATGGAGAAGAAGCGCGGGAGCAGCCCGTCGCGGCTCATCGCGAAGAACACCCGGGTCTGGCCGAGGAGGAGGATCAGGCAGACGGTCGTGAGACCGACGGCGGCGCCGAAGCTGATCACACCGGCGTAGAAGGGATGTCCGACCGCCTTGAAGGCGTCGGCGAGCGGAGCGCTGACCGACAGTTCGGTGTAGTGCTGCATGCCGGTCACGACCAGGGCCACGGCGACGTAGAGCACGGTGCAGATGAAGAGCGATCCCAGGATGCCGCGGGGCATGTCGCGCTGCGGGAGCTTGGTCTCCTCGGCGGCGGTGGCGACCACGTCGAAGCCGATGAAGGCGAAGAAGACGACCGAGGCGGCGGTGAAGATGCCCATGACGCCGAAGTTGGTGGCCTCGTACCCGAAGATCGTCTGAACGAGCGGGGCGTCCCAGGCGGAGCCGCCGCCCTCCGGGGTGACCGCGGGGGGAATGAACGGGTCGTAGTTGTCGCCGACGATGAAGAAGAGACCCGCGATGATCACGATCATGACGACCGTGACCTTGATGGCCACGACGAGCGCGGTGATGCGGGCGGACAGCTTCATGCCGATGACGAGGACCGCGGTCAGCACCAGGACGAGCAGGAACGCCAGGATGTCGAAGGTGCCGTCGGGCACGTCGGGCCCTTGCAGCGAGGCCGGTAGATGCCAGTCCACGTTGTCCATCAGGGAGCGTACGTAGCCGGACCAGCCGACCGCGACGACGGCCGTGCCGAGCGCGAACTCCAGGACGAGGTCCCAGCCGATGATCCAGGCCGGGAGTTCGCCGATGGAGGCGTACGCGAAGGTGTAGGCCGAGCCGGCGACGGGGACCGTCGAGGCGAACTCGGCGTAGCACAGGGCCGCGAGCGCGCAGACGATGCCGGCCGCGACGAAGGCCAGTGCGGTGGCAGGTCCCGCGTTCTCCTTGGCCACCTTGCCGGTGAGCACGAAGATGCCGGTGCCGATGATGACGCCGACGCCGAAGACCATCAGGTCCCAGGCGGAGAGCGATTTCTTGAGCGCGTGCTCGGGCTCCTCGGTGTCCCGGATCGACTGCTCGACCGTCTTCGTCCGGAACATTCCGGACGACCTGCTTGGCTGCTGGTCCGTACTCACCGTCGTACCTCCGTGCCGTCAGTTCCAGCACCCATGATCGAGACCCCGAAGGGGTGGCGCCTGTCGAGGGAACGGAGTTCACACGAATGGGCCGGTCGGCCACCCCGTGGAGTGGTCCGACCGGCCCAATGGTGACGCGCGGTGACGACGGTTCAGTCGCGGGCGGGCTCCACGGCCCGGCTGCTCTCCGGGTCGGGGGAGGAGCCGAGAGCCTGGGGGACGTCGAGGCGCGACACGAGGCCGGTGACCTGGCGGGCGATGTCGGGCGCGGTCAGACCGATCTCGGCCATCACCTCGGCGCGCGAGGCGTGGTCGAGGAAGCGCGGCGGGATGCCGAAGTCGCGCAGCGGTACGTCCACACCGGCGTCGCGCAGGGCCTGGGCGACGGCCGAGCCGACACCGCCGACCCGGCTGTTGTCCTCGACGGTGACGACGGCCCGGTGCTGCTCGGCGAGCGGGGCGAGCGCCTCGTCGACCGGCTTGACCCACCGGGGGTCGACGACGGTGGTGGAGATGCCCTGCTTGTCGAGGAGGTCGGCGATCTCCAGGCACATCGGCGCGAGCGCGCCGACCGAGACCAGGAGGACGTCGGGCCTGTCGGTGCCCGGCTCGCGGAGCACGTCCATGCCGCCGATGCGGCGCAGGGCCGGTACGGCGGGGCCGACGGCGCCCTTGGAGAAGCGGACGACGGTCGGCGCGTCGGTGACCTCGACGGCCTCGCGCAGCTGGGCGCGTACCTGGTCGGCGTCGCGGGGCGCGGCGAGCCTGAGGCCGGGGACGACCTGGAGGATCGACATGTCCCACATGCCGTTGTGGGAGGCGCCGTCCGTACCGGTGACGCCGGCCCGGTCCAGGACGAACGTGACACCGCACTTGTGCAGGGCCACGTCCATCAGGACCTGGTCGAAGGCGCGGTTCAGGAAGGTCGCGTAGACCGCGAAGACGGGGTGGAGTCCGCCGGTGGCCAGGCCGGCCGCGGAGACCGCGGCGTGCTGCTCGGCGATGCCGACGTCGTACACCCGCTCGGGGAATTCCTTGGCGAACTTGTCCAGGCCGACGGGCTGGAGCATGGCCGCGGTGATCGCGACGATGTCCTGGCGCTCCTTGCCGAGTTCGACCATCTCCTGCGCGAAGACGCCGGTCCAGTCGGCTCCGGAGGAGGAGATCGGCAGGCCCGTGTCGGGGTGGATCTTGCCGACGGCGTGGAAGCGGTCGGCCTCGTCCTGGAGGGCGGGCTGGTAGCCGCGGCCCTTCTCCGTGAGGCAGTGGACGATCACCGGGCCGCCGAAGCGCTTGGCGCGCGTCAGGGCGGACTCCAGGGCCTCGATGTCGTGACCGTCGATCGGGCCGACGTACTTCAGGCCGAGGTCCTCGAACATGCCCTGCGGGGCGATGAAGTCCTTGAGCCCCTTCTTGGCGCCGTGCAGGGTCTCGTAGAGCGGCTTCCCGACGACGGGGGTGCGCTCCAGGATGTCCTTGCCGCGGGCGAGGAAGCGCTCGTAGCCGTCGGTGGTACGGAGGGTGGCCAGGTGGTTGGCGAGGCCGCCGATCGTGGGCGCGTAGGAGCGCTCGTTGTCGTTGACGACGATGACCAGCGGGCGGTCCTTCGCGGCGGCGATGTTGTTCAGCGCCTCCCAGGCCATGCCGCCCGTGAGGGCTCCGTCGCCGATCACGGCGACGACGTGGTCGTCCTTCTTCAGGACCTCGTTGGCCTTGGCGAGGCCGTCGGCCCAGCCGAGGACGGTCGAGGCGTGCGAGTTCTCGATGACGTCGTGCTCGGACTCGGCCTGAGCGGGGTAGCCGGACAGGCCGCCCTTCATCTTGAGCCTGGAGAAGTCCTGGCGGCCCGTGAGCAGCTTGTGGACATAGCTCTGGTGGCCGGTGTCCCAGAGGACCTTGTCCTTCGGGGAGTCGAACACCCGGTGCAGGGCGATGGTCAGCTCGACCACACCGAGGTTGGGGCCGAGGTGGCCGCCGGTCTTGGAGACGGCGTCCACGAGAAACGTCCTGATCTCCGCGGCCAGCTGGTCCAGCTGTTCCGGGGAGAGCCGGTCCAGATCGCGCGGTCCCCTGATACGGGTCAGCAATGCCACCCGTGCCTCCTTGCCATTGAGCTGGTCGAGCTTGCCGATTCGTCGAGTCTAATGTTCCGCCCCCGACCGTGGTCATCGGGCGGCGGGGTGCGCGTCACGCGTGTGGCCGACACACCGCTGAGCGTACGGGCGGTGCACAGGACCAGACGCAGCAGTGCCCGGCGCCGGTTCTCCGGCGCCGAGCACTGTGGAGTACGTAACAGAGGCTACGCGCGACCCGCTGTCTTCTGGGTCCTCCGCGAGACCGAGTCGATCACGACCGCGGCGAGGAGCACCGCGCCGGTGATCATGAACTGGATCTCGTTGGCCATTCCGATCATGTTCAGGCCCTGCTGGATCGACTGGATGACGATCATTCCAAGGAGTGCCGACCAGACCTTGCCGCGGCCGCCGAAGAGGCTGGTGCCGCCGATCACGGCCGCCGCGATCACCAGCATCAGCGTGTTGCCGCTGCCGAGGCTCTTGGTGGCGCCGCCGGAGAGGCTGGCCACGAAGAGGCCGCCGAAGGCGGCGAGCATTCCGGAGAGGCCGAAGACCAGGATCCGGATCCGGTCGACGTTGATGCCCGCACGGCGGGCGGCCTCGGCGTTGCCGCCGACCGCGAAGACCTTGCGGCCGAACAGGGTGCGGCGGGCGACGAAGTCCGCGATCACCAGGACGGCGAGGAAGAGGACCAGGGCCAGCGGCAGGCCGCGGGCGCCCTCGGGCTCGTTCAGGACATACGCGACGACGAAGCAGAGGATCGCGACGACGGCCGTGCGGAGCACGATCTCGCTGGTGGGGCGGGACGGCAGCGCCGCGGCCTTGCGACGCTTGGCGTCGAGGAGCAGCGAGCCGGCGTAGGCGAGGACCGCCACGAGGGCCAGGCCGTACGCGGCGGCCTTGTCCTCGAAGTAGTACGCCGTGAGGTTCTCCACGATCGAGCCGGTGGGGGCGTTGATCGAGCCCTCCTTGCCCATCATCCAGATCTGCAGGCCGCTCCAGCCGAGGAAGCCGGCGAGGGTGACCACGAAGGCCGGGACGCCGATCTTGGCGAAGAAGAAGCCGTGGAGCAGGCCGATGAGGAGGCCGGAGGCGACGGCGATGACGACCGAGAGCAGGTCGTTCATTCCGTTGGTGACGTTGAGTACGGCCCAGACGGCGGCGCCGACGCCGGCGACCGAGCCCATCGACAGGTCGATCTCGCCCAGGATGAGGACGAAGACGATGCCGACGGCCATGATGCCGAGGCCGGAGGAGTAGACCGCGATATTGGCGACGGAGCTCGCCGAGAGGAAGTTGCTGTTCTGGACCTGGAAGACGATCGCGATGACGATCAGGCCCAGGACGACGGGCAGGGAGCCGAGTTCGCCGCCGCGGATCTTGCGGTTGAACTCGGTCCAGTAGCCCTTGATGCCCTGCTCGCGGACCAGCAGACGCGGGTCTACGGCGGGGATCGGGGCGGCGGAGGCCTCGACGGGGGCGGCCTGGGCGGGCACGGCGGCCTCGGGCGCCGCGGCGCCGGTGCTCTCGGGCGTCTCGGGGGTCTTGGCGAGGTCGCTCACTTCGCGTCCTCCTTCGTGGCCGTGGCCGAGGCCGTACGGGCCTGCCGACGGGTCACGGCGTTGTCCGTGGCACCGGTGATGGCGGCGATGATCGTCTCGTGGCTGGTGTCCTTGACGTCGAAGACACCGTTGTTGCGGCCCAGCCGGAGGACCGCGACCTTGTCCGCGACGGCGCGGACGTCGGCCATGTTGTGGCTGATGAGGATGACTCCGTGGCCGCGCTCGCGCAGCCGCTCCACGAGGTCGAGCACCTGTGCGGTCTGCTCGACGCCGAGTGCGGCGGTGGGCTCGTCCAGGATGACGATCTTGGGGTCGCCGATCAGGGCGCGGGCGATGGCCACGACCTGACGCTGACCGCCGGAGAGCGCCGCGACGGGGATGCGGACCGACGGAATGCGGATGGACAGGGTGTCCAGGAGCTCCTTGGCGCGCTTCTCCATCGCGATCTCGTCGAGGACGGACGCGGAGCGGAGCTCGCTGCCGAGGAACAGGTTGGCGACGACGTCGAGGTTGTCGCAGAGCGCCAGGTCCTGGTAGACGGTGGCGACCCCGAGGTTCTGGGCGTCGTGGGGCTTGGTGATCTGGACGGGGTTGCCGTCCCACTCGATGACGCCCTCGTCGATCGGGTGAACGCCCGAGATCGTCTTGACGAGGGTCGACTTGCCGGCGCCGTTGTCGCCGACCAGGGCGACGACCTCACCGGCGTGGATCTCCAGTTCTACGTCGGTGAGCACCTGGACGGCGCCGAACCGCTTGGAGACTCCGCGCAACGCCAGCACGGGCGTAGCGGACACGTGAATCATCTCCTTCGCCGCCTGACCGGCGGGGATGGTGGTGCGAAGAGCACAGAGGGGCTGTGAGAGGAGTCCGGCGCCCCGCCCCCGCTTGCGGGGCGTTGAACGGGGCGGGGTGCGCCGGACCGGACCGGGGGCCGCTTCGAAGGAGGTCAGTGGGTCGAAGGGCCGTACCGGCAGCGGGTGTTACTTGATGCCCGCCGCCTCGCAGGCCGCCTTGTACTCGGCGGTGCAGATGTCGGCGGCCTTGTAGACGCCGTCCTTGATGATCGTTCCGGCGATGTCGCCCTTGGTGACCACCTGCGCGTCGTACAGCTTCGCCGGGATGTCCTTGAACTCACCGGTCAGGCTGGTGACCTTGGTGGGAACCAGGTCGTCGATCTTCTCGCCCTTGAGCAGTCGGACCGCGATCTCGGCGGTGGTCTCGGCCTCCGGCTTGATCTGCTTGTAGATCGTGAAGGCCTGGTCGTCCTTCAGGATGCGCTGCAGACCGGCGAGCTCGGCGTCCTGGCCGCCGACCGGGACCTTGATGCCCTGCTTGGCGAGGGCGGTGATGATGCCGCCGGCCATGCCGTCGTTGGCCGAGTAGACGCCCTGGAAGCCGTCCTTGCCCAGCGAGTCGATGGCGGCACCCATCTTCTTGTTGGCCTCGTCCGGGGACCAGTCCGGGATGTCCTGCTCGTAGACGACCTTCTTGACGGCGCTGTCGAGGACGCTGTGGGCGCCCTTCTTGAACAGCGGGGCGTTCGGGTCGGTCGGCGAGCCGTTGATCATGACAACGTTGGCGTCCTTGGCCTTGTCGCCGAGCGCCTTCACGAGGCCCTCGCCCTGCAGGCGGCCGATCTTCTCGTTGTCGTAGCTCACGTAGGCGGAGATCGGGCCCTCGGCCAGACGGTCGTACGCGACGACCTTGACGCCCTTCTTCTCGGCCTGCTGGACCCAGGACTTGGTGGCCTTGTAGTCGACCGAGTCCAGGATGATGACCTTCACGCCCTGCGTGACGAGCGCGTCGAACTGCTTCTTCTGCGTCTCGGTGTCCTGCGCGGCGTTGTTGTACTTGACCTCGCAGTCCGAGCAGAGAGCCTTGATCTTGTCCTCGATGATCGGACGGTCGAAGGTCTCGTAACGCGTGGTCTTGTTCTCCGGCAGCAGCAGACCGATGGTCTTGCCGTCACCGCCGTTCCCGTTACCCGAGTCGCTGTCGCCCGCCTTGCCACAGGCGGCGACGGAGAGGGCCATCGAAACGGCGGCCGTGCCTATGACGACGCGACGCGTCAATGCGTTCATGTGGGGTTGCCTCCCTGACGAGGCCGCGACATTGCGGCCGAGGTGGCTGGAAGTCAACTCGGCCGCAACCCCGACGTCAAGGAGTAAATCCTTAACGAGATGACAACGGTGCCATCCGTTATCTAAGTGAAGGCAGGAGTGGAGGCCGGAGCGGCGGCGGGAGCGGCACCGGGAAGGGCGCCCTCCAACAGGGTCGAATCACCCATTTCGCTCAGCGCGAGGGCCAGCGCGCCCAGCACCTCGGCCCGTCCGCCGAGCGCCCCGGGGGCCAGCGAGAGCTGGCGCGCGGCGCTGGGGATGGCATAGCGCGAGACGGAGTCGCGGATCGGCGCGAGCACCAGCTCACCGGCCTCCGCGAGGTCGCCCCCGAGGACCACACGGCTGGGGTTCAGCAGGTTGCAGAGGTTGGCGACACCGCTGCCGATGTGGCGGCCCACGTCGGCGACCACACGCCGGCACCCCGGGTCGCCCTCGCGCGCCAGCTGGACGACCCGCTCCATGGTCAGATCGGGCCCGTGGCCGGGCTGGAGCAACGGCAGGACGTACCGCGCGGCGGTGAAGGTCTCCAGGCAGCCGCGGTTGCCGCAGCGGCAGACAGGGCCCGATTCGTCGATCGTGATGTGCCCGATCTCGCCCGCGGTGCCTCCAGGACCTCGGTAGACCCGCCCGTCGATGACGAGGCCCGCTCCGACGCCGCTGGCGACCTTGATGTAGGCCAGGTCCTTGACCCCTCGCCCACTGCCCCAGACGAGCTCGCCGAGCGCGCCGAGATTGGCGTCGTTGTCGACGTACACGGGCACGCCGAGCCGGCCGGAGAGCTCGTCGGCCGGGTTGATCCCGCTCCAGCCCGGCAGGATCGAGGTGGAGCCGAGCGTGCCGGAGGACACGTCGATCGGACCCGGTACGCCGAGGCCGACGCCGACGACCTTGTCGCGGCCGATGCCGGTGGCCTGGATCAGCCGTGTGACCAGCCGTTCCGCCCGGTCGAAGCCCTCCGCGGAGGAGGCGTCGACATCGAGCGGCTCGGACTCCTCGGCGAGGACCTGGTGGGCGAGGTTGCCGACGGCGACCCGCAGGTGCGTATGGCCGAAGTCGACGCCGATGACGATGCCCGCGTCGCCGGAGAGCGAGACGCTGCGGGCCCGGCGCCCGCCCGCGGAGGTGGGGGTGACCTCGACGGTCCCGCCGTCCTTCAGCTCCCGCACGATGTTGGAGACCGTGGCGGCGGACAGCCCGGTCGCCCGGGCGATCTCCGCCTGGGTGAGCGAGCCGGCCATGCGTACCGCACGGACGACCCGTTCGAGATTGGCCCTGTGCAGAGATGTCTGCGACCCCGGAGTCTCCATCGACTCATCCACTCCCGCCTGCGATGGACGGCGCATGCGCCGTCCCCGGCCGGGGCCACGCCAATGAGACCCCGGCTACTTCTCCAACTTGTGAACTCTAAGATGAGCCTTTCGGGCTGTCCCCCGTCAAGACCTGAGCGCGAGCGGGCTCGAATGAGCCCGGCCGCCACGGCGTCCCCGTCCTGACACCGCGGCTACCCCCGGACACCCGGCCCGACACGGCCGAGGCCCCGGCGGGATGTCCCGCCGGGGCCTCGCTCGTGGATGTGGGTGGGCTACTTCAGCGCCCCGGCGGTGAGGCCGGACTGCACCTGTCGCTGGAAGATCGTGTACACGACGAGCACGGGCAGCATGGCGATCATCATGCCGGCCATGAGGGCGCCCCAGTCGTTCTCGTACCCCTGCTGCAGCGCGATCATCGCGAGCCCCTGCGTCAGGACGTACTTGTCCTCCTGCTGGTTGAGCACCATCGGCAGCAGGTACTGGTTCCACTGGCCCAGGAAGTTGAAGATGCCGATGCTGATCAGGCCGGGCTTGGCCATCGGCAGCATCACCTGGAAGAACGTCCGGGTGTGCGAGGCGCCGTCGATCATCGCCGCCTCCGCCACCGAGGTCGGCAGCGTACGGAAGAACGCCGTCATGAAGAAGACGGTGAACGGCAGCGAGTACGCGATGTAGACCAGGATCAGACCGTGGTACGTCGCGAGGAGCGAGCTGCCCGGGAAGTCCCGCAGCACGAAGAAGAGCGGGATCACCAGCATGAAGACCGGGAACGACATGCCCGCCACGAACAGGTAGTAGATGAACCTGTTGCCGGGGAAGGTGAAGCGGGCCAGGACGTACGCGGCCATCGAGCCGAGCACCATGGTGCCGATGACGGAACCGCCGACCACGATGACGGTGTTGATGAAGTACTGGCCCATGTTCGCGTCGTTCCACGCGTTGGACCAGTTCTCCCAGTGCAGGACCGTCGGCAGGCCCCACGGGTCGGTGAGGATGCCGTTGCTGTCCTTGAAGGCGCTCCACAACACCCAGAGCAGCGGGACGCCCACCATGAGGCCCCAGACGATCAGGATGCCGTGGGAGAAGACGTTGAGGATGCTGCCCTCGGAGGTGCGGCCGGTCGTCGGCCCGAGCTTCTTGGTGACGGTGGCGGGCGTCGTCTCCGGCGCCACCTTCTCGATCTCTTCGGTCGTCATCCGCCGTACCCCTAGTACTCGATCCGCTCACGGCGCGCGAAGCGCATCGTGAGCACTGCGAAGGTCATCGTGACAATGAGCATCGCGATGCCCATGGCGGAGGCGTAGCCGAACTGGCTGTCGCGGAAGGCCGTCAGATAGAGCCTCAGCGGCATGACGTCCGTGGCGCCGTCCGGGCCGCCCATGTTCACCGACATGATCTGGACCAGGGCGAAGGCGTCGAGCGCGATGATGCCCATGTACACCCAGCCGGTCTGGACCGTGTCCCACAGCAGCGGCAGGGTGATCTTGAAGAAGGTGTGGAAGCGGTTGGCCCCGTCGAGCAGGGCCGCTTCGTAGATGTCCCGGGGGATGGAGGCCATCGCGGCGGAGAAGAGCACCACGAAGAAGCCGACGTGGCCCCAGACCATGACCGCGCTGATGCACCACAGCGCGAGGCTCTTCTCGCCCAGCCAGGAGTTCTGCAGGCTGTCCAGGCCCACCGCGCCCAGCAGCGAGTTGAGCATGCCGTCCTGCGGGTCCGGGTTGTAGATGTTGAACCAGATGACGGCGACGATCGTGATCGAGATGACCTGCGGGAAGAAGAAGACGAACTTGTACATCTTCGAGCCCGCCACACCGGTGACGACCTCGTTCCTCCTGCGCCGGCCGCCGACATTCAGCATGAAGGCGAAGAACAGGCCCAGACCGAGCGTGACGACCGGGACCAGCACCAGCATGTAGATGTTGTGGCGCAGTGCGTTCCAGAAGTCGTCGCTGTCCCAGAGCTTCTGGAAGTTGTCCAGGCCGACGAACTCGGCCGTTCCCACGAGCCCGGACCAGTCGGTCATCGAGATCTGGAACGCCTGGACGAACGGCGAGATCACGAAGAGCGCGTAAATGATCAGAGGCAGGGCCAGGAAGCCCACGATGAATCGGTATTTGCCGTGTTGCATGGTGCTCCCCGGCCCTTCCCCTCTTTGTCCTGGATCAGCAGGTCAGGCGGTGCGCTTGAACTTGGCGACGGAGCTGTCCTTGGCCACCTTGTCGCATTCCTCCTGGGTCCTCTTGATCCAGTCGGCCGCCTTCAGCTCGCCGGCGAGCAGCTGACCCGTCAGACCACCGATCTTCTCGTCCGTGAGCGCCGGGTACCACTCCTGCAGCTGAAGGCTGATCAGGTTGGTGCCGGCCTCCTTGAAGACCTTGCTGGCGGAGGCGAGGCCGGGCGAGAGCGTCATGCCCTCGGTGGCGTCCATGACACAGGTCAGGGACTTCACCTTGGTCGCGAAGTTCTGCGCGTGCTTCTTCGAGAGCATGATGCGCAGCAGCTCCATACCGCCGGCCGGGTTCTTGCCCTTGGCCGAGACCAGGTACGGCTCGCTCGGCTCGGCGCGCAGGGTGCCGTGCGGCATCTTGTCGCCGGTGCCGTCGAAGAGGGCGCCGACCGCCATGCCGAAGTCGGCGGGGGTGGTCGGGGCGGCCTCGTTCTCGACCCAGGAGCCGTTCGGGATGAAGACGGCCTTGCCCTTGTTCCAGGCGGTCTGCGACTGGATGTGGGTCAGGCCCTGGCTGCCTTCGAGGAAGTACTTCTTGGCCGCCAGCTCCTCGTAGTGCTCGATGACCTCCTTGACCGCGTCGTTGCCGGTCCAGGCGTTGGGCTCGAGGTTGTCGATCGCGATCCACTTCTCCATGCCGCCGATCTTGGCGATCTGCGCGAAGAGGTTGAAGTGGACGTAGTACGGGAACTTGCCGGCGTACGTCCAGGGGGCGATGCCGGCCTTCTTGATCTCGCCGCAGAGCGTGACCATCTCGTCGAGGGTCTTGGGGTACGCCCAGCCCTTGGACTCGAGCAGCTTCTGCGAGTACCAGGTGCCGTAGATCGTGAAGGCGTAGTACAGCACGTCGAACTTGTCGCCGTGCTTGCCCTTCTCGATGGTGCTCGGGTGGATCGTGTCCCGGATCTTCTTGGCCGGGTCGTCCATGGAGGCGGCGTCGAGGAGCAGGCCCAGGTCCTGGAGCTGACCCTGGGTGGACAGCTTGTTCATGTCCAGGTGGTCGGCGCCGGAGTTGTCGATGACGTCCGGCGGGTTGCCGCCCGCGAAGCGCGGCGTCAGCTTGGGGCCGACCTGCTGGGTGCCCGTGTGCTTGACCTCGGCGCCGTACGTGGCCTTGTAGTCGGCCTCCGCGTCCTTGGCGTACTGGTCGCCCAGGCCGCCCTTGAAGATGAACGCTTCGAGCGGGGCGCCGTTCTTCACGCCGAGCGGGTTCTTCGCGGTCTTCTCGCCGCCGGCGGCCTTCGGCCCCTGGTCGCCGCCGCCACCACCGGTGGCACAGGCGGACAGGAAGCTCATCGTCGGCACCGAGATCAGACCGAGAGCGGCGGAGCGCTTGATCAGATCGCGGCGGCCGGGGCCTTCGTGGTTGTGCGCGGAGGTGGATCCCATGCTCAAGTCCTCGCCTTCATTCAGGACTCAGGCGGTGTACCGGTCGCCCGTTATCTGCTCGCCAAGGCGAAGGGCCCCGCCACCGCATTCGAATGCAGCTTGGGTCGTACAGGCGTCGTGCCGCCGTGTGAGTGGTACGACGGGCTGGACGCCGACAGGTATAGTCCACTTCCCTTCGAGTGAGCAAGATCGAAAGCAGGTTTGAGCGGCAGTCTTTCCCGAGTTGAGACCTCGGGGATATCCCCGCTGTATCTGTACCGTTTCATCCCTCGACTTGTCGTCAACACCCTTGACACCATCGGCCACTTGGCCCCCTACTGGATTTGCTTCATTCGGATGACAACGTTGTCTAGATCCAGTGGCAGGAGCGGCGACACGGCATGGAGCCCAGAATTCGCACCCGATCAGGGTCCAGAAACCACCCCCTCGCAGCCGCCGCCCTGGTGGCCGCGTCGGCATTGGTACTGGGCTCGGTGCCCTCGGTGGCACAGGCACTTCCCGGCCAAACGGACACACGCGCACAGGAATTCACCACCTCGTTCGAAGCCGACGAAACTCAACCCACCTGGCGCAACACGGTGGAGGTCGGCACGGACGGCACCAAACGGACATCGGGGGTCGACGGCGGCTTCGCGAGCGGCATACCGGGCAATGTCACCGACAGGGTGACGGAGCTGCGGGCCAGCGGCGAGAACGCGGGCGCGGGCGAGACCAAGGAGAACCTGGTCGACCTTCAGCCCGGCACGAAATGGCTGGTTTTCGAGCCGACCGCCTGGATCGAGTTCGACCTCGCCGAGCCGGTCAAGGTGGTGACCTACGCGCTGACTTCGGCGAACGACGCCGCCGAGCGCGACCCCCGCGACTGGACGCTCCAGGGCTCGGCGGACGGCAAGGAGTGGAAGACCCTCGACAGCCGGGCGGGCCAGACCTTCGCCAAGCGCTTCGAGACGAGGACGTTCGACTTCGCGAACGACACGGCGTACGCCCATTACCGCCTGGAGGTCACGAAGAACAGCGGCGCGGGACTCACCCAGCTGGCGGACGTTCAGTTCTCGAACGGGGACACCTCGGCCCCCGTCCCCGAGGAGATGCGCAGCCAGGTCGACCGCGGTCCCGGCGGCTCCCCCACCGCCAAGGCCAACGCCGGCTTCACCGGCAAGCGGGCGCTGCGCTACGCCGGCACGCACAAGGCCGACGGCCGGGCGTACTCGTACAACAGGATCTTCGACGTGGACACCCGGATCGCCCGGGACACCGAGCTGTCGTACCGGGTCTTCCCGTCCCTGCCGGAGACGGACCTCAACTACCCCGCCACGAATGTGTCGGTGGACCTGGCCTTCACCGACGGCACCTATCTGAGTGATCTGCGGGCCGTCGACTCCCACGGCGGGCTCCTGACCCCGCAGGGCCAGGGCGCCGCCAAGCGGCTCTACGTCAACCAGTGGAACCAGGTCAGCTCCCGGATCGGCGCGGTCGCGGCCGGCAAGACCGTCGACCGGATCCTGGTCGCGTACGACTCCCCCAAGGGGCCGGCGAAGTTCCAGGGCTGGATCGACGACATCGCGCTGAAGGCTAAGGCTCCCGAGAGGCGTCTCGACCGGCTCTCGGACTACGCCTCCACGACCCGCGGCACGAACTCCAGCGGTGCGTTCTCGCGCGGCAACACCTTCCCCGCGACCGCCGTCCCGCATGGCTTCAACTTCTGGACGCCGGTGACCAACGCGGCCTCCAAGAGCTGGCTGTACGAATACGCGCGCGCCAACAACGCGGACAATCTGCCCGCCGTGCAGGCGTTCGCCGTCAGCCATGAGCCGAGTCCCTGGATGGGTGACCGGCAGACCTTCCAGGTGATGCCCTCGGCGGCGGCCGGCACTCCGGCGACGGACCGGGTCGGGCGGGCGCTGGCCTTCCGTCACGAGAAGGAGACGGCGAAGCCCCATCTGTACGGCGTCACCTTCGAGAACGGCCTGAAGGCGGAGATCACCCCCACGGATCACGCGGCGATGATGCGCTTCACCTATCCGGGTGAGGACGCGAGCGTCGTCTTCGACAACGTCACGGAGGAGGGCGGGCTGACCCTCGACCCGGCGACCAGCTCCTTCACCGGCTTCTCCGACGTCAAGAGCGGTCTTTCGACCGGCGCCACCCGGATGTTCGTGTACGGCGTCTTCGACGCGCCGGTCACCGGCTCCGCGGCGCAGGGCGTGAAGGGCCACCTCCGCTTCGACGCGGGCGCCGACCGCACGGTCACCCTCCGGATCGCGACCTCGCTGATATCCGTGGACCAGGCGAAGGCCAACCTCGCCGGCGAGATCCGCGAGGGCACCCGCTTCGAGCAGGTCAGGGAGCGGGCGCAGGGCGCCTGGGACCGGATCCTGGAGCGGGTGGAGGTCGAGGGCGCGACCCACGACCAGCTGGTGACGCTCTACTCCAGCCTCTACCGGCTCTACCTCTACCCCAACTCCGGTTTCGAGAAGGTCGGCGGGAAGAACCAGTACGCCAGCCCCTTCTCCCCCATGACGGGCCCGGACACCCCGACCCGTACCGGGGCGAAGATCGTCGACGGGGAGGTGTACGTCAACAACGGCTTCTGGGACACCTACCGCACGACGTGGCCCGCGTACTCCTTCCTCACTCCGAACAAGGCCGGTGAGCTGGTCGACGGCTTCGTGCAGCAGTACAAGGACGGCGGCTGGATCTCCCGCTGGTCCTCCCCCGGCTACGCCGACCTGATGACCGGCACCTCCTCGGACGTGGCGTTCGCCGACGCGTTCGTCAAGGGCGTGGACTTCGACGCCGAGGCGGCGTACGAGGCGGCGCTCAAGAACGCGACGGTCGTGCCGCCGAGCCGGGGCGTGGGCCGCAAGGGCATGGAGACCTCTCCCTTCCTCGGCTATGCGTCGACCGAGACCCACGAGGGCCTGTCCTGGTCACTGGAGGGCTACCTCAACGACTACGGCATCGCGAAGATGGCGCAGGCGCTGCACAAGAAGACCGGCAAGAAGCGGTACCAGGAGGAGGCGACGTACTTCCTCTCCCGCGCCCAGAGCTACGTCTCCCTCTTCGACTCCAAGGCCGGCTTCTTCCAGGGGCGCGACCTGAAGGGCGACTGGCGGGTGCCTTCGGCGCAGTACGACCCGCGGATCTGGGGGTACGACTACACCGAGACCAACGGCTGGGGCTACGCCTTCACGGCCCCGCAGGACTCGCGTGGCCTCGCCCAGTTGTACGGCGGCCGCAAGGGTCTCGGGCAGAAGCTGGACACGTACTTCTCCACTCCGGAGACCGCGAGCCCCGAGTTCGTCGGCTCGTACGGCAGCGTCATCCATGAGATGACCGAGGCCCGGGATGTCCGGATGGGCATGTACGGGCACTCCAACCAGGTCGCCCACCACGTCCCGTACATGTACAACGCGGCCGGGCAGCCCTGGAAGACACAGGAGAAGGTACGCGAGGTGCTGTCCCGGCTGTACACCGGCAGCGAGATCGGGCAGGGCTACCACGGTGACGAGGACAACGGCGAGCAGTCCGCCTGGTACCTCTTCTCCGCGCTCGGCTTCTATCCGCTGGTGATGGGCAGCGGGGAGTACGCGATCGGCTCGCCGCTGTTCAGCAAGGTGACGGTCCGCATGGACAACGGCCGCAAGCTGGTCGTCGAGGCGCCGCGCAACAGCGCGAAGAACCTGTACGTCCAGGGCGTGAAGGTCGACGGCCGGCAGTGGAACTCCACCGCGCTGCCGCACGAGCTGCTCGCCAAGGGCGGCACGCTGAAGTTCGAGATGGGGCCGAAGCCCTCGGCGTGGGGCACGGGCGCGAACGCGGGCCCGGTCTCGCTCACCCCGGCGGGCGGGACGCCCTCGCCCCGTACGGACGCGATCACCGGCGCCGGGCCGCTCTTCGACAACACCTCGGCCACGGAAGGCGCCGTCGCCACGGTGGAGCTGCCGGTGGCGAAGCCGGTCCGGGCGGTCCAGTACACGCTGACCTCGTCCGTTCGGGACAAGGCGCCGGCCGGCTGGGTCCTCCAGGGCTCGGCCGACGGCACCACCTGGAAGGACCTGGACCGGCGCGCGGGCGAGTCCTTCGCCTGGGACCGGCAGACCCGGGTCTTCTCGGTCACCGCCCCCGGCTCGTACGCGAAGTACCGGCTGGTGGCCGCCGCACCGGGCACGCTCGCGGAGGTCGAACTGCTCGGTTAGCGAGGCGTGGACGCGACAGGGCCGCACTCCCCGTGAGGGGGGTGCGGCCCTTCGCTGCTACCGGATCCTTCAGCCGCGGATCAGGTTGCGCAGCACGTACTGCATGATGCCGCCGTTGCGGTAGTAGTCCGCCTCACCGGGGGTGTCGATGCGGACGACCGCGTCGAACTCGACACCGGTGTCGGTGGTGACCTTGACGGTGCTCGGGGTGGTGCCCTCGTTCAGCTCGGTGATGCCCGCGATGGAGAAGGTCTCCTCGCCGGTCAGGCCGAGCGAGTCGGCCGACTGGCCGGCCGGGAACTGGAGCGGGAGGACGCCCATGCCGATGAGGTTCGAGCGGTGGATGCGCTCGTACGACTCGGTGATGACGGCCTTGACGCCGAGGAGCGCGGTGCCCTTGGCCGCCCAGTCGCGGGACGAGCCGGAGCCGTACTCCTTGCCGCCCAGGATGACCAGCGGGGTGCCGGCGGCCTGGTAGTTCTGCGAGGCGTCGTAGATGAAGGAGACCGGGGCACCCTCGACGGTGAAGTCGCGGGTGTAGCCGCCCTCGGTGCCCGGCGCGATCTGGTTGCGCAGGCGGATGTTGGCGAAGGTGCCGCGGATCATGACCTCGTGGTTACCACGGCGCGAGCCGTAGGAGTTGAAGTCACGACGCTCCACACCGTGCTCGGTGAGGTACTTGCCGGCCGGGGTGTCGGCCTTGATGGCACCGGCCGGGGAGATGTGGTCGGTGGTGACCGAGTCGCCCAGCTTGGCCAGGACGCGCGCGCCGGCGATGTCGGTGACCGGCGTGGTCTCCATCGTCATGCCCTCGAAGTACGGGGGCTTGCGGACGTAGGTGGACTCGGCGTCCCACTCGAAGGTGTTGCCGGTCGGGATGGACAGCGCCTGCCACTGGGCGTCGCCCGCGAAGACGTCCTGGTAGGACTTGTTGAACATGTCCTCGCCGATGGCGTTGGCGACGACGTCGTTCACCTCGGCCTCGGAGGGCCAGATGTCCGCCAGGTAGACCGGCTTGCCCTCGGTGTCGGTGCCGAGCGCGTCCTTGGTGATGTCCACCTTCATGGAGCCCGCGAGGGCGTACGCGACGACCAGCGGCGGGGAGGCCAGGTAGTTCATCTTGACGTCGGGGTTGATACGGCCCTCGAAGTTCCGGTTGCCGGAGAGGACCGAGGTGACCGCGAGGTCGTGGTCGTTGACGGCCTTGGAGACCTCCTCCGGCAGCGGGCCGGAGTTGCCGATGCAGGTGGTGCAGCCGTAGCCGACGAGGTTGAAGCCGACCTTGTCGAGGTACGGGGTCAGGCCCGCCTTGTCGAAGTAGTCGGTGACGACCTTCGAGCCCGGGGCGAGGGTGGTCTTGACCCACGGCTTGCGGGTCAGGCCCTTCTCCACGGCCTTCTTCGCGACGAGCGCGGCGGCGACCATGACGTACGGGTTCGAGGTGTTGGTGCAGGAGGTGATCGCGGCGACGGTGACGGCGCCGTGGTCGATCTCGTACGTCGAGCCGTCGGGGGCGGTCACGGTGACCGGCTTCGACGGGGCGCCGTTGGGGTGGTTCGCCGGGGAGTCGGAGGCCGGGAAGGACTCCTTGCCCGCCTCGTCGACCTCGTCCACGTAGTTGCGCACGTCCAGCGCGAACTGCTGGGCGGCGTTCGCCAGGACGATGCGGTCCTGCGGGCGCTTCGGGCCGGCGATGGAGGGGACGACCGTGGAGAGGTCGAGCTCCAGCTTCTCGGAGAAGTCGGGCTCGGCGGACGGGTCCAGCCAGAGGCCCTGCTCCTTGGCGTACGCCTCGACGAGCGCGACCTGCTGTGCGGAGCGGCCGGTGAGCTTGAGGTAGTTCAGCGTCTCGCCGTCGATCGGGAAGACCGCGGCGGTGGAGCCGAACTCGGGCGACATGTTGCCGATGGTGGCGCGGTTCGCGAGGGAGGTGGCGGCGACGCCCTCACCGTAGAACTCGACGAACTTGCCGACGACGCCGTGCTTGCGCAGCATCTCGGTGATCGTGAGGACCAGGTCGGTGGCGGTGGTGCCGGTCGGCAGCTCGCCGGTCAGCTTGAAGCCGACGACGCGCGGGATCAGCATGGAGACCGGCTGGCCGAGCATGGCGGCCTCGGCCTCGATGCCGCCGACGCCCCAGCCCAGCACGCCGAGGCCGTTGACCATCGTGGTGTGCGAGTCGGTGCCGACGAGGGTGTCCGGGTAGGCCTGGCCGTTGCGGACCATGACCGTACGGGCCAGGTGCTCGATGTTCACCTGGTGGACGATGCCGGTGCCGGGCGGGACGACCTTGAAGTCGTCGAAGGCGGTCTGGCCCCAGCGCAGGAACTGGTAGCGCTCCTTGTTGCGGCCGTACTCCAGCTCGACGTTCTGCGCGAAGGCGTCGTTGGTGCCGAACTTGTCGGCGATGACGGAGTGGTCGATGACCATCTCGGCCGGGGAGAGCGGGTTGATCTTCGCCGGGTCACCGCCGAGCGCGGCGACGGCCTCACGCATGGTGGCGAGGTCGACGACGCAGGGCACACCGGTGAAGTCCTGCATGATCACGCGGGCCGGCGTGAACTGGATCTCCTGGCTCGGCTGGGCCTGCGAGTCCCAGTTGCCCAGGGCCCGGATGTGGTCGGCGGTGATGTTCGCGCCGTCCTCGGTGCGGAGGAGGTTCTCCAGAAGCACCTTCAGGCTGTAGGGAAGGCGCGCGGAGCCCTCGACCTTGTCCAGCTTGAAGATCTCGTACGACTCGTCGCCCACGCGCAGCGTGCTGCGGGCGTCGAAGCTGTTCGCCGACACGACAGTCTCCTTCATCAATGTGCGCGTATTACCGCCATGCTGCCGCCACGACTCCTCGCCGATCCGCTAAGGTAAGGCTTAGTTAGGTAACCCTTACCGGGTGGGCGGCCGCGGTGCGCCGTAAGCAGTTATCTCGATGTCGAGATAACTCTAGTGCATCACCGCGGCCCGGTCATGCCCGGCATGACTGTGACGGGCATCATCCTGATGTCCGTCCGGTCAGCCGAGCCACACCCCGGTCGCGGCCGTTGTCCGGACATAGTCGGCGAAGTCGCGCGGTTCGCGGCCGAGCGCGCGCCGGACACCGTCGCCGAGCCGGGCGAAGCGGCCTTCCCTGATCCAGCCGTAGAGCATGTTCAGCAGCTCCACATGCTCCTCCGACACGTCCTGCCGCGCACCGTACGCCGCGAAGTCGGACGGCGAGACGGCGCGGTGGGCGATGTCGCGGCCCGTGGCACGCGCGATCTCGTCGACCGCCTCGGCCATGCTCAGCAGCCGGGGCCCGGACAGTGCGTACGACTGCTCGTCGTGGCCGTCCTCGGTCAGGGCCGCCACGGCGACATCGGCGATGTCCTCGACGTCGAGCCACGGCTCGACGCCCTCGCCGGTCGAACTCACGACGTCACCGTCGAGGATCTGCCGGAGGAAGAAAGGGTCCTCGCTGAAGTTCTGCGAGAACCAGGCGGGCTTCAGGATCGTCCACCGCGCGCCGGACTCACGCACGGCGCGCTCGCACGGAAGCTTCTCCTCCCCTTCCGGCACCACCCAGTCGCTGTGGGAGAGGAGCACCAGGCGCTCGACGCCCATGGAGGCGGCGAGCTTCGCGAAGGCGCGCATCGACGTCCCGGCGTCGGCGCGCTGCGAGTCGACCAGATAGGCCGCGCCGACACCGGCGAGGACCGGCTCCCAGGTGCTCTCATCGGTCCAGTCGAAACGGATCGGCCCCTTGCGGGAGACGGCGCGGACCTCGTGCCCGCGCTCGCGGAGGCGGGAGGCGACACGGCGTCCCGTCTTGCCCGTGCTGCCGAGGACCAGGATCGGCTTGGTGGAGTTCTTCGTCGCGTTCGTCGTCTTGATCGTCATGGGAGCAGTCAAACCGTTCACCGGTGAGGCGTGGAATGGTCTGTCCGCTCATTTCGATGTCTCAGCGTCTAACCTTGCCGCATGGATGCGTTGGCGAGTCTGCTGTACGAAGTGCGGTCCGACGGAGCTCTGTTCAGCCGGAACGTCCTCACGCCGCCGTGGTCGATCCGGTTCGCGGACCGCAGACCGATCACCCTCGTCACCATGTTGCGCGGCTCGGGCTGGGTGCTCCCCGGCGACGGCTCCGGCGACGCCACGCCCGAACCCTCGCCGGGGACCGCGCCGGACACCGCGCCCGTCGCGCTGGAGCAGGGCGATGTGGCCATCGTCGTGGGCTCGGAGCCGTTCTCCTTCGCCGACAGCGCCGAGTCGCAGACGCCCCCGCTGTACGTCCTGGCCGGTCCCGACCGGTGCACCACGGCCGACGGCGAGGAGATCAGCGAGGACATCGTCCTGGGCATGCGCACCTGCGGGAACAGCCTGGACGGCCCGACGGTGCTGCTCACCGGCAGCTACCAGGTCGGCGGCCGGGTCTCGGAACGGCTCCTGAGCGCCCTTCCCCGGGTCCTCGTGGTGCGCAACGACGGGCGCCCCGGCCCGATCCTGGACCTCACCGCCGAGGAGGTCTCCCGGGACGAACCGGGACAGCAGGCCGTCCTGGACCGGCTCCTCGACCTGTTGCTGCTGTCGACGCTGCGGGAGTGGTTCACCCGCCCGGAGGCCGATCCGCCCGGGTGGTACCGCGCACTCGGCGACCCCGTCGCCGGCCGGGCGCTGCGCCTGATCCACGACCGTCCCGCACGTCCCTGGACCGTGGCGGCACTCGCCGAGGAGACCGGCGTGTCGCGAGCGACCTTCGCCCGCCGCTTCGGCGATCTGGTCGGCGAGCCGCCCATGGCCTACCTGACCGGCTGGCGGCTCGCCCTCGCCGCCGATCTGCTGACACGCACCGAGGCCACGGTGGAGTCGATCGCCCGACAGGTCGGCTACGGCAGCGCCTTCGGGCTGAGCGTGGCCTTCCACCGCGTGTACGGAACCCGCCCCACCCAGCACCGCACGGCCGCCCGCGCGGCGGGGTAGGGCCTCACCGGCTCCTGGGGCGGGACGAAGCACGCGGGAGGAGCACGGCCGGGATCGTCAGACCGCCCGGTTCGGGGTCGGGGAGCGCGGGGTCGAGACGGGCGACCAGGGTCGTGACGGCGGTCTCCGCGATCGCCTCCGGCCGCAGCGTCACCGTGGTCACCGGCGGGTCGGCCTCGGCGTAGGCCGGGTCCTCGCTGGCACAGACGAGGAGCAGGTCGTCGGGGATCCGCAGACCGTGGCGGGCCGCCGCCGCGTGGACCTGGCGGCCGCCGGGGTCGTAGACGGAGTGGACGGCGTCGCAGGCGCGGTCGGCGAAGGGCCGGTCGAAGGCGTGGCCGGGCGCGTCGTCCGGGTCGAAGGCGATCACCTGCGGGGCTTGACCCCGCTCCCCGCACCACTGTTCGTAGGCCCGGGTCACCGCGCCCGTGTAGTACTCGCGGCCGAACCCGGCGTGCAGCGCGATCCGGCGCGCACCGGCGGCCGCCAGGTGGTCGAGGACCTCGCGGGTGGTCGTGACGTGGTCGTTGTCGACCCAGATGTCGTCGGGGCGCGGGTCGGCGGGGCGGCCGTCGAAGACCACGGGGATGCCCCGCGCCCGCAGGGCGCGCAGGACCGGATCGCCGTCGGGGCTGTCGAGCAGGAGCATTCCGTCGACGGTCAGGGTGTGCCACAGGGTCTCGCCGCCGCGCGCCGCGGGGAGGACCGTCAGGGCGTAGCCATGGGCGTGCGCGGTGGCCGTGGCGGCGGTCAACAGGCGGGAGAAGTAGGGTACTTCGAGGTAGTTCCAGGGCTCGCCCGCGTACGTGGTGACGGCGAGACCGAGGGTTCCGGTACGGGTGAGCGGCGTCCGGCGCGATCCGTAGCCGAGGGCCGCCGCGACCTCGCGGACCCTGCGTCGTGTGGACTCACCGAGCCGGCCCGTGCCGTTGAGGGCGTGGGACACCGTGGCTGTGGACACCTCCGCCGCGCGGGCGATGTCGGTGAGGGTGGGCCCTGACATGCGCGCCATCGTACGGATTTCGCAGGCCGGGGAGGGTACTGGTTATGACGTTAATCAGCGAACGTCCGGCCACAGCCAATGTTTGGAGTGGTCATGACTTCTTCCCTGAGTCGGCGCACCGTTCTCGCCGCCGCCGGTGCGGCGGGTCTCGTGGGGGTCGCCGCCGGCCCCGCCGCGGCGGGCTCGCGCCCCCGGTCCCCGTCCTTGGTCGTGCACAACGCGCGGGTGTTCACCGGCCTGCCCGGCGGCCGTCCCGTCGAGGCGGTGGCCGTCGGGCGCGACGGCCGGATCCTGGCCACCGGGCGGGGCAACGAGTTGCGCCGGCTCGTCGGCCGGGACACCGAGGTCGTCGACGCGCGCGGGGCGACCGTGATGAGCGGGATACACGACGGTCACGTCCATCCCCTGGGCGCGGGCAGCCGCTCGCTGCGGCCCTCCCTCGAAGGCGCGGAGACGACGAAGGAGGAGCTCCTCGCCATCCTGACCGGCTTCCTGAAGGACACCCCGGGCCAGGAGCCGGACGGCTGGCTGGTCGTGGAGGACTGGAATCCGGTCGGTCTGCTGCCGCAGGGCACCCTCCCCCACCACTCGCTGCTGGACGCCCTGCCGACCCGCCGCCCGGTCGCGCTGGTCGGCGGCGACGGCCACAACATCTGGGTCAACGCCCGCGCTCTGGAGATCGCCGGCATCACGGCCGCCACTCCCGACCCGGTGGGCGGGAAGATCGTGAAGGGGGCGGACGGCAGGCCGACCGGGGTGCTCAAGGACGACGCCCAGCCGCTGGTGACCCGGCACATCCCGGAGCCGAGCGAGGCCGAGCTGGTCGAGGCGTGCGCCCGGGTGCTCGGCCGGGCGGCTGCCTCCGGGGTCACCGCGATGATGGACGCCTGGGTCGGGCGCGGTGAGCTGAGCACGTATCAGGCCCTGTCGGCGGCCGGGAAGCTGCCGCAGCGGATCGTCCCGGCGATCCGGATCGACTCGGAGCAGGCGAAGGACCCGGCGGCCGCCCTCGCGTACGCCCGGGGTCTGCGCCGGGAGTTCGGGGGCGTGCGGGGGCTGCGCTTCGGGATGATCAAGGTGTTCCTGGACGGGGTGATCGAGTACCCGGCGCAGACGGCGGCGCTGCTCGAGCCGTATCTGGACGGCGAGGGACGACCGACCACCAATCGGGGCGAACTGTATGTTTCCGGGCGTGACTACGGCCGACTGGCGGCAGCGTTCAACCGGGCCGGGTGGCAGCTGCACGCCCATGGCCTCGGCGACCGTGCCGTGCGTACGGCGCTCGACGGTTACGCGTACGCCCGCCGCACCACCGGGCTGCGTGACGCGCGCAACGCGGTCGCGCACCTTCAGCTGGTGAACCCGGCCGATCTGCGGCGCTTCGCCGAACTGGGCGTGGCGGCCTGTATGCAGCTGCAGTGGGCGGCCCGGGACACCTGGACGATGGAGGCGCTCCTGCCGTACATCGGGCCCGAGCGGCACCGATGGATGTACCCGGCGCGCTCGCTGGAGCGCCATGGCGCGCGGCTCTCGGCCGGCTCGGACTGGCCGGTGGACGCGCTCCAGGCGTGGAACCAGATCCGGACGGCGATCGACCGGCAGGGGGCGCACGGCGAGGGCCCGCTCCACCGGGAGCTGGAGGGGCTCAGCCGCACCTCGGCGCTGCGGATGCACACGTACGGCACGGCCTGGCAGCTGCGCATGGACGGGGAGACCGGGACGATCCGGGAGGGGCGGGCCGCCGACCTGGTGGTTCTCGACAGGGATGTAACGAAATGTCCGGTCGCGGACATCAGCGACACCGCGGTGCGACTCACACTGGTCGGGGGCCGCGTGGTGCACGACGCCGACTCCGCCTCGGGCCGTACGGCGTCCGCCGGGCTGGCCCGTGCGGTGTCGGCGCCACGGCCTTCGGCGTACGCGGCGGTGCACGGCGGCCGCCACCGAGCCTGCGGCTGCGGCAAGAACTGACACCGCCACGGGCCACCGGGCGTGCGCCCGGGGCACGGACTGACAGACCACCTCGGGCCACCGGGCGTGCGACCGGAACGCGAATCGACAGACCACCACGAGCCACCGGGCGTGCGACCGGAACGCGAACCGACAGACCACCCCGGACAACCGGGCGTGCGACCGAGGCGCGGACTGACAGGCAGCCCCGGCCCCCGTACGGCCGCGGAGGAATTGCCGCGGCCGTACAGGGGGCCGAGGATCGAACCATGTTCAGCGGCGCGCATGTGATCCTCTACACCCCGGACGCGGAGGCCGACCGGGCCTTCGTCAAGGACGTCCTGGGCTTCGACCATGTCGACGCGGGTGGCGGCTGGCTCATCTTCCGGCTGCCACCGGCGGAGCTCGCGATCCACCCCACGACGGGCGAGCCGAAGCACGAGTTCTACCTGATGTGCGAGGACATCACGGGCACGCTGACCACCCTGGAGGACCGCGGGGTGGAGGTCTCACGGCCCATCAGCGACCAGGGCTGGGGGCTGCTCGCCGCCGTACGGATGCCGAGCGGGGCCGAACTGCCGCTCTATGAACCGCGTCACCCCACCGCGCACAGCGCGTCACCCTGACGGCTCACCCCCTCGCAAGCCGCATCTCATATCTGAGATAACGTGACGGCATGGCAGACGACTACCTCGTACGCATCGGCAAGCTCATCCGTGACGCCCGTCAGCACCGCGGCTGGACCCAGACGCAGCTCGCAGAGGCCCTGGCCACCAGCCAGAGCGCGGTCAACCGGATCGAACGCGGCAACCAGAACATCAGCCTTGAGATGATCGCACGCATCGGCGAAGCGCTCGACAGCGAGATCGTGTCTCTGGGTTACGCCGGCCCCATGCATCTGCGGGTCGTCGGCCGCCGCCGGCTCTCCGGCGCCATCGACGTCAAGACGAGCAAGAACGCCTGTGTCGCGCTGCTCTGCGCCTCCCTCCTCAACAAGGGCCGCACGGTCCTGCGCCGTGTCGCCCGCATCGAGGAGGTCTTCCGGCTCCTGGAAGTCCTCAACTCCATCGGGGTGCGCACCCGTTGGATCAACGACGGCGTCGACCTGGAGATCGTGCCGCCGGCCGAGCTGGACATGGACTCGATCGACGCCGAGGCCGCGATCCGCACGCGATCCATCATCATGTTCCTCGGCCCGCTGCTGCACCGCCTCGACCGCTTCAAGCTGCCCTACGCGGGCGGCTGCGACCTCGGTACGCGCACCATCGAGCCGCACATGATCGCGCTGCGCCGCTTCGGTCTGGACATCACCGCCACCGAGGGCCTCTACCACGCGCAGGTGGAGTCGTCCGTCGTCCCCGACCGCCCGATCGTGCTGACCGAGCGCGGCGACACCGTGACCGAGAACGCGCTGCTGGCCGCCGCCCGCCACGACGGCGTGACCGTCATCCGCAACGCCTCCTCCAACTACATGGTCCAGGACCTGTGCTTCTTCCTGGAGGCCCTGGGTGTACGGGTCGAGGGCATCGGCACGACCACGCTGACCGTGCACGGCGTGCCGCAGATCGACGTGGACGTGGACTACTCCCCCTCCGAGGACCCGGTCGAGGCGATGAGCCTGCTGGCCGCGGCCGTGGTGACCGAGTCGGAGCTGACGATCCGCCGCGTACCGATCGAGTTCATGGAGATCGAGCTCGCGGTCCTGGAGGAGATGGGCCTCGACCACGACCGCTCCCCGGAGTACGCGGCCGACAACGGCCGTACGCGTCTGGTCGACCTGACGGTCCGCCCCTCCAAGCTGGAGGCGCCGATCGACAAGATCCACCCGATGCCGTTCCCCGGCCTCAACATCGACAACGTGCCGTTCTTCGCGGCCATCGCGGCGACGGCCCAGGGCAAGACCCTGATCCACGACTGGGTCTACGACAACCGCGCGATCTACCTCACGGACCTCAACCGCCTGGGCGGCCGCCTCCAACTCCTCGACCCCCACCGCGTCCTGGTCGAGGGCCCGACCCGCTGGCGCGCCGCCGAGATGATGTGCCCCCCGGCCCTGCGCCCGGCGGTGGTGGTCCTCCTGGCGATGATGGCGGCGGAGGGCACATCGGTCCTGCGGAACGTGTACGTCATCAACCGGGGCTACGAGGAGCTGGCGGAGCGCCTGAACTCGGTGGGGGCGCAGATCGAGATCTTCCGGGACATCTGAGAGGCGAGGGCCACCGGCTCCCTTCCAACCTGCACTGCGGGTCTGCGAGGGGGCTGGTGGGACTTGTCCGGACCTTCGAGGCCTGGGCGGGCTGCCAGCGGCAGCCCGCCCAGCGTCGCCGGCGCGAGGCAGGAAATTCGCCTGCCGAGTCCACCTCAGCCGGACGGCCCGCGAAGGCCATGTTCCATGACCTCTGGTACGAGCGGCCGGGTCGCCCCGCTCCAGGACACCGCCAACTCCTCCCTGGCTCGCGTACATGCCAGGAACAGCAGCCTTCGCTCCATAAGCAGCTCCGACTCACGCCGACGCGCATCCGCCTCGGGCGCTGTGCCGTGGGCGCCGAACCGTACAGGTTCAGCCGTCAGCCCGAGCACCGCGACGCAACGAAACTCCATACCCTTCATCAGGTGCATGGAGGCAAGACGCACCCCTTCCTCATGCGGTGGGCTGCTGCCCTCGACGGAGACCACAGCCACTCCGGCTGCGGACATGACAGCGCGTGCGCTGTTCAGAGTCCGGATGGAACGGGCGCATACACCGATGTCGGATGGCCGAATCCCCTGCGCGATCCACTCCCGGACGCGGTGGACAAGCGCGTCCATCTCGTCGCTCTCGGTCGCGTAAGCGCTGACGACTGGTGGAAGACCGTGGTGCAGGGAGTGGAATTCGGCCAGCGTGTCGGTGCCGTCCCCGCTCAGATCCTCCACGGGCATGCCGCTGACGAGGCCGGTCGAAAAGTGGAGGATCTCCGCCGTGGACCGGTAACTGAGTCCCAGTCGGCTGCTCCGCCCCACGACGGAGATGCCCAGGGAACGGAGCGACACTCTTGCGTCGTGGATCCGCTGGTGCGGATCGCCGGTGATGAACAGATCGTCGGGGCCCGGGGCGACGGTGGCGCGGAGGACCCGCCACTGCGCCGGGTGCAACTCCTGAGCGTCGTCCACCACCACATGGTGATATGCGGGCCGCTCGCCCGCCGCCAGCACGTCCGCGGCACGCAGGCAGACCCCGAGGCTGGTCACGCGTCCGTCGGTCTCGAGGAGTGACTCGAATCGTTCGACCGCTGACCACACCACTGCGCGGCGCGCTGCCGACAAGGGCATGCCCCGTCCCAACCGGGCGGCTTTGAGGTAGGCACGTCGGTCGCGCAGGTTCTGCGCGAGGACCACATGACGGTACTCATCCGCCAGGAACCGTGCCTCCCACGGCAGGTCCAGCGCCTCCACGACTCGCTGCCACAGACGCAGTTCACCGGCCGGCGTCAGAAGCCGTGGAACCGTGCCGTCGGCATGCGCGACGACACCGTGCGCGTAGGCGTCGACGCCGGTCACCACAACTCTGTCGAGCAGCGCGGTGTCCTGGTCGAGCAGGACGGACAGCTGCTCCCGGAGAGCTGTCGCGGCGGCCTCGGCGTAGCTGGCCAGGAGGAGACGGGTGTCGGGAGTCCGCGCCAGCAGATGTCTGACTCTGTGCAGCGCCACCAGCGTCTTGCCCGTTCCGGGGCCTCCGGTGACCTGCGCCGGACCGTTGTAGGAAGGCCGGTAGGCGATTCGGCGCTGGGCGTCGTGCAGCGACTCCGCCGATCGACGCAGACGCTCTTTCAGGGGACGCGCACCCTGAGACAGCAACCGCGCGCGCGTCTCGGCGTCTGTCGGGCAGACGACGGTGCCCACCAGACCGCGCGTGAGCAGAGTCTTGTACGCGTGGCGGATCAACCGGTCCGCGTCCTCGTCAGGAGTCGACGATCTGCCGAGGGACGGATCCCTCGACGCTGCCCGGTCCGTGACGAATCTGTCCCCCCGCCAGACCATGTCGGGGCCGATGACGACTCCGCACCAGTCGTACTCGAAGCCCTGCGCCGTGTAGATGTTGCCCACTTGCCCGAAGCCGGCAGGATCGGTGGCCCACAGCGCACTGGACGGCGCTCCGGGGACCGATCTGTCACTCAGAGAGGGCCAGGAACGGGCCCAGTCACCGATGACCACGTCTGTCGGAAGCCCGTCACTCTCTTCCTGAGGTCGCGACCAGCGCCAGCAATAGCCCGCTGTCATTCGGGCGCTGTACCCCTCGAGGTGGCGTTGGCGCAGGAACGCTTCCATGTCCTGCGGGTTGTCGGCAACGAGCAGTTGCATCCGGCCATCCGGTTCCCAGCGCACCGGTCCGCCCGGCTCCAGGCCTAGAAGTCTCATCACCCAGCTCGTGTACGCGTCGCTGCCTCCGCAACGGAACTGGTCCTTCAGCTCTACCAGACGGACAGGAAGTCGCCTCTTTCTGGCCGCAGAATTGATCTCCACCACCGTGCCGACTTCTCCGGGACGCATGTTCTGGTGCTCATCAAGGAGGAACACGGTCACCCGTGCCGCGTCGATCAGCTCGTCGATCTGAGCCTTCCCCGTGCGCAGGTCTGGGCGCGTGTAACGGTTGACGGAAGTCGAACGGATTCGTTGGGCCTCGTCACAGATCAGCACATCGAGCGCGTCCGGCTCGGACTCCATGAAGCTGTTGAAGTACCGGAAGAGGTCCGTCGTGCGCCTTCGGTCGCCCACGATCGTGCGCAGCGTCTTGGTGAACGTCATCGAGCCGGTCGCATGCGCAACCTTCACGCCCTGCCGGCGCAGATCTCCCAGCAATTGCAGGGCGATCGTGCTCTTCCCTGTCCCCGGTCCACCGGTGACGACGACGACTTCCTTGTAGTCCGACCGCTGTGCCCTGCGGACCGCGTGAAGAACCAGACTGTAGGCGACCTGCTGCTCGTCCAGCAGAACGAACTGCTGTCGCTCGATCAGCGCGGACGCGGCGACAGCGGACAGCGGGCTGAGAGGGAGCGGTCTCGCGAGAAGGAATTCGTCCGCCGCGCCGTCTCCGGGGTGGCTGCCGCTGAACCGCGTACGCAGATAGTCGAGGAACACGCTCCGCCGATCGCCGGTGAACAGTCCCACCCGATGCTCACCGCCGTTTTCCTGCAGCCCGTCCACCTCGATCGCCTTGGCATTCGGAAGGTAGACGGCGGCTCCGACTCGTTGCGGATACCGACTCACCGCACCGTTGAACCGGATCAGGTACTCGCTGGAGCGCCGCATCCGCTCAAGGGGATTGAGGACCAGGTGAGCAGAGCCGTCCGCACGGCACAGGTCCGGATTGTCCTCGTCGGGGACGGCGATGGCCCACTGCTTCAGGTCGACGAGGACATACGACGGCTCCAGCCGGCCCGGATCCACGCCGGCCAGGACCACCTGGACTCGCGCACTGTTCCCCGGCAGCGCGTACTCGACCAGCATTTCGACATCGGTGAGGCCCGCATCCGTCAGCACGGCCGCCAGCGTCACAAGGCCATGCTCCCAAGTCCGAACCTGCGAGGGACTCGGCTTGTGCCCCCGGGCCAGACGGTGCTGTTCGATGAGGAACTGGATCAACGCCCCGCTCCGGGCGGCGGCCGCGACAGCTCCGGCAGATGCCCGGACCAGCGCCGTGGCGCCGAGGCCGGTGAGCCGCGCTTCCACCCCGGACGGCCTACTTGACCCCTCCGAAGCGACCGAGGGCTGCCCGGAAGCTGCGGATTGGCTCTCCAGCGCCGCGAAGGGCAATGCCTCGTCCAAGAGCCTCACGGCGCCCGAGGCGTTGGGCGTCAGCACCGAGAAGTCGGGCAGTCGGCCGAGATAGGGCTCGACTGCGCGGCCCACGGCCTCGGTGACCTCCCGGGTCTGAGCCCGGCTCATCCCACTGGAGAGGAGCTCGCGGACACCTGGCCGAAAGGTGTAGAGATCGTCTCCGTACAGCGACGCGGGAAGTTCCCCCGACTCGCAGTCGCCTCCGTCAAGCCGCTGCAGCAGTCCACCGAGCAGCACCTCCGCCACGTGTGTCGACGTGGCTTCCGGCAGAGAGGCGGTGCGAACGAGCTGCATCAACAGAGGGCTGAGCGGCGTGATGGCAGAGAGCCGGACCGCAAGTCGGTACGCCTGCGGCGAGAAAGCCCCCCGGAATGCGGCGATCAGCCGGTCCGGCGGTACGGAACCGGAAAGGGACTCCGGATGCCTCGGCATACCCGTGTCCCCCGGCGCATTCGCGCCGAGGCGCTCGAGCACCGCCGCGTCGACCAGGTGCGCAGTGGCGGGCCTGGTCACCAGTTGTGACCACGAGCCGAGCGAGGACGGTGAGAGGGCCACCACCGGCAACGGCACACGGCCTGGAGCGAGCAACTGCCGCTCCTCGGTCGCAGGGTCCAGCATGAGCAACTCCTGAATCATGGGCAGTGGTTGAGTTGCCCTCAGGAGAAGAGGCTGCGGCTGAAATGCTGTGGCACGCCATAGTCGCTGCGGCAAGGGGGTCAGGGCGGCGAGCGGTCCAAGTGCCCCCAGTTCCGCAACGGCTTCAGCAACAGCCGTACTCGACCACGCCGGATGCACACCGTCCGTGAGCAGGAAGGTCACGGACGGGCCGGCTCCCGTCCGCCGCGGCCCACGCGCCTCCCGGACAAGGTCAGGCGGAGAGAACCGGCGGATGTGGACGGTGCGGAAGATCCCACCGCGCTGCAGCAGGCGGCCCACCTCCCACGACAGCGACCGCCACACGCGCATGGACGCGGAGTCGTCGACCAGGAGAACCGCAGCGTTTCGCAGCTCTTGTGCGGGACGCAGCACCACATCGAAGGTGTCCGACTCAGCGGCGAGTCTGACCGTGGCCTCCACGTCGACGACCGTGCGGTGCGGGTGTGCCCTGTAGGCACGCAGCGGCCGCAGGGACCGGACCAAGTGGTTCGCGCCGGGCAGCGGCCGAGGTCCCGGCACCCTCACCGCATGGGCGGCCGAGCCTGTCGTCAGAGCGTTCGCTCGGATGTCGGGGAAGAGCAGGCGAGGCTTCTTCTGTGGCTGTTCCGTCTCCTGTCGGCGCACAGGATCCGGGCCCGCACCAGAGGATCCCGCCTCGTGCACCTCCTGTTCGACGTCTGCCTCGGCCGGCTTGGTGTCGTCCCGGAGATCGCCCTCTCCTTCGTCTGCCGTCGGCCCCGCTGTCTTCCCGCTTCCCGCGATCGTGCGGGCCAGCAGGAGAACGTCCAACAGCTCCGAGCCGTCGACCGGGTGGCCGATGCCGTCCAGGATCCGCAGCAGGCGATCGATCATCCGGGGAAGATCTCGTCAAGACGGTGCATGACCGTATTGATCATCTGCTCCCGGCTCAAATCGGCTCCCGTGAGCCGCAGGTGTACCGCGGCCAGCAGCTGATCGGTCGCGAGAGTCTGCGTGGTCGCCCTCTGCAGAAAGTCCTGGACCAGGTCCTCACATTCGGCAAGTGCCTCGTCACCCAGATGGAGCCTGACGATCTCGCGGAGCTTCGTCTCGTCGGGGTCCTGCAGATCGAGCCGGACACAGCGGCGGAGAAAGGCCGGCGGAAAGTCCCGTTCCCCGTTGCTGGTCATGATCACGATCGGAAACTGCGTGCACGACACGGTTCCCCTGCGTACCTGAACGCGCTGCCTGCTGCCGGTGACGAGTACGTTCACGTTCTGCTGGTCCTCGGGCAACCGGGCGAGTTCGGGAATCTCGAACTCGCCTTCCTCCAGCACCACGAGAAGATCATTGGGGAGATCGATATCCGCCTTGTCGAGTTCGTCGATGAGCAGAACTCGTGGGCGGTCCATGGCGGCGAGGGCCGTGCCCAGGGGACCGAGGCGCAAGTAGTCCCCGATGTCCGAACGCACGCTCCGGGAATGGCGCCTCAGCTTCCTCGGCGCATCACGGCCAAGGCGCCTCTCGCGTTCCATGGACGCCTCGCGGAGCCGACCCACCGCGTCGTAGCGGTAGAGGGCATCAGCCAGCGTCGAGCGGCTGTTGACCGGCCAGCGAAGCACATCGCCCAGCCCGAGATCGTCGGCGACGGCATCGGCCAGAGAGCTCTTGCCGGTCCCCGGGCGACCGGTGACCAGCAGCGGGCGCCGTAGGTGCAGTGCGGCGTTGACGATCGCCACGTGTTCCGGACTCAACAGGTACTGCTTGACCCCCGGCGTCCGTGCCGAACCCGCCAGGTTCCGCCAGGGTGGCGGGGCGGGGAGCTCAGCGGGGCCGCGGAACACCCACCAGGGCTCGGCTGCGGAGCCCGGATCCGGTTCGGACACTGCGTTGTGCGACACAGTCGCTCTCCTTGACATGGCGATTCAGGGTTGAGTAAGCGCCCAGGCATCAGGGGCGAGCGGCGGCGGCCTATGGTCCGGCCCGTCGTACAGAAGCGACAGGCGGTGCCCGTGGTGGGTCAGGCCGTCCGGGTCCGCCAGCGCTCTGGCGCGTTCCAGACGCACCATCTCCGGAAGGTCCGCGTGTCGGATCCCCTGCAGCAAATCGAGGAGCCACTTCGCCGTGTCCGCGTCGTGGTTCTGCCGATGCCACAGCACGGTGTGCACACCGGCCTGGAGACACTGTCGGAGCAATCGGCCCTGATGCTGCTGCTCACAGCACATGATGACCACGCCGGCGTCCGGAGCTGCCTCCAGCCGCGCCTGGGCGACGACCGAGGATATGGAGCGCTGGTCGAGCACAAGAGGCTGGGAGGACGAGAGGGCTTCGGTGCGGCGCTTCCACCGGACGAAGGTCTCGCGCGTTCGTCCGGAGCTGCGTAGGACAACCGGGCGGCTGATACCGAGGAAGAAGTCACCGTCGCCGTCGTCGCCGCCCGTCACCTGCCATGTGTCCACCTCGAGCCGCAGCCAGGCAGGCGCCACGAAGAACTCCACCTGAGCCTGATCGGCGTGTTCGTGCACCTCGTTGCGCAGCACGGTCCGGATGCCGGCGACCACCTGCTCGCTCGCGACCTCTGAGTCCTGCACCGCGACGACCTCGTGACGACCGTCACCGTTCCAGACCCAGATCTGGTAGGTGAAGCGATGGCCGGGTGATAGCGGTAGCAACTCGACCTGAATTCGAGGGCCCATGGGAGCAGTGGTCATGGCGCGGACAGCCGGACGAGTATCTTCGCGAAACTGGTCGACGGCTGCCTGAGGTACGCCCAGCCGCAGGGCGACCCTGGCCACCCATGCGTCCAAGTCCTGCGCCACGCGGTTTCCTGCGGCGCATTCGGTCAGGGCGATCCTGACCACCGCCTGCAACAGCGGCGGCATCCGCTGACCGGAAGGCGGGTCGTATCCCTCCAGGAGATCCGTGACATCCACCAAGCCGTGCACCGTCGGATACTCGTCTGCGTACGGCAGTACGGAACGCATGAGTTCGGTCGGATCGACGTGGCAGTGCGTCAGAAGGCCGACCAGGTCCCGGCGCTGCTGCGCGGTGAGTATTTCCGTTGCGCTGACCACACGCGCCGCGCTCACGAGCCGGTCGTAGAGAGAGCCGCTCCCGTGTGCTCCACCGGCTTCGGTGTCGGCCAGATATTCCCGGACCACCTCCAGCAGCTCCGGGACGCCGCGTCGCACACCGACGGCGAGCGTGAGCAGCCTGTGACAGTCGGCTGCCTGCTGCACCGACGTCCGGCGGAGCTTGGCCGACAACCTCTCCTCACATCTGCGAACCCCCTCGCTGCCTTGGAGAAGCTGTTCCAGGACTCCCAGCATCTGCTGCCGGCCCGACCCGGCCATCGGGACGGCCAGCGGCGGAAGCTCCGGCAACTCGGCCTCGATCGCGGGCAGCCCAATCGCGTAGAGCGATCCCGCTGATCCCTGCGCAGAGCCCCCGGCCGTCAGGTGGGTGGCCACCACGATCCCGACCACAGCTTC
The DNA here is from genome assembly GCF_055596705.1 of Streptomyces sp. NPDC039609. Lineage (NCBI taxonomy): Bacteria > Bacillati > Actinomycetota > Actinomycetes > Kitasatosporales > Streptomycetaceae > Streptomyces > Streptomyces sp. NPDC039609. The sequence continues at coordinate 174,731 of NZ_JBVIUJ010000008.1, forward strand.
ACGGCCGCGGTCCCAGAGCGGGCCGCCGCTGAACCCGGCGTACACCCCAGAACCAGCCACGACATCGAGTACGACCCATTGCTCGACAACGGCGCGCGGCACCGCACGGAGGGTCGTCGCCGTGTTGCCGCTGGCCCACAGGGCGATGGCCTCATCCCCGTTCCGCTCGGGCAGGAAGGGTGCCGCCTCCGCGCCGTCGGGAGCCGGCTCGCCCAGTCGGAGCACGGCCAGATCACCGAAATACGGCAGCGTTCCGGCGGCAGAGGCGCCGTCCCCACCCGCTTCGTACGGCCTCGGCGGACGCCACATCGTGCGTTCGACGCGGCCGGACAGTTCCCGGCCGCCGTCCACATGAGGCATCCGCAGTCGGACGGCCTGTGTGGGCATGGGGATGGCCGTCTCGAATTGGTCTCGTCCCAATGCGCTGTTGACGACATGGGCGCACGTGAGCACGAGGGAATCGCCGACAAGCACGGCGGCTCCGACGCACTGACCGTCCGGGCCCAGCACGGAGACGAACGCGCGGTGCAGTGCCGCGTCGCTATGTGAAGAAGTCCGAGGGGATGACAACGCCCGGGGCCTCCGTCAGGAAACGGCAGCCGCCGCCTCGTCCGCGGCGAACGGGGCCGGCGTGGCCGAAGCGGGATCCGCCGCGCTGGTGAAGTTCCAGCTTGCCGAGACAGTGAAGCTCGCCTCACCCTTGCCCGAGAAGATCCCCAGACTCAGATCGCTGCCGAGGGTGACCCCGAACTCCACCGTCACCTCGTCCGGACGCTGAACGGAACCCGCGAACGACTGGTGAATGCCGTCCAGCACACCGCTAAGGGGACGGAGCGCCTCAACGAGTGCTGCGCCTCCTCTGGTGAGCGCTTCCGCCGCCCGAGCCGGAACGCTGACGGGCTGCGCGGAGCCGAACTCCGGCGGCAGCTCGAGAGGTGCGCTCGGACCAGCCTGCTGCGCGGGCGTCGACCCGGCCGACACGGCAACGTTCTTGACGACCGGGGCAAGGTGCATGCGCACCACCGAGCCGTCATCAAAAGTGAGATTCACGTCCCCCATGTCGACCATGATGTCATGTCTGTGCTCCGACCATGGCGTTACGGTCTGGCGAACGAGGGCTCGCGGAAGAACGCCCCACCTCAGAGTTCTCCACCGGCGTCAAGCTGACTACCAGTTGATGCGGTCCAGGACCCACTCCCGCATCGCCGCGTCGTCGGACGGGAGTTGATCGTCGGGCGGACAGGGCGTCAGGGCCAGGACGAAGTGCGTCAGATAGCCGTACGGGCCGTGGTCCTCCAGGGGGCAGACGACGACGGCGTGGTCGGCGGTGCGCCAGATGCGGCACAGCGCGTACGGGCCCATGCTGAAGTGCCCGTCGGTGCGCAGGGTCCGCTCCGGTGGGGTGCCGAGCACCTCGGTCACCGTGGCGGCCGCCTCTTCGAGCACCGCCTCGCAGGCGTCGAGGGTCGGGTCCGCCTCGAACCGCCAGCCGAGCTCGTCAGCCCAGGCGCGGACGGCGCCCGTCAGCCAGTTCTCGTTGTCCAGGCCGTCCGGGTCGTCCGGATACGCCTCCGCGAAGACCAGGTTGAACGTCGCCCGTGCGTTACCCAAGGGATTGTCCACGTCGTACGACAGGACGTGCCCGTGCCGGGTCCGCTCCGCCTCGCACACCAGGTCGGTGAACTCCCAGCCCAGGAGGTCCGACCTGTGGTCCAGGAATTCCTCGTCCGGCACCGGAGCCATCGTGGGGAGGGCGAGTAGTTCACGGACGGCGGTGGCGGACGGGGCGCAGGCGGCGAGCGCTTTCACGGTCATGACGACGACCGTACGCGCCGCCACCGACACGCCCCGGGCCGGCAGCTCAGCCCATCCCGGGGGGTCCCATGCCGCCCTTGAGGCGTTCGATGTCCGAGGCTCGGACCTGGATCACGAAGAGGGCTATGAAGAACGCCACGATGGAGAAGGCCGCCGCCGTGATGAAGCCGGACGAGACGCCGGCCGTCAGGACCTCGTCGGCGTAGGGCGGGGGCAGTTGGCCGGTTCTGGCGAACTGGGCCTTCTCCAGGGGGTTCGCCTGGGAGAGGAAGATCGGTATCTGATCCTGTGCCTCGTTGCGGCTCGCCGTGCCGAAGACGGTCACCAGGATCGACAGGCCGAGCGAACCGCCCACCTGCTGGGTGGCGTTGAGCAGCCCGGACGCGGCGCCCGCCTCCCGCTGCTCGACGTTGGACAGCGCCATGATGGTCAGCGAGACGAACATCAGGCCCATGCCCATGCCGAAGACGAGGATCGGGCCCAGGATGCTGCCCAGATAGGTGGAGTCGACGTTGGTCAGGGTCAGCCAGGACAGGCCGGCCGCCGACAGGAGCGAGCCGACGACCATGAAGGGTTTCGGCCCGAACTTGGGCAGCATCTGGGAGGCGAACCCGGCACCGACCGCGATGATCGCGCTGACGGGCAGGAACGCGAGGCCGGTCTTCAACGGGCTGAAGTGCAGGACGCCCTGCACCCAGAGCGTCAGGAAGAAGAACATCCCGAAGATCGCCGCGGCCAGGCAGAGCATGATCGCGTACGTGCCCGCCCGGTTGCGGTCGGCGAACATGTGCAGCGGGGTGATCGGCTGCCGGGAGCGGCGTTCCACCAGGATGAACAGGAGCAGCAGGACGACCGCCGCGCCGAACGAGGCGAGCGTCAGCGGGTCGCGCCAGCCCTCCTGCGCGGCGCGGATGAACCCGTACACCAGCGCCACCATGCCGAGGGTGGAGGTGAGCGCTCCGGCGAAGTCGAAGTGGCCGGGGTGCCGCTCGGACTCCTTGATGTGGCGGGGTGTGAGGAACGCGATGAGCAGCGCGATCGGCACGTTGACGAAGAAGATCCAGCGCCAGTCGAGCCATTCGACGAGCAGTCCGCCGGCGACGAGCCCGATCGCACCGCCGCCCGCGGAGACGGCCGCGAACACGCCGAACGCCCGGTTGCGTTCCGGGCCTTCTTCGAAGTTCGTGGTGATCAGGGAGAGCGAGGTCGGGGAGGCGATGGCGCCGCCGACGCCCTGGAGCGCCCGGGCGGCGAGGAGTTGCCAGTCGTTCTGGGCCAGCCCGCAGAGCAACGAGGCGAATCCGAAGAGCAGGATGCCGAACATGAAGACACGGCGGCGGCCGAGGATGTCGCCGGCTCGTCCGCCGAGGAGCAGCAGTCCGCCGAAGGTCAGCGTGTAGGCGTTGACGACCCACGACAGGCTGGTCGTGGAGAAGTCCAGCGCGCTCTGGATGTGCGGCAACGCGATGTTGACGATCGTGATGTCGAGAACGACCATCAGCTGGCAGGAGGCGATCACGAAAAGGGCGATGCCCTTGCCGTCACCGCCCTTCCTCTGCGCTGTGGTCTCCGCCGGAGTCGTCGGCTTCGGGGTACTCATGGCGCATCGCGCCCCTCGCCTGGTGTGGGGGAGCCGTGGGCCGGTCAGTCCACCCTTTCGACACTAAGCCCGGGTCCGGCGGCTGACCAGTTGATCAAGCCTCGCCCGCGGAGGCCTCCGCGACGAAGGCGCGCAGCTCCTTCGCGAGCCGTTCGGGCTGGTCCTCGGCGACGAGCGTCCTGCTGTCCTCGATCTCGACGAGCCGCCCCTGGGGCAGGAGTTCGGCGAGCCGGCGGCCGTGCTCGCGGGGCATCATCAGATCGTCGACGGCCCAGACGACGAGCGCGGGGCGGTCGAACGTCCGCAGCCCCTCGGCGGCCCGGAGGAGTTCGTCCTTGCGGACGGCGAGACAGTAGCGGCGGAAGTCGTTACGGATCGCGGGGTCGGTGCGCAGGGGCCGCAGCCAGCCGCCGGCGATCGGCTCGGGCACGGGCCGCCGGGTCAGCGCTCCGAGGCCGACGGGCAGCCGGCGCAGCGGCTTCAGGCCGAGGACCCGGGCCATCAGGAGGACTCCGCCCGGGATACGGCAGGCCAGGTCGATCATCTTGCCGGGAGCGCCGGGCGGGTAGTTGTCGAAGGCCTCGCAGGAGATCAGGACGAGCCCGGCGAGCCGTTCGGGGTGGCGGACGGCGACGGTCTGGGCGCGTCCGCAGTCGCTCTCGACGAGCGTGACATCGGTGAGGTCGAGCCGGTCGAGGAGTTCGGCGATCAGGTCGACGACGCTGTCAGGCGAGAGCGGCACGTCCGGATTCATCGGGGTGCGGTGGGAGCCGTACGGGAGGGTCGGGGCCACCACCCGGTGGTCCGGGGCGAGTTCGGCGACGACCTTGCGCCAGACGGTGGCGTCGTGGACCAGCCCGTGCAGCAGGACGAGCACGGGGCCGGGGCCGCCGGTGTCCTCGTACGCGACGGTTCCGGCGGTCAGCTCGATCTCCGGCACAGCTCCCCCTGTTCGTCCGGCCCTACTCCACTACCGCGAAGCCGTCCAGCTCCACCTGGGCCTGATCGTCCCACAGCCGTACGACTCCGATCACGGCCATCGCGGGATAGTCGCGGCCCGCCAACCTCCGCCAGATCGCGCCGAGTTCATGGGCATGGGCGCGGTATGCGGCGACATCCGTGGCGTAGACGGTGACGCGGGCGAGATCACGGGCGGTGCCGCCGGCGTGGCGCAGGGCGGTGAGGAGGTTGGTGAGCGCGGTCTCGAACTGCTCGGGCAGGGTCTCCCCCACCACCTTGCCGTCGCGGTCGAGGCTGGTCTGCCCGGCGAGGAAGACCAGCCGGGTGCCGGTGGCGGTCACGGCGTGGGAGAAGCCGGTGGGCGGGGACAGTGCGGCGGGGTTGTGCCGGTGCAGGCTCATCGGGACGGCTCCTTCGGCGACTCGGCGACGACGGCAGGCTCCACGTGCGGCCCGGGCGCGGTGGCGGCGGGCTCCGCGGGCCGCCTCCCGGCGGCCGGCTCAGCGTGCGGCCTCCCGGCAGCGGGTTCTGCGGGCGGCCCGGGCGCGGTGGTGGCAGGCTCCGCCGGCGGCCTCCCGGCGGCAGGCTCCACGTGCGGCCCGGGCGCGGAGGCGGCGGGCTCCGCGGGTGCCCCCTCGGCGGGCTCAGCGGGCCGCCTTTCGGTGGCGGGCTCCAGCGGCGACTCGGGTACCACCGCGGGCTCCTCGGGCCGCCCGGGCGGCTCCCCGTTCCGCCGGGCGGTGGGGGGCTCCGGCGGCGCTGCGGCGGCCTCGGCCTCGGCGTACAGCTCCTTGGCGATGATCGTGCGCTGGACCTCGGTCGCCCCTTCGTAGATGCGTGGTGCACGCACCTCCCGGTAGAGGTGTTCCAGCAGATGGCCGCGTTGCAGCGCCCGCGCGCCGTGGAGCTGGACGGCGGCATCGACCACGTACTGCGCGGTCTCGGTGGCCAGCAGTTTCGCCATCGCCGAGCGCCGGGGCACGTCGGCCGCGCCGGCGTCGTACGCCGCTGCCGCCGCGTAGACGAGCAGGCGGGCGGCCTCCGTGCGGGTGGCCATCTCGGCGACCTGGTGGGAGACGGCCTGGAGGTCCCGGAGGACGCCACCGAAGGCGGGCCGGGCGGCGGTGTGGGCGAGGGTCGCGTCGAGGGCGGCCTGGGCCATGCCGACGGCGAAGGCACCGACGCTGGGGCGGAAGCGATTGAGGGTGGTCATGGCGACCCGGAAGCCCCGGTCGGTCTCGCCGAGGACGTCCGCCGGGCCGACCGGGACGCCGTCGAAGACGAGGGAGCCGATGGCGTGCGGGGCGAGCATGTCGAGGGGCGTGCCGGAGAGGCCGGGGCGGTCGGCGGGGACGAGGAAGGCGGTGACGCCGCGGGCGCCGGCGCCCTGGGTCGTCCGGGCGAAGACGGTGGCGAAGTCGGCCTCGGGCGCGTTGGAGATCCAGCGCTTCTCGCCGTGGAGGCGCCAGCTGCCCGCGCCGTCGGGCCGCGCCTCCAGGGAGAGCGCGGCGGCGTCGGAGCCGGCGTCGGGCTCGCTGAGCGCGAAGGCCGCGACGGCGCCTCCCGCGACGATCTCGGGGAGCCAGCGGGCCCGCTGCTCGGGCGTGCCGAAGGCGGCGACGGGGTGGCCGCCGAGGCCCTGGAGGGCGAGGGCGGTCTCGGCCTCCGTACAGGAGTGGGCGAGGGATTCCCGTAGCAGACAGAGGTCGAGGGCGCCCGCCTCGAAGAGCCCGGCGAGGAGGCCGAGCTCGCCGAGGGCGGCGACGAGGGGGCGGTTGACCCGGCCCGGCTCGCCCTTCTCGGCAAGCGGCCGCAGATGGTCGGCCGCGAGGGCGCGGAGCTCGGCACACCGGGCGGTCTGGCGTGGATCGAGTGAGAATACGGACATTCGGACCCCTGTCTCCGTCTGGCTCGCTCGCCTGCATCAGTTCTATCGCGCACCGTTGACTGTCGTCACCATCACGATACGCTCGTTGGGCGACCCCACCACGACAAGGGGACGAACTCATGGAGCTGACCCCCTCGGCCCACCACGACACGTTCGCGCGCGATCATCTGCCGCCCGCGGACGACTGGCCCCATCTGCTCTTCGATCTGCCGGAACTGGCCTACCCGGAGCGCCTCAACTGCGGGGCGGAGCTGCTCGACCGCACGGTGGAACGATTCGGTACGGAGCGTCCGGCCTTCCGGGACGGAAAAGGGAATGTCTGGACATATGGACAGCTGCGCGAACGAGTGAACCGGATCGCGCATGTCCTGACCTCCGATCTCGGCATCCTGCCGGGCAATCGGGTGCTCCTGCGCGGCCCCACCACACCCTGGCTGGCCGCCTGCTGGCTCGCGGTGATGAAGGCGGGCGCGGTCGCCGTCACCGTCCTGGCCCAGCAGCGCGCCCAGGAACTGGCCGTGATGTGCGAGATGGCCCACTGCACCCACGCCCTGTGCGACAGCAGGAGCGTCGACGACCTGGTGAAGGCCGAGGTCCCGGGGCTGCGGATCACCGCCTTCGGCGGGGACTCCCCCGACGATCTGCTCTCCCTCGCCATGGGCCGACCGGACAGCTACGAGGCGGTGGAGACGGCCGCCGACGACGTGGCCCTGATCGCCTTCACCTCGGGGACGACCGGTCGGCCCAAGGGGTGCATGCACTTCCATCGCGACGTCCTCGCGGTCGCCGACACCTTCTCGGCCCACGTCCTGCGCCCCGAGCCGGACGACGTCTTCGCCGGCTCGCCCCCGCTCGGCTTCACCTTCGGTCTCGGCGGGCTCGTCCTCTTCCCCCTGCGCGCCGGGGCCAGCGCGCTGCTGCTCGAGCAGGCGGGGCCCAAGCAGCTGCTGCAGGCGATCGCGGACCACCAGGTGTCGGTGCTGTTCACGGCGCCGACCGCGTACCGGGTGATGCTGGAGGAGATCGACCGGCACGGCGAGTACGACATCGCCCCGCTGCGGTCGCTGCGGCGGTGCGTGTCGGCGGGCGAGAACCTGCCCGCCGCGACCTGGGACGCCTGGCACCGGCGTACCGGCCTGAAGCTCATCAACGGCATCGGAGCGACCGAACTGCTCCATATCTTCATCTCGGCCGCCGACGGCGACATCCGCCCCGGCATGACCGGACGGCCGGTGCCCGGCTGGCAGGCGCGGGTGGTCGACCGGGCCGGCATGGAGGTCCCCGACGGCGAGGAGGGCCTGCTCGCGGTGCGCGGACCGGTCGGCTGCCGGTATCTGTCGGACCCGCGGCAGAGCGAGTACGTCCACGACGGCTGGAACGTCACGGGCGACACCTACGTCCGCGATACGGAGGGCTACTTCCGCTATGTGGCCCGCGCGGACGACATGATCATCTCGGCCGGTTTCAACATCGCGGGCCCCCAGGTCGAGGAGGCACTCCTCGCCCACCCGGACGTGGTCGAGGCGGCGGTGGTGGGTCAGGCGGACGAGCTGCGTGGCCAGATCGTGGTCGCGTACGCGGTCGTACGGGACGGGGTGCCGCGCGACGCGGACACGGCGGGGGCGCTGCGGGCGTTCGTCCGGGCCCGGCTGGTGCCGTACAAGAGTCCCCGCAAGATCGTCTTTTTGGACGCGCTGCCACGGACGGCAACGGGGAAGCTGCAGCGATTCCGGCTGCGCGCAGGACCCGACGACGGGCAGCGCCACCCCCTAGAGTGATCACGTGGCCGAGCAGCACACCCCCCGTTCCCTGATCGTCTCGCTGTACGGCGCGTACGGCCGTGGCCTCGCGCCGGGCGAGGAGCCGTTGCCCGTGGCCGAGCTGATCCGCCTCCTCGCGGTGCTCGGCGTGGACGCGCCCTCGGTGCGGTCGTCGGTGTCCCGGCTGAAACGGCGGGGGCTGTTGCTGCCGCGCCGGACGGCGGACGGAGCGGCCGGATACGCCCTTTCGGACGACGCGCGCCAGCTTCTGGACGACGGCGACCGCCGGATCTACACCCGTACGGAGCCCAAGCTGTCCGACGGCTGGGTCCTCGCCGTCTTCACGGTCCCGGAGGCCGAGCGCCACAAGCGCCATCTGCTGCGCTCGCGGCTGGCGCGGCTGGGCTTCGGGACGGCGGCCCCGGGCGTCTGGATCGCCCCCGCGCGGCTGTACGAGGAGACCCGCCACACCCTGGAGCGCCTGGAGCTCTCCGCGTACGTGGACCTCTTCCGGGGCGAGCACCTGGGCTACGCGGCGACGGCGGAGGCGGTGGGCCGCTGGTGGGACCTGCCGTCGATCGCCAAGCTCCACGAGGAGTTCCTCTCGGCCCACGAGCCGGTGCTGCGCGCCTGGACGTCCTCCAGGGGCTCGGCGGAGGACGCCTACCGGGACTACCTCTTCGCCCTGGACTCCTGGCGCCGCCTGCCGTACGCGGACCCGGTCCTGCCGGCCGAGCTGCTCCCGCGGGACTGGCCCGGCGCCCGCTCGGCGGAGGTGTTCGCGGCGCTGCACGAAAGGCTCCGGGACCGGGGCGCGGAGTTCGTGCAACCGGCGGCCGGGAGCGGTCGTCCCACCGGAGCGTGATCGTTACGGGGAGGGCGGGGGCGATGGAGCCGGAGTGGCTGGTCGCGGCGAACGTGGTGCTGTGGCGGCGGTGGGGTGACCTCGGACAGGAGCTGCGGCCGGGCACCAAGGCGTACAAGGGCGGGGCGAAGGTATACGTCGTCGACACCTACCCCGGCATGGGGAACGAACAGCTGACCACCGTCGGCCGTGGCCGGCACAACGGCCGGTGGATCACCATCGACATGGGCACCCGGCACCTGCACACCTTCCGCGCCACCCTGGTGTACACGCCGGCAGTGCTGCGGCGGCACCGCGGCGCCGGCTGGTTCCTGCGCACGCCCGAAGCGGCCGCGCAGGCGGCCGTCGAACTGGAGCGGACGGCCCGGGAGCTGCGGCGCACGCACCACGCGGGCCCGCACCCCGATCCGTGCCTGTGCCACGAATGCCTGGACGTCAGTCCAGCCTGAGCCGCGGCTTCGGGGCGTCCGTGCGGCCCGTCGGGGGTGTGCGGCTGCCGGCGCGGTACGGGGGTGGCCAGGGGGCCGCCGGGCCCTGGTAGTTCTGGTCGGCGGCCGCGTGGAGGGTCCAGTGCGGGTCGTAGAGGTGCGGGCGGGCCAGGGCGCAGAGGTCGGCGCGGCCGGCCAGCAGGAGGGAGTTCACGTCGTCCCAGGAGGAGATGGCGCCGACCGCGATCACCGGGACGGCGAGCGCGTTGCGGATCCGGTCGGCGTACGGGGTCTGGTACGAACGGCCGTACTCGGGACGCTCGTCAGGGACCACCTGGCCGGTGGAGACGTCGAGCGCGTCGGCGCCGTGCGCGGCGAAGGCGCGGGCGATCTCGACCGCGTCCTCGGCCGTCGTGCCCCCTTCCGCCCAGTCGGTGGCGGAGATGCGGACGGTCATCGGGCGGTCGTCGGGCCACGCCTCACGGACGGCGTCGAAGACTTCGAGCGGGAAGCGCAGCCGGTTCACGAGCGCTCCGCCATAGGCGTCGTCGCGCCGGTTGGTCAGCGGGGAGAGGAAGCCGGAGAGCAGATAGCCGTGGGCGCAGTGCAGTTCCAGCAGATCGAAGTCGGAGCGGGCGGCCCGTCGGGCGGCGGCCGCGAACTCCTCGCGTACGGCGGTCATCCCGGCCCGGTCCAGAGCGTGCGGGATCTGGTTGACGCCGGGCCGGTACGGCAGCGGTGACGCGGCGGTCAGGGGCCAGTTGCTCTCGGGGAGCGGCTGGTCCATGCCCTCCCACATCCTGCGGGTGGAGCCCTTGCGGCCGGAGTGGCCGAGCTGGACGCCGATCGCGGTACCGGGCGAGCGGCCGTGGACGAAGGCGGTGATCCTGCTCCAGGCCGCCTCCTGCTCGTCGTTCCAGAGGCCGGTGCAGCCGGGGGTGATCCGGCCCTCGGGGCTGACGCAGACCATCTCGGTCATGACGAGCCCGGCGCCGCCGAGCGCCCGCGCGCCGAGGTGGACGAGGTGGAAGTCGCCGGGGAGGCCGTCCTCGGCGACGTACATGTCCATCGGGGAGACGACGACCCGGTTGCGGAGGGTGAGTCCGCGCAGCCGGAGCGGGGTGAACATCGGCGGAGTGTCGGGCGGGCAGCCGAATTCGCGCTCGACGGAGCCGGTGAAGGCGGGGTCGCGCAGCCGCAGGTTGTCGTGGGTGACGCGACGGCTGCGGGTGAGGAGGTTGAAGGCGAACTGCCGGGACGGCTGGTCGAGGTAGCCGTCGAGCTCCTCGAACCAGCGCAGGCTGGCGGCCGCCGCGCGCTGGGTGGATGCGACGACGGGTCGGCGTTCCGTCTCGTACGCGGCGAGAGCCTCGGCCAGGGTGGGCTGTTCCTCGACGCAGGCGGCGAGCGCGAGGGCGTCCTCGACGGCGAGCTTGGTGCCGGAGCCGATGGAGAAGTGCGCGGTGTGGGCGGCGTCGCCGAGGAGGACGGTGTTGCCGTGCGACCAGCGTTCGTTGACGACCGTACGGAACGCGGTCCAGGAGGAGTTGTTGGAGCGCAGGGCCCGGCCGCCGAGCGCCTCGGCGAAGAGCTTGGCGCAGCGGGCGGTGGATTCCGCCTCGTCCAGCTCGTCGAAGCCCGCGGCCTGCCATACCTCCTCGCGCATCTCCACGATGACGGTGGAGGAGTCGGCGGAGAAGGGGTAGCCGTGGAGCTGCATCACGCCGTACTCGGTCTCGGCGATCTCGAAGCGGAAGGCGTCGAAGGCGAAGTCGGCGGCGAGCCAGATGTACCGGCAGCGGTGGGTGGTGAGCGTGGGCCGGAAGACGTCCGCGTGGGCGTCGCGCGTGCGGCTGTGGACGCCGTCGGCGGCGACGACAAGGTCGTGCGTGGCGGCGAGGACGGCGGCGGGCGGCGCCTCGGTGCGGAAGCGGAGCCGTACGCCGAGCTCGGCGCAGCGGGCGTGCAGGATCTCCAGGAGCCGGCGGCGGCCGAGGGCGGCGAAGCCGTGGCCGGTGGAGGTGAGGAGGTGTCCGCGGTGCGCGATGTGGATGTCGTCCCAGCGGACGAACGCGTCCTGGAGGGCGCGGTACACGGCCGGGTCGGCGTGCTCGATCCCGCCGAGGGTCTCGTCGGAGAGGACGACGCCGAAGCCGAAGGTGTCCTCGGGGGCGTTGCGCTCCCAGACGGTGACCTCGCGCTCGGGGTCGAGACGCTTGAGCAGCGCGGCGGCGTAGAGCCCACCGGGCCCGCCACCGACGACCGCGACACGCAGCGGGGCACCGGGGCGGGTTCCGTCCGAGCGCTCGACCTCCGGCCGGGGCTTCTCCCGCCCGGACGGCTCCGGCCCGACCGCGCCGGTGCCGACCGGCGCGGCGCCGGCGTCCCGGGCGGGCGTCATCGTCACCGCCCCTGCCACTTCGGGGTCCGCTTCTCGGTGAAGGCCGCGTGGAACTCGGCGTAGTCCTCGCCGTTCATCAGCAGTGCCTGGGTGTTGGCGTCCAGTTCGACGGAGGCCGCGAGGGGCATGTCCAGCTCGGCGGTGAGCAGGGCCTTGGTCTGGGCGTGGGCGAGGGCGGGTCCGTCGGCGAGGCGACGGGCCAGCTCGGCGGCGCGCGCGTCGGCGCCACCGTCCTCGGTGAGCTCGCTGAGCAGGCCGATCCGCTCGGCCTCGGGCGCGCGGACGGGTTCGCCGAGCATGAGCAGCCGGGTGGCGTGGCCGAGGCCGACGACCCGGGGCAGCAGATAGGCCGCGCCCATGTCTCCGCCGGAGAGTCCGACGCGGGTGAAGAGGAACGCGAAGCGGGCGCTCGGGTCGGCGATCCGGAAGTCGGCGGCGAGGGCGAGGACGGCGCCCGCCCCGGCCGCGACGCCGTGGACGGCGGCGATCACCGGGAAGGGGCACTCCCGGATCGCTCGGACGACCTGTCCGGTCATCCGGTTGAAGTCGAGCAGCTGCGCCGTGTCCATGGAGAGCGTCGCGCCGATGATCTCGTCAACGTCGCCGCCGGAGCAGAAGCCGCGGCCCTCGCCGCCGAGGACGAGCGCGCGGACGGCCCGTTCCCGGGAGAGTTCGGCGAGCAGATCGCGCAGGTCGGCATAGGCGCCGAAGGTGAGCGCGTTGAGTTTCTCCGGGCGGGCGAGGGTGACGGTGGCGACGCCGTCGTCGACGGTCAGCCTCAGATGGTGCCAGCACTCGGTGCGGGGTGCGGAGCCGATAAAGGGACTCATACGGAACGGCCTCCCTTCCTCCTGTCCGGAGCGTATCACCGTGTTGTGACTGTCGTCACGAGCACGCGATAGAACCGAGGGCCGGCCCGTACTGCCGAAGGTCCCCGCCGACCTGGGACTCAGGACCTCGTCGCGAGGGAGGGGGTACCCGTGGCTTTCACTCTTACGGTTCGTAAGGTTGAAAGCAGGACGTCTCGGGCTCGCGTCGTCCCCCTCCGCCCTCCCCGCGATCGGACCTTGCCATGGTCGAAGCCACCGACCCCACGACGTGGCGCATCCGGCTCCCGCACACCACGGCGGCCGTGCCGATCGCCCGCGCGCTGGTCCGTACGGCGCTCACCGACCTCGACGCGCCCGCCGACAGTGACACGGCGGAGCTGCTGACCGCCGAGCTCGTCGCCAACGCCGTCGAGCACACCGACGACGAGGACCCCATCGAGCTGGTCGTCGAGCTGCTGCCGGGCGGCTGCCAGGTCGAGGTGCACGACCGGCGCCCGGCCCGCCCCGGAGAGCTGATCCGCCCGCAGCCGGACGACTGGCCCGACCCCTGGCAGGAGCACGGCCGCGGCCTGCTGCTCGTCCGCGCGCTCAGCAGCGACTGCGGCCACCGCCCCACCGCCCACGGCAAGGCGGTCTGGTTCACCCTTCCCGCGATACCGGCGCAGCGCCGGCCGGCGTAGCTCCGCCCCCGGCGGCCGGAGCGGCCTCGGCCGGCCCACCGGCCGCCGGAGCGGCGCCGGCCGGAGCGGCCTCGGCCGGCCCACCGGCCGCCGGAGCGGCGCCGGACACCGCGGCATGGGACACCGCCGCATCGGACGGCGCGGCCGTGACCAGGCGCGAGTTGCGGCGCCCGTAGACCGCGTACACCAACGCGCCCACGGCGAGGAAGACCGCGAACTGCACCCAGGTCGCCCAGCCCGTGCCCCAGATCAGATACAGACAGAAGGCGATGCCGAGCAGCGGGCTGACGGGATACAGCGGGACCCGGAAGGTGCGCGGCAGCTCCGGGTCGCGGCGGCGCAGCACGATCACCGCGACGTTCACGACGGCCATGACGGCGAGCGTGCCGATCGTCGTCAGACCGACCACCACGTCGAGCGAGGAGAACGCGGCCGGGACCGCGAAGACGGCGGCCACGATCCAGGTGTTGGCCACGGGGGTCGCGCTCTTCGGCGAGACCCGCTCGAAGACCCGGGGGACGAGTCCGTCGCGGGACATCGACATCAGGATGCGGGTCTGCCCGTACATCACCGCGAGGACGACGGACGCGATCGCGACGACCGCGCCGAAGGCGATGATCCCGCCGCCGACCGTCGACCCGGTGACCTGGTCGACCACGAGCGAGAGGGCGGCCGGCTTGTCGCCGACGGCGTCTGCGCCGAGCGCGCCGATCGCGGAGAACGCCACCGCTCCGTAGAGCACCGTGACGACCCCGATGCAGATGAGGATGGCGAGGGGGATGGTGCGGCGGGGGTTCTTCACCTCTTCACCGGCGGTGGTGATGGCGTCGAAGCCGATGTACGAGAAGAAGGCCAGCGAGGCCCCCGCGGTGATCCCGGCGGCGCCGTGCCCCGCGAACGGCGAGAGGTTGCCGTCCTGGAAGGCGGTGAAACCGATCGCGCAGAAGAGGATCAGGACGCCGATCTTGAGGACGGCCATCGCGGCCGTCGCCCGGGCGCTCTCCCGGATCCCGCGCACCAGCAGCACGGCGGCGAGGAGAATGACGACCACCGCGGGCAGGTTGATCATGCCGCCGTCGGCGGGGCCGGAGGAGAGCGCGGCGGGCAGCCGCAGTCCGATGAGGCTGTCGAGCAGCTCGTTGAGGTACTGGCTCCAGCCGACCGCGACCGCCGACACCGAGACGCCGTACTCCAGGAGCAGACACCAGCCGACGAGGAAGGCGACCCGCTCGCCGAGGCTCGCGTAGGCGAACGAGTAGGACGACCCGGAGACGGGGATCGCGCTGCCGAGCTCCGCGAAGGACAGCGCGGTGAAGATGCAGGTGATCGCGGCCAGGACGAACGAGATCACGACGGCGGGGCCGGCCTCGGCGACGCTGTCGGAGAGGCCGACGAAGATACCGGTGCCGACGATCGCGCCGACGCCGAAGCACACGAGCTGGAAGAGGCCCATGGTGCGCTTGAGGCCGTGACCCTCGAGGTCCGCGCCGGATTCGGCGATCAGCTGCTGGGGGGATTTGATCCGCGACGCGGACGGGGACATGCGGTGGTTCTCATCTCTGGTCGAGCACACGCGCACACGCACGCGTGGGTCACACACGCGTGGGGTCCGAGCGTGCGAGCTCGAACCCCACCAATCGACCGATGGTAACCATGGGTGCGCATATCCACCCAATCGGACGTATCGCTATCCGAGGACGGGGGCCATCGTCGCGACCAGGACCGCCTTGATCGTGTGCATCCGGTTCTCGGCCTCGTCGAAGACGACGGAGTACTCCGACTCGAAGACCTCGTCGGAGACCTCCAGCTCCGTCAGCCCGTGCCGGGCGTGGATGTCGCGGCCGACGGCGGTACCCAGGTCGTGGAAGGCGGGCAGGCAGTGCAGGAACCTCACGTCCGACTTCCCCGTGGCGCGCAGGACGTCCATGGTCACGGAGTACGGGGCGAGGTGGGCGATCCGCTCGTCCCAGATCTCCTTGGGCTCTCCCATCGAGACCCAGACGTCGGTGGCGACGAAGTCGGCGTTGTGGACGCCCGCGGCGACGTCCTCGGTGAGCGTGATCGTCGCGCCGCTCGTCTCGGCCAGCTTCCGCGCGGCCGCGACGATCTCCGCGGCCGGCCAGTACGCCTCGGGGGCGACGATCCGCACGTCCATGCCGAGGAGGGCGCCGGTGACCAGGTAGCTGTTGCCCATGTTGAAGCGGGCGTCGCCGAGGTAGGCGAACGTGAGGGCGTCCAGGGGCTTGTCCGTGTGCTCGGTCATCGTCAGGACGTCGGCGAGCATCTGGGTGGGGTGCCAGTCGTCCGTCAGTCCGTTGAAGACGGGGACGCCCGCGTGGGCGGCGAACGCCTCGACGTGCGCCTGACTGTCGCCGCGGTACTCGATGCCGTCGAACATCCGGCCGAGGACGCGGGCGGTGTCCTTGACCGACTCCTTGTGCCCGATCTGCGAACCGGAGGGGTCGAGGTAGGTCGTGGAGGCACCCTGGTCGGCGGCGGCGACCTCGAAGGCACAGCGGGTCCGGGTCGAGGTCTTCTCGAAGATCAGGGCGATGTTCTTGCCACGCAGCCGCTGGACCTCGTTACCCGCCTTCTTCGCCGCCTTCAGCTCGGCGGCCAGGTCGATCAGACCGCGGAACTCCTCGGCGGTGAAGTCCAGCTCCTTGAGGAAGTGGCGGCCGATGAGGTCGGTGGCCATGGGTGCTCCTGGGTACGGTCGGGTACGGCTGATGAGTCAACGCCTGGAAGTCTATACGTCGATCAGCATTTATATACAGTGATGCGGCCCACTCGTCGCCCGCCCCACCATCCGCCCTGTCCACCGCTCCCCGGCCCAGCCCGCCGGGTCGTCACACCGCGTCCCGCTCCACCGGGCAGCTCATGCAGCGCGGTCCGCCCCTGCCCCGTCCCAGCTCGCTGCCCGGGATCTCGATCACCTCGATCCCCTGCTTGCGCAGATGCGTGTTGGTCGTGACGTTCCGCTCGTACGCCACGACCACGCCGGGCTCGACGGCGAGCACGTTGCAGCCGTCGTCCCACTGCTCGCGCTCCGCCGCGTGGACGTCCTGGGTCGCCGTCAGCACGCGGATGTCCTGCAGCCCGAGCGCGGCGGCGATCGCGCTGTGCATCTGCTCCGGAGGGTGGTCGGTGACCCGGAGCGAGTGCCCCTCGTCGCCCGGTTCGATCGTGTACGAGCGGAGCATTCCCAGCCCCGCGTACTGGGTGAAGGTGTCCTGGTCGACCATCGTCATCACCGTGTCGAGGTGCATGAACGCGCGCCGCTTCGGCATGTCCAGAGCGACGATCGTCCGGGCCGAACCGGCCGCGAACAGACCGCGCGCCAGCATCTCCACCGCCTGCGGGGTGGTGCGCTCGCTCATCCCGATGAGCACGGCGCCGTTGCCGATGACGAGCACGTCCCCGCCCTCGATCGTCGACGGATAGTCGGACTGCCCCTCCGACCAGTGGTGGAAGCTGCCCGCCTCGGGGCCGGTGAAGAGCGGATGGTGCTTGTAGATCGCCTCGAAGTGGACCGTCTCGCGTTGCCGGGCGGGCCAGCGCATCGCGTTGATGGAGACGCCGTCGTAGATCCAGGCGGAGGTGTCCCTGGTGAAGATGTGGTTGGGCAGCGGCCTGAGGACGAAGTCGTCCAGGTCCATGACATGGAAGCGGACCGAGGTCGGCTCGCGGTGCACGGCCAGGAACTCCCGCTTCGTCATCCCGCCGACCAGCGCCTCGACGAGTTCGGAGGCGTCGAGGGAGTCGAAGGCGGCGCGCAGATGGTCGGCGGCCAGCGGGCCGTACTCCTTCTCGTCGAAGACCCGGTCGAGGACGAGCTTGCGGGCGGCGGGCAGCTCCAGCGACTCCCGCAGGAGATCCCCGAAGAGATGGACCTCGACGCCCCGGTCGCGCAGTACGTCGGCGAATCCGTCGTGCTCCTGCCGGGCCCGGCGCACCCAGAGCACGTCGTCGAAGAGAAGAGCGTCCTTGTTGGAGGGTGTCAGCCGCTTCAGCTCCAGATCGGGCCGGTGCAGTATGACGCGGCGGAGCCGCCCGGCCTCGGAGTCGACATGGAATCCCATGCGCCCATCCTGACGGAGCCGGGCGGCTCGCGCGTGGTTCTCGGCGCGGTCGCCGGGGTCACGTCGCGTAGTACGCGACGATCACGGCGACGGCCGACACCATCACCGCGACGAGGACGAGGAACACGATCTTGCCGTCACCTCCGGAGGAGACCGCCGGGGGCGGCTCGGGTCGCCGGGACGGTGGCGGCGGGGCGGCGGGGCGGGGTGGTGGAGGGGGTGGGGATACCCCAGGGACGGGTGCGGGGGCGGGTACGGACTCCGGGCGCGTGGCCCGGGGTTGGGGCTGAGGCTGGGCGTAGGCCTCCCTGAGAAGCGCCCGCCAGATGTCCTCGGGGAGTCCCGGCCTCTCGTCGTCCACGATCTGCCGGAACGCGGACCGCGCGGCCGGGACGGGGCTCGACCGGAGCCGGGACAGCAGCGCCACGAGCGCACCGGCCGGGACGTCTCCCTCGTCGAGGAGGGGACGGACGGCCCAACGGTGCAACGCGGCGGCGTTGGCGGCCCGTTCGGCCTCGCCGGGCTCTCCGGGCCGGCTGGAGCGGGGCGTCGTCGCGAACAGCTCCTGTCCGATCACGAGGTCGCGGAACTCCCTGCGCAGCGAGTGCTCCCAGGACGGCAGACGTCGAGCGACCTCCCCCATGAGCAGGGTGGTGACGGCGTACGGCTGGGGCCGGCGGAGCGCGTCGAGCAGTTCGCCGTCGCCCCCGGCCCGTACGTGCGCCTCCGCGTCCTCGGCGGAGGTCGCGAGCCTCCGTACGAGACCGGTCTCCTCGGCCTTCCCCCGCCCCCATGGTCGCAGGAGACGCCGCTGCGCACCGCCCTCGGGCCCGCGCCAGACCGGGGCCACGACGGGCACGTCCGCCGGGTCGTGGGCGGGCGCCGGACCACGGGGAGCGGGAGGAGGGGGTGCGTCCCGCCGGCCCTCGGGGTCGTGCGCCGCACGGGCCTCCGGCACCTCCTTGGGCCCGTGCGCCTGGGGCCCGTACGCCTGGCGCTCGCCGCCGTACGGGAGCCGATCCGCGCGTGGCGCCCCGGGTCCGGGCTCCTCCCGGCGTCCACGGGACTCCCGGTCCTCATGGGACGCCCGCGTATCGCGGACCGCCCCGGCACCACCCGCTCCCCCCTCGGCGTCCCCCGCCGGCCACGCCTCGCGGGGACGCGCGATCCCCTGAGCCTCGGAGGCCCCACCTGCACTGCGCGACCCCCCGCCGGCGTCGGCGCCCCCCGGCCACGCCTCCTCGGAGCGCGAGACGCCCCGCCCCTCGGGGACTCCACCGGTTGCTCGCGCACCCGCGTCGCCGTCGTCGTGCGCGTCCCGCGGCCACGCCGCGCGGCCGGCCGAGTCGCCCCGGGCCGTCCCCCCGGCGCCCGCCGGGCCCCACCCCTCGCGGGGTTCGCTCCGCGCCGCCGCGCCGCCGCGCGGCCCGCCACCGTCGTACGCGTTCCCCGGCCCCACCGCGCCGGAGCGCGAGTCGCCCCATGGCGCCTCCCCGGCGCCCTGGCTCCGCTCGCGCCGGGTCTCCCCCGCCCGGCGGGTCCTCATGTCGTCGAGCGCGGTGAGTGCGCGCTCCGTCGTCTCCAGGAGGGGGCGGTCTTCCGAGCCCGGTACCGCCCGCAGCGCGTCGGCGACCGTGGCCGTCCGGCGTTCGTCGGCCTCCGAAAGGGACCAGAGGTGGTGGTGGACGAGTCGGGTCGCGATCTCCTCCGCGCGGTCGCCGAGGCGTTCGCGCGGGTCGACGCGGCGACGGTCGGTGTTCCGGCTCGCCGCGCCCGCCCACCTGCCGACGAACACGAAGCGCAGCGCGGGCAGTTCGACCGTGTCGTGGCTCGCGAAGGTCCAGCGCCGGTCGGGGAGGAGCCCGCCGAACATGCCGTGCAGTCCCCACAGCACGGGGCACGCCGTGTCCCCACGCTCGTCGAGCAGGGTGAACCTCGCCTTCGGGTTGCGCAGCAACTCCGCCGTCGTCCCGACGAGTTCGGACTCCACCTCCCCCAGGGCGATCGGCCCGGACGCCCGCTCCAGCGCCCGCGCCGGTACGACGGGGAGCGGACCGCGCACCTCGGCCAGAGGAAGCGCGGCCCCCTCCCAGTTCCACCCGTGGAGCCCCAGACAGGTGGCGGGATCGAGCAGCTCCGCCGAGCCGACGAGGGCATGGCAGATCACGGAGGAGCGTCCCCCGGGGTCCGTCCAGGGCGTACGGCGTATCAGCAGGACCCCCGCACGCTGGTGCAGCCGGAGCAGCGCGGGCCGGGTCTCCTCGCCGCTCGCCCGCAGCAGCGCGCCGAAGATCCCGAAGAGCGTCTCCACCTCCTCGTGCGGCGCCGACCAGGCCACGGGACCGAACCCGGTGCTGCCGGAGACGTTCTCGCTGTCCCAGCGGAAGACGATCTGGTCGACCTCGTTCTCCGACCGCGCCATCAGGCTCTCCCCTCGCTCGGTTCCGCCTCGGGAAGCAGCCCGCACATGGCGAAGATGGACAGCAGCGGTGCGAGGACCCGGCGCGACCGGGCCCCGTGGGGGAAGCGGTCCCCCTTGGCCTCCCCGCCGGTCGCCGCGACGAAGTGCAGCGTGCAGCGGGCACAGTCGTCGAAGGGCTTGAGCCAGGCGGAGCTCGCGTGATGGGCCAGGAACGCGTAGGCGTCCCGGCTCTCGGAGCGCAGCGCCTCCCGGTCGAGTGGCCGGGGCAGCGCGCGGCCGAGCCAGCGGTCGACGGCCGGTTCGAAGCGCACCAGGTCGGACTTGTTGACGGCGATGGTCGCGGGCGCGCCCACCAGGCCGCCGTTCTGCCGCGGGATCCGGTTGAGGACCGTCGTGAACGCCTCGTCCCCCAGGTCCCGGCGCGGCAGGCCGTTCTGTTCGCGGACCGGGTCGAGCGACGGCATCCGCAGCGCCCGCAAGGGATCCAGGACGAAGACGAAGGCGTCGACGCCCATCAGGAAGCGGGCGACCTCCCCGTCCTGGGCGAGGTCCTCACCGGCCAGGTCGAAGAAGACGACGGGCCGGGGCAGGGTGCCGCGCGCGGAGACCAGCAGCCCGTCGGCGAACCGGGCGAAGGTCTGCTGGCCCGTGCGGCCCAACTGCCGTCCCTGCTGGAGGCTCTGCACCCGTTCCCGTAGATAGGTGCGGTGCGCCTCGGGGTTGAGCGGAAGGCACTTCAGACCGTACGGCTCCAGGCCGCCGAGCTCGACCTCGCCGAGCATGGCGGCCAGCAGATGGGTCTTGCCCACGGAGGAGCTGCCGACCAGGGCGATGGACAGCGGCTCGCCGTTGGTGAGGTAGGGCACGGGGAGTTCGTGCGCCTCCTCGCCCTTCCCGGCGTGCGGGCACAGGTGGTACGCCTTGCGCAGGGCGTCCTCCCGGTGCCCGGGACGGTGTTCGCCGCTGAGGTCGAGCGGTATCCGATTGCCCTTGGCGTCGATGGTGACGAGCAGGCGCTCGTCGTATTCGACGGGGACCAGACAGTGCGGGCACATCCGCCCCCGCGTGGGCGGCGGGAAGGACTCGGGGACGACCGGGGGCGGCGGCGGGGTCGGATCGGCGTCGCCGCCGCCGAAGAACCGGTCGCGCAGGGAGCGCTTCGGCGGCACCAGGTCGTACGGATTGCGCGGTCCGTCGTACGAGCCGGCCGGAGTCCCGTACGAGGTGTGCGACGCGCCCTCACCCTGCCGCGACGCCCTCGACACCTCGCGCTTGCGGGCGAGGTGGGCGTCGTACTCGGCGCGGCCCGCGCTGAGCGGATCGGCGGTGCCGACCGACGTGGCGAGCGGGTCGGGGACGTGGAGCAGCCGCATCAGTTCGGCGGGGGACGGCCGGGCGGCCGCTTCCGTGGCGAACAGGCCGCTCTGTTCGAGCGCCGCGAGGCGCCGGTAGTCGCCGAGGTCCTCCGGCGGGCCCTCGCCCCGGTCGGGGTGGCCGGACAGCAGGTAGTAGCCGAGCCTGGCCACCGACCACAGGTCGTCACGGGTGTCGGCGACGCCGCGTCCCGTGCGCTGTTCGGGCGAGGCCCAGGGCGCCGCGCCGAAGACCTCGCGGGACTCGCCGGTGCGCAGCGCCGCGTACGGCTCGCACAGCCGCACATGGGTGCCGTCCCAGCGGACGGTGTCGGGTGCG
The DNA here is from genome assembly GCF_055596705.1 of Streptomyces sp. NPDC039609. NCBI lineage: Bacteria > Bacillati > Actinomycetota > Actinomycetes > Kitasatosporales > Streptomycetaceae > Streptomyces > Streptomyces sp. NPDC039609. The sequence goes on from NZ_JBVIUJ010000008.1 coordinate 196,154, forward strand.
ATCGCCCGGTGCACCAGCTCGACCTCGCTCAGGAGGCGTACCGTGAGGGCGAGTTGGGCGATGATCTGCTGCTGTTCGTCACCGCCGAGGCGGTCCCTGCACTCGGCCAGCGGCGTACCGCCCGGTGTCCGGTAGAGGACGAAGGGCTCGGCGCAGTCCAGGTCGAAGCCGATCACCCGGGTGAAGACCTCACCGAACTTCTCGGCACCGTAACGCCGTTCGAGGGCGACGGCGGCGGAGACCTCCCGTTCGAACGTCCCGTACGCCCGTGGGTCGCCTTGCGCGGAGAGCGGCAGCCGGAACTGGAGGGCCTGCCAGCCGGTGCTCAGGGTGACCTGCCGGGCGAGGACGCCGGGCCGGCCGGGGAGTCTGCGGTCCTCGCCGTAGCGGACGGAGAACCGGATCGGCTCCTCGAGGTGCGTACGGAACTCCAGCTCCTCCTGCGGGCCGGGGCGCTGTGGCGCTTCCGCCTCGGTCATGACGCTCCCGCCCCTTCTTCCCTGACGATGCGGACCACGTCGCCGCGCAGCGGCACGAGACGCAGGATCCCCGCGTGGCGTCCCGCGCGCGTCCACACCACGTCCTCGACCGTGCCCCGCCAGATGTCGTCGCCGGTGGCACCCCGGCGCATCGCCTCGGGCACGAACCGGACCTGGCGGCTGGCGGAGGGGTCGTGGGACAGCAGCCGCAGATGCTCCGGGCCGCACAGCGGCACCGTACGGTCGGGGTCGTCGTCGGCCGCGAGCAGCCGGGCGACGGCGTCCGGCGCCACTCCGGTGAGCCGGGCCGCGTCGGGGCGTTCGCCCCGGTCCACGGCGCCGGGCGGCGGGGACGCGGCCACGTCGCGCTCCAGCCGGACCCGGGTCTCGTGGAGCAGCTCCGTCAGCCGGTCGTCGAGCGGCAGTCGGCCGGCGTTCCCGGGGTCGCGTTCGATCCCGGCCCAGCAGCTGTCGAGGATGCGGACGGTGCCGTCGACGAGGTCGGCGACGAGGGTGTCCACGAGAGCGGGTCCCCCGTCGCCGTACCGGCGTTCCAGCCAGGGCGGCGCGGCACCCGTGGCCCGCGCCGGAGCGGGATGAGGCGCCGCGGCCGGGTTGGAAGCGGGTTCGGGGAAGGCGGTGGGGCCGGGCCCCGCCGGCGGATCGTCCGGTACGTCGGACCAGGCGTCGTCCCCCGCGCTGTCCGCCCAGTCCTGCCAGCTCCACGCCGCGGTCGCCCCGGTCACCGGGGCGTCGGCGCGCTCCTCCTTCACCCCGCTGCCCTCGGACCCGTACGCGTCCTCGGACTCGTACGGGTACGCGTCCGCGGTGGCCGCCAGTCCGCGCAGCAGCCGGGCGACGGCGGCCGCACCGTCCGAGCAGTGGTGGCGCACCTCGGCGAAGAGCCAGTCGTGCACCGCGGTCGTGACGACGAGGGTGCGGATCTCCCCGACCACGCGGCCCGCGCTCTCCGGGTCCACCCGGGCCCACCAGTCGTCCACGGCCCGGGTCCAGTCCCGCAGGGCGAGCGCCACGACGGCGACGACGGCCACTGTCAGGGCCACGGCCCCCGCCCAGAGCGGGAGGCCGAGGGCCTGCCCCAGACCCGCTCCTCCGGCGCCGCCGACGAGGCCGCCGAGGAGCCGGGGCGCGGCGCCGGTGCTGCCTCCGCCGTCGAGCCGTCCGTCCGGGGAGCGGTTGGGCCTGCGCCGCAGCATCAGATGGGCGAGGGCCGCGCTCAGGACGCCGACGGCGGGGCCGAGTGCCCAGCCGGCGACGGGCCAGAGCCCCGCCACGAAGGCGAGGACGGCGGTGACCGCCAAGGCGACGGTCCGTGAGCCACCGGCCGTGAACGGATGCTGCGCGGCGAGGCGGTTCCTCTCCTCCCGGCCGCAGATCTCGTCGAGGCGGGCCAGCCGGGCGGCGCTGCCCGCCGGAGCGGTGCGCGCCGACAGGGCGGCGAGGCGGGCGGCGACGGAACGCAGCGGAAGGCCGCGTCCGATCAGCTCGTGGGTGTGGTCGCGCAGCGCGGGGACGATCCCCGCGCGCGAGATCTCCCGTGGCATCTCGGGCAGTTCGATGCCCCGGTCGCGCAGCTGCCCTCGGTGCTCGGCCGTCAGCCGTGTGCCTCCCGCCGCGGCGAACGCTTCGGCGACAGCGGTACGGAGGCGGGCGAGGGCGCCCGCCACCCGCTCGATGTCACCGGGCAGGTCGGGCCTCCGGCCGGATCCGCTGAGCAGACCGGCCGGGCCGCGCACCCAGGTGTATCCCTCGACGGCGTCGTCCAGGGACTCCTCACAGGTACGCAGCAGGATTCCGGCCCGCCCCTGGGCGGGAATCCAGTCGTGCCCGGAGAGGGAGCGCGGCACTGACTCGTCCAGGAGCACGGCGAGTTCGGCGGGGACGGCATCGGTGGGCGCGAGGGCCGGGACGTCGGGTCCGGCCAGGCCCTCGACGGCCTGCCGCCAGGAACGCGCACGGGCCTCGTCGGTGAGGTCGTGCTCCAGGACGCGCGCGGAGGGAACGGCCACGCCGCGCACGACGTCCCCGAGCGCGCGGAGCACGGCGTCGAACACCTCGGGGGTGGCCAGCACGTCGACGAGCGGGCGCAGCGCGGCGTCGTCGGAGTCGTCGAGCAGCCACAGCACTCCCGCGCCCGGTGGCCGCAGCGTCAGCGAGCGGCTCAGGGTCCGCTGCCCGGGGGCGCCGACGGCCAGGCAGACGACCCGTGCGGGGCCGTAGGACGACAGGCGCTCGTGCAGGAGCTGATGGGCGACGAGCCGGTCGGCGTCGTCGAGGACGAGGAAGCGCCGTTGGCCGCGGGACTGCGGGGCGTCCAGGGCGGCGCGCACCGCGCCGTCGGGATCGTGCACCCCGGCTCTCAGGTCGAGGCACACGGCATGGCCGGGCACCGGATGATCCGGGGTCGCGCGGGGGCTCACTCCTCCTCACCGTCCAGGTCCCAGGGGTAGCGGGTGTTCTCGGGCGCCTCGACGGGGTCGGGGGCCGGCCGCGCCGTGGGCTTGGGCTCGCGCGCCGGCCCGGGCTCATAGGACGAGCGGGGCTCGGACGACGAGCGGGGCTCGGACTCGTACCCGGCGCGCGGCCCGGACTCGTGCCCTGCGCGCCCGGACTCGTACGACGAACGCGGCTCGCGCTCGTACCCGGCGCGGGGCTCGGGCACGCGCGGGGGCTCCGCGGGCGGGCCGCTCGGGGCGTGGCGTTCGAAGAGCGCGCGCAGGTTGGGGCGGGTGGCCAGGCCCGCCCCGGAGAAGCGCATGTCCAGGGCGCCGGGGAAGGTCACCTCCCAGAAGTGGCGCAGCGGCGCGAGCCACTGCGTGTACTCCTCGCCGTACTCGGCGGCCAGCTCCTCGATCAGGACGAGCTGGCGCGGCGCGACCTTCTCGACGAAGTGGACGAAAAGCGGCGAGGGGCCCGCCGGTGTGGTCGCGAGGCCCTTCGGCAGGGCACGCATCAGCCGTTCGCAGAACTCCTCGATGATCCCGCCCTCGTCGAGCAGCGCCCAGCGTTCATAGGCGCGCAGCAGGCCCGCCCAGCTGGAGAGCGCCCCGTCGAAGCCCTCCAGGCGCAGCGACATGGTCGCCGACTCGCCCTCCTGGAGCCGGATGCGGACCAGTTCCGGCGACTCCGCGGGACCCTCGATCCTGATGTGTCCGTTCCACATCGCGTTCAGCAGCCGGTGCAGGATCCGCTGCCGGTCCTCCTCGGTGGAGACCAGCCAGTCGTCCTGGTAGCCGAGCCGCTGCCGCCAGTGCAGGAAGTCGTCCTCGCCCGCCGAGTCCCGTGCGTCGGCCCAGAGTTTGAGGACGCCGCGGACCTCGGAGATGTCGGTGAGGTTCATCCCGCTGCGGAACAGGACCACGGTGAGGGAGTCGGTGTCCACGGCCCGGTACTCCTGCGTCGCCCCGGCCGGCAGGTTCAGTTCCGCGCCGAGGTACTCGGCCGCGCGGGCGTCGGACTCGCTCGCCGGATGCACGATGAGGATCTTCAGCGGCCCGCTGCCGTCCGGGCTGAAGCCCAGTGGGAGCAGCCCGGCGATACCGGAGCGGAACTGCTCCAGCCAGCGGACGTCGATCTTCGACTCGGCGGCCTCGTCCCCGGACGCGGCCCGCAGCAGCAGCTCCATCGAGGGCAGCAGGGGGCGGGTGTAACGGTCCTCGTTCGCCTCGCCGAAGAGCCGCTTGACGCGCTGCTCGACGACCTGCTTGATCACCTTGACAGGGGCGCCCGGCGAGTGGCGGACGGCGTCCAGGGCCGAGCGCCAGTCCTCGGGCCGGACCAGCCGGCCGAGGAGGGTCGCGGCGTCGACGTTCTCGGGCAGCCGCTCGCTCTGCGCGAGCCGGTCGAGGACGTCGTCGTAGAAGGCGCGCAGGCTGTTCTGCGGTGGCAGCAGATAGGTGATGCCGGTGCGGTCGTCCCGGTAGAGCTCGCGCCTGCGGTCGGCGAAGAGCCGGCCCTCGTCCTGCTCATGGGCACGGAGCGCCTTCGTCAGCTCGCCGAGGTCGTGGACGATCCGGTGCAGCGCGTCGCGCCACTGCGGCTCGCCCGCCTCCCAGCCGCTGTGCCACAGCTTCCGCGCCCGCCACTGGTACCAGTCCTGCTGTTCGCCCAGCGCGTCCTGTACGTCGGGATCGGTCCAGCGCGCCGGTACGAGGCCGGCGGCGCTGCGCCTGATGTGCGGGATCACGGGAGACGCGGTCTGGACGTGGGCGGGCCGTTCGGGGATGTTGCGCCGGTTGTCGAGCATTCCGGTGAACCCTTCCCTGGCGACCCGGTCGGGGTGTCCGGGCAGCCCGTTCAGGACGGACTCCAGCTGGAAGGGCCCGATCTTGTCGAGCAGTTCACGGGCTCCGGTGCTCGGTTTGAACTCCTCGGTGAGGCGCGGGACTTCGCGGTCGAGCTGGCCCTCCAGTCGGGCGAGCGAGTCCTCCATGTCGCCGAGCCGGTCACGCAGCGCCTTGGTGATCGCCCGGTTGCCGCGCGGGAGTTCCTCGGGATCGGGCACGTCCGGGGCCTCGCGGGTCCACAGCCGGCCGATGCCGGAGCGGTTGAAGAGCTCCCGTACGAGTTCGGGGGACTCGGTGGAGGGCCGGCGGGCCTTCTCGGTCATGCCGCGGACGGCCTGGGCGAGGAGGCGGGCGGCGACGATCTCGGCGAGGTCGTCGACCGGCACGGTGAGGGAGGCGGCGAGGCTGCTGGACATGCCGCGGTAGCCGATGCCGGTACGGGCGGGGGTGGACCGCTCCACGCTCTTGTTGACGAAGCTGGCGGCGAAGGACTGGTAGTCGTCGTCGCTGCCGTGGTTGCCCGATCCGGTGTCCTCGCCGAGTTCGGTGCCGATGAGGGACATCACCATGGCGGTGATGGAGCGGCGCAGGTCCTCGGGCCGGATCACCGACGGCTTGGAGAAGAGGAAGGCGGTCTGCACGGTCGAGGGCCGCAGCGCGACGACGCCCTCCCCCGGGTAGTGGACGCTGATCCGGCTGCGCTGTCCGATGTCGCCGACCTCGTCGAGGGCGTTCGGCACGTTCTGGTCGTCGACGAGCCGGGAGAGGTCCACCAGGGCACGGGCCGCGTTGAGTTCGGCCTCCCGCCCCCCGCCCGCCTCGGGCGGGAACGCGGAGGGCATGACCACCAGCGGATAGATCTTCACTCCGCGCACCTTGGCGTGGCGGAACTCGTGCCCGATGAGGTGGAGGAAGTCGTAGAAGATGCCGGCTCCGGTGCCGCCGGCCACCGAGAAGGCGACGAAGACGTCGCAGCCTCGGATCCGGCCGCCACCGACCCGCTGGAGGTCCCCGGCCGCGGTGCCGATGGCGCTGATCGCCTCGCGCAGCTGGCGCAGGACCGGTTCGAGGCCGGAGCGCATCGTCGCGAACAGCGCGGCGCGGCCCACGGTCGGGAGTTGGCCCGCGCCGTCGTGCAGGGGGGCGACCCGGGGCTGGCGGGCCTGCGGCGGCAGCCAGGACCGGGTCTCCTCGTGGAGGGCGATCCGCAACATGCGGGTCACTTCGGGCGAGGAGTCGAACTCGGCCGGCAGCAGGTCGCGGATCACCCTGGACGTACGGGCGTAGGCCTGGCTCTCCGCCCCCCTGGCCCGGAACTGCGGCTGCTGCCGCAGGTCGCCCTCGCTGAAGTCCGCGTAGACGAACTGGAGGCATTCGGGCAGCTGGAAGGGGAGCCGCTTCCCCCCGTCGACGAGGTCGGTGCCGTCGGGGCCGCACAGCTCTCTGCGCAGGCTCCGCTCGAGTTCGCTGCCGATGCGTGCGCCGGTGCCGCCGAGGCCGACGAAGAGCATCGGCTGGTAGATCTTCATGTCGTGTCTCCCCTTGGGACCCTGTGCTGCGTGGTCCGGTCAGAAATTCGGGTCCCATGTGCTGGTGGTCGTGGGCTGCTCCCGGCGGCCCTCGTCGGTGTCGGGCGTACGGCTCCGGTCCCGGCCGGTGTCACGGTCGCCGGAGGCGGACGTACGGCGGCGGGGGACGCGGGGGCGCCAGCCGCCGGTACCGGGTGCGCGGTCCGTGCGCGTCGATCTGCCGCTGCCGCCCGAGCCACCGGATCCCGCTTGTCCGCCACGGCCGGTGCGGCGGCCGTCTCCGACGATGAGCTCGAAGTCGTCGAGCCCGGCCGGTACTCCGGGGCGTACGGAGAACTCCCGCCCCCCGTTCGGGCGCAGCAGCAGTTCACCGGCGCCCGTGCGGCGCAGCCGGTGGGCCGAGGACGCGCCGCGGGCGCGGCGCAGCGCGGGGGCCGCGCCCCTCGCCTCCTCGACCGTGAAGAGGTACTCGCCTCCGCCGCTCTGACCGTTGCGGACGGTGAGCGTGCTGAGGGACTGTCCGTCGCGGAGGAGTTCGAGCCGGACCCCGGTCAGGTCCTTGCGACGGCTGCGGGCGACCAGCCGGATGCCCACGACGGCGCCGGCGAGCAGGACGGCCGCCGCCCCGCCGATCACCGCCCACCGCCACGTGTCCCACCAGGTGGGTGGCGCCTCGACGCGTACGTCGAGGAAGGCGGTGTCGAGCACCTGCCCGGCGCCTCCGGTGTCCAGGACCTCGACCAGGCCGCCGAGTTCGCCGACGGGGGTGCCCTTCCCCACGGTGACGGTGAAGTCGAACCGGGTCTTTCGGCCCGCTTCGGCGGTGACCGTGGCCGGGGACACCTTCAGGTCGGCGCCGGCCGCCTGGTCCTTCAGGGCGAGGCGCAGGGTGTGCGGGCCACTGTCGTTGTTGGTGATGTCGAGGGTGCCCCGCACGGTGTCTCCGGGGTGGACGCTCACCCGGTCGACGGCGAGCCCGGCGGTGACCGCGGGGGTGCCCTCCGACCGTGTGGTGTTGAGCGGGCGGCGGTCGGAGGTGACTCCGGGCGCCGCCATGTCCGTGACCAGTGTCAGGTCGCCGGTGGCGGTGGCGGGAACGGTGATGCGGCCCGAGAACCGGACGTCGCCGGCCCTGCGGTCGGGGGCGCGGCCGTCGTCGGTGAGGCGGACGGTGACCGGCGCGAAGCCCGTGCCGGTCAGTACGGCGGAGACCGTGACGCCCTCCAGCAGCTTGGGGTCGGTGATGACGACCCCGCGCCGGGTCTGCATCCGTACCTCCACGACGGCCTCCTGGCCGGCGCGCGGCGAGGCGGGGTCGAGGGTGACCTCGGAGCGCAGCCGGCCCTGCCAGATCGCCCGGACGGCGACCTCGCGGTCCCGGTGGCCCTCCGGGGCCTCGATGTGGACGCGCCAGCGGCCGGGCATCGGGTTCTTGACGCGCAGCGCCTCGACCGGGCCGTCCTGTCCGCTGACCTCGAAGGTGGAACCGTCGAACTCGCCCTGGGTGGGCACCTTGCGCCCGCTCGGGTCGTAGTAGGTCACCCGCACCTTGGGGTCGTGCTTCCCGACCGTGAGCGAGCCGTCGGTGGCGATGGGCGGGATGGTGACGGACAGGTCGGCGGGCGGCTTGCCGACGGTGCCGTGCGCGATGCGTGCGCAGCGGGCTGCCGCGAAGGTCTCCTGGAGCGCCTTGTCGATCTCCGCCGCGGTGTCGACCACCCGCATCTTGGGGGTGGCCTCGGGCAGGTCGGCGCAGCTGCCGCGGTGGCCGCCCTCGGCCATGGCGGTGAGCGTGGCGCGGTCGATCTCGCCGCCGAAGCCGAGCGGCCAGATCTGGACGGACGCGGCCCGGGCGCGGGCGAGTTCCTCGGCGAGCCGCTTCTCGCCGTTCGCCTGCCGGTTGGCCTTGTCGGTGCCGTACTCCGGGCTGTCGCTCACGTCGAGCTTGCCGTCGGTGAGCAGGAAGACGACCTTGGGCGTGTCCTTGCGGCCGTCCTCGGTGAGCCGGGAGACGGCCTGGCGGATCGCGGCGGGGAAGTCGGTGCCGGGGCCCATGCTCGCCGCGTCGCGCCGGGTCAGCCGCGGGACGCAGTCGCTGAGCCGCTGGCGGCCCGCCGCGTCGGCGACGGTGAGCGGGCAGACCTCCCGTACGGGGGACTGACCGGCCTTCTCGGAGCTGCCGAAGCCGATGACGGTGGCCCGTGAGCGCTCGGATATCTCACCCTGGCTGAGCAGGGCGGCGGCCTCGGTCTCGAGGGCCAGGTCCTTGTCGGCGAGGCTCGCGGACTGGTCGACGACGACGGCGAAGTCGATCGGGTCCGGGCCGTCGTCCTTCGGCGGGGCGGCCGTGGCGGCGGGGGTTCGTGGGGTTGCCGCGTCGGCTCCGGTCGAGCCCGTCGGGCCGGAGAGCGCGAGCAGCGCCCCGGCGAGGAGCAGGACGCCTCCGGTGTTTCTCCACTGCATTGTCTCTCACCACAGTTCGCTGAAGAGGGCCGGCAGGGCGCCGAGCACGAGGGAGCAGACGCCCAGGCGCAGCCACCGGTATTTCGCGGCGAGCACGACACCGTGCACGCTCGCCTGTTCGAGGAGCCAGCCGGTGGCGTCGTCGCCGGACGCCGTGAGCCGGTCGCGCAGCGCGTCCGCGGGCGTCCCCGCCGTCAGGTCCCGCAGGAGGGTGCGGTCGGCCCCGGTGCGGGTGCGCGGCAGGACCACCGAGACGAGCATCAGGACCCCGGCCGTCCACAGCGTCCCGGCCACGACGATCAGGGCGAGACCCGCGCCGGAGGTGGGCAGCGGGCCGCGGTCCCGGGAGAAGACCACCGCCAGGAAGGCGAGGGCGCCGGAGAGCAGGATCGCCGCCTTGGTGTCGGCCCGGCCGATGTCCTCGCGGACGGTGACGAGCAGCCGGTCGGCCATGAAGCGGAGGTCTTCGGGGTCGGGGGCGGGCGAGGGCGTCGGGGGTACGGGGTCGGGCGGCGCCGGGCGCGGCACCGGGGCCGGCGGTGGCGTGGTCATTCGGCGTCCCAGTCGTCGAAGTCGGAGCTGTGCCGGGAGCCGGGCGACCGTCCTCGGTTGCCGTCGCGGTCCCGCTCGGAGGAGGACTGGACGCGGGTCGGCTCGTACACCGGCCGGTCCCCCTCGGCCCGCTCGTCGACCCGCTCCCGGCCCGCTTCACGGCGCTCGCCCCAGGCGCCTTCGTCCGCACCGGCGTCGGCGTCCCCGTCGGCGTCCCCGTCGGGGTCGGCGTCCCACGGCGGCTGGACCGGTTCGGGGAGCCCCCGGTCCAGGGCTGCCCGCCCCCGGCCGGAACCGGACGGGTTGAGGACGTGCCCGGCGACTCCTCCGAGTACGGAGCCGGTGCTCTCCCGCAGGAACTCCAGTACCTGGTACATCGGTTCGCCGATGTCGTGCCGTTCCAGGACCCCGGTGTCGAGGAGCCGGTTGAACACCGCGAGGAAGTCGGCCTGACCCTCGCGCTTCTCGTGCTGGAGCTCGCGCCTGATGTCCCACTGCTTGTCGGGGTTCATCGCCATGTGGTGGGCGATCTGCGCGAGGTCGCCGCGCCGGAAGAGCTCTTCGAGGTCGCGCGCGCGCTCGGCAACCAGCCGCCGCTCGGCCATGTCCTTGAGGCGCTGCTGCTCCATCTCGCGCTCGTCGACCTGCATGGCCACGGAGACCATGTCGCGCTTGCCGATCGCCTCCTTGATGGCGTCGTCCAGGTCGATGAAGACGAGCACACGGGTCCGCAGCCCGAGGTCCGCGCCGAGGCTGAACCGCCCGGAGCTCAACTCGTCCCGTACGGCCTCGTCGGCGCGCTGTGCGTCGGTGAGCCGGAATCTGCGGGACACGGCGCGCAGCCCGTCCAGGAGATCGTCGCGCAGCAACTCGGCGACGTCCCAGACCTGTTGGGTGACGACGAGATGCGGGTCTGCGACCTCCCACTGGATCCGGGCGGCGGCCTTGAAGAAGACCCCGTCGCCGGAGGCCGGCAGGGTGAGTTCGAACTCGGTGACGTTCCGCCCGAGCTGGACCTCGAAGACGGTGTACGGAAAGCCCATCAGGGGCTTGTCGGTGTCCTCGTTGCGGTCGGGCCACATGACCCGGTGGCCGCCGTTGCGGTAGAGGAGGACGGCGGCGATCTGGCCGCTGTCGCGCTTGTACGGGGGCTTGCGCTCGCGGAGCAGCGGGCCTCTGGCCCCGTTGCCGCGCGGGTCCTGCTCCTGTCGTCCCTGCTCCTGGCCCCGGCGCTCGTCGGACGGGTCGCCCTGGTTCCGCGGGTCGTTCATCGCGTCGCTCCTTCCGCGACGGCGTCCCACATCCGGCCCGCCGCGCGTTTGTCCATGGGCCGGTCCCGGTCGCCGACCAGCTCCTTCAGCAGCCCCCGCAGCCGGTCCCGGTCCCGGCGGCTCACACCGAGCAGCGGCAGGAGCCGGCAGACGTGACCGAGCGCCTCCTCGTCCTTGGCCGCACGGCGCAGCAGGCTGCCCAGACCGTCGAGGGCCACCTCGCCGGCGCGGGCGGTGTTGAGCGTGTGGCGCAGCAGGGCGCCCAGCTCCGGCGTGAGTTCGGGGCGGGTGGCGAGCAGGGCGACGAGCAGCGGCCGGGCGGCGTGCGGTTCGAGCTCGCCGACGTCGCGCAGCCCCCACAGATGGGTGGTCCGGAACGTCAGGGTGTCGACCATGGTGACGAGGACCAGGTTGGCGAGATTGTGCCGTCCGTCCTTGAGCCACTCGGTCAGCCGCCGGGTCACCGTCTCGGGCTCGCCCGAGGCGAGGAGCCTGGCGACGCTGAACGCGGCGGCGGAGATGACGTCCACGTCGGTCGCCTCGCGCTCGCGCACCACCCGGGCCAGCCCGTCGAGCGAACCGCTCACGGTGCCCGCCGCCAGCACATAGCCGTGGGCGAGCAGGACCACGTCACGTAGCTCGTCGTCGCCGGCCCACTCCTTCAGGACGGCGACGACGGCGGGCCGCACACGGGGGTCACGCGCCGCCTCGGCGAGCGCCGTGGCGGCCGCCATCCGCGGTACGGCGCCGTCCGTGACCGCCAGCGGGGCGATCAGCTCGCCGAACCCGTGGATCCAGTCCCAGGAGCAGAGCACCCCTGCGGCGATGGAGGCGCGCACCCACACCTCCGGGCGCGGGTCGTCGCAGAGCGAGCGGAGCCAGCGGGAGACCGGGCCGCGCACGTTGTGGTAGCCGTGCCAGATCTCGCCGAGGACGGCGGTGGCCAGCGCGTCGCCCTGGAAGCGGATCGCCCGCACGGGCACCTTGGCGGGACCGAGGTCGAGCTCGCCGTCCTCCAGGACGGAGCGGGCGAGCACCGGGCGGCTGTCGGCGTGGGTGCCGAACAGCCGTCGGCCCGACGGGTGTTCGGGGTCGAGGGTGGAGCCGAGCTCCCAGGAGAGGAGTTCGGCGGCCTCGGCGGCGATGCTGTACGCCGAGCCGTTGAAGACGGCGACGGCGATACGGAACGCGGTGGCGTTGAGGGCCGGCTGCGCCTCGGGCAGGGTGCCGGGGCGGTCCGCGCCGGCGAACCAGGCACGCGCCTGCGCCCGTACGAACGCCGAGCAGTCCTCCAGGAGCTCCTCGTCGGTGAGCTCCTCCTTCTGACGCCGGGCCAGATGGTCGGCGAGCCGGGCGGCCTCGCGCGGCCGCAGCGCGTCGAGGCCCAGGGCCTTGGTCACCTCGGGCCGCCGGGCGAGTTCTCGCGCGGAGTCCAGGGCTCCCGAGGGTTCGCCGCGCAGCAGTTGCCGCAGATGGCGGTGGAGGACCTCGTCGGAGGGCGGCGGCGGGCAGTACATCCCGTACCGTCCGCGCATCAGCCGGTCGGCGAGGTCGCCGCTCTCGACGAGGACGACGCCGTACGCGTCCTGGTCGCGCAGCTGCCGGCTGAACCGGTCGAGGTGCAGTTCGGAGAGGCGGATGCGGGAGCGGCGGGTCCGGTCGCGGGACTCGTCCGGGCCGCGCTGCGGTTCGTGGTCGAGGCGGGCGTCGTCGGACGGCAACTCCAGGAGGTGGCCGCAGGTCCGCTCCAGTACGTCGGTCTCGATCTCGTCCACGCGGTGGCGGGGGTCGAGGCGGGCGACCTTGTGGTCGGTGAGTTCGGAGAGGAGGGCCAGGGCGGTGGCCTTGCGGCCGCTGCCGGTCTCGCCGCACAGGACCAGGAGGCGGTTCTCCCGCAGGAGTTCCTTCATCCGTACGTAGCCGGGAACCTCGCAGTAGATGTCGTCCAGGTGCTGGAGGGTCTCCTCGGGCACCCGCCCCTGCACGATGTCCGAGCGTGTGCCCGGGCTCGACCAGTACTGGGTGATGAACTGGTTGCCCTCGTAGATCTGGCCGTCGCGGCCGATGTCGTACGTGCGGCCCGAGGGGCGGGGTGCGAGGGTGCGCAGGGCGGCGCGTGCGGTGCCGGCGCCGCCGGTGCCGCCCACGCCGTCGACGGGACTGCGGCCGGCCCGGTCGAAGGGGTTGGCCTCGGACTGTTGTTCACCCGCGCCGTCGGCCCGGTCGGCACCTGCTCGGTCGGCACCGGCCCGGTCGCCGCCCGCCCGGTCGGCACCCGCCCGGTCCCCGCCTGCCCGGTCGCCGCCTGCTCGGTCGGCGCCGGAAGAATCGCCGCCGGAGCGGCCGTCGTCCCTGGGCTCGTCCTGGGCCGGGGCGCCGTCGTCGTCGCTCATGCGCCCTCCCCGTGCCGGATGCCGGTGATACCGCCGTGAATGGTGTTGTCCTTGATCACCACGAGGTCACGACCGGCCTGGTAGCTGTCGCCCCGTGTGGGGGCGGTGGGCGGTGGGCCGTCCCCCCGCGTCGGCCCACCGCCGGTCTCTGGGTCACCACGGCCGTCCCCGCCGTCCCGCCTTTCGAACGGCGGCACCGGCGGCGCCGTTCTGCGGGGGATGTGGAACCAGGCGGTCTCGTCGGTCTCCTTGGAGCGCACCCGGGCCTGCCGGTAGTGCCCCGGCTCCACATAGCGGCCGCCTTCGACGACCACGTTGTCGTGGAGCCAGTCGGAGACGACGACGAGCAGATCCGCATCGGGCGCGGCGGTCATGATCTGTTTGGCCGTGGGGCTGTCGCAGAGCCGGCACGCCAGGTCGACCGCGCGGCCGACGAGACCGTGCCCGTCCTCCAGAACGAGCCCCGCGTTCATGCCGACCCGCATCCGCAGCCGCTCCTGGCGGCCCGCGTTGTGCTCGCGCAGGCTCTCGTACAGGGTGTCGATCCACCGGCCGACCATGAACGCCGGCGGAACCTCCGGGCGCAGCGCACCGAGGATGCCGTCGCCGCGGTCCTCCTGGTGGACCGTGCCCGGTTCGACGCCGATGGCGGCGTACGCCTCGCCGAACGCCTCGTACATGGCGGCGCGCATCCGTCGTTTCGTGTCCATGCCCCAGGTGCCCGATCCGACCGCGTCGCCGAAGACGACGAGGCGATGGATCGCTCCCGCACTCGCTCCCGCGCTCGCTCCCGCACTGCTCACTCGGACTCCCTGTGTGCCGTGTTGCCGTGGTGACGGGTCAAGCCTGACCGCACGCGGCGGCCGGCGATGTAGCCGTTTACACACCCGGCGGAGGTTTCTCCGCCGATTTCGTGTGGGGTGATCCGCCCTGGGCCAGCAGCACCAGGACGGGCATGTCGATGACGACCACACGGCGGTTCGCCGTGCGGACGACGTCCTGTTCCCGCAGCAGCCGGAGGGCCTTGGCCACCGCCTCCCGGGTGGCGCCTATGGCCGCCGCCAGGTCGTGCTGGGGAAGCGGAAGTTCGAGTACGGTGCCGGCGTCCGCCCGCCGGCCGGCCCGCTCGGCGAGCTCGACCAGACGTGCGGCCAGCCGCTGGAGCACGGTCTCGGAGGCCAGGGAGCGGCGCTCGACGTCGGCGCTGCGCAGCCGGGCGGAGAGCTGCCGCAGGATCAGCGAGGTGGCGTGCGGATGGGCGGCGAGGAAGCGGCGGAAGCGGTCGCCGGCGATGGCGACGGCCTCGACGCGGCCGAGGGCGGTGACGCTGGCGCTGCGCGGTCGGCGGTCCACCGCGGCGAGGTCGCCGACGACCTCTCCCGCGCCGCGCAGGGCGAGTATGAGGCGGGCGCCGCGCTCGGTCTCGACCGAGACGACGGACCAGCCGGACATGAGGGCGAGGACGTACGCGGTGGTGTCGCGCTCCCGGATCATCACCTCGCCCGGCTCGTAGGCGCGCGGGCTCCCCTCGGCGAGGAGCGTCCTGCGGTCCCGGTCGGGCAGGGCGTGGAGGAAGCGGTCCTGGCCGAAAAGACTCACTGTCACCCACCCCCGCCGCGAAGCCGTGGAAGCCACGTGGGGCCACGCCCGCGCTCGCCTCTGTGTGTTGGTTCCCACCTCATGTGGCGTGCGCAGTCACTCTGTTGACGCTGCGTCACGTAGTGGGGTGAAGAACGCTAGGGGCTGGCGAAGAAGCCCGTCAACGGGCACGGGGGGCGCAGGGGAGCGCAACTATCCATTCCCCTGCGCCCCCCGTGGGGAGCGTGTCACAGACGTGTCACAGACGCGGGTCCACCGGCTCGGACTCCAGTGCGAGCACCGCGAAGACCGCCTCGTGCACGCGCCAGAGCGGCTCGCCCTCCGCGAGTCGGTCCAGCGCCTCCAGGCCGAGCGCGTACTCCCGCAGCGCGAGTGAACGCTTGTGGCCGAGGAAGCGGTTGCGCAGGCGCTCCAGGTTCTCCGGGCGGGTGTACTCGGGGCCGTAGATGATCCGCAGGTACTCCCGGCCACGAACCTTGATGCCCGGCTGGACGAGTCGGCCGTCCGCGCCGCGCACGAGCGCCGCGAGCGGCTTGACGACCATGCCCTCGCCGCCGGCCGCCGTCATCTCCAGCCACCAGTCGACACCGGCCCGCACCGATGCCTCGTCGCCCGTGTCGACGATCAGTCGGCGCGTGACCTGGAGGAGCCCGGTCGGATCGTGCTCCACCAGCCGGTCGAGCCATCCGAGCTGCTCATCGTGCGGCACGGCCGCCAGCGAGCGGCCCCGCGCGGCGAGGAGCTGGAACGGCGCGAAGCGCACACCTTCGAGCCCCTGGGTCGGCCAGCAGTACCGGCGGTAGGCCTCCGTGAACGCCTCGGCGTCCGCCGCCCGTTCGCGCTGCTTGGCGAGGAGCGCGTCGAGCCCGTTCACGCCCCGCGCCGCCGCCTGCTCCAGTGCGCCGAGCGCGCCGGGGAAGACGGCCCGGGAGGCCGCGCCGACCGCCGCGTACTGCGAGCGCAGCAGCCCGGCCGACTTCAGCGACCACGGCATCAGCTCGCCGTCGAACAGAAGCCAGTCCGTGTCCAGCTCGTCCCACAGTCCGGCGGCGCCGATCGCCGCCCGCAGCCGCTCCAGGACTTGCTCGGTGACGGACGGATCATCGAAGAACGGACGTCCGGTCCGGGTGTGCAGCGCGCCGCTCACCCCGGTGACCCCGAACCGCTCGCGCGCCACCTCCTCGGTCCGGCAGACCAGGGCGACGGCTCGCGACCCCATGTGCTTCTCCTCGCACACGACGCGCTCGACCCCGTCCGCCCTGTACTGCGCGAAGGCCTCGGCCGGGTGCTCCAGGAAGTGCTCGTCAGCGGATCCGCCGCGGGCATCCTCCTTCGCGGTCGCCGTCGGGGCCATCGTCGGCGGCAGGTAGGCGAGCAGCCGCGGGTCGACCGCGAACCGGCTCATGACCTCCAGGGCCGCCGCCGCGTTCTCCTCACGCACGGAGACGTTGCCCATCTGCCGGGTCTCCACGATCCGGCGTCCGTGGACATCGGCGAGGTCGAGCGGCCGTCCCTCGTGGCCACCGGGCGCCTCGGTCGCGAGCGGCCGGGCCGGCTCGTACCAGACCTTCTCCGCCGGTACGTCGACCAGTTCGCGCTCCGGCCAGCGCAGCGCGGTCATCCTGCCGCCGAAGACCGCGCCGGTGTCCAGGCAGATGGTGTTGTTGATCCACGAGGTGTTCGGAACGGGCGTGTGGCCGTAGACGACGGTGGCCCGGCCGCGGTACTCCTCCGCCCACGGGTAGCGCACGGGGAGCCCGAACTCGTCGGTCTCTCCCGTGGTGTCCCCGTACAGCGCGTGCGAACGCACCCGGCCGGAGGTCCGGCCGTGGTACTTCTCCGGGAGACCGGCGTGGCAGACCACGAGCTTGCCCTCGTCGAGGACGTAGTGGCTGACGAGCCCGTCGATGAACGCGCCGACCTCGGCCCGGAACTCCTCGGTCTCGCGGCCCAGCTGCTCGATGGTCTCGGCGAGCCCGTGCGTCTCCTGGACCTTGCGGCCCTTGAGCCACCGCCCGAGCTTGTTCTCGTGGTTTCCGGGCACGCAGAGGGCGTCGCCGGCCGCGACCATGGACATCACGCGACGGAGCACGCCCGGGCTGTCCGGTCCTCGGTCGACGAGGTCGCCGACGAAGACCGCGGTACGCCCCTCGGGGTGGTGGCCGTCGACGTACCCGAGCCTCGCGAGCAGGGTCTCCAGCTCGGAACGGCAGCCGTGGATGTCGCCGATGATGTCGAAGGGGCCGGTGAGGTGACGCAGGTCGTTGAACCGCTTCTCCAGGACGACCTCGGCCGCCTCCACCTCCTCGACGCTGCGCAGGACGTGCACCTTGCGGAAGCCCTCGCGCTCCAGCCCCCGCAGCGAGCGGCGCAGCTCGCGGCGGTGGCGCTGGACGACGTGGCGGGGCATGTCCGCCCGGTCGGGGCGCACCGCGTTTCGGGCCTGGCAGACCTCCTCGGGCATGTCGAGGACGATCGCGATGGGCAGCACGTCGTGCTGCCGGGCCAGCTGCACCAGCTGGCGCCGCGCCTCCTGCTGGACGTTGGTGGCATCGACGACGGTCAGCCGTCCCGCCTCCAGTCGCTTGCCCGCGATGTAGTGCAGGACGTCGAAGGCGTCCTTGCTGGCGCTCTGGTCGTTCTCGTCGTCGGCGACCAGGCCGCGGCAGAAGTCGGAGGAGATGACCTCGGTGGGCTTGAACTGGCGGCGGGCGAAGGTGGACTTGCCGGAGCCGCTCGCACCGATCAGGACCACGAGGGACAGGTCGGTGACGGGCAGCGTGCGGGTGGTGTCGGTCATGCCGTGTCCTCCTTCGGGGTCGGGGTGCTGGTGTGGGTGAAGACGGCCATCTGGGTGGGCGGGCCGACCTCGGGATCGTCCGGGCCGACCGGGGTGAAGGCGACGTCGTACCCGTACTGTCCGGCGACGCTCGACGCCCAGTTTCGGAACTCCTCGCGGGTCCACTCGAAGCGGTGGTCGCCGTGCCGGACGTGCCCGGCCGGGAGCGTCTCCCAGCGGACGTTGTACTCGACGTTCGGCGTGGTCACGAGGACTGTGCGGGGACGGGCGGAGCCGAACACCGCGTACTCGAGGGCGGGCAGCCGCGGCAGGTCGAGGTGCTCGATGACCTCGCTCAGGACGGCCGCGTCGTAGCCGGTCAGGCGCTTGTCGGTGTACGCGAGCGAGCCCTGGATCAGCTTCACCCGGCCCGCCTGCCGCTCTCCGAGCCGGTCCAGCCGCAGCCGGCGCCCGGCGACGGTCAGGGCGCGCACGGACACGTCGACACCGACGATGTCGGTGAAGCGCACGTCCTTGAGCAGCGCCTGCACCAACTGGCCCTGACCACAGCCGAGATCGAGCACACGAGTGGCGTCGGCGGCGCGCAGCGCGGCGAGGATCGCCTCCCGGCGCTGCTCGGCGAGCGGGACGGGCTTCTCCTCGGTGTCCGTGGTCTCGTCGACCGCGTTGTCGAGGTCGTCGACGTCCAGCCCGTCGCTCTCGGCCAGGCGCACCAGCTCCAGGCGCTCCATGGCCTCCCGGGTCAGCCCCCAGCGGCGGGACAGATAGCGGCTGGTGATCAGCTTCTGCTCGGGGTGGTCGGCGAGCCAGCCGTCACCGGCGCGCAGCAGCTTGTCGACCTCGTCGGGCGAGACCCAGTAGTGCTTGGCGTCGTCGAGGACCGGCAGCAGGACGTAGAGCTGGTTGAGGGCGTCGGCGAGCCGCAGCTC
Organism: Streptomyces sp. NPDC039609; assembly: GCF_055596705.1. Classification (NCBI taxonomy): domain Bacteria; kingdom Bacillati; phylum Actinomycetota; class Actinomycetes; order Kitasatosporales; family Streptomycetaceae; genus Streptomyces; species Streptomyces sp. NPDC039609. The sequence continues at coordinate 214,476 of NZ_JBVIUJ010000008.1, forward strand.
CCCTTCGAGGACGAGCCGCACATAGCGGGAGTCGCCCCACTCGGGGAACGCGGTGTCCAGCGTCACCGGCTCGGCGTCGACGGTGTCCCAGCCGAGGGGGCCGAACAGCTTGCGGACCAGCTCGGCCCCGCCGCGCGCCGGCAGCGCCGGTACCTCGACGCGCAGCGGCAGCGGCTCCGCGGCCCGCTCGGGCATCGCCTTGCAGGCCCCGTGCAGGGCGCTCTTGAAGACCGTGGCGAGCGCGACGGCGAGCAGCGAGGACGCGGCGTAGGGCCGGTCGTTCACATACTGCGCGAGCGCGGAATCGGGGGCGCCGCCCCGGCCCTTGCCCTTGCCGCGCCGCACCAGACCGATGGGGTCCACCTCGAGGAGGAGCGCGGCCGTGCACCGCTCCGCGCTCGCCTCGGGGTAGAGGACATGCGCGCGGCCGTGCGAGGTCGAGAACGTCTGCGCGTTGTCGGGATGCTTGTGCAGCAGAAAGCCCAGATCGGTCGCGGGACGTTCGGGGGTGCCGGTCGTACTGATCGTTAGGAACACACGTCCGAGTATGGTCCGCCCGCCCCTCTCCGACCAGGCATTTTCCTCAGCCCTGGGCCGGTGTTCCGCCCTGTCGCCCCAGCGCGTCGGCCAGTGCGGCGATGCGGTCGGGGCCGACCCTGCAGCAGCCGCCGAGCAGCCGGGCCCCGGCCGCGGGCCAGCCTCGTATCCGCCCGGGATCGAAGGAGCCGCTTCCCCGCCAGGCCCGGGCCCTGGCGTCCCACTCCTCGCCGCTGTTGGGGTAGACGACCACCGGCTTCCCCGTCGCCGTGGCGGCGATCTCCACGGCGCGGCCCGCGTCCCCCGGCTCACAGCAGTTGATCCCGACCGCGATCACCTGGTCGTTGCCCGCCGTGAGCGCGAACGCCTCCGCGAGCCCCTGCCCGGCGCGAGTCCGCTCCCCGGCGATCGTGTACGAGAGCCAGACCGGCACGCCGCATCCCTCGACGGCCCGCAGCAGCGCCTCGGCCTCGTCGGTGTCGGGCACCGTCTCCAGGGCCAGCACGTCGGGCGCCGCCGCCGCGAGCGCCTCGACGCGCGGCCGGTGGAACCGCTCGAGCTCGGCCACGGTCAGCCCGTACCGGCCGCGGTACTCGCTGCCGTCCGCGAGCATCGCTCCGTACGGGCCGACGGACCCGGCGACCCACACCTGCTCGGCGGCCCCCTCCCCCGCGGCACGGGCCAGCTCCACCCCGCGCCCCAGCAGCCGCGCCGTCTCGGCCCGGCCGATGCCGCGCCGGGCGAAGCCCTCGAAGGTGGCCTGATAGCCGGCGGTGATCAGGACCCGGGCGCCCGCCCGGACGTACGCCGTGTGCGCCGCCGCGATCTGTTCGGGCCCGTCGACGAGCAGCCGGGCCGACCACAGCTCGTCACGCAGGTCGCAGCCCTGGGCCTCCAGCTGGTTGGAGAGCCCGCCGTCGAGGACGAGCACGTCGGCGGCGAGCGCCTCGGCGAGGGTGCGAGCGGGTGCCATCGGGGGTGTCCTTCCCGTCAGCCCAGCTGGGACTGGACGTGGGCGGAGATCAGCTCCAGGTGGTCGAGGTCGTCGAGGTCGAGGACCTGGAGGTAGACCCTGGACGCCCCGATCGCGCCGTACCGGCCGATCTTGTCCACGACCTCGGCGGGCGAGCCCGCCAGGCCGTTGGCCTTCAGCTCCCGCACCTCGCGGCCGATGGCCGCGGCGCGGCGCGCCACCTCCGCGTCGTCCTTGCCGACGCAGACCACGAGGGCGTTGGAGTACACCAGGTCGTCGGCCCGGCGGCCGGCGGCCTCGGCGGCGGCGCGGACCCGCCCGAACTGCCGCTCGCTGTCCTCCAACGAGGCGAACGGGATGTTGAACTCGTCGGCGTACTTCGCGGCGAGCCGCGGGGTCCGGCTCGCGCCGTGCCCGCCGATCAGCACCGGAATCCTGGCCTGTGCCGGCTTGGGCAGTGCGGGCGAGTCGACGAGCTGGTAGTGCTCGCCCTCGTACGAGAACCTCTTGCCGATCTCGGTGCCCCACAGGCCGGTGACGATCGCCAGCTGCTCCTCGAGCCGGCCGAACTTCTCCTTGGGGAACGGGATCCCGTACGCCCGGTGCTCCTCTTCGAACCAGCCCGCTCCCAGGCCCAGTTCGACCCGGCCGCCGGACATCTGGTCGACCTGGGCCACCTGGATGGCCAGGACTCCGGGGAGGCGGAAGGTGCCTGCCGTCATCAGCGTGCCGAGACGGATCCTGCTGGTCTCCCGGGCCAGACCGGCCAGCGTGATCCACGCGTCGGTCGGCCCGGGCAGGCCGTCGGCCGATCCCATGCTGACGTAGTGGTCGGAGCGGAAGAAGGCGTCGAAACCGAGGTCCTCGGTGGCCTTCGCGACAGTGAGAAGGGTGTCGTAGTCGGCCCCTTGCTGGGGCTCGGTGAAGATTCGAAGATCCATGACTCCATCCTGCACCGCCGGGTGGCTGTCAACCTCCCCGGCGGCGGGCCCGCACTCACTCCGAAGAGTGACCGTCTCCCGTGCCGGTCGCCTTCTCGGAGCGGCCCGGGGGCCGGCCGACGGGGAATCGGAGCTCGTTCCGGTCGATCTTCGCCGCGAGCGCGGTGAGCGGATCGACGCCGAGCACCCCGCAGAACTGGAGCAGATACGCCAGCACGTCGGCGACCTCGTCCTCGACCCGGTGCGCCCGCTCCGGGTCCTCCATCACACGGTCCGCCTCGTCGGGCGTCAACCACTGGAAGATCTCCAGGAGTTCGGCCGCCTCGACGCTGAGCGCCGCCGCCAGGTTCTTGGGCGTGTGGTACGGCTGCCACTCCCGCGAAGCCGCGAACTCGGCCAGCCTGCGCTGCAATCCCGCTACATCCAGTTCCGTCACGGCTCCAGGTCTATCACCGGCGACGTCCGGGCGCGAAGCGCAACGGTTCGCACGCCTGCCGCAGTTCGCCGGGCCGGGAAGGCCGGGCTTCAACTCGGGCTCACACTGCGACGATTGTTAAACGGGGACAGTCCCTGTATCTTCCCAACAGGAACCGTGGAATGTCCCCGTTTAGCTTTCCGAGGAGATGCCGAATCATGAGTGAAGAGACCGTCGCGAGCACCGCGGGCCAGAGTCCGCCCATTGAGGGCGGCGCGGCGGACCGCCGCAACGGCATGGTGCTCGCCATCGTCCTCGCCCTGCAGACGATGCTGATCCTCGACGTGAACGTGGTGAACATCGCCCTCCCCGACCTCAAGGAGGCGCTCGACTTCACCCCGACCGGACTCTCCTGGGTCCTCAGCTCCTACCTGCTGGCCTTCGGTGGACTGCTGCTGCTCGGCGGCCGCGCCGGAGACGTACTCGGACACCGCCGCGGCATGCTCATCGGCGTCACGGTATTCACCCTCGCCTCGCTGCTCGGCGGCCTCGCCGACTCGGCGGGCACGCTGCTCACCGCCCGCGCCCTCCAGGGCGTCGGCGCCGCCATCGCGGCACCGACCGTGCTGGCGCTGATCGCCACCCACTTCACCGACGACAAGTCCCGGGCCCGCGCCCTCGGTCTCTATGCGGCGGTCTCCGGCTCCGGCGCCGCCATCGGACTGATCGGCGGCGGCCTGCTGACGGACTGGCTCTCCTGGCGCTGGGTGCTCTTCATCAACGTGCCCATCGGTGTCGCGTTGCTGATCGCGGCCCCGTTGTTCATCCACGAGACCGACCGCACGCCCGCTCGCTTCGACCTCGGTGGCGCCCTGACCTCGACGGTCGGTACGACCGCGCTGGTCTACGGCTTCATCCGGGCCGCCGAGAGCGGCTGGAGCGACACCCTGACCCTCGGCTCCTTCGCCCTGGCGATCGCCCTGCTCGCGCTCTTCGTCCTCATCGAGACCCACGCCAAGCAGCCGATCACCCCACTGCGGCTGTTCGCCGACCGCAACCGCGCGACCGGGTATCTCTCGCTGCTCTTCGTCATGGCGGCCGGCAACGCGATGTTCTTCTTCCTGACCCAGTTCCTCCAGGAGGTCCGGGGCTTCACACCGATCCAGGCGGGGCTCGCGTTCGTACCGCTTGCCGTGCTGATCCTCGCCACCTCCGGCATCACCGCCAAGGTGCTGCCCAGGGTCGGCCCGCGCGTGCTGACGGCCGTCGGCGCCGCCGCCATCAGCATCGGTCTGATCTGGTTCGCCCGGATCACCCCGGAGGCCGAGTACCTCTCCGCGCTATTCGGTCCGATGCTCGTCGCCGGCCTCGGCATGGGCACCCTGCTCGTCGGCGTCACCACCATCCTGATGTCCGGCGTCGCACCGGAGGAGACCGGTGCCGCGTCCGGCCTGCTCAACGTGATGCAGCAGATCGGTGGCGCGCTCGGCCTCGCCATCATGGTCACCGTCTTCGGCGCCGCCGGCCGCGCCGCCTCGAACGAGGTCCCGTCCGGTCTCGACGCCAAGGGCACGGCGGACTTCGTCCTCACCGAGGGCGTCACCACGGCGTTCGCCTGGGGCGCCGGATTCACCGCGCTCACGATCCTGCTGACGCTGGTCATGCGTACCGTCCCGACGGGCGGCGGCGTCACGGAGCCGGCGCCGGAGCAGGCGGCGAACCCCGCGGGGCGCGAGGTCACGACCCCCTAGCCCACCGTCCGCGCCGCGAGGGGACAGCCTCGCGCCCGCCCGGTCAGGCAGCGGTCCCGGAGCTCAACTCCCCGCCCGGGGCCGGGCGCGGAGATCGGCGAGGAGGGCCCGGAGCGGGAGCACGATAGAATACGGGGTCATACCCCGGTTTGGTGCCGCTGCCGTCGCCGACGGGAGCGGCACCGTTCCCAGCACGGCAAGGAGAAGGCAGCCCGATGCGCGCAGACGCCCGCCGCAACTACGAGCGACTCCTGTCCGAGGCCAAGAAGGCCTTCCACCAGCACGGCATCCACACGTCGCTCGACGACATCGCCAAGCAGGCGGGGCTGGGCAACGCGACGCTTTACCGTCACTTCCCGACCCGGGAGAGTCTGCTCGAGACGATGCTCCGCGACAGCATCTCCGAACTCGGCAGCACCGCACATGAGTTGCTGAACACCGAGCCGGCCGGGGCGGCGCTGGCGAGCTGGGTACGGGCAGCGGTCGCCCACGCCACCACGTACCGCGGTCTCGTGACCATGCTGATGGACAGCCTCAAGGACGAGACGTCCGAGCTGAACGACGCCTGCACGTCGATGCAGTCGTCCGGCCGGCAACTGCTGGAACGTGCGCAGCGTGCCGGTGAGGTACGGAACGACATCACGTCCTCCGAACTGTTCGCCCTGATCGCGGCGGCGTCCTGGACCCGAGAGCACGCGCCGGAGGAGGCCGACCAGGTCCTGACGGTCCTCATCGACGGCCTGTGGCCGACACGAAGCTGACCGGGGCCGGGACGCGACGCGCTGGGGCGAGGTACGGGAGCAGTCGCCCCGTACGGCCCCGGGACGTCCGTCAACGGTTCCGTCAGCATCCCGGCCGCGCCTGCTCGGTCGGGTGAATACCGGCGTTCCGGCGGAGCGCGTCCCACGAGGCCAGTGACCGTGGCCCGGCGCGCGTCGTTGGCTCGGGCGGAGCCGGACCGCCCGGCCCGCGCGCCGGCGGCCGCTGCCGGTGCGTCGTTCTCACGTGTGGCCCTCCCCCGCGGGAAGGGCCTGGGCCGAGGAGGCCGCCATGTTCCAGGAAGCCGCGCCTGAAAGGGCGATGCCCGAGCAGCCGGTCAGGCATTCCGTGCCCGAGCAGAAGGGCTCCGGCGCCCCGAAGGGCCTGCTGCAGCAGATGGAGGAGCTGATGGCGGCGCTCACCGCCGATCTGTCGCAGCTCGACGCCGACCTTCAGTCCACGGCGGACCGCCGTGAGCATCCTGCCAAGGACCGACCCCTCACGGACTGAGGGCTCTCCGGCCGTCCACCGCCCGTCTCCACGGCGGGCGTCCCCGCGGTTCCCGTTCACGACGGTCCCGCCGGGCCCGCCCGCTCACGGGCGACATCGGGCGGCCGGTCCCGCTCCCGTACCGCGAGCCGGCGCAGCATCCCCCGCACCCGGTCGTTCGACTCGTCAGCCGCGTCGATCGCCTCGATGCACTGCCAGTAGAGCCCCTCCTCGTCGGTGACACAGGCCACCCCGACGAGAGCGATCCCCACCTCTCCGAGGAGCGCGCTCAGCGCCGTCAGCGCCACACGCGTGTCCCCCACCTCGGTCAACTGAGCGGCTCTCAAACCGCCCGTACGCAGCGCGGGATGGTCGACCACCCCGCGCCCGCCTCCTGTCTCGCTCAACCCTCGCGCCTCGCCCCGCAGCTCCAGCGGTCCGCCGAGCGCGAGATGACTCCCCATCGCCTGGGCGAGGGCCTGTGCCTGCCATGCCTCCGCCACGATGTCCAACGCATCCCTGCTCCGCGCCAGCGCGTTCCGCCCCGTCGCGATCAGTCGCTCCGCTTCCATCGACGCCGCCCCCGTTCGTACGACTTACTGCCCACTCACTCCATTACCCAGCGTGAAGGCGCCTGAGCCCCAACGCCAGGGGAATTCGGAAATCTGTGGACAGGAGGCTCGATGGGGAAATCCCGATCACTCCGAAGAGTGACGATCATCGTTCCCGAAGGCGCCCATGGACCGTCCCGAGGCCGACCCCGGGGACAGCACACCTCGCTCCGGTCGATCCGCCCCGTCGGCAGGGACATTCCGTCACCGCTCCAGCTCCACCACCGACACCCCGGGCGTCTCCCGCGCACTCGCCGCGACCGTCTCCCCGACGGTCGCCACGAGCCTGATGTGGCCACCGGCACAGATGGTGGTGGCGAGACCCAGCAGCTCCCGGAGCTGACGGGGATCGAGCCCCCGGTCCAGTCCGTCCGCGAGGACGGTCAAGGTCCTCATGGCACCGGGCACTTCGGCGAGTTGATCCATGGCGAGCACACCCGGACCGGTGAGAAGGACGAGTGCGAGCGCGAGATAGCGGAGCTCCCCGTCCCCGAGCCGCCCCAACGGCGTGGCCACAGCCGCCGGCGACGACCCCTGCACCTGACCCGCCCCCACCAAAGCCCCCGGGGCACCGGCCCCGACGCGCAACGCCCCGCGCTCCAGCACCGCCCGTACCCTCCCGTCCGGCAGCTCCTCGACTCCGAGTCCCGTCACCGGCCCCGCGCATCCCGCGCCCGCGACCGAGGCCAACCGTGCGTGCCTGCGGGGGCATTCGGTGCGGGTGCGGTGCAGCACCTCCGCGAGGTTGTCGCACCCCCGCCGCAGCCGCCCCTCCCCCGTCGGCACGGGTGCGCGCATCCGGTCCGGTCGTGGGTCGCAGACGAAGACCGAACGCAGCGCCACCAGCACCTGTTCCGCCGCCGCCAGGACCTCCAACTGCCCCTTCGTCTTGCCCGCGACGCGCAGGGGCAGAAGGGCCGTGCCCAGCAGGTCGTCGGGGAACGGCGCCCTGGTGACGGGGGTGGCTCCGGCGGTGTGCCATTCGGCCTGGACGGCATCGCGGCCCGGGTCGCGGAGGGCGGTGGTGAGCAACGTACGGCCGCGGCGGGTGAGCCGCTCGCCGACGATCCGGAGCCGGGGCTCGGCCTGTACGGCGATGTCGAGGTGGACGGGGCCGACCGGGCCGTCGACCGTGCACCCGATCCGGAATCCCCGCCTCCCCTGGGCGTCGGGCCTGGCCCGTTCGGGAACACAGTCGGCCGCGTCGGGAAACACCGCGGCCAGATCGTCGCCCGCCCCCAGCCGCGCCAGCGCCTCGTACGCCCGCAGAGCACTGGACTTCCCGCTCCCGCTCGCCCCGGCGAAGAGCGTCACCGGCCCCAGGGGGTGGACGGCGGCGCGATGGGAGGCGAAGGCGGAGAGACGTAGTTCGGTGACGGCGGGGCGGGTGGGGCCGGCGGGTCGCCGCGTGGAGTCGCCCATGAGATGCCGCAGCACGTCATCCGCGGAGTCACCCACGGCGTCACGCGCGGATGCGCGCATGGTGTCGTACGTGGTGTCGCGCGCAGCGTCGAACGCGGAGCCCCGTGCGGGAGCGGGAGCAAGGGTGGAGATGGCGGAAGCGTCGGAATCGGGCGTAAGGCCGCCGGTGAAGTGCATGATCGGACCGTACGCAGACCGGTGTATGACGAACCGTTACACCGAGATGACCTTCCTACGATCGGGGGACGGCGACCCCGATGCCGTCGTCCTCCGACTCCGGCGCGCCCTCGACCTCGGTGCCGGCCGGGGTCAGCAGGAAGACGTTGCGGTCGACCCGGTGCATGGAGCTGCCGAGCCCGAAGACGACGCCGCTGCTGAAGTCCAGGATGCGCTTGGCGACTTCGGTGTCGGCGCCGGTCAGGTCCAGCAGCACCGGGATCTGGGCGACGAGGTACTCGGCGACCTCACGGGCATCGGCGAAGACCTGTACCCGCAGGACGACCATGCGGCGCTGCTCGGCGGCCTCGTACGGGTCGTGCATCGCGCGGTGATCGACTCTGGACGGCCATTCGTCACGGCCGCGCAGGGGGACGACCTGCGCAAGGCCCTCCCACTGCTCGTCGGTGACGTCGTACCTCTCGTACCTACTCATGCCTCCATCCTCCCGTCCCTCACTCGTTCGGCCCAACAGCGACACGACCCGACTCGACGCAACTCTCGACAAGTCGACAAGAGTCGACCCGGTGCGCCCCTCACCGCTCGACCGGCAGCCCCCGGGGCTCCTTGATCCGCTTCATGATGATCTGCGAGTTGACCTCGGTGACTCCGGTCAGCGAGGTCAGCCGCTCGATCCAGAGGCGCTCGTACGCGGCGAGGTCGGCGACCGCGATCCGGAGCAGGCAGCCGGGGCTGCCGAAGAGACGGTGGGCCTCGATGACGTCGGGGATGTCGCGGAGCGCCTCCTCGAAGGCCTCGACGGTCTCCCGGTCGCGCCGGACCTCGATGGAGACGAGCACCTCGAAGCCCCGGCCGACCGCCGCAGGATCGATGACCGCGCGGTAGCCCTGGATCACGCCGTCCTCCTCCAGCTGCCGCACCCGCCGCAGGCAGGCCGAGGCGCTGAGGCCGACGCGCTGGGCGAGCTCCAGATTGGTCAGCCGGCCGTCTTCCTGAAGCTCACGCAAGATACTGCGATCGATGCGGTCCATGACGCAATTATGCACGTCGGAATTCATGATTCCGGGCTCAAATCCGCAATCACATTCGATACAAGCTCACCTATCGTTGCGAGTGCGACGACCTTCGACCTCCGGGACAGACAGACATGCAGTGGACACGCGACGACCGGCCCCGCCGGATCACCCTCATCAGCACCGGCGGCACCATCGCCAGCCGCTGGCAGGGCACCGGGTACGCCGCCGACGCGTCCGGTGACGACGTCCTGGCCACCTCGGCCCTGCCCGAGGGCGTGGCGGTCGAGGTCGTGGACCTGTTCAACGTCAACAGCTCCCGGATGACCAGCGCCCGCCAGCTGACGCTGCTGCGCGCGGTCCACGCGGCCCTCGCCGACCCCGGTGTGGACGGCGTCGTGGTCACGCACGGCACGGACACCCTGGAGGAGTCGGCGTTCTTCCTGGACCTCCACCATTCCGACCCCCGGCCGGTCGTCTTCACCGGCGCACAGCGCCCGCTCGGTACGGGGGACGGCGACGGCCCGGGCAATGTGTACGACGCCCTGCAGGTCGCCGCCTCGGTACGTGACCTGGGCGTCCTCGTCGTCTTCGACGGCCGGGTCCACGCGGCGCGCGGCACGGTGAAGACGCAGACGCTCGCGGCCGACGCGTTCGCCGACCCCTCCGAGCAGGGTCTCGGGAAGGTCGGATTCGGCAGTGTGGACATCCGGCGCAGCCCGGACCGGCCCACGCCCCTCCCCCTCCCCGTGGCCGGAGGCACCCCGCCCCGGATCGACCTGGTGATGCACCACAGCGACGGCGACCCGCTGTTCCTGAAGACGTCCGTCGCGGCCGGCGCCCAGGGCGTCGTGCTGGTCGGCACCGGCGCGGGCAACGCCACCCCCGAGATAGCCTCGGCCGTCGCGGACGCGGTGGCCCAAGGCACCCTCGTCGCCCTCAGCACCCGGGTCCCCGCCGGTCCTGTCGCGGAGATCTACACGGGCGGCGGAGCCGTGGACCTGGTGGCCGCGGGCGCGGTACCGGCCGGAACGCTGCGCGCGGGCCAGGCCCGGATGGCGGTCCTCGCCACCCTGCTGTCCGATGTCGCCCCGGACCGTCGCCCCGCACTGCTGCACGGCCTCCTGAACGGCCCCACCCGCGCGGAACCGGCTCTGACGGCTGCGGGCTCCCGCTTCTCCGGCGGCTCCTGACCACGCGCCGGCGTCCGTCCTCTTCCCCTCCGCCGACGGACGCCGGCCCTCCTTCCTCCTCCCTCCCGGCGGGTTCACCCGCCCGGGCACGTCGCCGTGCCCTCCACACGCCTCTCCTCGAAACCCCCTCCCCTCCCCTTAAGGCACTGACCTCGATGAAGACTGTCTCCCGCCGTGAGCACGACCTCCTCGGAGAGCGGGAGGTGCCCGCCGACGCGTACTGGGGCATCCACTCCCTGCGCGCCATGGAGAACTTCCCCATCACGGGAACGCCGATCTCCGTCTACCCCCAGCTGATCGACGCGCTGGCAGCCGTCAAGGAGGCCGCCGCACTGACCAACGAGGAACTGGGCCTGCTCGCCCCGGAGAAGTCGGCCGCGATCGTCGCCGCCTGCCAGGAGATCCGTTCCGGGAAGCTGCACGACCAGTTCGTCGTCGACGTCATTCAGGGCGGCGCCGGAACCTCGACGAACATGAACGCCAACGAGGTCGTCGCCAACCGCGCCCTCGAACTCCTCGGCCACACCAAGGGCGACTACCGTCACCTGCACCCGAACGAGGACGTCAACCTCAGCCAGTCCACGAACGACGTCTACCCGACCGCCGTTCGGATCGCGGCCATCACGGCGGTCCGAGGCCTGCTCCAGGCGACGGCCGTCCTCCAGGACGCGTTCGCGGCGAAGGCCGTGGAGTTCCGCGACGTCCTGAAGATGGGGCGCACCCAGCTCCAGGACGCGGTGCCCATGACTCTGGGCCAGGAGTTCTCCACGTACGCCGTGATGCTGGACGAGGACCGCAACCGGCTGGCCGAGGCGGTGGAGCTGATCCACGAGATCAACCTCGGCGCCACGGCGATCGGTACGGGCCTCAACGCCCCCGCCGACTACGCCGAGACCGCCCGCCGCCATCTGTCCGAGATCACCGGGATGCCGCTGGTGACCTCCGCCAACCTCGTGGAGGCGACGCAGGACTGCGGTGCGTTCGTCCAGCTCTCCGGTGTTCTGAAGCGGCTCGCGGTCAAGCTCTCCAAGACGTGCAACGACCTGCGTCTGCTGTCCTCGGGCCCGCGCGCCGGCCTGAACGAGATCAACCTCCCCGCGGTACAGGCCGGTTCGAGCATCATGCCCGGCAAGGTCAACCCGGTGATCCCCGAGGTGGTCAACCAGGTCGCGTTCGAGGTGATCGGCAACGACATCACCATCACCATGGCGGCGGAGGGCGGTCAGCTGCAGCTCAACGCCTTCGAGCCGGTGATCCTGCACTCCCTGGCGAAGAGCATCACCTCGCTGCGGGCCGCCTGCCTCACCCTCGCCGAGCGCTGCGTCTCCGGCATCACGGCCAACACCGAGGAACTGCGCGCCGCGGTCGAGAACTCCATCGGCCTCGCCACGGCCCTCAACCCGCACATCGGCTACACGGCGGCCACCGCGATCGCGAAGGAGGCCCTCCTCACGGGTCGCGGCGTCGCCGAACTCACCCTGGAGAAGGGCCTCCTGCCCGCCGAGCGCATCGCGGAGCTCCTCACCCCGGAACGCCTGACGGGCTCCCCCGGCCCGCTCCGCCAGGAGCACATCAGGAGCTGATCAGCAGCTCACCAGCAGCTCCGCTAGGAGGCCTGCGCCGCTTCGTCCCCGCCGACCAGCAGGACGATCTTGCCGGTGGTGCGGTCGGTCTCGCCGAGGGCGTGGGCCTTCGCGGCCTCGGCGAGAGGGAAGGTGGCCTCCACGTGGGCCCGCAGGGAGCCCGCCGCCACCAGGTCGGCGACGGCGCTCATGCCCGCGTGGTCGGCCTCGACGAGAAGGGTCTCCACACGGACGCCGCGCGCTTCCGCCTTCTGCGCCTCGTCGGGGTCGGTGGGCGGCAGGAGCGAGACGAGGACGCCACCGGGGCGCAGGACCTCGAGGGAACGGGCGCGGGTCTCCCCCGACATCGGGTCGAGCACCACGTCGATGTCGTGGGCGACGTCCCGGAAGTCGGTGGTGCGGTAGTCGATGACCTCGTCCGCGCCGAGGGAGCGCACGAAGTCGTGCTTGGGCGCGCTCGCGGTGCCGATGACGTACGCGCCACGGGCCTTGGCGATCTGGACGGCGAGGTGGCCGACGCCGCCGGCGGCCGCGTGGACGAGGACCCGCTGTCCGGGAGCGACGGCGGCGGTGTCGACGAGCGCCTGGTAGGCGGTGAGTGCGGCGAGCGGGAGGGCTCCGGCCTGGACGTGGTCGATGCCGGCGGGCTTGGGGGCGAAGGCCCGGGCGGGGGCGGTCACGTACTCGGCGTGGGAGCCTACGCCGTAGGGGTAGGGCAGCATCCCGAAGACCTCGTCGCCGGGCTTGAAGAGCGTCACGCCGTAGCCGACGGCCTCGACGACGCCGGAGACGTCCCAGCCGAGGACGAGTGGCATCCGGTCGAGGAACAGCACCTGGGAGCGGTGCTTCCAGTCGGTCGGGTTGACGCCGGCCGCGCGGACGGCGACCAGGATCTGGCTGGGACCGGGGGCCGGTCGGGGGATCAGGACCTCCTTGAGCACGTCGGGGGTGCCGTGGGTGTCCTGGCTGATGGCGCGCATGGTGGCGTTGTTCGTCATGCGTCCAGGTTCCCGGCCGGGGCCTGCGCGTACCATGGCATGATTGCCATCTTTCGACAGGATCGTGCCATGGGAAGCGAAAGCGCTACGGGACTCGCCGCGGACACGCCTCACCGGGTCGTCGTCCTCGCCCTGGACGGGGTGTACCCCTTCGAGCTCGGCATCCCGAGCCGTGTCTTCGGGGCGGCGGGTGACCTGTACGAGGTCCTGACCTGCTCCGTCGACGGCGGCCCGGTGCGTACGAACTCCGACTTCTCCGTCACGGTGGAGCACGGCCCCGAGGCGCTGCGTACGGCGGACACGGTCGTCCTCCCGCCCTTCGACACCGCCCAGGTCACCCGGGAACTCCGGACGGAGATCACGGACGCCCTCGCCGAGGTCCCGCCGGGCACCCGGATCGTCTCCATCTGCACGGGGGCCTTCGTGCTCGCGGCGGCGGGTCTCCTCGACGGGCGGCCGGCCACCACGCACTGGGCGCTCGCGAACGTGTTCCGGTCGTGGTTCCCCCAGGTGGACCTGGACCCGGACGTTCTCTTCGTCGACGACGGCGACCTGCTGACCTCGGCCGGCGCCGCTTCCGGAGTGGACGTCTGCCTGCATCTCGTACGCAAGGACCACGGCACCGCCGTGGCCAACCAGGTGGCGCGGGCCTGCGTCGTACCGCCGTGGCGGGACGGCGGCCAGGCCCAGTACATCGTGCAGCCCGTCCCGGGGCGGGACTCGAGCGGGACGTGGGCCACCCGCCAGTGGGCCCTGGAGAATCTCCACGAACCGCTGACGCTGAGGGAGCTCGCCGACCACGCCCGGATGAGCCTGCGCACGTTCGCCCGCCGCTTCAACGAGGAGGTGGGCATGAGCCCGGGCCGCTGGCTGATCCAGCAGCGCGTGGACCACGCGCGGCAGCTCCTGGAGTCCACCGACCTGGCGGTGGACGACATCGCCGGCCAGGTCGGGTTCGCGACCGGGACCTCGCTGCGCCAGCATCTGCACGCCGCCATCGGGGTCTCCCCGCTCGCCTACCGACGGACCTTCCGAGGCTCCCTGTCGCCGAGCACCTGAGCATCGCCGCAGGTCAGAGCGGTGGTGAGGGTATTCCCTCGGATCCATCGGAGTTCCAATGCCGACCATTGGATTCTCCATTGGAATCCCGCCGACGGCGGGCTTAGCGTCGAGGACATCGCCGCACCGACGATCCGAACCCGGAGTGCCGGCGCTTGCGGAGTGTCGACGTTCGCCGAGCGTCGAATTTCGACGAAAGTCGACGCTCGCGAAACGCAGGCACTCGCAGAGCGTCAGCGCCCGCGGAGCGTCTCCCCGCGGCGGTACCCATCCCGGGCCTCAGTGCCCCGCCCCCTCGGAGTGACTCACCATGTCGAAGATTCTTTTCGTGATCACCGGCGCCGACCACTGGACGCTCGCCGACGGCACCAAGCACCCGACCGGCTTCTGGGCCGAGGAGGCCGCGGCGCCGTACGAGGCGTTCGAGGCCGCCGGTCACGAGGTCGTCGTCGCCACTCCCGGCGGCGTCGTCCCCACGGTCGACCGGAGCAGTTTCGCCCCCGAGTTCAACGGCGGGCAGGAGGGCGCGGACAGGGTCGCCGCCGTCCTCGCCTCCTTCACCGAACTCCAGCACCCGATCGCCCTGGAGGACGTGAACCTCGACGACTACGCGGCCGTCTTCTACCCCGGTGGCCACGGCCCGATGGAGGACCTCGCCGTCGATCGGACCTCGGGGCGGATCCTGATCGACGCCCTCGCCTCGGGCAAGCCGCTCGCCGTCGTGTGCCACGGCCCGGCGGCGCTCCTCGCCGCGACCGAGGACGACGGCACCAACGCCTTCGCCGGCTACCGGGTCGCCGCCTTCACCAACGCCGAGGAGACCCAGTCCGGCTTCGCCGACAAGGCCAAGTGGCTGCTGGAGACCCGTCTGGCCGAGGCGGGCGTCGACGTCCAGGTCGGCGAGCCCTGGGTGCCGAACATCGTCGTCGACCGCAATCTCGTCACCGGCCAGAACCCGTCCTCCTCCGCCCCGCTCGCGGCCGAGATCCTCAAGAAGCTGGGCTGACCCGGACCCGGCGACCGGCCCGGGGCCCGCTGACCCGAGGCTCCCGCCCCCGCCTCACTCCTCGGCGGCCTCCCGGGCGATCCGGTCGAACTGGGCGCCCATCGCCTCGGCAAGCGCCTGGGCGGCGGAGAGCGGCCGGACCATGACGGTGAAGTCGTCGATCCGGCCGTCCTCGTCGAAGTGCAGGAAGTCGCAGCCCTGGATCTGACGGCCGTTCACGGTCGCGGTGAAGACGAGCGCGTGGTCCCGCCCGTCGGGGTCGGCGATCTCGCGCACATAGGCGAAGTCCTCGAAGACACGCAGCACCCCGCGGAGGATCGCCGAGGTGATCGCCTTCCCGGCGTACGGCTTGAACACGACCGGGCTGGTGAAGACGACGTCCTCGGCCAACATCGCGACCACGGCGGCCGTGTCACGGTCCTCGACAGCCTTGCGGAACGGGTGCATGAACCCTCGCATACTCAATTCGTTGAATAGGTGAGGGGAGGCTACACCAGTCAGCCGTCCTCCACCGTGTAAGGAACGAACGTGCTGGTGTTCTCGTCCACCGCGAGTGGGCGACCCAGGGGCGGGACCGCGCGCTGGGGGCAGTCGAGGCGCTCGCAGAGGCGGCAACCCATGCCGATCGGGGTCGCCGCCCCTGTGTTGTCGAGGTCGATGCCGTCGGAGTAGACGAGTCGGGAGGCGTGGCGGATCTCGCAGCCCAGTCCGATGGCGAAGGTCTTGCCGGGCTCGCCCCAGCCGCCGCGGTTGCGGGTGACGGCGCGGGCGGTCCACAGGTACCGCTGACCGTCCGGCATCGCGGCGACCTGCACGTGGATGCGGCCGGGGGCGGCGAAGGCCTCGTAGACGTTCCAGAGCGGGCAGGTACCGCCGGCGCGGGAGAAGTGGAAGCCGGTGGCTGACTGACGCTTGGACATGTTGCCGGCCCGGTCGACCCGGACGAAGGAGAACGGCACCCCGCGCAGCCTGGGGCGTTGCAACGTGCTCAGGCGGTGGCAGACGGTCTCGTATCCGAGCCCGAAGTGGTCGGTGAGCCGCTCGATGTCGTAGCGGAACTCCTCGGCGGCCGTATGGAAGGCCCGGTACGGGAGGACAAGGGCGGCGGCGAAATAGTTGGCGATCCCGATGCGGGCGAGGGCGTGCGGGGTGGATCCGGTGGGGAAGTCCTCCGCCGCGAGCCGGTCCAGCTCGGCGGACTGCTCCAGCAGGGCCAGCTGCGTCGCCATACGGAAGGCCTGCTGACCGGGGCGGAGGCGGGTCGACAGGTGCAGTACGCGGCCGGCGTCGTCGTAGTGGTGCAGCCGGTCCGAGTCGGTGGTGACCCGGACGCCGTGGTGGTCCGCGAGCCGGGCGGTGAGGGTGCGCGCGACGTCCCCGGGGCGGATGCGGAGCGAACGGGCCAGCTCCTCGGCGGCGAGGTCGATGTCGTGGAGGTAGTTCTGGCGGCGGTAGAAGAACTCGCGTATCTCCTCGTGCGGGGAGCGGGGAGCGTCCGGGCGGAGGTCGCCGTCGCGGCCCTCGACCGTCCCGGCGAGACGCTCGGCGAGCTGCTGACTGCGCCGCCCGAGGTCCAGCAGGACATGCGCGACGGCAGGCATACGGGAGGCGAGTTCGGCCAGGTCCGAGGGGGACACGCGGGCCTTGTCGACCTCCCCCGCGAGCGCCTCGCGCAGGTCGGCCACGAGGCGGCTGGTGTCCCGTTCCGAGAAGAAGCCCGGGTCGACGCCGAAGGTCTCCGTCAGTCGCAGCAGCACGGGCACGGTCAGCGGGCGTGAGTCGTGCTCCATCTGGTTCAGATAGCTGGGCGAGATGGCGAGCACTCGGGCCAGCTCGGCCTGGTTCATCCGCCGCTCCTCACGCAGCCGCCGCAGCCGCGCTCCCGCGTAGATCTTGCCCACCATGCCTCCCTCGACCGTCCCGGACCCCTTTCGGACCGCCCCCGTGACGCGCGTCAGCCTACGCGGGAATCCGCGTCGACAGACCTTCGCAGACTTGGCAAATCATCGCGCGAAGATTCGCAGAAGTTGGCAATCGTCCCTGGTTGATGGCACCCGGTGTCATTGGGAGAGTCGTCCTGCGGCCCGCCGGTCCAGGCGGTACCACCGGGCGCGATTCATGCCCTGATGTCGGTGATCCCGGCAGGTTCCGGCTGGCGGTTCGACGCGATTGCTCAGTTCGTTCCACGAGGGACGGCGGGCCGCACACCCCATCACGGCACACAGTGCCAATGCTTTGCACTTTTGACGTGCACGGCCCGGTCGAACGACTCATGGAGACGGTGACGGTCATGGCAGAGACGAACACGACGGCTGCGGCGGCGAAGCTGGCCGAGCGCTGGGCAACGGATCCCCGCTGGGCCGGGATCGAGCGCACCTACACCGCCGAGGACGTGGTCCGGCTCTCCGGCAGCATCCGCGAGGAGCACACCCTGGCCCGGCGCGGCGCCGAGCGCCTGTGGCGGCAGCTGCACGAGCGGGACTACATCCACGCGCTCGGCGCGCTGACCGGCGGGCAGGCCGTGCAGCAGGTGCGGGCCGGCCTCCAGGCCATCTACCTCTCGGGCTGGCAGGTCGCCGCCGACGCCAACCAGGCCGGGCACACCTACCCCGACCAGAGCCTCTACCCGGTCAACTCGGTGCCGCAGGTGGTGCGCCGGATCAACAACGCGCTGCTGCGGGCCGACCAGATCGCCACCGCCGAGGGCGGCTCGGACGGCATCGACTGGCTGGCGCCGATCGTCGCCGACGCCGAAGCCGGCTTCGGCGGCCCGCTGAACGCCTTCGAGCTGACCAAGGCGATGATCGCGGCGGGCGCGGCCGGAATCCACTACGAGGACCAGCTGGCCTCGGAGAAGAAGTGCGGCCACCTCGGCGGCAAGGTCCTCGTCCCGACCGCCCAGCACATCCGCACCCTGAACGCGGCCCGGCTCGCGGCGGACATCGCCGACACCCCGACCCTGGTCGTCGCCCGCACGGACGCCCTCGCCGCGAACCTGCTGACCAGCGACGTCGACGAGCGCGACGCCCGGTTCGTGACGGGCGAGCGCACCGCCGAGGGTTTCTACCGCGTGCAGAACGGCATGGCGCCCGTCATCGCCCGTGGCCTCGCCTACGCCCCGTACGCGGACCTCATCTGGGTCGAGACCGGCACCCCGGACCTGGCGCAGGCCCGCGAGTTCGCCGAGGCGATCCACGCGGAGCACCCGGACCAGATGCTCGCGTACAACTGCTCGCCCTCCTTCAACTGGAAGGCCGCGCTCGACGACGACCAGATCGCCAAGTTCCAGCGTGAGCTCGGGGCGATGGGCTACCGCTTCCAGTTCATCACCCTGGCCGGCTTCCACTCCCTCAACCACGGCATGTTCGACCTGGCCCGCGGCTACGCCGAGCACGGCATGACGGCGTACGTCGACCTCCAGGAACGGGAGTTCGCCGCCCAGGCGCAGGGCTTCACCGCCGTCAAGCACCAGCGCGAGGTCGGCACCGGCTACTTCGACCTGGTCTCCACCGCCGTCAACCCGGCCTCCTCCACGACCGCGCTGGCCGGCTCCACCGAGGAAGAGCAGTTCCACTAGCCCGCCCTCCGGCGTCCGACCGGTTCGCGTCCCGGCCGAACGGGGGCGAGCGACCGTCTCCGCCCGCCCCCGTTCGCCCCGCAGCTCAGGAGAGTTCGATGACCATCAGCGCCCCGACCCGTCACGTCCGTGTCCTGGCCGCCCCCGGTGACCGCCACGACGAGATCCTCACCCCCTCCGCCCTGGACTTCGTCGGCCGACTCGCCGACGCCTTCGGCGAACGCCGGCAGTGGCTCCTGAAGGAGCGCCGTCGGCAGGCCATCCGGCTCGCCACCGGCTCCCCTCTCGACTTCCCCGTCGCCACCTCGGCCGTGCGCGCCGACCCGTCCTGGCGGGTCGCCCCGCCCGCCCCCGGCCTGACCGACCGCAGGGTCGAGATCACCGGACCACCGGACCGCCGGATGGCCGTCAACGCGCTCAACTCCGGCGCCCGGGTGTGGATGGCCGACTTCGAGGACGCCACCGCCCCCACCTGGGACAACGTCATCGGTGGCCAGCTCACCCTGCTCGACGCCATCGAGCGCCGCATCGACTTCACCACGCCGGAGGGCAAGGAGTACCGCCTCGGCGAGAACCCCGCCACCATCGTGGTCCGGCCGCGCGGCTGGCACCTCGACGAGGAGCACCTGGAGTTCGACGGCCGCCCGGTCCCCGCCTCCCTGGTCGACTTCGGTCTGTACTTCTTCCACTGCGCGCGGCGCCAGATCGACGCCGGGTACGGCCCGTACTTCTACCTTCCCAAGCTGGAGAACCACTACGAGGCACGGCTCTGGAACGACGTCTTCGTCCTCGCCCAGGACCTGCTCGGCATCCCCCGTGGCACCGTCCGTGCCACCGTCCTCATCGAGACGATCACCGCCGCGTTCCAGATGGAGGAGATCCTCTACGAGCTGCGCGAGCACAGCGCGGGTCTCAACGCCGGCCGCTGGGACTACCTGTTCAGCCTGATCAAGACCTTCGGCCACCGCACCGACTTCCTCCTCCCCGACCGGGCCAAGGTCACCATGACCGCCCCCTTCATGCGCGCCTACACCGAACTCCTGGTGCGCACCTGCCACCGGCGCGGCGCCCATGCCATCGGCGGCATGGCCGCCCAGGTCCCGAGCAAGGACCCGGCCGCGAACGAGGCGGCCCTCGCCAAGGTCCGTCTCGACAAGGAACGCGAGGCCGAGGACGGCTTCGACGGATCCTGGGTCGCCCACCCCGGACTCGTCCCGGTCTGCCGCGGCGTGTTCGACGGCGTGCTGGGCGACCGGCCCGACCAGACCCACCGGACGCGCGACGACGTGGAGACGACCGCGGACGACCTGCTCTCCGTGCGGCGGATCAGCGGCCCGCCGACCGAGGACGGCCTGCGCACCAATATCGCCGTCGCCCTGCGCTACTTCGACGCCTGGCTGCGCGGGCAGGGAGCCGTGGCGCTGTACGGGCTGATGGAGGACGCCGCCACCGCCGAGATCGCGCGGGTCCAGGTCTGGCAGTGGCTGAGGCACCAGGTGATCGACCGCGCGACCGTGCTGGAGGTTCTGGACGAGGAGCTGGCCAAGCTCGGGGCGGAGCACCCGTGGGCGGCTCTCGACGAGGTGCGTGAGCTGTTCGCGAGGACCACGCTCGCGGCCGAGCTGCCGCTCTTCTTCACCCCGGACGCCTACTCCCGTCACCTCGTGCGACGGACGGAGTCCGCGTCATGAGCGGGCACAGCGGGGCAGGCGGGGCCGGCGGGGCCGGCGGGGCCATCCGGCGCGTCGGGATCGTCGGCGGCGGGCAGATGGGGGCGGGCATCGCGGAGGTCTGCGCCCGCGCCGGCCTCGACACCGTCGTCTGCGAGGCCGACGCCACGGCCGCCCGCGCGGCCCGCGAACGGGTCGCCGTCTCCCTCGATCGCGCCGTCCGGCGCGGCAGGCTCGACCGGGCCGCCGCCGAGGACGCCCTGGCCCGTCTCCTCTTCACCGGAGATCTCGACGATCTCGCCGACCGTCAGCTGGTCGTCGAGGCCGTCGTCGAGAACGCCGACGCGAAGACCGGGATCTTCGCCGCTCTCGACAAGATCGTGGCGGACCCGGAGGCGATCCTCGCCAGCAACACCTCGGCCGTCCCGATCATGCGGCTGGGCATGGCCACCCACCGGGCCGACCGGGTCGTGGGCGTGCACTTCTTCAACCCCGTGCCGGTGCTCCCCCTGGTGGAGATCGTCCCCTCGCTCCACAGCACGCCGGAGACCACGGCACGGGTCGAGAGCTTCGTGCGCGACACCCTCGGCAAGACCGCGATCCGCTCCCAGGACCGGTCCGGCTTCGTCGTCAACGCGCTGCTCGTGCCGTACCTCCTCGCGGCCGTCCGGATGGCCGAGTCCGGGTTCGCGACGGCGAGCGACATCGACGCCGGCATGGTGCTGGGCTGCGCCCACCCGATGGGCCCGCTGAAACTGGCCGATCTGATCGGCCTCGACACCGTCGCCGCGATCGCCGAGTCGCTGTACGAGGAGTTCAAGGAACCCCTCTACGCCCCGCCCCCGCTGCTCCAGCGCATGGTCCAGGCGGGGCTGCTCGGCCGCAAGAGCGGCCGCGGGTTCCACACGTACGACCAGGACTGAGGGGTCCTGGTCCGCCGCCCGGGCAGAGGGAGCCCGGCTGCTGAAGGAACCGGTGGGGGTGCGACGCGCGGTGCGGTCGCACCCCTTCCGTGTGGTCCGGTCCACCCCCGGCATCCGCGGCTCGCGGACGTGAACGGTCACATCCGGCATAGAACGGATTACCCCGCAGGTTCAAGGAGGGCAAGGTCACAGCCATGTGGCCTGCTGCTCCTTTGTTCACCTGACCTAGCATCCGAGCATGACAGTCCTTCCCGACGACGGGCTTGCCCTCGCCGCCGAATTCTCCGACGCGACCCGTGAGCAGTGGCAGCACCTTGTGTCCGGCGTGCTGCGCAAGTCGGGCAAGGAGGTGGAAGGCGCGGCCGCCGAGGACGCCCTCTCCACCACGCTGGAGGACGGGCTTCGCGTCCGCCCGCTGTACGCGGCCGACAACGCCGCACCCGAGCCCGGCTTCCCCGGTTTCGCCCCCTTTGTCCGGGGCAGCAGGGCCGAGGGGAACACCCAGGGCGGCTGGGACGTACGCCAGCGGCACACGGCCGCGGACGGCCCCACGGTGCTCGCGGACCTGGAGAACGGCGTCACCTCGCTCTGGCTGACCGTCGGAGAGGGCGGCATCCCGACGGCCTCGCTCGGCTCCGTCCTCGACGGCGTCTACCTCGACCTCGCCCCCGTGGTCCTCGAAGCCGGCCACGAGCTCGAAGAGGCCGCCGAGGCATTGCTGCGCCTGTACGCGGAGCGCGGCGTCGCGAACGAAGCCGCCCGCGGCAACCTGGGAGCCGATCCCCTCGGCCTCGAGGCCCGTACGGGACAGGCGTCGGAGTTCGCGCCCGCGGCCGGACTCGCGCGGCGGTGCGCCGAGGAGTACCCGGGACTGCGCGCGATGACCGTGGACGCGCTGCCGTACCACGAGGCCGGCGGCACGGCCGCTCAGGAGCTGGGCTGTTCGCTGGCGACGGGCGTCGCGTATCTGCGGCAGCTCACCGAGGCGGGTCTCAGCGTGGAACAGGCCTGTGGCCAGCTGGAGTTCCGGTACGCGGCCACCGCCGACCAGTTCCTCACCATCGCCAAGCTGCGGGCGGCACGCAGGCTGTGGGCCCGGGTCGCCGAGGCGTCCGGAGCGAGCGGCGCGGGCGCGCAGATCCAGCACGCGGTGACCTCGCCGGTGATGATGACGCGCCGCGACCCCTGGGTGAACATGCTGCGCACGACCGTCGCCACCCTGGCCGCCGGCGTGGGTGGTGCCGATTCCGTCACCGTGCTGCCGTTCGACCACGCACTCGGACTGCCCGACGCGTTCGCGCGCCGAATCGCCCGCAACACCTCGACGATCCTGATCGAGGAGTCGCACCTGTCCCGGGTGATCGACCCGGCGGGCGGCTCCTGGTACGTGGAGCGCCTCACGGACGAACTCGCCGAGGCCGGATGGGAGTTCTTCCGCACCGTCGAGCGTGCCGGCGGTCAGGCCGCCGCGCTGCGGTCCGGGATGATCCGCGACCGGCTCGCCGAGACCTGGTCGGCCCGCAGCACGAAGCTCGCCAAGCGGCGCGAACCCATCACCGGCGTCAGCGAGTTCCCGCACCTGACCGAGAACCCGGTCGTCCGCGCGCCCGCGCCCGAACCCCTGTCAGGCGGCCTGCCCCGCGTACGCCGTGACGACGCGTACGAGGCGCTGCGCGCCCGCTCCGACGCCCACCTCGCGGCGACGGGCACCCGGCCGCGGATCTTCCTCTCCACCATCGGCCCGGCCGCGGCGCACACGGCGCGGTCCACGTTCGCCGCCAACTTCTTCCAGGCGGGCGGCATCGAGCCCGTCACGGACGGCACCTTCGAGGAGAGCGGCGCGAGCGAGGCCTGCCTCTGCTCCAGCGACGCGCTCTACGAGGAGCAGGCCGCGGCCCGCGCGCAGGAGCTCCGGGCGAGCGGCGCCGGGCATGTGTTCCTCGCCGGACGGCCCGCCGAGCACGCCGGTGTGGACGCCTTCGTCTTCGCCGGCTGCGATGCCGTCGCCGTACTCTCCGCCACGCTCGACCGCATGGGAGTGTCCTGATGTCCATCCCCGATTTCTCCGCGATCGAGCTGGGGACCCCGACCGCCGACGCCGGCGCCGACGAGTGGCGGTCGGCGGTCAAGAAGGCCGCCGGCGGTGACGACCTGCTCTGGGAGACCCCGGAGGGCATCGCGGTCAAGCCGCTCTACACCGGGCAGGACCTGGAGGGCCTGGACTTCCTGGAGACGTACCCGGGCATGGCCCCGTATCTGCGCGGCCCGTACCCGACGATGTACGTCAACCAGCCCTGGACGATCCGTCAGTACGCGGGCTTCTCCACGGCCGAGGAGTCCAACGCGTTCTACCGGCGCAACCTGGCGGCGGGCCAGAAGGGGCTTTCGGTCGCCTTCGACCTGCCCACCCATCGCGGCTACGACAGCGACCACCCGCGCGTGACCGGCGACGTCGGCATGGCGGGCGTGGCCATCGACTCGATCTACGACATGCGGCAGCTCTTCGACGGCATCCCGCTGGACAAGATGACCGTGTCGATGACGATGAACGGCGCCGTGCTTCCCGTGCTCGCGCTGTACATCGTGGCGGCCGAGGAACAGGGCGTGCCGCCCGAGAAGCTGGCCGGGACCATTCAGAACGACATCCTCAAGGAGTTCATGGTCCGCAACACCTACATCTATCCGCCGAAGCCGTCGATGCGGATCATCTCCGACATCTTCGCCTACACCTCGCAGCGGATGCCGCGCTACAACTCCATCTCCATCTCCGGGTACCACATCCAGGAGGCGGGTGCGACGGCCGATCTGGAGCTGGCCTACACCCTCGCCGACGGCGTGGAGTACATCCGGGCGGGACGGGAAGCGGGCCTGGACGTGGACGCGTTCGCCCCCCGGCTCTCCTTCTTCTGGGCCATCGGCATGAACTTCTTCATGGAGATCGCCAAGATGCGGGCCGCCCGGCTGCTGTGGGCCAAGCTGGTCAAGCAGTTCGACCCGCAGAACGCCAAGTCGCTCTCCCTGCGCACCCATTCGCAGACCTCGGGCTGGTCGCTCACTGCGCAGGACGTCTTCAACAACGTCACACGTACGTGTGTCGAGGCGATGGCGGCCACCCAGGGCCACACCCAGTCGCTGCACACCAACGCCCTCGACGAGGCGCTCGCCCTGCCCACCGACTTCTCGGCGCGGATCGCCCGGAACACCCAGCTGCTCATCCAGCAGGAGTCGGGCACGACCCGGGCGATCGATCCCTGGGGCGGAAGCGCCTATGTGGAGAAGCTGACCTACGACCTGGCTCGCCGCGCCTGGCAGCACATCCAGGAGGTCGAGCGGGCGGGGGGCATGGCGCAGGCCATCGACGCCGGCATCCCCAAGCTGCGCGTGGAGGAGGCCGCGGCCCGTACGCAGGCCCGCATCGACTCCGGGCGCCAGCCGGTCATCGGAGTGAACAAGTACCGGGTCGACGCCGACGAGCAGATCGACGTGCTCAAGGTCGACAACTCCTCCGTGCGCTCCCAGCAGATCGCCAAGCTGCGGCGGCTGCGGGAGGAGCGCGACGAGGCGGTCACCCAGGACGCGCTGCGCGCGCTGACGAACGCGGCGGACCGCGGCGACGGCAACCTGCTCGCACTGGCCGTGGACGCGGCCCGCGCGAAGGCGACGGTCGGTGAGATCTCCGACGCCCTGGAGAAGGTGTACGGGCGGCACGCGAGCCAGATCCGTACGATCTCCGGCGTGTACCGCAACGAAGCCGGCGACTCCCCGTCCGTGGAGCGCACCCGTACCCTCGTGAACGCCTTCGCCGACGAGGAGGGCCGCCGTCCGCGCATCCTGGTCGCCAAGATGGGCCAGGACGGCCACGACCGCGGCCAGAAGGTGATCGCCACCGCCTTCGCCGACCTGGGCTTCGACGTGGACGTCGGCCCGCTCTTCCAGACGCCGGCCGAGGTCGCGCGCCAGGCCGTCGAGGCGGACGTGCACATCGTGGGCGTGTCGTCGCTGGCGGCCGGTCACCTGACTCTCGTACCGGCGCTGCGGCAGGAACTGGCCGCGGAGGGCCGCGAGGACATCATGATCGTGGTGGGCGGCGTCATCCCGCCGGCCGACGTCCCCACGCTCCTCGAGATGGGTGCGGCGGCCGTGTTCCCGCCCGGGACGGTGATTCCGGACGCGGCGCACGACCTGGTGCGGCGGCTGTCGGCCGGTCTCGGGCACGAGCTGTGATCGACGTTGACGCGTATGTGAAGGGTGTACTCGACGGGAAGCGGGCGATCGTGGCCCGCGCCATCACGCTCGTCGAGTCCACCCGCCCCCAACACCGGGCTCTGGCCCAGCGGTTGCTGACCGAGCTGCTGCCGCACAGCGGGAAGGCACGCCGGATCGGGATCAGCGGTGTGCCGGGGGTCGGGAAGTCGACGTTCATCGACGCGTTCGGCACGATGCTGACCGGCCTCGGCCACCGGGTCGCCGTCCTCGCCGTCGACCCCTCGTCGAGCCGCACGGGTGGCTCGATCCTGGGCGACAAGACGCGGATGGAGCGCCTCGCCGTGGACCCGGCGGCCTTCGTACGGCCGTCCCCCACAGCGGGAACGCTGGGCGGGGTCGCCAAGGCGACGCGTGAGTCGATCCTGGTGATGGAGGCTGCGGGCTACGACGTGGTCCTCGTCGAGACCGTCGGTGTCGGCCAGTCCGAGACCGCCGTCGCCAACATGGTCGACTCGTTCCTGCTGCTCACGCTCGCGCGGACGGGTGACCAGCTGCAGGGCATCAAGAAGGGCGTCCTGGAGCTGGCGGACGTGGTCGCCGTCAACAAGGCGGACGGACCGCACGAGCGCGATGCCCGTACGGCCGCCCGTGAACTGTCGGGCGCGCTGCGGCTGATGCAGAGCCGCGACGCGGCCTGGTCCCCGCCCGTCCTCCACTGCAGCGCCCGCGAGTCGACCGGCCTGGACACCGTCTGGGAGCGCCTCGAACAGCACCGCACCCTGCTCGACTCGACCGGCAGCCTCGCCGCCCGCCGTCGCGACCAGCAGGTCGACTGGACGTGGACCATGGTCCGCGACGACCTCCTGGGCCGGCTCCATGCGGACCCTTCCGTCCGCGCCCTGGCCCCCTCCCTCGAACAGCAGGTCAGAAACGGCCAGTTGACGGCAACTCTCGCCGCGGAACGCATCCTGCGCGCGTTCGAGACCGCCGGAGGGACCGCCCCGGAGGACGTCTGACCGCGTCCACGGTCACGCACTCCCCTCGCCGCCACCGTGCGACGGTTCGGGGAGGGGGAGTTCGATGCGGAAGGTGCAGCCTTCGCCCGGGGCTGTGTCGAGGATGATGTGGCCGCCCTGGGCGGTGACGAGGGCGTGGGCGATGGCGAGGCCGAGGCCCGAGCCGCCGGTGGCGCGGGTGCGGGAGTCGTCGGCGCGGTAGAAGCGGTCGAAGACCCGGTCGCGTTCGGCGGGGGTGAGACCGGGGCCCTCGTCGGCGACTTCGAGGACGGCGTGGGTGCCCCCGGTGCCGACACCGATACGGACCGGGGTGCAGGCGGGGGTGTGGGTGACGGCGTTGCCGATGAGGTTGGTGACGACCTGGCGGAGCCGGGCCTCGTCGGCGACGGCGGGGGCGGTGGACGGCTTTCCGCCACCGGGACCGGTCAGGGTCACCGGCCGGGTCGTGTCCAGGGCGCGTACGTCGTGGAGGGCATCGGCGGCCAGGGTGCGCAGGTCCATGGGGGCGAGGTCGAGGGCGAAGGCCGGTCCCCGGTCGGCGTCGGCGCCCGGGTGGGTGCCCTCGTCGAGGCGGGCGAGGAGCAGCATCTCCTCGACGAGCCGGGTGAGGCGTTCGGACTCCGCGGCGATCCGGGTCATGGTCTGGTCGACGTCGTCCCGGGTGGGCAGGGCACCCATGCGGTAGAGGTCGGTGTAGCCCTTGATGCCGACGAGGGGCGTACGGAGTTCGTGGCTCGCGTCGGCGAAGAAGCGCCGCGTTCTCGCTTCGGCCTCCGCGCGGGCCCGGAAGGCCGTGTCGATCCGGCTCAGCATCTGGTTCAGGCAGGCGGTCAGGCGCCCCACCTCGGTGTGGGGGGCGGCGAGTTCGGGGACGCGGTGCGAGTAGTCGCCGGCGGTGATGGCCGTCGCGGTCTCCTCGATACGGGTCAGGGGGCGCAGTCCGGAGCGGACGGCGAACCAGCCGGCGACGGCCAGCGCCGCGAGCAGTGCGGCGCCCACCGTCAGCGAGAGGTTCCGGGTCTCGGCGATCGTACGGTCGACCTCGTCGAGGGAGGTGGCCACGAGGACGCTGCCCCTGGCGTCGGACCGTCCGGGCGGGAAGACCTGGTCGGGCTGTGTGAGGGCGATGACCCGCCAGCTGTGGTCGCCGTCGTGCGCGGGAACGGTGAAGGGGCGGCCCTCGTGGGCGACGACTCCGGCGCGGTCGAGGGCGGGCAGGTCGGGGCCACCGCCCGGTGGCGCGGTGCTCGTGTCGAACGACCTGCGGGTGGCACCGTCGTCGTCCAGGTAGGTCACGGTCGTGTCGCCGAGGACGCTGAGCGCCTGCACGCCGGGCGGAGTACCGGTGCCGGAGGGCGGTGACAGACGGGCGGCGATCTGCCCGGTCAGGACGAGCCGGTCGTCGACCCGGTCCTGGAGGTAGGCGTGCAGGGCCGTGGTGACGAACATGCCCGTGCCGAGAAGGCCGACGGCGACCAGGGCGATGGACAGGAACAACAGACGGGTACGGAGCGACAGCCGGCTCGGCCGGGGCCGGCTCGGCGACAGCGTCGGGCGCTTCACGGCCGGGGCTCCCTCATCACGTAACCGACGCCCCGGACGGTGTGGATGAGCTTGGGCTCGCCGGTGTCGACCTTGCGGCGCAGATAGCTGATGTACGTGTCGACGATGCTGGGGTCGCCGCCGAAGTCGTACTCCCACACGCTGTGCAGGATCTGGTTCTTCGTCATGGTCCGTTCCGCGTTGGCGACCAGGAAGTGCAGGAGGCGGAACTCGGTCGGGGACAGCCGCACGGTCCGGCCCGCCCGGGTGACGTGGTGGCTGTCGGGTTCGAGTTCCAGATCGCCGACGGTCATCCGGGCCGGCTGCTCGCCCCGGGTGCGGCGCAGCACCGCGTGGATCCGGGCGATCAGCTCTTCGAGGTCGAAGGGTTTGGTGACGTAGTCGTCGCCACCGAGGCGCAGACCGTGCAGCCGGTCCTGGCGGTCGTCGCGTGCGGTGACGAAGAGAACCGGGACGTCACCGCCCCGTCCGAGCCGGGGTGACCGGGGCTGGGCGCGCAGTCGGCGGATCACCTCGAAGCCGTCCATGTCGGGGAGCATGACGTCGAGCAGGACGAGATCGGGGGTGCGCCGGGCGGCCAGGTCGAGGGCTTCCCGGCCGGTGGCGGCGGCGTCGACGTCGAAGCCGGCGTAGCGCAGCGCGGTGCGCAGCAGTTCCCGGACGGTGGGTTCGTCGTCGACGACGAGCAGATGGTCCGGGCGCGCCACGGTACGGGAGGGAGGTGTCGGTGCCGCCATGGTGTGGATCTCCTCCTTCACGGACACGGGCTGGGCCGACGGGGTGACGGTCGGCAGGGCTTCTCAGGAGATCACACGGGGCTTCACGGGGCCGACTCGGACGGGACTCTGGATGCGGACCGGGCGAGGGCGGATCCTGCCGGGCACCCCCGCGACGCTGTTACGGCCCCGGGCCCGCCGGCCGTGCAGGCGGCTGCCGCCGTACGCGGCGAGGGCGGCCAGGACGCATCCGACGAGCGCGGACAGCCCCGGGCTTCCTTCCAGGCCGGCGGCGACGCCACCCAGCTCGCCGCCCATGACGGTGATGCCGATCCGCAGCGACCCCCTCGCCAGCAGCGGGAGCACCAGCATCGAGACGCCGACCGCGATGCCCGTGCGCAGGGCGATCTCCACGTGGCGGCCGAGCAGGGACTCGGATTCCTCCCGCGGGGTGCGCGCCGGGGTACGGCCGGCGGCGATGTACCCGGCGATCACCAGCAGGAAGAGCATGAGCGGCAGCGCGATCAGCCAGACCGGTACGCCGGCGCCCGACCAGCCGCCGAGGTCCACGGACCTGTCCGCGCCCGCCGCCTCGCCCTGCGCCCCCGCGCCGATCATGCCGAGCAGCCCGTCGCCCTCGGACTGCAGCCGGTGCACGCCGGCCTCCCAGGAGGTGCCGAAGCCGGTGGTGAGCAGCGCGGCGACCAGGTTGGGGCCGATGAGCAGCAGCATCCCCGCTGCCTCGGCGGCCTGCTCACGGCCGGTCAGGGCGGCGGCGCCGGCCACCAGTGCGGCAGCCGGGGCCGACCAGCACAGCACGGCCGCCAGCCCGGTCAGGGTGGAGGTGACGGCGTTCCACTTCCGCCGGAGCCGGCCCAGCGCGATGGGGCGCGGGAGTGTCGTACGGCGGGCCGCGACGCAGCCGACCGCAAGGACGACGGCCACCCACAGCAGGCCGAAGAAGACGGTCGCGGCGGTATCGGTCTCGAAGGTGACCGAGAACAGCCCCGGGACGAGGTCACCGACGCTCCCGTCGCCACCGCCGGTGAAGCGGCCGAACGCCCCGGCCGATGGGCCGTCGCCGAACCGTTCCGTCACGCTCTCGGGCAGCCGGGCCGTGCCATGGGCCAGGCCGGCGAGGACCGGGAGGGCCACCGCCGCGGTCACCACCGCGCCGCCGCACCGGGCCCACAGCATCGCCGGGGCGGGCCGCGGCCGCCGGTGCAGGGGCCGGAAGAAGGCGATCGCGAGGACGGCGGTGCCCAGGAAGGTCAGGGTCAGCGGGGTCATCGCCGCCTCGCCGTCCAGGCCGAGTTCGAGACCCCCGCCGAGGCCCGCGAGCAGCCCGCCGAGGCCGCCTCCGTCGGCGGACTCGGACGCGGCGGAGGTCGTCGACTCCATGGTGACGTCGCCGCCGACGGCCATGCCGACGACCGTCGGCACCAGGCGGGAGAGCGGCGCGACGGCGCCGACGCCGAGGACGGCCAGGGCCGCCCATGCGGTGACGGCCATGACCACGAGGGCGGTCGCGACGGAGAGGGCCCCTTCGAGGGCGTGACGCCATGGTGTGACGGGAGGAGCGGCGTGCGGCGGCGGGGCTGCGGACATGGGCGGGCTCCTTGTTGGAGAGGCGTTCGGGGCGGGCCGGCGCGCGGCGGGCCGAGCGGGGGCTGCGTATCGCGTGCGCCCGGGCGGCGAGGGCGTTCGGGCACGGGCGGGCGGCGAAAGCGCTCCGGCACGGGCCCGGTGCGGAAGACGCTCCGGCACCAGGCGGGCGGCGAAGACGCTCCGGCGCCGACCCGGTGCGGAAGACGCTCCGGCACCAGGCGGGCGGCGAAGACGCTCCGGCGCCGACCGGGTGCGGAAGACGCTCCGGCGCCGGCCGGGCAGGGACGACTCAGCTGCTGGCCGGGGGGATGACTGAGCTTCCGGAGGGGCGGCTGCCGCCGCTTCCCGCGGTCTCGACGACGGAGTCCGGACCGGCACCGGGCGCGGTCGACACCGCCGTCGCCTCGCGTGGGGCTCGTTCGAGCCGTTCGCCTTCGACGTCGAGGTCCGGGACGAGCCGGTCCAGCCAGGCGGGCAGTTGCCAGGCGCGCCGGCCGAGCAGGGCGAGGACGGCCGGTACGAGTGCCATGCGGACGACGAACGCGTCGAAGAGGACGGCCGCGGCGAGCCCGAAGCCGACGGTCTTGAGCATCTGCTCGTCGGAGCCCAGGAAGGCGGCGAACACCGAGATCATGATCACGGCCGCGGCGGTCACCACCCGCGCACTGTGCTCGAAGCCGCTGATCACGGATTCCGACGGCGACTGCCCGTGCACATACGCCTCGCGCATCCTGGTCACCAGGAACACCTCGTAGTCCATGGCGAGACCGAAGACCACACCGACCATGAAGATCGGCATCACCGACATCACCGGCCCCGGTACCGCGACCCCGAAGACGGCCGCCGCCCAGCCCCATTGGAAGACCGCGACCACCGCGCCGAGCCCGGCCAGGACCGACAGCAGGAAGCCCAGTGCCGCCTTGAGCGGCACGAGGAGCGACCGGAAGACGACGATCAGCAGCAGGAACGCCAGACCGACGACGAGTGCCAGGTACGGGATCAGCGCGTCGGACAGTTTCTGCGAGACGTCCACGTTCATCGCCGTCGTACCGGCGACGAGGACGCGGGCGTCGCTCGCGCTCGCGAGCGCCGGGTCGCGCAGTGCGTGCACGAGCTCGGCCGTCTCCTCGCCGGCCGGCGAGGTGGCAGGGACGACGTTCAGCACGGCGGTGTCGCCGGACTGGCTCAACCGCGGCTGCCCGACGGCGACGACATCCTTCCTGCCACGGATCTGCTCGCCGACGCTCTTCGCGGCCGCTTGGGCGCTGCCGCCGTCGGCGGCCTGGACGACGACCGTCAGCGGGCCGTTGTGGCCCGGGCCGAAGCCCTCCGCGATCAGGTCGTAGGCCCGGCGCTCGGTGGTCGACTGGGACTTGCTCTCGTCGCCGGGCAGCCCCATCTCCAGGGAGGCGGCGGGGACCGCGACCACGCCGAGCAGGACGACACCACCGAGGAGCACCGCGACGGGCCGCCGAACGACGAACCGGGCCCAGCGCACACCCATCCCGGCCGGCGGAGCGCCACCGGTGTCGCTCCCCCGGCCCGCGTCACTCCCCACGTCCGCGCCCTTCCCCCGGCCCGCGTCACTCCCCCGGCCCGCGCCCCTCCGTCGCCGCCGCGGACGTGCCGGACCGATCCGACGGCCGCAGATCCCGAGCACGGCGGGAATGAGGGTGACGGCGATCAGCACCGCGATGACGACCGTGCCGGCCGCGGCGAGACCCATCTGCGTCAGCATCGGGATACCGACCACGCACAGCCCGGCGAGGGCGATCACCACGGTCAGACCGGCGAACACCACCGCCGACCCCGCCGTTCCGACCGCATGCGCCGCCGCCGCCTCGCGGTCCCGGCCACGGGCGAGTTCGGCCCGGTAGCGGGAGACGACGAACAGGGCGTAGTCGATGCCGACGGCCAGCCCGATCATGGTGGAGAGGCCGGACGTGGTCGAGCCGAGACCGAGCGGCTCCGCGAGGACCCGGATCGCCAGCCCGCCGATGCCCACACCGAGTACGGCGGTGAGCAGCGGAAGTCCGGCCGCCAGCAGCGAGCCGAAGGTGATGACGAGCACGACGGCGGCCACCGCCAGGCCCACGGCCTCCGAGGAATGTCCACCGGCCACCGCGTTGACGGCGTTGCCGCCGACCTCGACGGCCAACTCCCCCGAGCCCGCCTGCTCGACGGTGTCCCGCAGGGCGGTGCGGGAGGCCTCCTCGAGCTCCGACGCGGGCACGGGGTAGGAGACCTGCGCGTAGGCGGTGGTGCCGTCCGCGCTCACCGACCGTGCGGTGAACGGATCGGTGACGCGCGCGACGTGAGGATCGTCGGCGAGGGCTCGGACCGTCTCCCCGATCGCCTTCTTCGCCTCCGGGTCGGTGACCTTGCCGTGCTCCGCCCGGAAGACCACGCGGGCGGTCGCCCCGTCGGCGTGCAGCTGCGGGAAGCGCTCCTCCAGCAGGTCGTACGCCTGCTGTGCCTCCGTGCCGGGCATCGAGAAGTCGTTCGGCGGCGGGGCCGGTGCCCTCCCGGCCAACACCCCCGTCCCCACGAGCAGGACGACCCACAGCAGGGCGACCAGCCGGCGCCTCCGGAAGGAGAGGCGGCCGAGACCGCAGAGGAAGGTGGCCACAGCAGCGGCTCCAAGTCAGGTCGATGCTCATCGGAAGACGGCACCGACGCTGTCAGCCCTCCCTGACCGCACCCGGAGAGATCCTGGGAGCTTTCTGAGAACTCGTACCGCCCGCGGTACGGCGGAAGCGGACCCAACCGGACATACCACCGACCTCCGCTGCGTGATTCACAGAAAGCTCTTCGAATGGCCGGTCAGCCCGGCGTGCGGGGCAAACACTCCCAGGACCTCCTCGACGAACTCGACGAACTCGACAGGCCCACTGACACGGCGTGGCACGGCAGGGCTGCGGCCACGGACCCACCGACCGATCAGGCGCCGGGGCCGACGCCCTAGGCACCCACGTGCGCGCTGCCCGGCGCCGGCGCGCCGGCGCGGTTCCAGGCCATTCGGGACCAGGGGAGGGTCAGTTCGCTCTGGTCGGCGACCTCCCGGGGAGCCAGGTCCATGACCGGGGTGGCCTCGTGGTGGCGGGCGTAGACGGTGTCGATGTAGCGGTGGCCGGTGTCGGGGGCGAGGAAGAGGACCGTTCGCTGGGTGGCGCGGTCGCGTTCGTGGCGGGCGGCCAGGTAGCCGGCGCCGGTCGAGAGGCCCGCGAAGAGCGCGTGCCGGCGGAGCAGGTCGATGCTGCCGGACAGGGCCGCGTCGAAGGAGATCCAGTGCAGGGTGTCGTACAGCTCGTGCGAGACGTTCTCGAAGGGGATGGAGCTGCCGATCCCGGCGATGATGATCTCGGGGTCCGCGACGTGCTCGGCGCCGAAGGTGACGCTGCCGTACGGCTGGACACCCACGAGTTCGACGTCGGCCGGGCCATCGGGGGCGGCGCGCAGATAGCGGGCGAGGGCGCCCGTCGAGGCTCCCGAGCCGACCCCGCCGACGACGGTGAGGCCGTCCGCTCCGGTCGCCTCCCGGATCCGGTCGGCGATCGCGCGGTAGCCCAGGTAGTGGATGTCGTCGTGGTACTGCCGCATCCAGTGGTACTCGGGGTGCTCGGCGAGGATCTCGTGGATCCGCTCCACCCGCCGCTTCTGATCGAGCTTGAGGTCGCTGCAGGGCTCCATCTGTTCCAACGACGCTCCGAGGATGCGGAGTTGGGTACGGAGTGTGTGGTCGACCGTCGTCGAGCCGACGATGTGACAGCGCATGCCGTGCCGGTGACACGCCAGGGCCAGCGCGTACGCGTAGATGCCGCTGGAGCTGTCGAGCAGGGTGTCCCCGCGCCGTACGACTCCGGTGTCGAGCAGATGGCGCACCGCCGCGAGCGCGGAGACCACCTTCATCGTCTCAAAGCGCAGGCAGACGAGCCGGTCGTCGAGCCGTATCAGGTCCGGCCGGCCGATCGCCTCCGCGATGTGCTGGTCCATCCAGGATCTCCTTGAGGGTGGTGAACGTCGTGAAGGCCCGCGTGGCGGGGATGCCATGGGCGTCCAGGGCGCGCAGACAGCTGCGCACGCGGTACCGCAGGCCCGGCGCGGCGGCGTCGAACAGCACGCCCGCCACCGCGCCGCTGTGCGCGATCTGCACGCCCGCCGCCCCGACCCGGCGGGCGATGGCTGCCAGTGCGTCGAACTCCGGGTGACCCAGGACCTGTTGGCCGCGTCGGGCGCTGGCGGTGGCGACCTCCCCGAGGAGCCGGGCGTCGCCGGTCGCCACCGCCCGGCGCAGCAGCGTGCGCAGCCGCTCGAAGTCGCGGATGTCGGCGTCGGCGGCCTCCCGCACGGGCAGGGCGAGGGTGTCGACCGGCGCGCCTCCGCCGAGGGTGCAGCCCACGACGACCAGGGGCGGCAGCGCCGGACCGAGGACCTCCAGGACACGGCCCTCCCGCTGGGCGAAGAGCACGGGCCGCCCGTCCAGCATCAGCGGATCACAGGCGAGTTCGGCGCTCACCGCGAGCCGGGCCACCGTCTCGGGGGCGAGCCGGAGCCCGTACGCGTCGGCCACCGCGCGCACGGTGGCGATCACATCGCTCGTGGAGCTGCCCATGCCCAGGCCCACCGGAATGTCGCCCGAGATCCGCAACTCCCCTCCACAGGAGGGAAGTCCGGCCCGCTCCGCGCACTCTGCGACCGCGAGGACCGCGGCCTGCGCGGCCTTGGTGCGGTCGGCCGGTACGACGGTGAGCGCATCGGGCGCGGTACCGGGGCGGGGGACGAACTCGGCGCTGCTGCCCGGACCGGCCATGGGGAGGGTGACGAGGCCCGCGCACCGGCGTCCTTCGGCGTCGAGGAAGACACCCTGGAGGATCTCGCCGTGGTGGCAGGGCGCGCACCCCGTGCCGGTGGAGACGCGTGCGGCCGGGCGCGCGACGGGAATCACGCGCCGCCCACCGTCCGGTAGCGGTACAGAGCCGTCTCCTCGGCGCTGAACTGGGAGAAGGGGAAGGGTTCCGCGGACAGCGCCGTCACGCCCGAGCCGAGGAAGGCACGCGCGACGGCGCTCCCGGTCTGCGCGTACACGATCACCGGGATTCCCCGGGACCGGCAGCGCTCGAGGACGGTGTCGAACGAGCCGTTGCTCAGCGTCATCCCGGTGACGACGACCGCCTCGGCCCGGTCGAGCACCTCGTGCATGTCGTCGGTGACGGGGTCGCCCCACTGGGTGGCCTCGAGGTTGAAGTCGCACGGCAGCGGTTCGCCTCCGCGCTCGCGGATCGCCGCGACCAGCGGGTTGACGACGCCGATGAGGCCGACCTTCGCGCCCTGCTCGATGTCGAGCAGGCCCGCGATGGCCGCGTCGCGGGCCTTCGCGCGGACCTCGGGGGTACCGGCGGGAAGGGTGACGGGCTCGGCGTCGCCCTCCTCGGCGGCGACGCGGTGCGGGCGGACCTCGGAGAGGTACGCGTCGAGGGCGGCGATCCGCAGCGGGCGCGGGGCCTCGCGCAGCAGGGCGTCGAGCGGGGTGCCGGAGGAGTCGTGGCAGATCGAGGGGTCGATCTCGCCGGCCTCGAAGGCGCAGCCGCCGAAGGAGCCACCGAGGCGGACCAGGACGTACTGGTTGAGGTACGTGGTGTCGCCGCCCGCCAGGCGGGTGCCGTGGTGGATCCAGAACACGCTGGTCGCGACGAGTTCCGAGGGGAGCGGGCCGTGTTCGCCGGCCAGGACGGCCTCGACGAGTGCGTCGACGGAGAGAGCGGGGGCGGTCACAGTCATGGGATTCCTTTCGCGGAGCTTCACAGGGCGAGTTGGGGCGCCGGGAGCGGGCTGCCGAGCGGTCGGCGGTAGGTGACGGCCGGGTGTCCCAGCGCGTCGGTGGTGAGTTCGGCGTCGACCTCGAAGACCTCGGCGAGCCGCTCGGCGGTCAGGACGGCCGCGGGGGTGCCGGAGGCGATCAGGCGACCGTGGTGGAGGAGCAGGAGCCGGTCGCAGTACCGGGCGGCGAGCGACAGGTCGTGCAGCGCGACCAGGACTGTCCGGTCGGTACCGGTCAGCCTCTCCATGAGTTCCAACTGGTGTTTGACGTCGAGGTGGTTGGTGGGCTCGTCGAGGAGGAGTGCGTATGGCTGTTGGGCCAGCGCGCGGGCGATGTGGGCGCGCTGCCGCTCACCGCCCGAGAGCGCCTTCCAGGAGCGGCCGGCGAGCGCCGTGAGTCCGACGCGCTCCAGCGCGGCGGCGACCACGGCCCGGTCGGTGGCGTCCGGTCCGCGCCAGCGGTCCCGGAACGGGGTGCGTCCCAGGCCCACGACATCCGCGACCCGCAGATCGCTGTCGGCGCCCGAGTCCTGTTCGACGAAGGCGACATGGCGGGCGATCCGGCGCGCGCTCCAGTCCCGTACGGGCTCGCCGTCGTAGCGGACCGTGCCCGCGTCGGGGGCCCGGAGCCCGGCAAGGCAGCGCAGCA
Source organism: Streptomyces sp. NPDC039609 (assembly GCF_055596705.1). Classification (NCBI taxonomy): domain Bacteria; kingdom Bacillati; phylum Actinomycetota; class Actinomycetes; order Kitasatosporales; family Streptomycetaceae; genus Streptomyces; species Streptomyces sp. NPDC039609. The sequence goes on from NZ_JBVIUJ010000008.1 coordinate 251,148, forward strand.
GAGAGGACTTGCCCGAGCCGTTGGGCCCGAGCAGTCCGACCGTCTCGCCGGGGGCGATGTCCACGCCGACCTCGTGTACGACGGGGGTGCCCGCCACCGACCAGCTCAGCTTCTCGGCGGTGATCCTCACAGCTCACCCCGCTTGCGCAGGACGAGGAGGAAGAGCGGTACGCCGAGCAGGGCGGTGATCACGCCGACAGGGACCTCGCGGGGTGCGAAGGCGATCCGTGCCAGCGCGTCGGTCCACACCAGGAACACCGCCCCCGCGAGCGCCGCGTACGGCAGCAGCACCCGGTGCAGCGGCCCGACGAGGAACCGCACCCCGTGCGGGACGATCAGCCCGACGAAGCCGATGGCACCGACGGTGGCGACCGCCACCGCGGTCAGCGCGGCCGTGACGACGAGCAGGAGCATCCTCGTGCGTCGCACGCCGATGCCGAGGGAGGTGGCGGTGTCGGTGCCGAACGCGAGCCCGTCGAGGGCGTTCGAGCAGAGCCAGGCGACCGCGAGACCCAGCGGGGTGACGATCGCGCAGACCACGACCGTGTCCCAGCGGGCGGGCGCCATCGAGCCGAGCAGCCAGTGGGTGACGGCTCGCGTGGTGTCCGCGTCCGCCGAGGCCATCAGGACGAGTGAGGTCAGCGCCGTGAAGAGCTGACCGACGACGACGCCGGTCAGGACGATGCGTACGGAATCCAGGCCGGTACGCCGCAGCAGCAGAAGGAGCAGCCCGAAGGAGAGCAGCGCGCCGGAGAGCGCACCGCCGGTGACCCCGAGGGTGCTCGCACCGACTCCGAGGACGACGACGGTGACGGCTCCCGTCGACGCGCCGGAGGAGACACCGAGCAGGTACGGGTCGGCGAGCGCGTTGCGGGTGACCGCCTGGAGCACCGTGCCGCACACGGCGAGCGAGGCGCCGACGAGGGCGGCCATCAGCACGCGCGGCAGCCGCAGGTCCCAGATGAGCGAGTCGGCCAACGGCGGCAGCGGCTGTACGTCCAGGCCGAGATGGGCCCCGAGGACGCGGCCGAGGTCCGTCCAGCCCACGTCGGCGACACCGATGCGCACGGCCGCCGCCACCGAACCCGCCAAGGTGACCGTGGCGAGGAGCAGAAGGGCCGCTTGGGCGCGTCGGGACCGGACGGACTGCCCGGATCGGACGGACCGCCCGGCCGGCTCTTCGACGGCGCCCTCCGTCACCACCCGCCCGCGTGCCGCCGGCAGCAGCAGGTCCACGGATCCGGTGCGGGTGTCCGGTTCAGCGGACATACCCGAGGTCCTTCATGCCCTGGGCCAGCAGCCCGAGGGCGTGTACGGAGCGTACGGACGGGTCCAGCTCGATGCCCGGCACCGTGAGGATCCTGTTGTCACGGACCGCGGCCAGCCGGGAGATCACCGGGTGCCGGGTCATGGTGGCGCGCTTCTCGGCGGCACTGTCGCCGGGCCTGCCTCGCTCGGACAGGTCGCCGATCACGATGAAGTCCGGGTCGCGCTCGGCCACTTCCTCCCAGGAGACCTCGGGCCAGTCCTCGTCGACGTCGTCGAAGGCGTTCTTCGCGCCGACGATCCGGCTCATCTCACTGGGCAGGCCGGTCTTCCCCGCCACGTACGGCATCCCGTTGAAGACGGAGTAGAGGTAGACGACGGTCGGCCGGTCCGCTCCCTGGGGAACCTCGGGGGCGTTCTCCCCCGCCTTGGCGACGGCGGCGCGCTGCTCGGCCGCGAGCCTGCCGGCCCGCTCCTCGGTGCCGAAGACCTTGCCCAGATTCTCGTAGTCGGAGAAGAGCAGCTCGAAGGGGGTCTTGCCGGCCGGGTTCTGCTGAGGGCAGTCCACGGCGCTGACGAAGGTGGGGACCTTGAGGGATTCCAGCTCCTCGCGGGTGCCGGCGCGGTCCTTGGTGTAGAGGTCCGCCGATCCCGCGACGACGAAGTCGGGTGTGGCGGCGCGCAGTTGCTCGCCGGTGGCGATCTTCGGGGCGACGACCGGGACCGTGGCGTACGCGGCCTGGTACTGCGCGGGGATCTTCGTCTTGAGGTTGGCGGTTCCCGCCATCCGGTCCTGGAGTCCGAGTTCGAGAAGGGTCTCGGTCGAGGTCTGGTCCAGGGCGACGGCGCGCTGCGGCGGCTCGGCGAAGGACTGCTGACGGCCGCAGCTGGTGACGGAGGCCGCCTGGGCCGCGGGCTTGGTGTCCGTGTCGGGACCGCCGGCCGCCGTGGAGCAGCCGGCGGTGGCGAGGGCGAGGGTCAGGGCGATGCCGAGACGGGCGGGATGGCGCATGGGTTCTCCGGTCTGAGGGGGCAGGGCGCTGCACCGGGCAGGAGTGCCGCGTTCGAAAGGGTACTGTAACGACAATCATTTTCATTAACCACCTCGGGGTGCGGTTCGCCGAGCCGCACCCCATCCCCAAGGAGCAACCCCACCGTGGCCACCACACCCACGCCGACAACCCCCAAGTCCACTGCCCCGCCCCCGCGTTCGGTCCTCCGCGACCCCGCCTTCCTGCGCCTGTGGGCGGGCACCACCGCCTCCGGGCTCGCGACCTGGGCCCTGCCCTTCGTCCTCGGACTCGCCGTACTCCACCGCGACCTCGGTGCCGCGGGCCTCGGCCTGGTCCTCGCCGCCCGTACCGTCGGCTTCCTCGTCGCCGTCGCCGTCGGCGGCGTCCTTGCCGACCGGCACTCCCGTCGCGCGGTCGTCCTCTGGTCCGCCCTCGCCGCGGCGATCGCCGCGCCCCTCCTCGCCGCCGGTCTGGGGCGTTCGCTCGTCCTGATGACGGCCGCCGCCGTTCTCGCCGGCGCCGGACAGGGCGCCTGCCGCCCGGCCTTCCAGGCGCTCACCGCCGAGATCGTCGACCCCGAGCGCCGTCAGCAGGCGAACGCCGCGATGACCATGGCGGTACGGAGCTCCACGCTCGCCGGACCCGCGCTGACCGCGCTGCTCGCGGCCTTCCTCGACGTCTGGACGCTGCTGCTCGGCATCGGCCTGCTCTGGCTGGTCGCCGCGCTGGTCCCGGGCAGGGGCGGCGCCGCGCGCGCCGCGACGGAGGAACCGGCCACCGCGGCCACCCCGCACGCCGGCCTCCGTACGGAGTTCCTGGAGGGCATACGCGAGGCGCGCCGCCACCCCTGGTTCCTGGCCGGACTCGGCGCCCTTGTCGCCGTCATCGCCCTCGGCTACTCCGCCACCAGCGTCGCGCTGCCCCTGATCAGCCGGGACCGGTACGGCACCGAATGGGTGCTGGCCGCCGCCATGACCGCGTACACCGTGGGCGCGCTCGCCGGCGCCCTGGTCATCGCCCGTTGGCGACCGCGCTCCCAGGGCTGGGCGGCCTTCGCCGGACTGGCCGCGTACGGCGTCGCACCACTGAGCCTGATGCTGCCCGTCCACCCCGTCGTGGTCGTCGCCGCGTACGCCGTCGCCGGGATCGGGATCGAGCTGTTCAACGTCCCCTGGTTCACGGCCACCCAGCGCGAGGTCGCCCCGGACAAGCTGGCCCGCGTCTCCTCGCTGGACTTCCTGGTGTCCTACGGCCTCGCGCCGATCGGCCTCGCCCTGATCGCCCCGGCGACATCCCTCTTCGGGGTCACGACCGTACTGGCCGTCTGCGCCGCCGCCTGCTTCCTCGTACCGGCCGCGGCGGCCCTGGTACCGACCGCCCGCCACTTCGGCCGTACGCCCACGACGGGCTGAGACGCGACCGACCCGGACGCCGCCACGAGGGCACCGTCCCCGCACGGCGGATCGCACCGCTCACCGGCGGCGGCCCGGTCGCTCGGGCGGCAGCCGCAGGCGGCGCCGAGACCCGACCGGAAGCCGCTCAGGTGTGCAGGTCGAATCGCTCGGTGGCCTGGACGAGACCGTTCACCTGGATGTCGACGGTGTGCTCACCGGCGTAGTACCGGCGGGTCTGGACCTCCTTGATCGCATGGGTCTTCTCCAGGGACCGCCGCTCTCCGGGGCCGAGTTCGAGGGTGGTCAGCTTGAAGACCTTCGGGATGCTGCGCCCGTTCTTGCGCAGGTGGTGCACCACGTAGTCGACCGCGATGCTGTGCGCCCGGTCGTCGGTGTTCTCGATGTCGAAGCTGATGAGGAGGGTCTCCCCCAGCGTCACCGACCGGGGGGCGATCGTCAGCCGGAGTACGCGGACATGCTCGCCGCCCGTGGCCCCGAGAAGGGCGAGGGCCTGCTGGTCGCCCTTCTTCACCAGGGTGCGCAGTCCGTGCTTCACGATCCAGTCGGTCTCAGGGGTCGGGCTCTCCTCCAGCCACCGCAGCGCGGTCGCGAGCGCGAGATCGGGTGCGTCCTTGGAGATGTCGTTGAGGTTGTTGGCGACGGACGTGCGCACATACCCCGAGGGGTCGCTGCGCAGTGGTTCGAGGATCTCCAGGACGGGCCGGGGGTCCTTGACGAACACGGTCAGGGTCCGGGCCCAGGGCAGACGGGAGCGGATTCCCTCACTCGCCAGGCGCCGCACGTTGTGGCTCGGGCTCAGCGCCCACCGGGCGACGCGCTCCGTCGTCGGCGCGTAGTGCTGTTCGAGATAGGGCCGGATCGCGTACTCGCCCGTGTGCCGCTTGGTGATCTCCTCGATGGCGTCCAGCGACAGGCCGGGGTGGTCGAGCCCGTACTCCTCGACGAATCGCGCGACCGGCATGAGGAACCAGCTGGAGGTGAACACGCCCTCACCCTCGGCGAGTTCGTCACCGAGGATGGCGAGCAGGATCGGTACGGCCTCGGCGTAGTCGGCGGGCAGGCGGGTACGCAGACCCTCGGCCAGGACGAGGACACGGTCCTTCAGCTCCTTGCCGGGAATGCGTGAGGCGACCTCGGCCGCGTAACTCTCCACGTCGAACTGGGGGTGGACGACTCGGATCCTGTCGCCGATCAGGCGCGCCGCGTCGGCGTTGAAGTGTCGCTTGAGCCCGTATTCGCCGGCCATGGTTCTGGTGCCTCTCCGTCTCGTTGTTCTGGTTGCCGGCCATCACCACGCCCAGCACCGTGGATCGGTGGACGAGCGGGATCCCTCGGAGCCGGCCCTCCTGGTTCTCGGGGTTGCCGGCGCCGATCCCCTGCGTGAACACGACGGCGGTCTCGTCCTGCGGCACGTTGCCGGGCGCGTGTGAGCGGCACTGTAGCCAGGCGACACGTCTTGGCTTGGCGCCATCCAGGACAGACCGCCACCGAGAACGCTGAACCTGCCGTCACGGAGCGGTCGCACGGCGACTCGCGCGCCTTGCCTCCGCCCAGCGCGCACCGTGCTTCGAGCGGCAGACCCGTCAGCCCTGGTGGGCGGCCGACGGCAGGGATGGAGCCACTGAGCGACCGGAACCGGCTCGTGGCGGGACCTCGCGGTGCGCGCCATTCACCACCCGCCAGCCGGTACAGGCCCGTCAGACGAGTGGTGGGGTTCGTTCTCAGCCGCGTACTGGTCCGCGGGTGTCCTCGACGAGCACGGAGGGCTTGATGACCTTCACCGCGGCCTGGTGGCCGGCCGCGGACTCGCCCAGGAACACCTGTCCCATGCCGCCGGAGCCGATCCGGCACACGAGGGCGAAACCCCCGATCTCCTTCGGGTCGTCATCCCTCAGTGGCTCCACGGTGTCACGCCTCCCCCTTGCGGTCCGCACCCCACGACTCCGCGCGGTGGACCTACCCGGACCGGGAGGCAGTCTATGCAGGTCCTCCATCGTCCTGTACCGGCTTCCCCCGGAGGCGCCCCCAGGCGCGACGGTCGTCGTCACGAGCCTGACAGGCCGTGGTCGTCCATCAGTCGCATCAGATTCCGCTTCCGCTTCTGGGCGGCGCGCAGGTCGGTGATGTACGCGGTGAAGTCGTCCGGTGTGCCGAGGCGGCGGTGACAGTCGCGGATACCCAGAAGCAGGCTGACGAGCTGTTGGTAGGCGCGGTTTCCGGTCTCGCGAGTGAGGGGGACGGCCAGGCGGAGGTAGACGGCGAGGGCGTCGGCGGGGCGGGTCGGGCGGGACCGGTCGGCGAGGGTGAGCCACTGGCCGTCGTGGGCGCCGTACTCGCCAGCTGTCCGCCAGGCGGCGTCGAGGTCCCCGTCGTCCAGCAGGATGTCGACCAGGACCCGGCCACCGCGCGTGTCCGCCCGTTCGGCATCGGCGCGGAGATGCGCCAGTGCGTTCTCGCGCTCGGTCGGCCAGCACGCTGCGGCGACGGCCGTGGCACGCAGCTGCTGGTAGGTGAGCAGGGTGCGGCGGGCCGCGAAGTGGTCCCGGCGCAGGGTTACGGCGTCGGCGGGCCGGCCGGTCCGGGTGTAGCGGTCGGCGAGGTGGTCGATCAGGGCGGTGTCGACGGTGGCGAGGTCCTCGGTCTCCCGGATGCCGCGCTCGGCCCATTCCAGGGCTTCGGCGGTGCGGCCGACGGTGTCGAGCTCGCGGGCGATGAGCAGATGGGTGTGACCGTTCGGCGCGAGGTCGGCGGCGTGCACGGCGACCACCGTGTCGATGTCCCGTCCCGACTTCGCGAGGCGCTGCATCAGGTGCTTCTCGGCCCAGCCGGTACGGTTCGCCTGCCACGCCTCGACCGCGTACCGGCGCAGGGCGGCCATCCCCCGCTCGCCGAGCAGGTCCTCGTAGTCGAGCGGGTCGATGTCCGTCAGGTCGGCCGCGTCGTCCAGAGCGTGCGTCACCAGCCAGTGCGCGAGTTCCTCCAGGTCGGGGCCTGCCGCGCGGCAGGCCTCGTGGTGGGCGTCGGCCAGGCCGACGCCAATCTCCCCGAACCGGCCGTCGGAGTCATCGACGCTTTCGATCACTGCGGCCAGCATCCCGATCGCCTCCCGGGCCAGAGCGATCGAGTCGGCCGCCCGGCCGGAGGCCGTCAGTGACCGGATCGCGTTGACCGCCTGCGCGGCCTGGTCGGCGTAGGCGTGGACGTCGGCATACTCGACGTAGCCGTACCGGGCGAAAGGGCCGCTATCGAGCAACTCGCGGATACGGGAACGGATCCCGGCCACGTCGCCGCGGGCGCTCGCCGCCCGCAGTTCCAGACGCCTCCGCAGGCTCCGGTCCTCGGCCATCTCTTCCCGTACAAGAGCGAGCAGATCGTCCCGTGACATGCCGGTCAGCCAGGCGTCGAGGCCTCGGATCCGGTCCCGGGCAGCCTTCCGCCGGCGAGGCAGGTCGGCTTCCTGGGCGATCACCGTCAGACCGAGCGCGACCAGATGCTTGCAGAAGTTGCCCTCCTGACCGTACGGGCAGTCGCACGTGCCCGCCGGCTTTCTGCGCCCGCCCAGGAGCAGCTCCACCTCGTACCGCTCCGTGCCGCGTACCGACGCCCTGATCCGGCCGTCACCGAACTCGACCCCGGACACTTCGTCGACATAAGCAAGTCCACGCTCGAACGAACGCTCCCCGGCCAGCGCCCTCAACTTCGCTTCCGTAAGACCGCCCACGCCTCTCCGCGCTCCGCTCCGGCTCGGACTCCCCAAACGGCCCCCACAGTAACGGGCCCATCCTCGTGTCAGGCCGTCAACAACCGATTCTCTGGGGTGCCTCACGCCCCGGCTGTATGGTCGTCGACCACCCCGGCTCCCCGGACCTTCCGCGAAAGGTGCCGCATGACCAAGCCCGCCACTGTGAACCTGACGAAGGCCTTGTCCACGGTCTCCCTGGACAAGCACGGCGTGACCTCGGGAATGATCAAGGTCAACCTCAACTGGACCTCGCCACAGGCCGCCGCCCAGAGGGCGGCCGGCGAGGCCCGTGGTCTGTTCGGCCGGGTCCGGGCGTCGTTGCGCTCGGTTGCGGCCAGGAAGGTGGATCTCGACCTCGGCTGCATGATCCGCTGCACTGACGGCTCCAAGACCGTGGTCCAGGCCCTGGGCAACGCCTTCGGCGCGGTGGACCGCTTCCCCTACGTCGCGCTCGACACGGACGACCGGACCGGGGCCCGGGAGACGGGAGAGAACCTGGTCATCAACCTGGACCACCCGGCCGAGTTCCAGAAACTCCTGCTCTTCGCCTACATCTATGCAGGGTCCGGCGACTTCCGCGGCCTCGACGCGGTGGTGACTCTGACCTCCGACCGCGGCGACCGCTTCCGGGTGGTTCTGGACGAATGCCCTCCGCAGGCACACGCGTGCGCCATCGCGCTCATCAAGCGCCAGAAGGGCGAACTCGTCATCGGACGCGAGGTGCGATGGTTCACCCCGGCGGACGGTCCCGGAGTCCAAGACGTGATCTCCCGCGCGTACCGACTCGGCATGAAATGGACCCCCGGCCGGAAATAACGCCCCACGATCAATGACACCATCCGTCCCCGTCAGGTAGGTCATAGGTCGAGGGCGGACCATTGGAACGGCCGCCCAATGAACGTCAGCTCGCGGTACTTGAGTGGGGTGGCAGTGGGGTGTCCCGCCGACGGATGGGAGACCAGCTCCTACAAGACAACGTGCCAGGCACTCTGGAGGTCACCCTTCGCGGCGAAGCTGCCGAACCCAGACGTCTCGGCGAGATCGAAGCGGCACACCAGAAGCGCAACCTCAGGTAAGCCTCCATGGAATAAGCCCGCACCCAGTACGCCGAGGCGTACCGCGTCAGGCACTTCGAGGCGCAGGCAGCAGCATGGGGCCACGCCACCCAACTAACGGCGTACGTGAGCGCCGTTCGCACGCGAGTCGAGACCATGCCACCGGGGCAGGCTCGAGCCGAATCCGAGGCATGGATCGACTGGGCGGCAGCCACCGTCGAGCGCCTCGACCCGCTGAGCACGCCACCCCGGCTGCCCAATCCCCGAACCACGAGCCGACGACCTGAAGCCCTTCCTCGGGCACTGGAGCCCCTCTGGCCACTGACACGACATCCGCCAGACACTCGCCCCAGGATCACGGAACATCACGACCGAGAAGCAAAGGGGCGGGGCCGGCCAACCGCGCGGCAGCCGGCCTCATCACCCCACTGCGGCAGCCACCTCCACACCCGCCAGTGCCCCGGCCGACACCCTCGAACCATGCATGACGACCCACCAGAAACCGCGCCGTCCGTGCGTCAAACGTGCGTCACGTGCGTCGAATATGCGTCAAGATATCGCACCTAACGCACGTAACGCCCATCACGCACACTCGGAGAAACACCAGGTCAGCGGCCCTTTTCGGCGGGCTCAAGGATCGCCACACACTCCACGTGGTGCGTCATCGCAAACATGTAAAGCCAAAACAGGTTGAAGAAAACAGCAGGCCATCGGCTTGCGAGACATAAAACGGGCTCAAGATCAATGTGCGTTACGTGCACTACGGGCGCTTCGTGCGCCTCTGACGCACACCCGAAGGGCGCCCAGGCTCTGCGCCGCCGAGAATCTCGCAGTATGGCATTCGAAATGCCATACTTGTGTCATGGCTGACGATGACACCGACTTCCCTCCCGGCGACGGCCCCAGCAGCGGTATCTCGGTCTCCCTGACCGCCGGCACCCTGCAAGCAATCCGTGAGCGGGTCGGCAAGCGAGGCGTTTCCGCGTACCTGGAGAAGGCCGCGCAGCGGCAGATCGAGCGCGACAACCTGGACGAGCTGATCGCCGACTTCGACAAGACCCACGGCCCCGCCGACCCGGAAGCTGTTGCCGCCAAGCGAGCCAAGCTCACCGGCAGCGCCTCCTCCGACGCCGGGGCGGCCGCGTGAGCGGCGCCCTGATCCTGGACAGCGAGGGCCTGGCCAAGGCCGTTCAGCGCGACCGCGAGGTCCACGAGTGGCTCACCGCCGCCCGCGACGCCGACCTTCCGGTGATCACTTCGGCTGCTGTGCTCGTCGAGGTGATCCACCCCAGGATCAATGACGCCGCGTTGAAATGGACCCTGTCCAGGCTGCGGGTCGAGCCGGTCACTCAGACCCTTGCCCAGTCGGCAGCGGCTCTGCTGCGCGCGGCGGGTTTGCACGGCCACAAGTACGCGATCGACGCGATGCTCTGTGCCACAGCCCTCGCCCAGCCGGGCCGCGTCACGATCCTGACGTCCGACGTCGAGGACCTCACCATGCTCACCACCGACCACCCGCGAGTGACCTCCGAGAAGATCTGATTCGTGGCACCGCGCCGTGCCGGCGCAACGTCGGGGTGCCGACGGCGGGGGTTGAGGCTTTGTGGGGCCGTGGCGGCGCGATAGTCCACGGCCGTACAGCGCCAGGGCCGCCACGGCACACGGCGGTCGAGGACGCTGGCGATCCATGGACCAGAGCTCGTGCACGCCGGCGTCGGCCAGGTGGGCTTCGAGTTCCGGCCGGTCGCCGGGGCGCAGGACCTTCAGAGGTGGGACTGCGTGTAAGCGGCGCGACTGGACGACTTCGCGTACACGACAGCCGTTTCGCGGCCCTGGGGCGAGTCTGCGCCGCTGGGTGGTACGAACTGCTGCCGCCGTAGTTCGGGGCGCCCACCCACCTTCGCGCCGAGGAGGATGTCCGACGCCCACCTCGACGTCCGCGGGGCGGGCGGGCTGCGTGGCGTCGTGGTGGGAGCCGATTCTGCGGAGTGGTGTCCGGCCGTGGCGGGCTCGGCCGTCTGCCGAGCCCGCCACGCCGGTGCCTCGTCGTCAGCGCTGCAGCGTCAGCAGACCTGGCCGGTAGGGCCACTGCCCGTAGTCGCCGCCGGAGTTGGGATCGCGTCCCTGATAGAGGAACCGCAGGTTGCAGGGATCTACCGTGAAGGTCTGATCGGCACCGGTGCGGATCAGCTCGCCATGGCTGATGTCGTTGGTCCAGTTGGCGCCGCTGTTGGCCTTGCCGGCGAAGGGGTTGCTCTCGGTCGCGGCCTGGGGTGTCCATGAACCGTTCAGGCTGGTGGCCGTGAACGAGCGGAAGTACCGGCCCTGCGAACCGATCGCCTCGACGATCATGAGGTAGCGGTCCTGGCCCTGGAGCTTGTAGACCTGCGGGGCTTCGAACAGGTTGTTCGTCGTGTCGCTCATGATGACTGTCGAGGTCGCGCCGAAACTGGCCGGGAAGTTCCCGATCGGCATGCCGGCCCGGTAGATCTTGCCGTTGTCACCGGCGAAGAACAGGTACATGTTCGTCCCGTCGCCGATGAGCGTCTGGTCGATGGGCCCCGTTCCCGAGCCGGCGATGCTTCCCGAGAAGAGCTCCTGCTCCGACGACCAGCCGTTCGGGTCGGTGGGGTCGCTCGACGTCCGGTAGGAGAAGGCAGTCCTGCCCCACTGGTAGGCGAGCACCCAGATGTTCTTCGGCGCGAAGTAGAAGAGCGTGGGCGCGACGACGGAACTCGACATCGTGTTCTGGCCGGCCGAGGCCATCTCCGACCAGTTGGTGAACGGGGTGAAGTTCATCGAACCCCAACCGGCTCCCGTTCCCGCGGCGCCGTGCGTCGTCGCATAGACGAGATGCTTGCCGTTGTAGGGGGCGACGGTGAAGTCCTTGAGCGAGGCCCATCCCGCCTTGGGCTGCGCCAGCGCGCCCGTCGATGACCAGCGGTACGTCGAGGGAAGGGCACAGGTGCCGGGGTTGCCACCGGCGACCTTGACGAGCTGCCACTGCTGGTTGGCCCCGCCCCAGTCGTCGTACTGGACGACGTTCGCGTTGTCGGCCATGGAGGCGCCCTGTACTTCGAGGGCCTTGTTGCTGTGGCGGGCGATGAGCCGCACGTAGCCGTCCGCGCTGTCGGCCAGCCGCCACTGCTGGTTGGTGCCGTTCAGGTCGGTCCACTGGACGACCGGGCCGCCGTTGGCGGTGGAAAGGTTGTGGACGTCCAGGACCTTGCCGGAGTGGCGGGACTTGATGCGGTAGTAGCCGTCGCCGGAGGCGACGAACTGCCACTGCTGCTGGTTCTGGTCGTTCCTGCTCCACTGGGTGATGCGGGCGCCGTCGCTGGTCGCCAGGTTGTAGACGTCCAGGGCCTTGCCGCTGTTGCGGTTGACCAGCGTGTACCAGGCGTTGGTGTCGACGGTCGCCGCGGCGGCGGGCGGGGCACTGAGGAGAGTGACCCCAAGCAGCAAGGACGACAGGACCGCGAGTACGAGACCCAGGACCAGGGGTGGATGGCGAAATCTCATCAGAAGAGCTCCTTCGGGGGACGGAGGTGAGGTGACCCCGACGAACCGCGCAGCGGCCGCGTCGGGAGGACGGGGACGGGGACGGGGACGGGGACGGGATAAGGGTGGCGGAGGCCGCACATGCCGAAGAGCGGGTCCTCCGGGCGCTCCAGTCGCGACACTTCGCCGTGATCGAGGTGGGAGAGGTCTCCGGTCTTCAGCGCTTCCAGTTGGCAGCCGGTCGTGAGGGCCGCCGCCAGCGGTCCGTCACGCCAGCGGATCCACCAGGCGTCCAGCAGCTCGCTCTTCAGGCGGTGGGCCGCCGTGTGGAACTCCCGCAGCCCGCGTTCGCGCAAGGCCAGGAATCCCTCGAGTGCCAGGTCGCGGCGGCGGCGCGCCGCCGCGGCGGGGTCGCCGGTCAGGGCGGCCGCCGCCTGGTAGGCGTCGGGATCGGCCAGCACGGGCGCAGGGAAGGTGAAGACGGCGTCACCTGCCTCGGGGAGTCCGCTGTTCTGCATGAGTACCAGGAGGCGCAGGCCGTCGGCGTTGACGAGGCGGTGGATCGTTCCGGGGGTGAACCAGACGACGTCGCCGGGGCGCAGCGGGGTGTCCGCGAAGCCGGTGGTGGTGAGGGTCTGGACGCTGCCCTCGCCGCTGATGACGACGTAGGCTTCGGAGCAGACGAGGTGCATGTGGGGCGTGCCTCCGCACAGCCCGTCGGCGCCCTCCCACTCGTACACGGTCAACCCGGAGATCCCCACGCCGCCGGGGAGCGGGGTCACCACGAGTGTTCCGCGACGTGGCGGGACAGGCGCGCAAAGGTCCATGCGCCGTCGGCCACGACGATCCGGTAGCGGCGCGACAGGGTGTCGCCCGGGGCCAGCGGCACTTCCTCGTCGAACGACAGGGACGGGTTGACGGCGGGGATGGGCTCACTGCGGACGAACCAGCGGCCGGGAGCGTCCGGATCGTCCAGGAACAGGAGCGTGGAGGCACGGTCGACCTCGTCGTGCGTGCCGATGAAGGCCAGCCAGTCGCCCTTCTCGCCCATCGCGGGGCCGATCACGTCGCCGCCGGTGAAGTCGCGCGGGCCGCGCCAGAACAGGCCGGAGTATCCGGCGAGCTCTCTGCCCTGCGTACCCGGGCTGCCGAACACCAGTGCGGTGTCGAGGACGTTGGTCAGCGCGGTGGTGACCTCCAGCGTCCAGGAGTCGGCCCCGACGTCACGTGCGGTGAGCGTGCGGCGCTCGTCGATCCAGTGCTCCCCCGACATCGTGTGCCAGGCCAGATCCTCGGTGATCACGGCGCGGCCGTGGCCCGTTCCGGCGGACACGGTGAGGCTGCGCATGGTGCCGAGGTTCGGCAGGTCGACGTAGCCCCGGCCGCGCAGGTAGGTGCCGCCGCCCCAGAAGTTCTGCCCCGACACCCACGACGCCGTCATCTGGACGCCCTTGTGCCAGCGGTGGTCGTGCGGCCGGTACCCGGTGACCACGTCGCCGGCGAGCGTGCGCACCGGATGCAGGTAGGGCTTCGGCGCCTCGAAGGGATCCATGACCGGCCGGTGCACGTAGCGGAAGAGGTCGACGCCTCGAACCCGGACGATCAGCGAGTCCTCGTTCTCCAGGAGTTCGAACGTCATCGGAACACCTCCGGGCGTCCCCCGTTGAGTGAGCCGTAGAACGGGTCGGCCGCGTCGATCTCTCCGCGCCGGACCGACAGGCCGGTGATCGCGGCCTTGTACAAGGCGGTGACCAGTTCCATGGTGGGCCTGCCGAGGTCGGGCCGGATCCCCGCCTCGTAGCCGTCCAGGAAGGCCGCGAGCTGGGCGGCGTGCGAGCTGGGCAGGTCGTCAGGCGGCTCCCACTTCACGCGGGACGACCTGGCGGTGAACGTCCAGTCCGCGTTGGAGTAGCCGTACAGATGCCGCAACTCGACCGTGGCGTCGGCGAGGTCGAACCGCAGGTAACTCTCCTCGCGAGGGGAGAGGACGCTGTTGACGACCGTCGCGATGGCTCCGTTCTCGAACCGGACCAGGGCCGCGGACACGTCCTCGGTCTGCACGTCGCGGTCGAGGCGGCCGGCCATCGCGCGTACCTCGGCCCATTCGCCGAGCACCTCGAGCATCAGATCCATCTGGTGGATGCCGTGGCCCAGCGTCGGGCCACCGCCCTCGCTCCGCCAGGTGCCGCGCCAGGGCACGTCGTAGTAGGCGTCGTCGCGGTACCACGCTGTGACGCACTGCGCGACGAGGGGACGGCCCAGGGCCCCGGCCGTGATCCGGTCGCGCAGGTACGGGGCCCCCGAGCCGTACCTGTGCTGGAACACCGCACCCGCGGCGGCGGGGCCTTCGGCGGCTTGGATCCGGTCGAGCTCGGCCAGCGACAGGGCCACCGGCTTCTCGCACCACACCCACGCTCCCGACTCCAGGCAGGTCACGGCCTGTTCGGCGTGCAGGTACGGCGGCGTGCACAGGTGCACGATGTCCGGGCGCTGCTCCCCGAGCATCGTGTGCAGGTCGGCATGGACCGCGGGGATGCCGTGCTCGGCCGCGAACGCCTCGGCGCGCGCGGCGTCCACGTCGACGACCGCCACGATCTCGGCCCGGTGCGCCTGCGCCCGGAGGGCGGGAACGTGGCAGATGCCGGCGATCCCGCCCGTTCCGACGATCGCCGTTCTGATCATCCGCCCAGCACCTCCCTGATCGAGTGGTAGGCCGGCTTGGGCATCAGGTCCTCGTCGTAGGGCAGCGCGGCGCCCTCGCCGGGGAAGACGGAGGGGATCCACGAGTACTTGTCCGTGTAGTCCCAGATGGTGATGCCGACGCATTTCCTGACCGCCAGGCAGGCCTTGACGTAGTCCGCGTACCAGGTGGCCTGGGTGGCGAGCTTCTCCGGGGTCGCCGGCAGGTTCATCCGGATGTCGAGCTCGGTGATCGCGACCTCGACTCCGAGGTCGGCGAAGCGCTGCATGTTCTGCCGGGCGTCGGCGGGGAAGCCGTACTGGAGCGCCAGATGGCCCTGGATGCCGAAGCCCTCCACCGGGACGCCGTCGGCCTTCAGCTGCTTGATCAGGGTGTAGTAGGCGTCGCTCTTGGGGCCGATTCCGTCGACGTTGTAGTCGTTGAGGTACAGCTTGGCGTGCCGGTCGGCCTCGTGGGCCCAGCGCAGTGCGTCGGCGATGTAGCCGGGGCCGAGCGTCTTGTAGAAGAGCGACTCGCGGTAGGTTCCGTCCTCGTTGAACGCCTCGTTGACGACGTCCCAGTGGATCACCTGGCCCTTGTAGTGCCGGACCACCGTCTGGATGTGGTTCTTGAGGACGGCGCGCAGCTCTTCGGCGGTCCAGCTGCGTTCGGTGAGCCAGGCGGGGAGCTGGCTGTGCCAGACGAGGGTGTGGCCGCGGACCTTCTGGTGGTGGGATTTGGCGAAGGCCACGACCTCGTCGCCGGCCGTGAAGTCGAAGACGCCGCGCTCGGGTTCGGTGGCGTACCACTTCATGGCGTTGCCGGGGGTGGTCTGTCCGAATTCGCTGCCGAGGAGCTTCAGGTAGGCGGCGTCGGTGAACTCGGGGTTGTCGGTGGCCGAGCCGAAGTACTTGTGGTGCTTCCTGGCCAGTTCGGCGAGCGTCCTGGGACGTGGTTCGGCGGTCGCGGGCGCGGCGGCGAGGCCCGCCGCGAGGCAGACGGCGGCGGACAGGGCGATGAGATGCCGGGACAGGGACATGGATGACTCCTCGGGTGCCGGGCGGTTCAGTCGAGGACGATCGTGGTCAGCGCGCGGGGGGCGAGCGTGGCCGTGAGGGTCGTACCGCGCGTGGAGACGACGGCGGCCGGGGTGATGGAGCGGGTCTCGTCGGTGACGTAGGCGTCGGGGTGCCGGTCGCGCCCGCCGCGAAGGGTGAAGGCGGCGGAGGTCTCGGTGGTCGCGGTGTTGAGGATCTCGATGACGCGGCTGCCGTCGGTGTTGCGGAAGGCCGTGATCCGCAGTGCCGGGTCGGCGTTCGTGACCGGCACGCGGACGGCCCCGGGGCGGATGAACCGGCTGAAGGCGGCCAGCGCCCAGTACCGCTTGGACACCCGGTAGTCGTCACCGGGGTTGGCGAGCTGGATGAGCCCCCGGGTCGCGCCGAGGGACGCGCCGGTCCAGTAGACGTAGGCGTTGGCGACGGTCAGGGTGTTCTGGATGTCGGCCGCGACGGTGAGACCGTCGTAGCCGCTGCCGTCGTCCCAGTTCTCGTTCCAGGTGGCGCCGTCCGGCGACCATTCCGACATCCACACGTGCTTGTCGGTGGGCTGCGGGACCGAGGTCGGACCGCTGTAGCGGTGGCCGGTGATGGTCCGCACGGCCTTGCCGGCCGCGGGGTCCGCCTCGATGGCCTCGGTGTAGCCGACCTGCCGGTCCCAGCCCGCTGCGTCGCAGCAGACCAGCTCTGTCTTCAGTCCGGATGCGCGAACGGTCGGCCCGAGCACCTTGAGGAAGTCGACGGCCTGCTGCGGGGTGAAGCGCATCGAGGCGTAAGTCGCCGTCCAGTCGGGTTCGTTGGTGAACCCCAGGTCGGTGATCCTGATGCCTTCCTGCTGGTAGAACTTCGCGTACTGGACGAGGTAGTTCGCGTAGGCCTGACGCCATTCGGGCAGGAGCTCGCCGCCGTCGTTCTCGCTGCCGTTGGTCTTCATGAAGGCCGGGGCGCTCCAGGCATCGGCGAAGAACCGTTCGACGCCGTACGCCTTGGCCTCCTTGGCGAGCCAGACCTGGCTGCCGTCCCATCCGTCCCAGACGTACTTCGGGATGGCGTCCGGACCGCCGGGATCGGCCGGCAGGATCGTCGGCATGTGGTCGTAGACCCTGTCGGTCGACGACCCGATGCCCAGGCGCAGGATCGAGAGGCCCGCGCCCTTCTCTCTGCTGAGCAGCAGGTCGAGCACCTCGCGCTGCTTGGCAGGGCTGAGGCCGCGCGCGCCGTGCAGCAGGTCGGCCCGCTGGAAGGCCATAGAGAAGCCGAATCCGTCGATGGGCTGGAGTTCGGCCCGGAAGTCGATGCCGGCGCGCGGGGGGTGGGCCGGGGGTCGCGCGGGGTCGGCCGCGGCCTGTGATGTGAGCGCTAACATCATGACGACTGTCAGGGCGGTCAGGCGTTTCACAGGGTCTCCTCGGGGGTGGAGGTCACGCGGGACGGGTCAGCCCTTGGTGGCGCCCGCGGTGAGGCCGCCGATCAGCTGGCGCTCGGCGACGGCGTAGAAGGCGAGGGCGGGGACCATGGCGAGCACGATGTAGGCGAGGACGAGCGCGTAGTCGGTCGAGTACTGGCCCTGGAACTGCTGGACGCCGACCGGGATCGTCTGCCATTTCGGGTCGTTGAACACCAGCAGCGGCAGAAAGAAGTTGTTCCAGCTCGCGACGACCGACAGTACCGAGACCGTGCCGAGCGCCGGACGCGCCATCGGCAGCAGGATCTTCCAGAAGAAGCGGAACTTGCCGCAGCCGTCCATGGTGGCGGCCTCCTCGATCTCCGCCGGGATGGTCCGGAAGAAGCCGCGCAGAATGACGATCGTCATGGGGAGCCCGAAGGCCGCCTGCGGGAGGATCACCCCGAGCGGGTTGTCGAGCAGGCCGAAGGTGCGCAGCATGAGGAAGAGCGGCAGGACGGCCACCGCGAACGGGAACATCAGCCCGATCGTGAACAGCGTGTAGAACAGCTCCCTGCCCCGGAAGGCGTAGCGGGCCAGCACGAACGCCGCCATCGCGGCGGCCGCCACCGTGCAGAACGTCGTGCCGACCGCGATGCCCGCACTGTTGGCGATCTGCCGCCAGAACGTCCCGTCGCCGAGAATGCCGGTGTAGTTGGCGGCCTTCCACTGCTCCGGCAGGCCGAACGGGTTCGTCGTGAGTTCGCCGGTGCTCTTGAACCCGGAGATCACCGCGTAGATCAGCGGTACGACGACGAACGCGGCGATCAGCCAGACCACGGCGTGCAGCGAAAGGCCGCGTGCCGTCCCGCGGGCGTTCATCGGCCGCCTCCTGTGGTGACGGCCCCGCTCAGGTCACGGCGGAGCACGTAGCGCTGGTAGAAGAGGGAGAAGACCAGGCTGATCACGAACAGGACCACGCTGATCGCGCTGGCGTAGCCGACCTGATACCGCTTGAACCCGAACTGGAACATCGCGATCGCCATGGTCTCGGAGGAGTGGTTGGGTCCGCCCGCGGTCATGACCCAGACGAGGTCGAAGAGCTGGATGGACCCGATGATCGAAAGGAAGACGCTGATCCGGATCGTCGGGCCGAGCAGCGGCAGCGTCACGTGCCGGAAGCGCTGCCAGGCGCCGGCGCCGTCGATGGAGGCGGCCTCGAGGATCTCGGCCGGGATGCCCTGCAGCCCGGCGAGGAAGAGCATCATGTGGAAGCCGAAGTACTTCCAGATCATGACCACGAAGAGGGTCGGCATGACCGTCGAGGGGTCGGCGAGCCACTTGCCCTGCAGCCCATCCAGGCCCAGGAGGCCGGCGAGATGGTCGGCCATGCCGGCGCCGGGCAGGAAGATCATCGTGAAGAGGACCGCCGTGACCACCTCGGACAGGATGTACGGCGCGAAGAACAGCATCCGGTAGACGGCCCGGCCGCGGAGCCTCTGGTTGAGCAGGACCGCGGTGAACAGGGCGAACGGCAGCTGGACCGTGATCGACAGGACGATCAGGTACAGCCCGCGCCCCAGATCGCCGAGGAAGACCTGGTCGTCGAAAAGCTTGGCGTAGTTGGCGAAGCCGACGAAGTCGTCCATGGGGCCGATCCCGCCCCACTTGAAGAAGCCGGTGAAGACGGCGACGACGATCGGGGCGAGGACGAAGACGAGGAAGAGGACCAGAGCGGGGACGAGGAACCAGGCGACCGAAGCCCATTCTCCCCAGCCGCGCAGGAGCGACCGGGCCGGGGTCGGCGGGCGCACCGGCACGACGCCCTCCGTCCGCTCCTTGGTCAGGGTGGACACGGAGCTAGGCACTCTTCGCAGCCTCGGTGATCGAGGTGGTGACCTGTTCGGGCGTCTTCCTGCCCGCGATGAGGTCGGCGACGCTGTCGTTGACTTCCTGGCCGACCGCCGGCGGATAGGCCTGGTCGAGGAAGAGCTGGAAGCCCGTCGCCTTGACCAGGCTGTCGGCCACCACCTTCTTGTTGGCGTCGGTGAGCTGGCTCTCCGCGCCCTTGACCACCGGCAGGTAACCGTTGGAGGCCAGCAGCTTGGACTCGTTCTCCAGGACGAAGAACCTCAGGAAGTCCAGCGCCTCCTTCGGGGCACCCTTGCGCAGCGCGAAGCCGCCGCCGCCGCCGAACACCTCGGTGGCCAGGCCGACACCGCCGTCGACCGTCGGGAAGGGGAAGAAGCCCAGGTCCGCTCCGAGGTCGGCGCCCGCGTCCTTCTGCACCGACGGTCCCCACTGCCCCATCAGCTCCATGGCGGCCTTGCCGTTGCCCATGGTCGCGGCCTGCCCTCCGGGGGTGGCGTAGCCGGCCCCCAGGAAGGCCGTCTGGAACGGCTGGAGGTCGACCAGCTCCTTGAGGTGGACGCCCGCCTGGACGAAGCCGGCGCCGGTGAAATCCTTGGTGGTCGCCGCCTGCTGCAGCGCGGGGAGACCGGCGACGCGCATCGCGAGGTAGGCCCAGTAATAGTGGCCCGGCCATTTCTCCTTGCCCGCGAGGGCGATCGGGGTGATGCCCGCCGCCTTGAGCTTCCTGACGTCTTCGAGGAGCTCGGCCCAGGTGGCCGGCGGGGCGGTGATCCCGGCCTTGGCGAAGAGCTTCTTGTTGTACCAGAAGCCGACCATGCCGATGTCGTAGGGCACCCCGTAGGTCCGGCCCTCGAACTGATACGCCTGCAGCGAGACCGGGGTGAGCTCGGACGACCAGTCGAAGATGTCGGTGAGGTCCTCGACCAGCCCCGCGTCGACCTGCTGCTGCAGCACGCCGCCGCCCCAGGTCTGGAAGACGTCGGGGAGCTTGCCCGAGGAGGTGGTGGCGGTCAGCTTGGACTTGAACGCCTCGTTCTCCAACGAGGTCGTGTTGATCACGATGTTCGGGTGAGCGGACGTGAACGCCGCGGAGATCTGCGGGAAGAGAGACTTGCCGGGTTCGGTCGTGGCGATGTTCCACCACGCGAAGGACACCTTGCCGTCGGCCGCCGGCTCGCCACCGGATTCGTCGGCCCCGCAGGCCGCGGTCAGGGAGACGGACAGGGCGGTCAAGCCCGAGAGCGCCAGGAAGCTTCGTCGGCTCGGGAGGGTGCTGGCCATGGGACCTCCGGGGTGGGGAATGCCGGTTCGTGCCCGAAAATGTTTCGAAATACTCTCGAATTCTGCGCTGCCACAAACTAGGAACGTGAGGCTTATCGGTCAAGACCTCGCGCCGATTTATCTACGAACAGCGACTGTTCGCAGGGTTGACAAGCAGGTCGGGCCACCCGGAAACTCGTCGAAAGTTTGCGATACCTATCGTCGGCCGAAGGCGTACGCGCAGAGGAGAGAAGTTGAGCGAGCAGCGCCCGACCCTGGCCGTCATCGCCGCGGAAGCAGGGGTTTCCCAGGCCACCGTGTCCAAGGTGATCAACGGCCGCTCCGATGTCGCACCCTCGACGCGCGAGCGGATCGAGGGTTTGGTGCAGGCTCACAACTACCTCCCGCCCGGCCGGCAGGGCAGAGCCCGCAGATCGGGTCTCGTCGACCTGATCATCGGTGGTCTGGACAGCGCGTGGGCGGTGGAGATACTGCGCGGCGTCGAGGCCGAGTGCGCCCAGCGGAGCGTCGGCACCGTCGTGTCGCTCGTCCCTCCGGGCGAGGCCGCACCGTCCAGTTGGACCGCGCTGCCGGCCCTGCACCACAGCGACGGCGTCATTCTTGTCACCGCCTCGGTCACCCACGCCCAGCGTGCCCAGGTCGAGCGGGCCGGGGCGGCGCTGGTCGTCATCGACCCGATCGACCTGCCGGGCAACGGCGTGCCGAGCATCGGAGCGACCAACTGGGCCGGCGGCCTCGCCGCCACCGAACACCTGCTGGAGCTGGGGCACCGTCGGATCGCCACGATCGGCGGACGCAAGGAGATGCTCTGCAGCCAGGCCCGCATCGACGGGTACCGGGCCGCCCTGGAGCGGGCCGGGATCGAGGTCGACCGCGACCTGATCCGGTTCGGCGACTTCCAGCACGAGGGCGGATTCCGGTGTGCCCGGGAGCTGCTCGCCCTGCCCGAGCCGCCGACCGCCGTCTTCGCCGGTAGCGACCAGCAGGCGATGGGCGTCTACGAAGCCGCCCGGCAGGGCGGACTGAGCATCCCGCAGGACCTCAGCGTGGTCGGCTTCGACGACCTGCCGATGTGCGACTGGCTGTCACCGCCGCTGACGACGGTGCGCCAGCCGCTGGAGGAGATGGGCCGGGTCGCCGCCCGCACACTGTTCCAGCTTCTGGACGGCCAGCCCCTGGTCAGCCCCCGGATGGAGCTCTCGACCGAGCTCAAGGTCCGGCTCTCCACCGCCCCGCCTCGTCCCTAGGAGAACCCCTTGAACGAGCCCTGGCGTGACCCCCTCCTCCCCGCGTCCGTGCGCGTCGCCGACCTGCTTGGACGGATGACGCTGGAGGAGAAGGCGGGTCAACTCGCCGGCTTCTGGGCGTTGCCCTCGGATCCTGGAGCACCTGTCGCGCCGATGGAGGACGACTCCGGTGAGTCCGCGCCCGGCCTCGACGACATCGTCGCCCACGGGCTCGGCCAGCTCACCCGGGTGTACGGCACCGCCCCGGTCACCGCGGAAGCCGGAATGGAGCGGCTCGCCTCGCTCCAGCGGCAGGTGACCGGATCCGGTCGGTTCGGGATCCCGGCGGTCGCTCACGAGGAATGCCTGACCGGATTCATGACGTTCGGCGCGACGGTCTTCCCCGGCCCACTGGCCTGGGGCGCGTCCTTCGATCCCGGGCTCGTACGCCGAATGGCCGCCGCCATCGGCGCCGGGATGCGGCGGGTCGGCGTCCACCAAGGGCTGGCTCCGGTGCTCGACGTGGTCCGCGACTACCGGTGGGGCAGGACCGAGGAGTGCATCGGCGAGGACCCCTACCTCGTCGGAGCGATCGGCACGGCCTACGTGCAGGGCCTGGAAGGCGCCGGCATCGTGGCGACGCTCAAGCACTTCGCCGGGTACTCTGCCTCGCGCGGCGGCCGGAACATGGCCCCCGTCGCCTCGGGGCCCCGCGAGTTCGCCGACGTGCTGGTCGAGCCCTTCGTACGGGCGCTGCGCGAGGGAGGCGCCCGGTCGGTGATGAACAGCTACACCGACGTGGACGGCGTCCCGGCGGCCGCCGACGAGCGACTGCTGACCGACCTGCTGAGGGGTGAGCTCGGTTTCGGCGGTGTCGTCGTCGCCGACTACTACGCCGTCTCCTTCCTGGAGACCCGGCACGGCGTCACCGGATCGCGCGGCGGGGCCGGCGCGCTGGCTTTGACCGCCGGGATCGACGTCGAGCTGCCGACGGCCCGCTGCTACGGCGAGCCGCTGACCGAACTGGTGCGAGCAGGAAGCATGCCCGAAGCACTCATCGACCGCGCCGCAGAACGGGTCCTGCTGCAGAAGGCCGAACTCGGTCTGCTCGACCCCGACTGGGAACCCGTCAAGCCGGAGCCGGTCGACCTCGACCCGCCGGAGAACCGGGCACTGGCCAGGCTCCTGGCCGAACGGTCCACCGTGCTGCTCAACAACGACGGCACCCTGCCGCTGCGGCCGTGCCGCGTCGCCATCAGCGGGCCGTACGCCGACGACCCCCAGTCCTTCCTCGGGTGTTACTCCTTCCCCAACCACGTCGCGCCGCCCGGCGACCCGGGGCTGGAGATCCCGACGCTCGGCGAGGCCCTCACCGCCGCCGGGTTCACGGTCACCGCGGACGATCCGGAGGTGAACGTGCTGATCCTCGGGGACCGGGCCGGCATGTTCGGCCGGGGCACCTCGGGAGAGGGCTGCGACGCCGAGACCCTCGACCTGCCCGACGACCAGGCCGCCCTCGCCTCCACCGTCCTCGACTCCGGAGTGCCGACCGTCCTGGTCATCGTCTCCGGACGGCCTTACGCGCTCGGCTCGCTGGCCGAACGCGCATCGGCCGTGATCCAGGCGTTCTTTCCCGGCGAGGAAGGCGGGACGGCGCTGGCCCGGATCATCAGCGGGGCCGCGGAACCCTCCGGGCGGCTGCCCGTCTCCATCCCCCGCCGCGTCGGCGGCCAGCCCGGCACCTACCTGCACCCGAGGCTCGGCGGACACACCGACTGGAGCTCGGTGGACCCGACCCCCCTGTTCCCTTTCGGACACGGGCTGAGCTGGACCAGCTTCACCTGTTCGGATCTCTCGGTGGAACCCGTCGCCGCGACGGACGGGGTCGTCGCCGTCTCGGTCACCGTCCGCAACGTCGGAGAAGTGGCCGGGACCGAGGTGGTCCAGCTGTACCTCTCGGACCCCGAGGCCTCCGTCGTCCGGCCGGAGAGGTGGCTCGCCGGATTCGGCAGAGTCGAGCTGCAGCCCGGCGCGGCCGCCCGGGTCACCTTCTCCGTCCATGCCGACCGGACCTCGTTCACCGGACTCGACCTGCGCAGAAGGGTGGAGCCCGGAGAAATCGGGGTGGCCGTCGGACGGTCCAGCGGCGATCTTCCGCTCCAGGGCTCCTTCACTCTGCACGGCCCCGTGCGTCACCCGGCGGTCGACCGCGTGCTGTCCGTACCGGTCGAGATCGTCCCGGTTCCATGAGCACGTCGTTCGGTGATCCCGTGCTGCCCGGGTTCCGGCCCGATCCGTCCGTCTGCCGGGTGGGATCGGACTACTACCTGGTGACGTCCAGCTTCGAATGGTTCCCCGGCCTTCCCCTGTTCCACAGCCGCGATCTCGTGAACTGGCGGCGTCTCGGCTCCGCGCTCGACCGGCCGTCCCAGCTCGATCTCGACGGGTGTGAGCCCTCACGCGGCCTGTTCGCACCCACGATCAGGCACCATGAAGGGGTCTTCCATCTCGTCTGCACGCTGATGGACGGCCCCGGCCATTTCGTCGTCACGGCGACCGACCCGGCGGGACCGTGGTCGGAGCCGCAGCGACTGGAGGGCGAGGGTTTCGACCCGTCGCTGTTCTTCGACGACGGGCCGGAGGACGGCGACGGCCGTGCCTGGTTCACCGCCGCCCGCGTCCTGGACGAGGCCGCCGGCCGCACCGAGATCTGGATGCGTGAGTACCTTCCCCGGGAGCGACGGCTGACGGGACCCGAGTACGTCCTGTGGTCGGGAAGCCGTCCGGGCGCCCGGTGGTCGGAGGCTCCGCACCTCTACAAGATCGACGGCACCTATCTCCTGCTCACCGCGGAGGGCGGCACCGATGTGGACCACAGTGTGGTGGCCGCCCGCGCCGACCACGTGACCGGCCCGTACGAGAGCGCCCCCGGAAACCCGGTGCTGCCTCCCGCCACGGGCCCGGTCACCTGCACCGGGCACGCCGACCTCGTCCAGACCCCGTACGGCAACTGGCGGGCCGTCCTCCTGGGCGTCCGCCCGGGCTCCGCCATCGGCCGCGAGACCTTCCTCAGCAGGGTCACCTGGAGCGACGGCTGGCCGGTCTTCTCCCCGGTCGGCCACACGAGCCCTCGCCGCCGTCTCCACGACGACTTCGCAGCCCTCTCCGCCGACTGGAGCACCCTGCGCACCCCACGCGCGCCGTTCTGGACCACCGGCGACGGGCTCCGCCTCCAGCTCCGCCCCGAACGCCTCGGCGAACGCACCGTCCCGTCCCTCCTGGCCCGCCCCCAGGAACAACACGACTGCGACGTGTCCACCGAACTGCACTTCACCCCCGCCGCACCGGGCGAACAGGCCGGCCTCGCCGTAGTCCTCGACGACGACGCCCACCTCCTCCTCCTTCGCACCACGGAAGGACTCAGCCTCCGTCACGGGCCTGACGTCCTGGCCGGCATTCCCGTCCGCCCGGGCCCCCTTCGTCTGGGAGTCCGCATCCGCGGCTTCAGCCACACCTTCCTCTACGCGGCACCCGACGGCGCCTGGCAGGACCTGGCCGCCGTCGAAGCCACCTTCCTCACTCCGCTGTTCACCAGCGTCCAGCTCGGCGTCTACGCCACGTCCAACGGCCTCCCGTCCACCAGCCAAGCCCACTTCGCATGGTTCGACATCACGTATCCGCACCGGCGGGAACCGTCTGGGGAGCCGCGACGCCGACGGGAGGCGCCCGCCGCGTGATGCCGCCCGCGAGCAGGGAGCGGACGGCGTCCGCCGTCTGTCGGTGACAGGAGCCCTCCGGGCTCTCCGCCCGGCCCTCGAATCATCCCGGCAACGGTGGTCGACTCGTACGGCGGCCCACTCGGCATCCCGCCACGCCCGGTGGGTGCGTGCGTGCGCGCGCTCGGGCCGGTCACCCGCCTTCCCGTACATCACGGCGATGCACTCCTGGCCGACGCGCAGGAAAGTGTCGAGCCGTTGGAACGCATATGCGGATCACGTGTGCGATCGCGCTCCCGGATTCAACGGATCGGCCGCTCGGGGGCGACGGATATCAACACCTCAGAGATGCGATCCGAGGGAATCACTCATTCATGAGGGATTCCTCCGCAGGGTCTCTGATCAAATCCGGCGAACACTACGCCGACAGCGACATCGCTTTCACCTCCACGCTCTTCGGTAGGCGCAGATCAGGGGCGTTCCGTATCGAAAGGCTTTCGATACGGAGCGGGCTCCCAAAAATATCTACCGGATCACCTCGAAGGACCGTACTCTCGAAACCCTTTCGAAACTCTTGACATGTCCCTGCAGTGTTTCCACACTGAGTCCCGAGGCTGCTTCGCTCCATTGCCCGCGCGCCACGGTGCCGGCCTTGAATCATTACGCCCTGGCGGTGCGCGCCCTTTTCCCATGGCGCGGACGCCGCAGACGCAGATTCCTTCTGCCGCACTCGAATCCTTCCGTGATTTCTGTCCTGGAGGTTCAATAATGCGTTCACCCACCATTTATCCGTCCACCGTCCGCCGGAAAATCGGCGGCCTGTATGCGGCGCTGGTCGTCGGCGTCCTCGGCTCCGCCACCGTGCTGGTGGCGCCGCTGAGCTCACACGCCGCCGAGAGCACGCTCGGCAGCGCGGCGGCGCAGAGCGGCCGATACTTCGGCACCGCCATCGCCTCGGGAAGGCTCAACGACTCGACGTACACGACGATCGCGAGCCGCGAGTTCAACTCGGTGACAGCCGAGAACGAGATGAAGATCGACGCCACCGAACCCCAGCAGGGCCAGTTCAACTTCACCGCCGGTGACCGCGTTTACAACTGGGCGGTACAGAACGGCAAGCAGGTGCGCGGCCACACCCTGGCCTGGCACTCCCAGCAGCCCGCCTGGATGCAGAACCTCAGCGGCAGCACGCTGCGCCAGGCCATGACAAACCACATCAACGGTGTGATGGCCCACTACAAGGGCAAGATCGGCCAGTGGGACGTCGTGAACGAGGCATTCGTCGACGGCACCTCGGGAGCCCGGCGCGACTCCAACCTGCAGCGCACCGGCAACGACTGGATCGAGGTCGCCTTCCGCACCGCACGCGCCGCCGACCCGGCCGCCAAGCTCTGCTACAACGACTACAACGTCGAGAACTGGACCTGGGCCAAGACCCAGGCCATGTACGCCATGGTCCGGGACTTCAAGCAGCGCGGTGTGCCCATCGACTGCGTCGGCTTCCAGTCACACTTCAACAGCGACAGCCCCTACAACAGCAACTTCCGCACCACCCTCCAGAACTTCGCCGCCCTCGGCGTCGACGTGGCCATCACCGAACTCGACATCCAGGGCGCCTCAGCCACCACCTACGCCAACGTGACCAACGACTGCCTGGCCGTCCCACGCTGCGTCGGCATCACCGTCTGGGGTGTGCGCGATACCGACTCGTGGCGAGCAGAGCACACGCCGCTGCTGTTCAACGGCGACGGCAGCAAGAAGCCCGCCTACACCTCCGTCCTCAACGCGCTCAACGCCGCCTCCCCCACACCCACTCCGACTCCCTCCCCCGGCTCCGGACAGATCAAGGGCGTCGCGTCGGGCCGTTGTCTGGACGTGCCCGGATCCAGCACAACCGACGGCACCCAGCTCCAGCTGTGGGACTGCAACAACCGCACCAACCAGCAGTGGACCTACACCGCCGGGGGTGAGCTCAGGGTCTACGGCGACAAATGCCTGGACGCCGCCGGCACCGGCAACGGCGCGAAGGTCCAGATCTACAGCTGCTGGGGTGGCGACAACCAGAAGTGGCGCCTCAACTCCGACGGTTCCATCGTCGGCGTCCAGTCCGGCCTCTGCCTCGACGCCACCGCCAACGGCACCGCCAACGGCACCGCCAACGGCACCGCCAACGGCACCCTGATCCAGCTCTACTCGTGCTGGAACGGCAGCAACCAGCGCTGGACCCGCACCTGACCTTCCCCAGCGAAAGGGGAAACCGCGATGAGGACACACGTTGCGGCTTCCCCCACCCCTGTGCGTAGACATCGCTGGTGGTCCCGGTTCGCCGTCGTGGCGGCAGCGACCCTCGACCGGCATGCTCGTCGCGGCAGAGCCGGTGCCCGCCGAGGCGGCGATGACGCCCGCACCATGAAGGGGAGCCAGGACCGTCCTGGCTCCCCTTCGTCGTGGTCCACCTCGGTCCGAGGGACAGGCGCGGCGCGCCCGGTGGGTGCGCGCCGCGGCCGGGACGGTGTGGTCAGACAGAGGGAGGGTTTCCGTAGTAGGCGTCCGGGCCGTGCTTGCGTGTGAAGTGGCGGTCCAGGACGTGCTGCGGGGGTTCGACCGTGCCCAGGGCGATGGTGTGGAGGGCCATCTCGGCCACCGCCTCGCAGATGATGGCGTGTTCCAGGGACGTGGTGGCGTCGGCGCCCCAGGTGAAGGGGCCGTGATGGGCGACCAGCGCGCCGGGGACCTTCTGGGCCCGAGTGTCGTCACGGTCCAGCAGGTCCACGATGACCTGGCCCGTGTTGTACTCGTAGTCCGTGGCGCACTGCTGGGGGGTGAGGGCCGCGGTGACGGGGACGGGTCCGTTGAAGGTGTCCGCGTGGGTCGTGCCGAGCACCGGTATCGGACGTCGGGCCTGGGCGAAGGCGACGGCGTGGGTGGAGTGCGTGTGGGTCACGCCTCCGATGGAGGGGAAGGCCAGGTAGAGGCTCCGGTGTGTCTCCGTGTCGGTGGACGGTCGCAGGTGGCCTTCCACGACGCTCCCGTCGGACAGGGAGACGACGACCAGGTCCTCCTCGCTCAGTACGTCGTAGGCCACACCCGAGGGCTTGATGACGAAGACGCCGGCCTTTCGGTCCACACCGCTCACGTTGCCCCAGGTGAGGGTGGCCAGGCCGGCTCGGGGGATACGGAGGTTGGCCTCCAGTACCTCTCGGCGCAGTTCCTTGGAAACGGCGGTGCTCACGGAGGGCTCCGTCCTGGTGGGGGTGGAGGTGGCGGCGGGGGTGTTCACAGGCTCTGGGCCAGACGGTGGTACGCCTGGTTCCAGCGCAGCTCGCGCGAGAAGCGCCGGACGGTGGTGTCCTCGTCGATGACGGCGAGTTCGGTCCGCAGCATCTCGGCGAGGTCTTCGAGCTCCTCGCCGCCGAGAGCGGTGGTCAGGACGGTGTGGTGCGGTGCTCCTGCCGTCAGCCATGCCTCGGTGGAGGTGCGCAGGTCGGGGCGGGGCTGCCAGACGGCTCGGGCGACGGGGAGCCGGGGCAGCGGCTCGGGCGGGGCGACGACGTCGATGCGGTTGGCGACGAGGCGGAACCGGTCGCCCATGTCGGCGAGACCGACGACGACGGCCGGACCGGGATCCGCGTCGAAGACGAGGCGGACCGGGTCCTCGCGTCCGCCGATGCCGAGCGGATGGATCTCGCAGGTGGGCGTCGCCGTCGTGAGCGAGGGGCAGACCTCGAGCATGTGGGCGCCGAGGATGAGTTCCTGGCCGGGCGTGAGGTCGTAGGTGTAGTCCTCCATGAAGGAGGTGCCGCCGGGCAGGCCGTGGGCCATCGCCTTCAGTGTGCGCAGCAGGGTGGAGGTCTTCCAGTCTCCTTCGCCACCGAAGCCGTAACCGTCCGCCATCAGGCGCTGCACGGCGAGCCCGGGCAGCTGGCGCAGGCCCCCGAGGTCCTCGAAGTTGGTGGTGAAGGCGCGGAACCCGCCTTCCGTGAGGAAGGTACGCAGACCGGCTTCGATGCGGGCGGCGTAGCGCAGGGAGTCGTGGCGCTCACCGCCGGGCCGCAGCTCGGGCGCGAGGGCGTAGAGGTCCTGGTACTCCTTGACGAGGGCGGAGACGGTGTCCTCGGGGGCGGCTTCGACCGCGGCGACGAGGTCGTTGACGCCGTAGGTGTTGACCGATACCCCGAACCGCAGCTGCGCCTCGACCTTGTCCCCCTCGGTGACGGCGACGTCGCGCATGTTGTCGCCGAACCGGGCGAGTTTGAGGGTGGTGAGTTCGGAGCGGCCGAGGGCGGCGCGGGCCCAGCCGGCGATGCGGTCGACGACGTCGGGAGTGGAGACGTGGCCGGCCACGGTCTTGCGCGGGACACCGAGGCGGGTCTGGACGAAGCCGAACTCGCGGTCGCCGTGGGCGGCCTGGTTCAGGTTCATGAAGTCCATGTCGATGGTGGACCAGGGAAGTCGGCGGTTGGCCTGGGTGTGCAGATGCAGCAAGGGCTTGCTCAGGGCGTCGAGGCCGGCGATCCACATCTTGGCCGGGGAGAAGGTGTGCATCCAGGCGATCAGGCCGATGCACCGGTCGTCGGCGTTGGCTTCCAGGCAGACCGCGCGGATGGCGGCCGCGTCGGTGAGGACCGGCTTCCACACGAGGCGGACGGTCATCTGGGGCTGGCCGGCGAGGGTGTCACAGATGGCGCGGGATTGGTCGGCGACCTGGGCCAGGGTGTCGTCGCCGTAGAGCGCCTGGCTGCCGGTGAGAAACCAGATCTCGCGGTCGGGCTGGGCGAGCGTCATGTCGGGTGTGCTCCTCGGAGGTGCGGGGGCGGGGAGGTCGGGCCGATGGAGGCTGGGGGCGGGGAAGCTTCCCGGTCAGCCGGTGGTGGCGACGCGTGCGGTGTTGCGGATCCGTCGCAGGCGGTGCAGGAGGAGGTCCGCGCCGGTGCCGAAGTGCTCGTGCAGGGCGCGGTACTCGCCGAACAGCGCGTCGTAGGCGTCGGCCCGTGCGGGGTCGGGCACGTACGCGTGGCGCTGGACGCTTCCCATGACGGAGGCGGCTGACCGGACGTCGGGGTAGGCGCCCGCGGCGACGGCGGCGTGAATGGCCGAGCCGAGCGCCGGCCCCTGTTCGGATGTGCCGACGGAGACGGGGCGCCGGAGCACGTCGGCGTAGATCTGCATGAGCAGCGCGTTCTTCTTCAGTCCTCCGGTGACGATGAACTCCTCGACGGGGATCCCGCCGCCCTCGAAGGTCTCGACGATCACCCGGGTGCCGTAGGCGGTGGATTCGAGCAGAGCCCGGTAGACGTCTTCGGGCCGGGTGTCGAGGGTGAGGCCGGCGATGACTCCGGAGAGGTGGTGGTCGACCAGAGGGGAACGGTTGCCGTTCATCCAGTCCAGGGCGATCAGACCGTGCGCGCCGACCGGCTGGTCTGCGGCCTTGCGGGTCAGGAGCTGGTGCAGGTTCTCGCCCGATGCCTCGGCCTCGGCGCGGTAGTGGTCCGGGACGCCCTGGCGGAGCCACCAGGCGAAGATGTCGCCGACCGCGCTCTGGCCGGCCTCGTATCCGTAGGCGCCCTCGACGATGCCGCCGTCGACGACCCCGCAGATGCCGGGGACCTCGGCGAGGGCGGTGCCGTTGAGGACGTGGCAGGTGGAGGTGCCCATGATGGCGAGCATCCGGCCGTTCTCCACGGCGCCCGCTGCAGGTGCGGCGACGTGGGCGTCGACGTTGCCGGCGGCGACGGCGATGTCTTCGGGCAAGCCGGTCCAGTGCGCGGCCCGGCTGCTCAGGGTGCCGACGCGGGAACCCAGTGGGGACAGCGGGTGCTCCAGGCGGGTGGCGGGGAAATCGGCGAAGTCCGGATGGAGGCGGGCGAGGAAGTCGGGCGAGGGGTAGGCCCCGTCCTGGTGGATTCCCTTGTAGCCGGCGGTGCAGGTGTTGCGGGATTCGGTGCCGGTCAGCTGCCAGACGATCCAGTCGGCCGCCTCGATCCAGCGGGCGCAGGCGGCGTAGACGGCGGGGTCCTCCTCCAGGACCTGCAGGGCCTTCGCGTACTGCCACTCGGCGGAGATCTTGCCGCCGTACCGTGCGATCCACTTCTCGCCGTGTGCGTGGGCGAGGGCGTTGATACGGTCGGCCTGGACCTGGGCCGCGTGGTGCTTCCACAGTTTGGGCCAGGCGTGCGGGCGGTCGGCCCACTCGGGCGTCAGGGCTAGGGGGATGCCGTCCGGGGTGGTCGGCAGGACCGTGCAGGCCGTGAAGTCGGTGGCGATGCCGATGACGCGGGCCGGATCGACTCCGGCGTCGGCGAGCGCCGCCGGAACGGCGGTACGCAGGACGTCACGCCAGTCCTCGGGGTGCTGCAGGGCCCAGTCGGGGGGCAGGGGGGCTCCGGTGGAGGGAAGGTGGTCCTCGATGACGGCGTGGCGGTACTCGTGGACCGACGAACCGAGTTCGGCGCCGTCCCGGACCCTGACCACGACGGCGCGCCCGGAAAGAGTGCCGAAGTCGACTCCGATCGTGCACGCCTCGGGATGGTGACGGGCTGCGGGGTCGGAAAGGGTGTGTGTGGTCACGATGTGGTCTCTCTCGTCATGAGCGGGGCCAGAGGAGCCCCCTGATTGTTAACGCTCACAATTGGGTTGGACAAGAGCTGGACGCAGTTCCATCGAAACATCGAGCAACGAATGAAGCCCCTGGGGTGAGCGCTCACTTGCACGCCAGGGCAGCCCCGGGAGCCGCGACGAGTCCGGCAGGTGGCGGGGAGGGGCGTAGCGGCCGATGGAGCGGAGCAGCGGGCGGGCCCCGACGCGGGCGGGTCGGCGCCGTGCGTGGGCCAGACGCCGAACGGCCGGCAGGAGGCCCGCCACCGGCGGCCAGGAGGCGGCGGTGTCGGCCGCCCTCCGCGTCAGGCTTCGTTCAGAGGGCGCGTGCTCGCGCGCATGATGAGCTGCGGTTCCACCAGGAGGTGCTCGGCCTTCCGGGCGCGACCCTCGATGTGGTCCACCAGGAGCCCGATGCTCCGGCGTCCGATGGCGGCGAAGTCCTGGCGGACCGTCGTCAGCGGCGGAGGGAAGAACTCGGCCTCCGGGATGTCGTCGAAGCCGGCGACGGCCACCTGTGCGGGGGTGCGGATCCCGCCCTCGCGCAGCGCCCGCAGGACGCCGAGCGCCATCTGGTCGTTGGCGACGAAGACGGCCGTCACCGGCGTCGCCCCAGGGCGGGCCAGGGCGAGTCCCGCGAGTTCCTGCCCCGCCCGGTACCCGGACAGCGGGCTCCAGTCCCCCGTCAGGACGCGCGGAGGCCGGATGCCGCTCTCCTCCAGTACGGCGCGCCAGCCCGCGGTGCGGGCCTCGCTCTCCAACCAGTCGTCGGGACCCGCCACATGCCAGACGTTGCTGTGCCCGGCGGCGAGCAGGTGCTCGGTGACCATGCGGGCGCCGAGTTCCTGGTCGAGGGAGACCCCGGGCAGGTCGAGCTGATGACCGCCCTCCACGGTGACCACGGGGAAGGGCGCGTCCAGTTCGGCGAGCGCCTGCACGTGCGAGCGCTGCGGAGTGATGGCTACGACACCCTCCACACCCCAGGCCGCGAGGTGGTCGATGGCGTCCTTGAGCCCCTGCCCCCCTCCGGTACGCAGACTGACGGTCGAGACGAGGTAGCCCTCCTCCCGAGCCGCCCCCTCCAGACCGGTCAGGGTGCTGGCAGGCCCGTACAGGGCGGTATTGACGGCGATGACACCCAGCGTCCTCGTACGGCGCGTCACCAGGGCACGTGCGGCGGAGTTGCGGCGGTAGCCGAGCCGCTCGATGGCCAGGGTGACCTGCTCCCGGGTGACCGCGCGCACGTTGGGGTGACCGCTCAGCACCCGGGAGACGGTCTGATGGGAGACCCCTGCCTCCCGTGCGACGTCGGCCATCGTCGGCGGGCGGACGTCTTCCGCGGGATGCGCCACGTTTGACTCCCTTCTCCCTGCTTACGGCTGTGTATCGATACGAGAAAAACCTTAGCGCCTCTTGTATCACGCTGTTGTGAGCGCTAACAATCTAGCTCGACCGGGGCACCGACGCCCCGGCGACCCAGCCGGAACGGTGCCGTCCCGGTGGTGCGAGGACACGCGCTGCCGTCGAGCCCGTCCCCGGTCGGAGCCGCCCTCGACGACGGGATGGGTAACGCCCATGAAGAAGTTCCGATCCGTATCCGCCCTCCTGGCCGTGACCACCGGCTGCGCCCTGCTCCTGACCGCCTGCGGACAGAACAGCGAGGGCGGCAGCCAGGAGTCGAAGGGCGGGAAGGATCTGACCATCGGCATCGCCATGCCCACCAAGTCCTCCGAGCGGTGGATCGCCGACGGCCGCAACATGACCGAAAGTCTGAAGAAGGCCGGCTTCTCCACGACCCTGCAGTACGGCGAGGACGACCCCGACCAGCAGGTCGCCCAGATCGAGAACATGATCACCCAGGGCGTCGACGCCCTGGTCGTGGCCGCCATCAACGGCGAGGCCCTGTCCAATGTCCTGCAGCAGGCGGCGGACGCTGACATCCCGGTGATCTCCTACGACCGGCTCATCCTGGGTTCCCCCCACGTCGACTACTACGCCTCCTTCGACAACGAGAAGGTCGGCGAGCTCCAGGCCACGTACGTCGTGGAGAAGCTGGGGCTGAAGTCCGGCTCGAAGAAGGGACCCTTCAACATCGAGCTGTTCGCCGGGTCCAACGACGACAACAACACCAAGTACTTCTTCAACGGCGCCATGAAGGTACTGAAGCCCTATCTCGACAAGAGGCAGCTGGTCGTGCGCTCCCAGCAGACCCAGCTCAACCAGGTCACCACACTGCGGTGGGACGGCGGGACGGCGCAGAAGCGCATGGACGACCTGCTGACCTCCTCGTACTCCACGGCCCGGGTCGACGCCGTCCTCTCCCCCTACGACGGCATCTCCATCGGCATCCTGTCCGCGCTGAAGTCCGACGACTACGGGAGCGCCGCCAAGCCGCTGCCGGTCGTCACCGGCCAGGACGCGGAGGTCGCCTCCGTGAAGTCGATCATCGCGGGCGAGCAGACGCAGACCGTCTACAAGGACACGCGCGCACTCGCGCAGGTCGCCTCGGACATGGTGGCCGCCGTCCTCGCCGGCAAGAAGCCCGAGATCAACGACGACACCACCTACGACAACGGCAAGAAGGTGGTTCCGGCCTTCCTGCTCGACCCGGTCAGCGTCGACAAGTCGAACTACCGGAAGGTCCTGGTCGACTCCGGCTACATCGACGCCGGCGCCCTGCGGTGACCCCCGCCGCGCCCCATTCCCCCGGCGTCCCCGCTTCGTCCCCGGCCGGCCCCGTCCTCGAGATGCGGTCCATCGTCAAGACCTTCCCCGGAGTCAGGGCACTCTCCGAGGTGACCCTGTCCGTGGAGCGCGGCGAGGTGCACGCCCTGTGCGGAGAGAACGGTGCCGGGAAGTCGACCCTGATGAAGGTCCTGTCCGGCGTCCACCCGCACGGGACCTACGAGGGCGAGATCCTCTTCGACGGCGAGCCGTGCCGCTTCAAGGACATCAGGGCCAGCGAGCAGCACGGCATCGTCATCATCCACCAGGAGCTCGCGCTCGTCCCTTACCTGTCGATCGCCGAGAACATGTTCCTCGGCAACGAACCGTCCCGGCACGGGATCATCGACTGGCACGAGGCGCTGCGCCGTGCGTCCGAACTGCTCAGGCGGGTCGGGCTCGACGAACACCCCGAGACCCGGGTCGCCGACATCGGTGTCGGCAAGCAGCAGCTCGTGGAGATCGCGAAGGCGCTGGCGAAGGACGTCCGCCTGCTGATCCTCGACGAGCCCACCGCGGCACTCAACGACGAGGACAGCGCGAAGCTGCTGCGGCTGATGCGAGAACTGAAGAGCCAGGGCATCACCTCGATCATCATCTCGCACAAGCTGAACGAGATCGCCCGGATCGCCGACTCCGTCACCATCCTGCGCGACGGGCGCTCCATCGAGACCCTCGACGTCACGGACCCGGCCACCACCGAAGAGCGCATCATCCGCGGCATGGTGGGACGGGACCTCGACAGCCGCTTCCCCGATCGCACGCCGTACGAGGGCCCGGCCGACGCCGAGCCTGTCCTGGAGATCCGGGACTGGACCGTGCGTCACCCGCTCGACCGCGGCCGCAAGGTGGTCGACGGGGTCTCGCTCCAGGTCCACCGCGGGGAGATCGTCGGGGTCGCGGGACTCATGGGGGCCGGCCGGACCGAACTCGCCATGAGCGTCTTCGGCCGTTCCTACGGCCACTACGAGCGGGGCACCGTGCTCAAGGACGGCCGCGAGGTACGGACACGTACGGTCCCCGAGGCGGTCGCCCACGGCATCGCGTACGTCACCGAGGACCGCAAGCACTACGGGCTCGACCTCGGGGACTCCGTGAGCCGGAACATCTCCCTCGCCTCCCTCGGCGCGCTCGCCCGCCGCGGAATCGTGGACGGGCACGAGGAACGCAAGGTGGCCGAACGGTTCCGGCGGACCATGAACATCAAGACTCCGAACGTCCTCGAACCAGTCGGCCGCCTTTCCGGCGGCAACCAGCAGAAGGTCGTCCTCAGCAAGTGGATCCTCGCCGGACCGGACGTCCTCATCCTCGACGAACCCACGCGCGGAGTCGACGTCGGAGCCAAATACGAGATCTACACCGTGATCGACCGGCTCGCCGCCGAGGGCAAGGCGATCCTCCTCATCTCCTCCGAACTGCCCGAACTGCTCGGCATGTGCGACCGCATCTACACCATGGCCGCCGGACGGCTGACCGGCGAGGTCACTCGCGAGGACGCCACCCAGGAAGTGCTGATGCGGCACATGACACAGGACACCCCCGCACCGCCGGCGGTCACCGCAGACTCCGCCTCCAGTGAAGGACACCAGGCATGAGCACCGAAGTCGGCACGACAACGACGGCCCCGGCGCCCCCGGGCAGCGGGTCCCCGTCCCCCGGGACACCGGTGGTCCGGGTACTCCTGAACGGCGTCCGGCGGAACATGCGCCAGTACGGGATGCTCTTCGCGCTCGGCCTGATCGTGCTCCTGTTCCAGATCTGGACGGGCGGCGACCTCCTGCTGCCGCGCAACGTCTCCAACCTGGTGCTGCAGAACAGCTACATCCTCATCCTGGCCATCGGCATGATGATCGTCATCATCTCCGGGCACATCGACCTGTCGGTCGGCTCCCTGATGGCCTTGGTCGGCGGCATCGGCGCGGTGCTCATGGTCGAGCACCATGTCTCCTGGCCCGTCGCGGTGCTCCTCACCCTGCTGCTCGGAGCAGTCGCCGGCGCGCTCCAAGGATTCTTCATCGCGTACGTCGGCATACCGTCGTTCATCGTGACCCTCGCCGGCATGCTGCTGTTCCGCGGGCTCACGGAGATCTTCCTCAAGGGCCAGACGCTCGGCCCCTTCCCGGACGGACTGCAGAAGATCGCCAACGGCTTCCTGCCGGAGGCGGGGCCGCAGACCAACTACCACAACCTGACCCTGCTCCTCGGCGTCGGTCTGATCGTCTACGTGGTCCTCCAGGAAGTGCGGGACCGTCGCCGTCAGCGGGAGTTCGCCCTGGAGACGCTCCCCACTGGCCTGTTCGCCCTCAAGGTGACGGCACTGGTCGCCGCAGTCCTGGTCACCACCCTGCTGCTCGCCAGCTACAAGGGCGCTCCCGTGGTCCTCCTGATCCTGGCCGCGCTGCTGGTGGCCTTCGGATACGTGATGCGCAACGCGGTGATCGGCCGCCACGTGTACGCGATCGGGGGGAACCTGCCCGCCGCGAAGCTGTCCGGGGTCAAGGACAAGAAGGTCACCTTCGCGGTGTTCCTCAACATGGGAATGCTCGCGGCGCTCGCCGGACTTGTTTTCGCGGCCCGCTTCAACGCGGCCTCACCGAAGGCCGGCGTGAACTTCGAACTCGAGGCCATCGCCGCCGCGTTCATCGGCGGGGCGTCGATGAGCGGGGGCGTCGGGACCGTTCTGGGAGCCATCATCGGCGGCCTGGTCCTCGGCGTGCTCAACAACGGCATGAACCTCGTCGGGGTGGGCACCGACTGGCAGCAGGTCATCAAGGGCCTCGTGCTGCTCGCTGCGGTCGGCTTCGACGTGTGGAACAAGCGAAGGGCAGGCGCCTGACACCGCTCCGGGGACATGGCTGTGCCCGCCGGCACCTCCGCCGGCGGGCACAGCCATGTCGGCGTGTTCGTACGCGGTCAGTCGCGGGTGCTGAACCGCAGGACCGTCCTCGACCGGTACTCCTCGCCGGGTCTCAGCACCGAAGACGGGTCATCGGGGCGGTTCGGGGAGTCGGGGAAGTGCTGGGTCTCCAATGCGATGCCGGCGCCCGCCCGGTAGGGCGTACCGCCCTTGCCCAGGACCGATCCGTCGAACTGCCCCGCGGTATAGACCTGGAGTCCGGGCTCCGTGGTCAGCACCTCCATGCAGCGACCCGTGGCCGGCGCGTGGAGGACGGCGGCCCGGCGCAGCGTCTCGTCGCCGTGCGGGCTCAGTACGAAGTTGTGGTCGTACCCGTCGGCCGCGCCGGGGCGAGCCAGGGCCTCGGCGATCCTGAGCGGCCGGCGGAGGTCGAACGCGGTACCGGAGACGGAGCGGTGGTCCCCGCGGGGGATGAGGTCCCCGTCGACCGGCGTGTAGTGGGAGGCGTCGATGGCCAGTTCGTGGCCGAGAATGTCGCCGGCGTCCTCGCCCTCGAGGTTGAAGTAAGCGTGGTTGGTCAGGTTGACCAGGGTGGCCGCGTCGGTGACCGCCGCGTAGGAGAAGGAGAGTTCGTTGTCGCGGCCGATGAGACAGCTGACGGTGACGTCCAGGTTTCCCGGGAACCCCTGGTCACCGTCCGGGCTGCGGAGGTGCAGGAGCACACCGGTCCACTCCGGGGTATGCAAGCTCTCGGCTTCCCAGAGCCTGGTGTCGAAGCCGTCGGTTCCGCCGTGCAGGCAGTGGCCGCCCTCCTGCGTGGTCAGCTGGTACGGCTTCCCGTCCAGGGTGAACCGGCCTTGTGCGATGCGGTTGGCGTAGCGGCCGACGGTGGCGCCGAAGTACCGGGCGGCGGTGGCCGTCCGGGCCGGGTCGCGGGGAGCGAGGACGACGTCGGCCGGGGTGCCGTACCGGTCCGGCACCCACAGAGCGTGGAGGCGGGCGCCGCGGGTGTGCACCTCCGCCGTGAGGCCGTCGGGAAAGCCGAAGGTCCATCGTTGCCCGGAGTCCGTGCCGGGGTGGCAGGCCGGTGGGCCTCCGGTGAACGGAGGACAGGAGGACGGGGTCATGGGAGTTCCTTGTCCGGAGTACGGCACAGCCGGGAAAGAGGGCTGAAGGCCCCTCTTTCCCGGCCGCGGTCGCCGTGGTCGGTGATCAGTGGTCTGCTCGGGATCCGGGCCTGCCCGGGAGGTCTAGTGCGCCGGGCGGGATCCGCCGAAGAGCCGTTGGAGGAGGATGAAGACGAACAACAGGCCGCCGATGACGATGCGCGTCCACCACGAGCTGAGCGTGCCCTGGAAGCTGATGATGGTCTGGATCAGACCGAGGACCATCACGCCCAGCGCGGTGCCCAGGACGAAGCCGGAGCCTCCGGTGAGCAGCGTCCCTCCGATGACCACGGCCGCGATGGCGTCGAGTTCCATGCCGACGGCGTGCAGGGCGTAGCCGGACAGCATGTAGAAGGTCAGCAGCAGACCGCCGAGGGCGGAGCAAAGGCCGCTCACGGCGTACACCGCGACCTTGGTGCGTCCCACGGGCAGGCCCATGAGACGGGCGGAGGACTCGTTGCCGCCCAGGGCGTAGACGGTGCGGCCGAAGCGGCTGTGGTGGAGGACGACGAAGGCGAGCGCCAGCACGACCAGGGCGATGACCACGGCGGGTGAGACGAACAGGCCCCCGGGCAGGAGCACCCGCGTCTGGGCGATCCGTGTGGTCGTCGGGTCGGTGAGGGAGATGGACTCGGTGCTGATCATGTAACAGAGGCCGCGGGCGAGGAACATGCCCGCGAGGGTGACGATGAAGGGCTGGATCTCGAAGGTGTGGATCACCCAGCCCATGAGGGCGCCGCCTCCTGCTCCCACCAGCAGGACCAGCGGCACCGCCAAGGCGAGCGGCGCGCCGTTCTGTTCGACGAGCCAGGCTGTCAGCATGGTCGACAAGGCCACCATGGAGCCGACCGACAGGTCGATGCCGCCGGTGAGGATGACGAACGTCATGCCGATCGCCACGACGAGCAGGAAGCCGTTGTCGATCAGGACGTTGAGCAGGACCTGTGCGGAGAAGAAGCCCTCGTACTGCAGGGAGCCGATCGAGAACATCGCGATCAGCAGAGTGGCCGTCACCATGAGCGGCAAACGGACGGCATGCCGTACCGAGAACCGCTGGAGCGGCCTGGTGAGGGAGCTGAGGGTGGTGCTCACGGGTGGACCTCCTGCTGGCGGGCTCCCACGTCGCCGGCCGCGGGCGCCCGGTCCGGGGCGGCCGCTCGGCGACGGCGTGAGAGTCGCGCGCGGAACGCGGGCGACTGGACGAGACACACGACGATGACGACCAGGGCCTTGAAGACGAGGGTGGTCTCCGGCGGTACGCCGAGGGTGTAGATCGTGGTCGAGAGGGTCTGGATGATCAGTGCGCCCAGGACCGTACCGCCGAGGGAGAAGCGGCCGCCCGTCAGCGCGGTACCGCCGATGACCACGGCGAGGATCGCGTCCAGCTCGATCCACAGGCCCGCGTTGTTGCCGTCGGCACTGGACACGTTGGAGCTGATCATCAGGCCGGCCACCGCGGCGCACACGGCGCTCACGACGTAGACCATGACCAGGAGCCCGGCCGCCCGGATGCCGACGAGTCGGCTCGCGACCGGGTTGCCGCCCACCGATTCGATGAGCATGCCGAGCGCCGTCCGCCGGGTGACGAGGGAGGTGACGGTGACGAGGGCCGCGGCGAGCAGGACGGCGAAGGGGAGGGTGAGCCAGTAGCCGCCTCCGATCATCTTGTAGACGCTGCTGGACACGCTGATGATCTGGCCGTCGGTGATCAGCTGGGCCACGCCCCGCCCCGCGACCATGAGGACCAGCGTGGCGACGATGGGCTGGACACCGAGCCGGGCGACGAGGAAGCCGTTCAGCAGTCCGATCGCGGCGGCCACGCCGACCGCCAGCGCGATCGCCGACATCACGGTGGGCAGACTTCCGGGGTCCTTAGCGGTGGCGATGTGCTCGCACGCGAGGGCGCCGGCGATGGCGACCGTCGAGCCGACCGAGAGGTCGATGCCCCGGGTCGCGATGACCAGCGTCATGCCGAGCGACACCAGGATCAGAGGGGCGCCGAACTGGAGGATGTCGATGAGGCTGCCGTACAGGTGTCCGTTCTGGACGCGGACGGCGAAGAAGTCATGGGTGAGCGCGACGTTCCCCAGCAGCAGGGCGGCCAGGACGGCGGCGGGCCAGAACAGGCGGTGCTCGGTGAGCTGCCGGGCGCCGGGCGCCCGGGCCGGACGCCCCCCGGCGCCCGTGTCGTCAGGTGGTGTCATGAGGTGGCTCCGGTGGCGATGGTGCCCAGGATCCGGTCGGGCGTCAGGGTCAGGTCGTTGGGAAGGGTGGCGACGAGCCGGTGGTCGCGCAGGACACCCACGCGGTGGCTCAGCCGCAGCACTTCCTCGAGTTCGGCGGAGATGAAGAGGACCGCGGTGCCTTCCGCGGCCAGGCGGGTGACCAGTTTCTGGATCTCCGTCTTGGCGCCGATGTCGATGCCCCGGGTCGGTTCGTCCAGGATCAGCAGTTCGGGATCGGTGAGCAGCCACCGCGCGAGCAGCACCTTCTGCTGGTTGCCTCCGCTGAGGTTGCGGACCTGCGCCTCGGGGGCGGCCGGACGGATGTCGAGGACCTCGATCCACCGGGCGGCGATCTCGTCCTGCCGGGTGCGGGAGAGGGGTCTGGTCCAGCCGCGTGCGGCTTGGAGGGCGAGCACGATGTTCTCGCGCACCGTGAGTTCGCCGACCAGCCCCTCCGCCTTGCGGTTCTCCGAGCAGAAGGCGATCTTGTGGGCGATCGCGGCGCGGGGGGATCGCAGGGCGGCGCGTTGGCCGTCGATCCGGAGCTCTCCTCCGTCGGCGTGGTCGGCTCCGAAGAGCAGCCGGGCCGCCTCGGTGCGTCCGGAGCCGAGGAGCCCTGCCAGGCCGATGACCTCGCCGCGGTGGATGTCCAGGTCGTAGGGCTGGACGGCACCGGACCGGGTAAGCCCTCGGGCACTGAGGAAGGGGGTGTCTGCGGACTCGGGGGTGATCGCGGTGCCGGTGTGGGACGTCTCGGCCAGTTCGTCGAGGGTGCGCAGTTCGCTGCCGACCATACGGTGCACGAGGGTGACGGGGGTCAGCTCGTGGATCCGGTACTCGCCTTCGAGCCGACCGTTCCGCAGGACGGTCACCCGGTCGCACAGGTCGAAGACCTGGTCGATGAAGTGGGTGACGAAGAGGATCGCGACGCCCCGGTCGCGCAGCCGGCGCACCAGGGCGAACAGCTGGGCGACTTCGTCCCGGTCGAGGCTGGAAGTGGGCTCGTCGAGGATGAGGACCTTCGCCTTGACGTCCACGGCCCGTACGATCGCGACCAGTTGCTGGACGGCGAGGGAGTGCGCGCTCAGCGGCAGGCGGACGTCGAGGTCGAGTTCCAGCTCGGTGATGAGCCGTGCCGCGCGTTCGTGGAGGGCCGACCAGTGGACGAGCCCCAGGCGCCGGGGTTCACGGCCGATGAGAATGTTCTCGGCGACCG
Organism: Streptomyces sp. NPDC039609; assembly: GCF_055596705.1. Classification (NCBI taxonomy): domain Bacteria; kingdom Bacillati; phylum Actinomycetota; class Actinomycetes; order Kitasatosporales; family Streptomycetaceae; genus Streptomyces; species Streptomyces sp. NPDC039609. The sequence continues at coordinate 293,139 of NZ_JBVIUJ010000008.1, forward strand.
AGAGGTTGGGGCACAGGTTCACCTCCTGGTAGACCGTGCTGATTCCGACGTGCTGTGCCTCCAGTGGTTCGGCGAACCACTGGAGGCTGCCGTCGACGGAGACCGTTCCCGTGTCGGGCGGGTGGACGCCGGTGAGTACCTTGATGAGGGTCGATTTGCCCGCGCCGTTCTCGCCCATCAGGGCGTGGACCTCGCCTGGGAAGAGGCGCAGGTCCACGCCGTCGAGGGCGAGGACTCCGGGGAAGGCCTTGCGGATGCCGTGGGCCTCCAGGACCGGCCGGCCGGTGCCTGCGGGTGTGCGGGGGGTGGGTGGGGCTGCCATCCGCCCTCCTCTCCTGAGGGATCGGGGGCGGCGCGAGGGCAGCCCCCGGTCTGCTGCGGGCGGAAGGTCAGTACTGACGGCCGGGCAGGGCGGCCGCGGCCTGGTCCTGGGTGAAGACGCCCTCCTTGACCTCGACCCGCCGCGGGACGCTCTCGCCCGCCACGACCTTCTTGGCGAGTTCCATCAGCTGGTCGCCGAGGAGCGGGTTGCACTCGACCACCACGTTGATCTTCTTCTCCTGCATGGCGACGAAGGCGTCCCTGATGCCGTCGACGGAGATCACCTTGATGTCGACGCCCGGCTTCTTGCCCGCTTCCTCGATGGCCTGGATGGCGCCCAGGGCCATGTCGTCGTTGTGGGCGTACAGGACGTCGATGTCCTCGTGGGACTTGAGGAAGGCCTGCATGACCTCCTTGCCCTTGGCCCGGGTGAAGTCCCCGGTCTGGGAGGCGACGACCTTGAACTTGGGGTCGCCCTTGATGGCGTCGGCGAAGCCCGCCTTGCGGTCGTTGGCGGGTGCCGAGCCGGTGGTGCCCTGGAGCTCGACGACGTTGACCGGCTCGGAGGTTCCCTCGTACTCCTTCACGAGCCACTTGCCGGCCTCCTGTCCCTCCTTGACGAAGTCGGAGCCGAGGAAGGACCGGTAGAGGGAGGTGTCCTGCGAGTCGACCGCGCGGTCGGTGAGGATCACCGGGATGCCGGCGTTCTTGGCCTCCTTCAGGACGGTGTCCCAGCCGGACTCCACCACTGGCGAGAAGGCGATGACGTCCACCTTCTGCTGGATGAAGGTGCGGATCGCCTTGATCTGGTTCTCCTGCTTCTGCTGCGCGTCGGAGAACTTCAGCGTGATGCCGGCCTTCTCTGCCGCCTCGCGTACGGACTTGGTGTTGGCGGTGCGCCAGCCGCTCTCGGCTCCTACCTGGGCGAACCCGAGCACCAGCTTGCCGTCGGAGGAGGCCTTGCCGGTGGTACCGGTACTCGCGGGCTCGGTGGTGCAGGCGGTCAGCACAACGCCGGCCAGGGCGGCGGCGGCGATGATGCGGAGGGCTCTGTGGGCCATGTCGTGGTTCCTCTCGGGACGTGCGTCGTACCAGGCGGAGCCCTGAAGGAGATGGGCCCAGCGAAGGCATGGCTGCGCAGCGGTAGTTGAGCCGGGCGGAGGCAGAGTGAAGCGTCGGCCCCGACGACCGGTGAGCTGGCGACGCGACACATTGTGAGCGCTAACAGACTTGTAACTCAAGGGCTCGTACGACCGTTACCCGTTCTTGACGCTCAGGGGGGTGAGTCGGCGACAAAGTACGCGAAGACCCTGAAGTCAGGAGGAGCACGCAGCTGCCGAGGTCGCCTCGGCTCTCCGAGCGGGCCATACGTCCTCCACCGACTCAAGGAGCCTTCCGCCGCCCACAGACCCGATTCAGCTACCTGACATGGAACATCGACTGAAGAGTTGTGAGCGTTAACACTCGTGGCCATTCCGTACGCGCGCACCGGAGCGGGCCTCGGCACACGCCCTTCTCACGCTCGGACCCCAGCCGAAGGGCCGCCGGAGTATCGCCACAGGCTGCCGAAAGCCCCGCGGAATGACGACCGTTGACACGTCCACACCACGCTTCGTATCGTCGCGACACGATTTGGAACAACGTCCGAGGTACCGAGCACCACGAGTCGCCCCATGTGTTCCATTCGGTCCAGCACCCATGGTCGACCTTCGGTGAGCCCTCGGAGGCAGGCTGTCGTCCTCGACGCTCCCGGAACGTTTCGCCTCGTGGAGCACGCGCCTCGCCAGCCAGGGCCCGGCGAAGCCCAGGTACACGTCCACGCCGTCGGGATCTGCGACAGCGACCGCGACGTCTACCTGGGCCGCCGCCCCGCTCCCTACGTGCGCTATCCGGTCACCCCGGGCCACGAGTGGTCCGGCACCGTCACCGCCGTGGGAGAGGGCGCGCCCGCTTCCCTGATCGGCCGCAAGGTCGTGGGCGAAGGGCTGCGGAACTGCGAGACCTGCGTACGCTGCCGCGACGGCGAGACCAACCTGTGCGCCCTCGGCTACGAGGAGACGGGGTTCACCCTTCCCGGTGCCATGGCCTCCACCCTCACCCTCCCCGCTCGTCTGCTGCACACGCTTTCGCCGGACGCCGACCTCACCGCCGCCGCGTTCCTCGAGCCGGCCGCCTGCGCGGCCGCCGCCGTCCTCAAGGCGTGCCCTCTGCCCGGTTCACGGGTGGCCGTCATCGGCTCCGATGCCCTCGGCCTGCTCGCCGCACAGCTCCTCGGCGCCTTCTCTCCGAGCGAGCTGACGATCGTCGTCACGAGCCCCGATCGAGCCGATCTGTCACGTCGTTTCGGAGCCACCGCCTACCGGACGTGGGACCGTGCCTCCGGTCTCGCGGACTTCGACGTGGTGATCGACGCCGCGGGCGCGACTTCGACCGCGCGGGCCGCGACATCTCTGCTGCGACCGGGAGGACGCCTGGTTCTTACGGGTATCCCGGTCCACGGGGCGGAAAGACTCGATCCCGCCCAGGTCGTCGCGCGGCAGCTGTCGATCGGAGCCGCCTTCGGAGCCTCCTCCGGCGCCTGGTCCTACGCCGTACGCGCCTTCTCCGCGGCAAGGCGACGGTGGAGGGGCTTCTTCCCAGTCTGGGAGCGCTCCCGAAAGGCGGCGTCGAAACCCTGCCGCACCCTGACGGTCCGTCAAGGTGGCTGACCGGCAACGGCCCTGCACGGCGCGCGGGTGAGCACGAAGGTGGGCGCAGAAGGCGGGCCGGAGCCGCAGGGCCGACCGAGAGGCCGGTCGCGAGGCGGTCCGTCAGGCGCTGGCGCGGATTCCCGGCACCGGCGATCGTGCGCACCGCACCGGCTGCCGACCTGTCCCAGGTGCTGCTGGTCGGCCACTCACGCGGCGGGGAGGGCGTCAACCAGGCCGCCACGGACAGCATCACCCCGCCTCCCGTCGATCAGGACGGTTACCAGGCCACGATGCGCTGGCGCATCCGCCGCACCGTCCTCGTGGGCCCGACCGCCTTCGGACAGAACCCGGCCCCCGACGTGCCGTCGATGACCATCCTGCCGGGCTGCGACGGCGACGTCGCCGACCTGCAGGGCGAGACGTACGTGGACGGCACGCGCGGAGTCAGCCGAGGTGCCGCCCTGCACAGCGCGGTCTCCATGGTCGGCGCCAACCACAACTTCTTCAACAGCGAATGGACACCGGGGCAGGCGACGGCTCCCGCCGAGGACGATTTCGCGGACCACTGCCGATCGGACCCGGTGTGCTCGCCGGGCGTGGCGACCCGGCAGACGGCAGTTCGGCAACAGGAAGCGGGCGCCACGTACATCGCCGCGGAGCCCGCCTGTTCGTCGCGGGCGGCGCGCACCGCACCACCGCCTTCGTACCGGACACCTCGCTCACCGTGAGCGGCGGACGGCTGTGTTCGGCGGTGGACGCCGACCCGACGGTCGCCTGTCTGAACTCTGACGGGACCGGGACCTCGCCGCACTTCGCGGAATGGGAACCGGGCCCCGAACCGGGCCGCCACGCGGTGGCCCTGAGCTGGCCGACACCGGGGTCCGCGGTACGGGTGCGTTCTGCCAAGCCGGTCTCCCTCTCCGGCGCCGAGGCGCCGGCCCTGCGGGTGATCGTGCCGCCGGGCACCACCGCAACCAAGCTGGATGTGTCGGTCGCCGACGCTTCCGACCGCCGGGTCACCCTCGGCGGGGTCCGTCTCGACGGGTTGCCGGGGAGCGACCGTACCGCCTGTTGCCGGGGACAGGAGATTCGCGTGCCGCTGACCGCCGTGACCCGGGCCGGGCTGGATCTGACGAGGGTCGAAAGCCTGGAGCTGACCCCGCGCAGCAGCTCCGGACGGGCCCTGGCTGATGGACGCCTGGGGCTGGCGCCCCGGCACACCGGCCGTCCGGCCGGCCGCACTGCCCCGCGTCGACATCGGCCGGCTGAAAGTCGAGGAAGGGAACTCCGGGACGCGCACCCACCAGGTCCCGGTGCGGGTCTCCGGCCAGGGCAGCGGCAAGGTCCGGCTGTTCGTCCTGGACCACATCACCGGACGGGTCACCACCCGGCTAGTGCCCCGGTAGCAATGTCGTCGACCTGCCGGTGGAGGTGGAGGGCAACACGCGCTACTCCTACGATGTTTCGCACGATGTCCTCGTGAAGTCGGTGCGGGGCGCGGTGGTCGGTTCCCACCACGGCGGCGTGACCGTGCAGAACGACGACCCGATGCCCGAGGTCACCGTGACACCGGTCACGGACCGGGTCTCCGAGGGGCAGAGCCTGACGTGGCGGGTGTCCCTGTCCGAGGCCGCTGACACCGAGATGTTCGTCCCCTTCGGCGTCCTTCCGACGGGCGACGACACGGAGCCGTCCAGCACGGACGTGGACCCGCGGTGGCTGATGGAGAACTACGGCGAATCGCCGCTCCCGGAGCGCCCCCTGTCCAAGGTGGCCGGAACGTCCCTGCTGTCCAGCGTCCCCGCTGGTCAACTGAGCACCGAGGAGTGCCATACCCAACGATCGCGGACGGTGACCGAACGGGAGGAAGTGGTGCGGATCCAGCTGTTCGGCTTCGAAGCGCCACCAGTCGGCCCGATCTTCGCCGGAAGGGTCGCCGACGGCTCCTGAGCGACGCCGGGCACACGTCATGGGCAGGGGTCCCGGGGACGGCCCGGCCCGTGGCGTGTCCGTCAGGTGGCCTCTCAAGCCACACCGGAGAGGCCGGCCATGCCTTGGGGCGCCGCGGTCATTCATCGAGGGCATCGGCCATGGTGTCGAGGTCGGCAAGAAGCGCGGCGAGGCGCTGGGGAGGGATGGCTTTGATCATGCGTTCTTCGATGGCGTAGACGACGCCGCGGGCCGCGTGCAGTCGCCGCCGGCCGGCGGGGGTGAGGTGGACGGGCAGGGCGCGGCCGTGATCGGCGCTGGTGGGCCGGGTGATGAGACCGGCGTCTTTGAGTCCGCGCAGGACCACGTTGGCCGACTGCCGTGTGACGAAGGTGCCGCGTGCCAGCTCGGCGTTGGACAGGCCCGGCTGTTCGTCGAGGAGTTCCAGACAGGAGTACTGCGGAACGGTGAGGTCATGCTCGCGCAGGGCCTTGTCCATGGCGCTGCGCAGGGCGGCTGAAGCGCGTTTGAGGCGATACCCAACGTGCTCGGTGACGTCTTTGGCGGGGTGGGGCGAGGGCACAGGAACACGGTCTCCCATGTCAGCATTTTGACATATGCGAGAAGCGGCACCTACGGTCACCCATGTCAAAGTCCTGACATCACACCCTGGCGCCCCAGTTCCGGAGGAACCATGCCTGCCACCGTCGAAGGTCCCGATTTCATCGCTCTGCAGGTGAAGGACGTGCCCGCCGCGGCCGCCTTCTTCGAGGAGCACCTCGGTATGCGCCGCGCACCCTCTTCACCCCCCGGCGCGGTCGTGTTCACCACCAGCCCGATCCCGTTCGCGGTCCGCGAGCCGCTCCCGGGCGTCGACCTGGATGGCGATAACCGCCTCGGCCTGGGGGTGGCCCTGTGGCTGCGGACCGCGAACGCCGCACAGCTGCGCGAGCAACTCGTGACTGCCGGAGTTGCGGCCGTCACGCCCTTGCAGGACAGCCCGTTCGGCCCCACCTTCACCTTCACCGGCCCCGGGGGCTACCTGCTCACCGTGCACGGAGGCTGACCACGGCCGCCTTGGGTCGCCGCGCGACCGACGACGGGCGCCTGTGACGCTGCTCCCGACGAGGAAGTCGCGCCGAAGAGACCAAAAGGGCCAGACGTCGCTGGCTGATGTCCGTAAATCGAGAGAGCCACATCGTCGGCCTGACACCACCTCAGAGGTGTTCCAGCAGATCGCGACGATGCCACGGGGCTGTGCTTGGATCGCAATTCATGGATGGCCTACACGAGGCCGGGCCTGAGGACCAATGTCTGGCATATGTGGTTCGTGGCCGACTCGTATGTGGTGCGCTGGAACCGGGCCCCGGTCTCCTATCTCTGCCCCACGGTCGTAGCCGCCGCGCCTGCGTTGCTTCGCGTCTGCCTCCTGCGTCAGGCCGAACGAGTAGTCGGCGCAGGGGGCGGAGGGGTGGGAGCGTTCATGCGTCGGGAGTGATCCCCTGAGGACGTGGTGACGTGTTGGACGCCGATGGGCAGTGACTGGGACCTGGTCGCGAACAAGTCACCCGACCCGGCTCGGCTTCGTACTGACGCTGAAGCTCTTCGAGCTGGAGCCCCCTTTGCGCACTCGGGCGGCCGGGTTTTCAGCCCCTTGCTGCCACGGCCGCGTCCCGGGCCGGTGGCCCGGCCCGTTTACCGTCTCGGTCCCGCGACGGCGTAGGCCGCGGTGCCGGCGACCGCGAGGACCACGGCCGTCCAGGTGCCCGCTGCCGTACCAGGCGGCAGTAGCATCCAGGTCGCCACCTGCATCGGCACACTCGTCGGGGGCGGGGCGAAGAACGAGAACGCGAGCCAGGCGAACGGCAGCGTCCAGGCGTACTGGCCGCCCGAGAGCGCCGCGCCCAGGGCGACCAGTCCCATCATGCCCGCGCTGTCCCGGAAGACGAACGCGGTCGTGGCTATGTCCTCGCCCATCGCCTGCACGGTCAGCAGCACCGTGCCGACGACTGCGCTGGCGAGCAGCACGTGCGCCGCCCTGTGGGGCACCCAGCGGATCGCGGCCGTCCGGTCCAGCGCGAGGTCGTGCCCGCTGAGCCCGATCGAGACCGCCATCGCCCCCGTCGCGAGGACAAGCACGGCCAGCCGCGGATCCCCCGGCCCCCCGCCCCCGTCCCGGGCGAGTGCCCACACCGACACCGCGCTGATCACCACCGCGGCGAGTGACGCGGGCACCTGCCGCGAGCGCGCGTACAGCGTCAGCCATCTCACCGGGACGCACCGCCTTTCAGCGCGTCGAACGCGTCGCCCTTGCAGGAGAGCGCGGTAGCGCGCATCGCGTTGATCCGCGAGAGCTGCTCGGCCCGCGGCAGCGCCTTGAGTTCCGTCCACACCGGGCGGGCCTCGGCGTCGACCTCGCGGCGCAAACTTGCCGGCATTGTGCCGGGCAGCGACCTGAGGTCCCCGAGGAGCCAGCCCACCGCGACGGTCTGCGCGAATTCATCTCCCCCAAAGCTGCGCCAGCCGACGGGTGCGCACCCTGGCACCATGCCTTTGGCGATCAGGGCCCAGGTCAGCTCCCCGCCCTTCGCGGCGGCAATGATGTCGTCGTCGAAGTCGAAGAGCACGGTCTTGCGGGACCACTGCGGCGTGGAGCCGGCCGGCAGGACGGCGGTGTTCTCCCGGACCGAGACCGGCGCCTGGCCGCCCAGAGCGTCGTGCAGCAGGCGCAGCGCCTCCCTACCGGGACCCGCGAGGTCGGCGAGTCGTGCCTGGTGCGCGGTCGTCACGCATACCGGGCCGTCGCACACCAACTCCGCGGCGGCCTCGTCGACCACGTACGTGCGGCGCGGGTCGGAGGGGAGGACGAGCAGGGCGATCACCGCGCCCACCAGGACGGGCGTCAGGGCGAGCAGCCGGGCGCGCGGGGTCGCGGCGACCAGCAGCGCGAAGCCGGTCGCGGCCATGCCGAGCAGCCAGATCGTCTGCCCGAGGTGCACGGAGGCGGAGAGGGTGACAAACACCTCGCGCACCTGCCCCACCGCCGGTGACAGCAGCGAGAGCCGGTTCACCACCGAGGCCGTCGGCACCCCCGATTCCGTCGACAGTCGCAGGAGGATGGCGAACACGAAGGCGCCCATGGCCAGCGCGGGCGGGGTGAGCGCGGACGGCAGCGCGCGCCCGGCCCCCATGCCCAGCACGGCTCCCGCGACGAGAGAGAGCGCCGCCACCAGCGAGATCGGCAGCCACCCGAGGTGCGTGTACTCGGTGTTGGCGAGCACCTGGACCGCGCCCACGAGGACGAGGAACACAAAGGCCGAGGGCAGGGTGATCGCCGTCGTGCCCGCCAGCGTGGCGGCGCGGTGCCAGGCGGGCCGCGATGTGGTCGTCAGCAGCTCGGACATCTTCGAGCGGTGGTCGCGCAGGCCCTGCAGCGCCCCGAGCCCCACGGCGAGCGGCCACAGGTAGGCCAGCAGGGCGCGGGTCCACAGGGCCATGGACGTCCACTGGGCCGTCCACGCCGTGGTGCCCCTCCACCATGCGGCGTTTACCAGGTACAGGAACGCCAGCGCGCTCGTCAGGACCACGGCCCCGGCCCACGGGGCGATGGAGCGCCTCAGCTCGATGCGCAGGACACGGAGGTTCACCAGCTGCCCCTTCCCTGCTCGGAGTTGAGCAGCAGCGCCGAGTAGCCGCGCTCCAGCGGGCTGTCACCCGCGTCCTCCGGGCCGCCGATCGAGGCCAGCTCGTCCGGAGGGCCCTGGAAGACCAGCCGGCCCTCCGCGAAGAGCACCACGTCGGTGCAGGCGGCGGCGACGTCCTCCACCAGATGGGTGGAGACCACCACGCACGTGTCCGTGCCGAGCTCCTGCAGCAGCTCGCGGAAGCGCAGCCGCTGCGCCGGGTCCAGGCCGACGGTCGGTTCGTCCAGCAGCAGGATCGTCGGGTCGTTGACGATGGCCTGGGCGATGCCGACCCTGCGCACCATGCCGCCCGAAAGGGCTTTCATCTTCTCGTCGGCGCGGTCCGCCAGACCCACCCGCTCCACGGCGCGCTGCACCGCCCCGGGGATGTCCGCCTTGGGCACCTCCTTCAGCCACGCCATGTACTCGACGAACTCACGCACCGTGAAGCGCTTGTAGTAGCCGAACTCCTGCGGCAGGTAACCGATCCGGCGGCGCAGCGAACGGTGCTCGCCCATGCCGCCCGCGGACTCTCCGAGCAGCTCCAGGGTGCCCTCGGTGGGGCGCAGTACGGTGGCCAGTGTCCGGATGAGGGTGGTCTTGCCCGCCCCGTTGGGGCCGAGGAGTCCGTGTATGCCGGTGCCCAGCGACAGGTCGAGCCCGTCGACGGCCATCCGGTTCCTGCCGACTTTGACCTTCAGCCCGACGGCCTGGATCTCCCAGGCGTAGGCCGTCGGCGCGACATCAGCCGCGCTCACCGCGGTCATCATGTGGTGTTCCTTACGTTGTTGGTGGGTTGATTCCGGTCACTCGTAGGACCGGGAGACCCAGGGATGCCGGTGTGGCTGCGGTGTTTCAGCCACTCATCGGGATGCGCGCGACAAGATGGCAGGTAAGGACACACCGGCGATGCCGGTGGTCATCGATGGGCTCCCAGCACGGAGTACGCGCCCCTGCGGGCGATCACGACACCGATGCCGAGCGCGAGGATCAGCCCCCACACGGGCAGACCGTCCGTCTGCAGGGCGAAGGTCGTGCGGCTAGCGACCAGGGTCGGCGCCACGACTACGGCGGCCCACACCGCGACCAGCGCAACAGCCGCACGGGTCACGCCGACGACACCGCCGAGCGCCAGGGTCGCCGAGGTGAAGGCCAGACAGGGCAGCAGCCATTGCGCGGCCGTCATCCCCGTCACCCATCCGGCCACCAGCAGCGCGGGGACGACCACGGCGAGCACGGAGGCGGTGCGCCGCAGCACCAGGTACAGCCCTGCTCTGGGCGCCGAGGCCGTCAGTTCATACGCCGGGTCGAGCCCGCGCGACCACGACGCCGCGACGCCGAGCACGGGCAGGACCGGGGCGAGCAGAAGGACCAGTGACACCCCGCTGGATCCGGTGCCGACCAGGTCGAGCAGGAGCGCGAGCAGTGTCACGCTCACGACCATGGCCAGCCACGGCACCATCACCGGCGTCATCCACGCGGACAGCCACACCGACCAGCGCCGCTGGCGCGGCGTCGTGGCGGTGGCGGCCAACTGGGGGCCGAGGCCGGACCACACCGTGTCGACCAGTGCCGCCACGGCGGGCACCTGCGCCCTAACGGCGGCCGACAGCCGGTCACGGCACACCCGGCACGCTTCCAGGTGGGCCTCCAGGGCCCACACCTCGTCGGCGGCGATGTCCGTGTCGCCGCGCGCGTAACCTTCGATGATCCGCATCGACGCGTGTTCCACGCTCATGCCAGCGTCCTCCGCATCGCGATCCTGGCCCGGCGGGCACGGGTCTTGACCGTGCCCTCGGGCAGTCCGAGCAGGACCGCGGTCTCCCTGACGGACAGTCCGTCGAGCACCATGGCCTGCAGTACCTCTCTGAGCTCCGGCGCGAGGCGCCGCAGCGCGTCGCCGACGTCACCGCCGACGGTGGCCGCGAGCGCCTCCTCCTCGGCGGCGGGCGCCAGGGGCTGCGGGGCGGCCGCGGGCGGCGGCTCCGCGTGGTGGGCCCTGCGCCGGAACGCGTCGACGAGGCGGCGCGCCGCGATCGTCCACAGCCAGCCGACGGCCGTTCCTCCGGCCGCGGCCCCGGCGAACGCACCCGCCGCGCGCCACACCGCCAGATACGTCTCCTGCATGACCTCGGCGACGATCTGCTCGTCCGCGCAGCGGCGGCGCAGCCGCACCGCCATCCACGGCGACGTACGCCGGTACAACTCCTCGAACGCGGCACGGTCGCCCTTGGCCACCAGCCGGACAAGACGCTCCTCGTCCAACTCGTGCAGCGCTGCTCTGACTGATCTCACACTCCCTAGACGCCCGAGCCGGGCCGCAGGTTTTCCCCCCAATGTGATCCCCGCCACCCGTGGGAAGACCCGTGGGTTCCACTCAACCGACGTTTCGCCGCTGTGCAGCGGTAGCTTCGCCGGCCCGGCAAGCCGGTCTGGGCTTCTGTATTCGTCGATTTGAGCCGCGTGTGGGAGGGGCTTCCTGCCGCGTGGGCCGGGTCAGGCGGGGCCGGTGTGCTCTTACGCCGGGTGATCCAGCCGGGGGTGAAGGCGCCCCAGCCCGGGTGGACGGCGGCCTTCCCCAGTCGTTGCGGGAGGTGCTGATGGAGCAGCACGGCCGACTGACCGCCGCCCCCTCGCTCCGGCTCGCCTCAACCCAGGCGGGGCAGGGGCGGTACGGCCGGTCAGGCTTGAACCGCGGCACGCAGGGCTCGCGCCAGCCACTCCAGCTCCTCCGACGTGTCGGGAGACGAATACTGTCCGCGCACGCGGGCGACGAGCCTGCGGTAGCGATCCGCCCCTGCCTCGATCCCGGCCTCCAGGCACAACAGCACGGCGGCCCTGTCGGCGTCGCCGAACAGCTCGGACAGCACTTCGGCCGCAGCCGGTCCCTCAGGGGCGATCCCGCATTTTCTCACCTCCGCGACGGTCTGCACGACCTGCCTGGCCCACCAGATGGACGCCCCGGGGGCACGATCCTGCCCGGGGACCGGGGTGCTCAGCTCCAGCATGGTGCGCATCCGGGCTCGGAAACCGGGGTCCCGCACCAGCTCGACCAGTTCGATCCAGGCGTCGACCTGCTCGGGTGTCGGGTCGTCGGGCAGTTCGATGCTGAAGGTGCGCATGCGGTCACGCAGGCGCGGGTCGACGTCGAGACCGCCGAACACCTCCTCCTTGAACTCGTCGATGATCTGCTTGCGCTCGGCGGCGGAAAGCCGTGCCAACCGGTTCATCAGTGCTGTCTCCTCAGCGGTCGAACCACGCTTCGATACGGTGGACAGGACGGCCCGGCTCACCTTGAGGGAGCGGATCTGCGCGTCGAGTGCGGCCACGTGCGCGTCGGCGACCTCGGCGACCGTGGTGCGGCCGCTCAGGACGCGGCACACGTCGTCGAGCCCGAGGCCCAGCTCCCGCAGGGTGCGGACCAGCTCGACGCGGGCCACGGACTCGGCGTCGTACAGCCGGTAGCCGCTCGCGGAGCGGGCCACGGGCGGCACCGCTCCCTCGTCCGACCAGAAGCGCAGCGTGCGCACCGAAAGTCCGGTGCGGTGCGCGAGCTGACCGATGGTGAGCACGTCGCGGCGTTCGTCTTCCATGGGCGAGATCCTGGACCCTCCAGCCGCTGGAGACTCAACCGCCGGGCACGCGAGCCGGTGGATCTTGACGTCGAGGGGCTTCCCGCCGCTTGCCGTGGCGGTCATGCAGGTCCACCTGAGCCCGTGAGGACCCGGCACACGACGGGGTCAGCGAAGGCGCATCAGTACTGGCAACACCACCTCCTCTGCGCGGAGGTTCCGGACGGGTTCCATGACGTGCCGAGCAGGAGGGGTCATCGGCGATGTACACGGTGAAAGGGACACCCGGCCCGGCACGCTCCTCCAGGTCGTGCCCGCGCTCCTGCTGCAGCCCTCTCCCCGTACGCATTCAGCGGACCATGCCCACCTTGCCCAGCCCCGCGGCCGTGCCGCCCGCCCGAGAAGGCGCACCATGACCACCAGCCCGTCCACCGCAAGCGGTACCGCTCTACAGCAGAAAGCCGCCCTCCAACCGAGATGTCGCACCGGTCAGGAGGGCGGCTTCCTGTTGCTGATAGCGCGTCAGCTCACACGTCGAACGTGTGTCCGCTCCGGCGTCGAAGTCAGGACGGGTCGCCGTACTGGAGGCCGCGTCCGTTGGTGCCGACGTACACGCGGCCGAAGGTGTCGGGGTCGCCGGTGATGACGCCGACGCCACCGATGCTGCCCCACTGGCGGGCGTCATCGTTGACGCGGAGCCAGGTGGCGCCCTTGTCCGTCGAGCGGAACACTCCGGTGACGTCCTTGACCGTGCCGATCAGGTACAGGGCCTGGTAGGAGGCGCCGGGTGCGGCCTTGCCGAAGCCGAGGGCGGAGACGGACTGAACCGTGGTGAGCGTGGTGAAGGTGCGGCCGCCGTCCGTGGAGTGCAGCAACCCCTTGGCGCTGCCGGCGATCCACAGGTCTCCGGCGACGCCGGGGACGGCCGTGAGCCGGCCGGTGGGCAGGTTGGTGGCGCGGGCGGTGAAGGTCGCGCCGCCGTCGGTGCTGGCGTAGAGCGTGCCGCCAACCAGTGAGTAGAAGGTCTTGGCCGAGGAGCGGTCGGCGACGACCACGGCGTCGGTGCGCAGGCCGCTGACCTTCGACCAGCTCGCCCCCTTGTCGGTCGAGCGGTACGGGACCTGGCCGGACTCGGTCCAGACGATGGCGGAGCCGTCCGCCGCGAGCGCGACACGGCCATCCTGGGCGCCGGCCACCGGCTCTGACGTGAAGCCGCTCCAGCTGACGCCGCCGTCGGTGGAGTAGGCGCCGTCCTGCGCGCCGCCACGGCCGACACGGACCATCATCGAGGGGTTGGCCTGAGCGAAGTCGATGTCGGTGCTGTTGGTCATCATCGGGTTGTTCAGCCGCCCGGCGGGCACCTTGGTCAGGTCGTCGTGGCGGAAGCCGCCTTGGTCGCCCATGGCCGTGATGACGGTGGCACCGCCGGGCGGGGCGATCGCGTCCATCAGCGCGGTCTCCTCAAGGCCCCGCGCTCCGACGGTCCAGTGGCTGGTGCCGCCGCTGTCGGTGGCGTCGGCGTCCTTGCTACGCCAGATGCCGTTGCCGGTGCCGTACAGCACGTGCCCGGAGTCGAAGGGGTCGATGGCCAGTGCGGTCATCCAGTGCCCGGTGTGGGTGCCGATGTACGGAGCGGCGGAGGCGTTCCGCACCGACTTGTCCGCCAGTGCCTTCCAGGTCGTGCCGCCGTCGGTGGTGCGGTAGATCTCGTCCTCGGGCCACCAGCGGTCGAGGGTGGTGACCATCACCGTGGACGGCTTGCGCGGGTCGACGGCCAGCCCGGAGAACCCGTACGAGCCGCGGGACGGGGTGATGTCCTTCCAAGTCCCACCGGACGGCGTGTGCTTCCAGACCGAGCCCGCCGTCACGCCGTTGGGCCCGAGGGCGTTGGTGTACGTCAGGTACAGCGAGCCGTCACCGGAGAGCACGCCGTGCTGCGGCAACTGGCCCGTGGGCTGGCCGGGGACGGCCTGCCAGGTGCTGCCGCCGTCGGTGGAGCGGTAGAGAGAGGTGGACCTGTCGGCGACGCCGACGTAGACCGTCCTGCTGCCGGCCGGGCCGTACGTCACGAAGGAGACGCCCGCACCACTGCCCGCACCGTCCTTGACGGGGAACGAGGAGACCTGCCGCCACGTCGCACCGCTGTCGGTGCTGCGCCACAGGCCGTTCTTACGGGTGCCCAGCAGCAGGGTGCGGTTGTCCGAGGGGTCGATCGCCAGCCGTTCGCCGGCCCCGCGGCCGTCCTCGTTGCCGCCCAGCTTGAACGGCAGGTCGGTGCGCTGGAAGGTGCGGCCCCGGTCGGTGGAGCGCAGGAGTGCGCCGTTGCCGGCCCACTCGTTGGTGTAAGTGCCCGCCGCCAGGTAGAGCCGACCCGGGTCGACGGGGTCGGTGGCCACCGCGTCGATGCCCAGCAGGTTCCAGTCCTTCTCGCCGACCCAGTCGGTCAGCGGGATCCACTGCTCGGCCGCGGCGTCCCAGCGGTAGGCGCCGCCCATGTCTGTACGCGCGTACAGAAGACCTTTCTCCCGCGGGTTGAACACCAGGCCGGTGACGTAACCCCCGCCCACCACCTGGGCGTTCTTCCACGCGTACGGTCCGGTCCCGGTGGCCGGGGCCTCGGCCGTCTTCACCAGCTTCCACTGCTGGTTGGTGCCGCCATGGCCGCCGTACTGGATGACCGCCGCGCCGTCGGCCGTGGAGCCTCCGGAGACGTCCAGGACCTGGCCGCTCCTGCGGGAGGTGAAGGTGACGGCGTCGGTACCGCTCACGTCGTCGACCCGCCACTCCTGGGAGGCGGAGGAGCTGTCGGTCTGCTGCTCGGCGGCAGCCGCCTGCGCGGTCGAATCGCCCGCTATGCCGAGCACTTTGCCGCTGTTGCGGTTCACCAGCTCGTAGTAGCCGTCGCCGGTGGACCTCAGCCTCCACTGCTGGTTGGCGGTGGTCTGATCAGTCCACTGCTGGATGCGGGTGCCGTCGGCGGTGGAGAAGGCGTTGACGTCCAGCACCTTGCCGCTGCGCACCGAGACCAGCTTGTAGTAGGCACTGTCGTCGACCGTCGCGGCCTGCGAGTCGTCCTGCACGAACAGGAGGTACGGCACGACGGTGGCGGGCACACCGAGCAGCAGAGCGGTGGCGGTCCTGCGACGGCGGTGACGTCCGCGGCGCCCGGCGTTGGTGGGGTTGTTCATGGGGGGTGTTTCTCCTTGTGCAACCGTGGATCGGGCAGGTCAGCGCTGCAGGGTGAGGACACCCGGCCGGTACGGCAGTCGGTCGTAGGGTCCGCCTGCGGTGGGGGACTTGCCCTGGTACAGGAACTGCAGATTGCAGGGGTCGATGGTCATGGTCTGGTCGGGGTTGGTGCGGACCAGGTCACCGTGGCTGATGTCGTCGGTCCAGGTCGCGCCGCTGTTGACCTTGCCCGCGAAGGGGTTGCTTTCGCTGGCGGCCTGCGGGGTCCACGAACCGCTCAGGCTGGAGGCCGTGAACGAGCGGAAGTAGCGCCGCTCGTTCGCACCCCGAGCCTCGACGATCATGAGGTACTGGTTCTGGCCCTGGACCTTGTAGACCTGCGGCGCCTCGAAGAGGTTCTTCGTCGTGTCGCTCATGACCGTCGTGTACGACGAGCCGAAGTTGCCCGGGAAGTTCCCGATCGGCATGCTCGCCCGGTAGATCTTGCCGTTGTCACCGGCGAAGAACAGGTACATGTTCTTCTCGTCGGCGATCAGGGTCTGGTCGATCGGCCCGGTGCCTGATTCGGTGCGGGGGATGCTGCCGGTGAACAGCGGCTGCGGCGCCGACCAGCCGTTGGGGTTGGTGGGGTCGCTCGACGTGCGGTAGCTGAAGGGCGATGCACCCCACTGGTACGCCAGCACCCAGATCTTCTTGGGCGCGAAGTAGAACAGCGTGGGCGCCACCGCGTTCTGGCTCATCCGGATCTGGCCGGCCGACGCCATGTCCGACCAGTTCGTGAAGGGGCTGAACGCCATCGAGCCGTACGAGGTTCCCGACGCGCTCGACGCGTAGACCAGGTGCTTGCCGTTGTGCACCACGTTGGTGAAATCCTTCACCGCGGCCCACCCGTTCGACGGCTGTGCGAGGGCACCCGTCGAACTCCACTTGTACGTCGACGGAAGAGCACACGTGCCGCCGCCCGTCCCGGACGAGGCGGTCCACTTCTGGTTGTTGACGGACGCGCAGGCGTACAGCTGGATCTTGGTGCCGTTCGCGGTGGCCGCGCCGACGGCGTCGAGGCACAGCCCGGACTGGACGCCGGTGATCGTGCCGTTGGTGCTGATGTTCCACTGCTGGTTGGCGCCGCCGTTGCAGTCCCAGATGACCACCGGGGTGCCGTTGGTTGTGCCCTTGCTCTTGGCGTCCAGGCACTTGTCGTCGTAGACCTTCAGCTGCTTGGCGGCGGTGTAGGTCCAGCGCTGGTTGGCCTGTCCGCTGCAGTCCCACAGTTGCGCCCGGGTGCCGTTGGCGGTGGTGGAGTCGGGGATGCCGATACAGCGGCCGGAGGCCACGCCCTTGATTTCCCCGGTACCGTCGGTCGGCTTGACCGGGGTGGTACCGGAGCCGGTCTTGAGAGCGTTCATGACGGCGGTGTACGCGGGCTTGGGCTTGCCGTTGTCGTCGAACAGCAGGGGGTTTTCGCCGCTGCGCCAGGAGTCGCTGTCACGGACGCCCCACACCGTGATGCCGGTGCACCGAGCCACGGACAGGCAGGTGCTGACCGTGTTCGCGTAGTGGGTGGGTGATGCCTGGGCGATGTCCAGCTCGGTGATCTGGACGTCGACGCCCAGGGCGGCGAAGGCGGCCAAGGTGGTCTTGAAGCTCGCCGGCGGGCCGCCCGCCCCGAAGTGGCTCTGGAACCCGACGCAATCGATGGGCACGCCGCGGGACTTGAAGTCCTTGACCATGCGGTAGACGCCCTGGGTCTTGGCGTCCGACCAGTTCTCGATGTTGTAGTCGTTGTAGCAGAGCTTGGCAGAGGAGTCGGCCGCACGGGCGGTGCGGAAGGCTTCCTCGATGAAGCCGTTGCCCAGCACGGTCTGGAAGACCGAGCTGCGGAGCCGGCCGCTGCCGCCGTCGGCGAACGCCTCGTTGACCACGTCCCAGGCGTAGATCTTGCCCTTGTAGTGGGTCATCTGGGTGGTGATGTGGTTGTTCATCACGCTGCGCAGCGTTTGCGCGTCGCGGATGGAGCTGACCCAGGAGGGGAGCTGCGAGTGCCAGACCGTGGTGTGGCCGCGTAGGCGCTGGCCGCGTGCCATGGCATGGTTGACGATCCGGTCTGCGGGGCCGAAGTTGAAATTGCCGCGGGACGGTTCGATGGCGTCCCACTTCATCTCGTTCTCCGGGGTGATCATGCTGAACTCCCGGTCCGAGATCGCGGTGTACGCGGAGTCACCGAGCCTGCCGGCGGCCACAGCCGTGCCGAAGTACCTGCCCGAGGGGGCAGCCTGGGTGCCCAGGCTCGCGGCTCCGGCGGAGCTGGGGAGGAGCGTCACGACGCCGGCCACCAGCGCCGTGGCCGACAGTCCTATCGCCCATGTCCGGCGTCGCCGGCGGAGCCGGTGCAGGCCCTTCATGATTCTCCTCGGGGGCCCTGCGTACCGGTCGCCCTGGGTTCGTGGGTGTGTTGCGTCATGTGAGGGGCTTTCTTCAGGGGATAGTCAGTGAGGGACGTCGGGACCCAGCCGCGCCGGCACGTCATGACAGGCGGCGGGAAGGACACCCCTGAAGTGGAGGCTTCCGAGCTCGCGGTCTCGTAACAGAAAAGTCGCGCCGTCCGCAGGATTGCCCAGTGATGCATCTCGCAGGCAGAAAGCGTTATGCCGGACGTCGTGGCCTGGTCGCGCCCGTGGAAGAGGGGCGCCGCACCGATCTGCAGTGAACGCCGGTCACGGCGTGGGCAGGAACCGTGGGGGATCCGGCTGGAGGAGCACCAGCTGTGACTGTGCGACTCGGTCGGGATCGCCCGAGGAGCGGTGCTCAGGCCCCGGGGCTGCGCACGATGAAGGAAGCCTGGCCGGCGAAGGCCCGCGTGCCGTCGGAGCCGTCGAGCCAGATACCGCCGTCGCGGTGGCGGAGGACCGATCCCGGATAGTTGTGCGCGTGCAGGGTCACGGACCCGGCGACCGCCCCGGGACGGGGACAGAAGGTGGCGTCTTCACGGAACAGTGCGCTGCCGTCGTCGGTGCTCAGCCGCAGCCTCAGGTAGTGGTGGCGAAGATACCGGCCGTCTGCGGCGCGGAGGGTGACGCACCGCATGTCGGCCAGTCCCCCGACGACCGTGAAGGTGACCCGCTGACGTGCCTGCGCGCTGCTGGACGCGGCGACGCTGCCGAGCGCCGCGAAGTCGCCCGTGTACGTGACGAACAGGCCGGGACTGTCCGCGGACTCCAGCGACTGTGCGCCCAGCGGAACGGTGCCCGCGACGGCGGACGGGCCGACCGAGGGCGGGCTCACCGGGGACGGACTCGTCGGGGACGGTCCCGCCGAGGTGGTGGTGCGCGAGGGAAGGGGCGTGGGAGTGCCGACCGTGGGAGCGGCAGTGGCGCCGGGCAAACGAGGCGCCGGTTCGGGCCAGGTCGCATAGGTGGCGGTCCCGGCGATGAGCACCGCGCCGGTCGCGAGGCTCACCAGCGGATGAGCGGTCACCGCCTGGAGTTTGCCGATCAGAGCGCCGTGCAGACCGCCTCCCCCCGTCGCCGTGCCGACGGCGACGGGGGCCGCGGCCAGCCCGGCGGCGCCCGCTGCCGTACCCGACAGCAAGCCCTTGGCGGCCAGCGCGGCGATCAGTGCGGCCGGGACGGCCAGCGTCGTGAGGCTGAGGGGCAGCAGTTCGGCCGGAACCCGTTCCGCCGACGTCGCCATGCAGACCGGGCAGTCACGTGTGTGCCGCGCGATCCGCTTGCGCCACACCGATGCACGGTGACCGTCCCAGCCGACGACGGTCTCCCCCAGCTGCGGACAGCGCGGGTCGGCCTCCAGCGCGGCGACGATCGTCCGGCACAGTTCCAGCTGCTCCCGCATGCGTTGCAGGCGCACTCCGACGTGCGCGACCGTGAGCCCCGTCGCGGCGGCCATGTCCTCCCGGCTGAGCAGGCCGGCGCACTCCTGCCACCACAGCGACAGCAGCACCCGGTGGTCCGGGTCGAGCCACCGGCCGGCTTCGACGACCCGGCGCCGCTCGTCCGACACGTGCAGCCGCAGGATCGTCACGTCCACGGGCTCGGCGCCGGCGTCCGGTATCCGGCGTGCCTCGTCGATGACCGTGGTCCGGTCGGCGAGGGCGTGCTGCCGGTGCCAGTGGGTGTTGATCTGGCGGAGCGTGATCGACACCAGCCAGGACCGAAAGCTCTCCGGGGCACGCAGGGCGGGCAGGTCACGCACCACGCGCAGCAGGGTCTCCTGGACGACGTCGTCGACGTCGGCATGTCCGCTCAGCGCTCGCCCGACGATGTTGTAGAGCAACGGCAAGTACGCGGCGATGAGCTCCTCGCGCGCCCGATCGTCACCGGCCTGCGCCGCGACAACCAGCCCCGCGTGGTCTGCGTCCTTGAGCCCCATTCCCACCTTCTTCAGGGGAGCGATCCGCCGAGTACGGCGGCACACCCTAGCCTCGACGAAGGCATACGGCCAAAGCCTGCGCCTCGGGCGGACGGTCCGCCCGTGCCGACATGGAAGGCCCGGCGCCCGGGGGGGTGTGTCCGGTCCCACTCGGCCAACTCGCTGACGGCCCATTCAAGCCGATGATCTCGGAAGGCCACGCGCGGTGGGGCTCCACGCTCCAAAGAACCCCTGACACAACCCGCACCGGACGCCCCACCTAGCGTCACGGAACGTCACTACCGAGAAGCGGATGAGACAGGAGTAGCCGACAGCTCGACAGCCAGCGCCCCAGCCACCTCAAGGTACCTACGACCACACACCCGAGGGCTCCAGCCGGCGGTCACTCACCGCGCATGACGACCCATCAAAAACCGCGCCGTCCGTGCGCCAAACGAGCGTCGAATATGCGTCAAGATATCGCACCCAACGCACGTAACGCCCATCACGCACACTCGGAGAAACACCAGGTCAGCGGCCCTTTTCGGCGGGCTCAAGGATCGCCACACACTCCACGTGGTGCGTCATCGGAAATATGTCGGCCTGAGCAAGGTACGCAAAGGCCCAGGTCAAGGACGGTTTTTCCGCTCGCTGACCCGCGTGCGGGCGCCCAGAGCGTCAAACGAGCGTCATGGCTGACAGCCCGTCCCTCCTACTCGGCGTAGGGCCAGCTGCCGCAACCGTCTCCCCCAGCACTGGGGATGTCCCCGACCGGGTCCGCCGGGGGCCACAGGCGACGACGGTAGTCACCGCCGCGGCAACGGCGGATCGGACGGCTACGAGCGGGAGGCGGCTTGGCAACCGGTGCAGAAACACCAGCGGCATCCTTCGTCACGAACGGCCGACCAGTTGTGGCCCGTCGGTGGACTGTCTGGTGGAGTCGGAGCATGGTGCCGGAACGTGTTACGTCCGAGGAACGTGCCGTGCCGCCCATGGAGCGGTCCCACTGGGTGGCTTTCGCCGGAATCCTTCTGATGCTCGGTGGACTGTTCAACATCATCAACGGCTTCGTCGCGCTGCTGGACGACGGCTACTACGAGACGACAACCGATCACGGCAACCGACTGCTCATCTTCAACTATGCCTTCTGGGGCTGAGTGTGGATCACCATCGGTGTCGCACAGTTACTGGCCGGCGTCGGCGTCTTCGTGGGATCACGGGGCGCCCGGATCACCGGCATCGTCCTGTCAGGACTGTGCCTGGTCGGCCAGATGATGTTCCTCTCCACCTTTCCGTTGTGGTCGCTAGCCACCATGGCACTGTCGCTCCTTGTGATCTTCGGTCTGGTCACCGAGCCTCGGCACGTTCGAGGCATGCGGGTCTGACCCTCTGCTGTTGAGCGGGAAGCCTCGTACGGCTCGGGAGTGCACAGTTGAGGAGGAGGCACATGCGTGGGGGCGACCGTGCCCGGAGTTGGCGTACGGCAGCCGCCGACGCAACTGGACGGGCCTGGGATCGGGTGAACGCCGACACGGGGCCGATGGTGCAGATGACCAGCGCGGCGCTCTTGCCGCCTGGGTGATCGCCACGCGGATCGTGGATCACCACGATCCGGTTCACGCCGAGCGCCGCTGTGGTCGGGCTCAACTCCTCCCGCGGGAAGCGTGGCGGCAACATGGGGTGTTGGCATCGTCATGTCCTGGGTGCGAGGACTTTTCGGCGAAGTGGACACGACACTTGCCGTGGCGCTCTTCATGTCGGCGGTGACAGCTCTCGCCGTCAATGCCGAGCGGATCGCGATTGCCCAGGCCGCGTCAGTAACCGTTGCACTGCGAGCCCCCGGACACCCGCATTCACCCACTCGCCGGACGCACCTCGCTTCGAAGCGTCTCCGTCTGGTCCGCACGTTGGCCCGAAGGTAGCGCGCCAGGCCGACGGACGGGCTGGGCACCAAGGCGCCGAAGCTGGAGCGGACCCCGGAGCCCAAGCGCACGGCGATGCTCACCGCGGTGATGCGTCACATGGAGACCAAGGCGATCGACGACGCCTGGATCTGTTCGAGATCCTGATGGCCACCAGGTTGATCAGCACCGCGAATCGGTCCATCGGCAAGCAGCGCCTGTCCACGCTGTTCGTTCAGGAGCTGGAGCTGATCGAGCAGAGCGGCTGCGATGTGGATGCGACCGCGCTGGAGGAGGTTGCGTCCCGGGCGGCATTGTCCAGCGCGGCCACCGTGGTGGTGAGCCTGGTCCCGGAGGACGACCGTGCGGCCGAGTCCGCGCTGCGTGGGCGCTGGCGTTGCGCTTCAACAAGTCGTTCCCTTCGCTGTCGGGAGAGTCGAAGCCGCTGGGGGCCGCAACCGGCGGGGCCCGCATCCTGGCCGGGGTGAAGCGGCTGCCGGCGCTGTCGCGGCGGAAGGTGGGCGAAGCCGCTGCCGCGGGAGGCCGACGACAAGCTGTGTCGGCGCACTGACGCAAGGCGGTGTACGCCAAAGCCGAGCTGCCGCAGGGGGCGGTGGACCGCGACGCGTACGTGGTGAGCGTGCTGGCGCAGCTGTTCCCCGCGCTCAAGCGCGCGACATCCTCGCGCCCCCCTCGCACCGCTGGTCCGACCCGCGCGCCCGCCTGCTCGACGGCAAGGGCTGGAAGGCGGTCCGCGAGGACGTCTTGGCCGGGCTGAGCCTGGAGGAGGACGCCCAGGAGCACCTGCGGGAGCGAACGGGGTCCTCGACGCGACATGGAAGCAGATGGCCGGGCGCCTGGAGGAGGCCCACACCGACGCGAAGATCAGCCCGCCCGGGACGGGCGCGTACGCGAGGCGGCGACGTTGCCTGAAGCGGCACTGGATTCCCGGCTCTGTTGCACGCGCGCGGTGACAGGGCTGCTCTGCCCCGACGCCGGATGCACCCGTGGCGTCGGCGGCCTCGAAGGGGGACGTCACCGGCTCGGCCGTACGCGTCCGGGCGGAGCGTGTGCCTATTGCGCAGGACTATGGATTCTGTCATATTCCATAGTGATGGGAAGGAGGCAGCGATGCCCCAAGACAAGGTCAGTAGTCGGGAGCGGATGGTCAACAGCGCGGTCAAGCTGTTGGCCACCCGCGGTGCGGCCGGCATCACGATCGACGGCGTGCTCGCCGACAGCGGGGCGCCGCGCGGGTCGGTCTACCACCACTTCCCGGGCGGCCGGGAGGAGCTGATCACCGCAGCGGCCCGGGCTGCCGGTGAGCGCATGTCCGCTTTCCTCCAGAAGGACGACGGTCCGATGCACCCGAAGGATGCACTCGCGCACCTGGCCGAGTTCTGGCGGTCGCTGCTGACCGCCAGCGACTACGGCTCGGGCTGCCCGATCGTCGCGTTGACCGTCGGTGGCGGCGACCAGGTCCCCGCCGCCGCCGAAATCGCTCGCGAGGTGTTCAGCGGCTGGCAGAAGCAGTATCGCGACCTTCTGGTCGCGCACGGGGTCCCACAGGATCGAGCGGCGAGGCTGGCCACACTCACCGTCGCCTCCATCGAGGGCGCGGTCATCCTGGCCCGCGCGCAGCGCAGCACCGCGCCACTGGACGAGGTCATCGCCGAGCTGACGGCGCTGCTCTGAACCCCACCACCACACCCCGCCCAGCACCGCACCGGTGCACCCCTCAATGAAGGAGATCCCCATGCCCATGCTCGACGTCTACATCCCCGCCGGCGCGATCGCCCCGGACGCCGAACGCACCCTGATGGACGAACTCACCTCGATCCTGCTGCGCGCCGAGGGCGCAGACCCTACGAGCGCATTCGCCCGACAGATCTCCTGGGCGTTTCTGCACCGCCCCGAGGTCTTCGTAGCCGGCGCCACCCCCGACAAGCCGCACTACCGGGTCATAGCAGGGGTTCCCGAGGGCCAGCTCAACGGCGCAGCCAAGAAGCAGCAGCTCGTTGCCGAGGTCACCGACGCCATCGTGCGCGCGGAGGGTGCGAACGACGAGCAGGCCAAGGATCGGGTCTGGGTGTTCCCGCTCGAGATCCCCGAGGGCCACTGGGGTTCCTTCGGCGGCATCCAGAGCCTGGCCAACATCTTGGGCGCGGCCATCGGCGACGCCGACAAGGGCCGCGGCGTCGCCCAACACCGCATCTCCCAGAGCCGCCAGGAACGCGGCCTCCCCACCGCCTGAGCACCCGCCAGGCCCCGACCTACGCCGGCCGGGCGTACTGACGCCCCTCTCCGCTGCTTGCCTCAGAGGGGCGTCGCGGCCGGGTGGCGGAGTGCGCGGTCGCGGCCACCTCGGCGTGGACAGATCGCGCTCTCGCCTCCCCGGCGACACCCCGGCCACGCCGCCGACTTCGCCAACGACACCCTGCCCGGCACCCACGGCGCGACCCTCATCGTCCACCCGAGGACCGAGAAGGCCCACGTGCGGCGGGCCCTCACGGACCTGCGCTACGGCACCCGTCGGCGTAACTGCTGGTCCGGCGTCAACCGCTCGGCTACCCCCTTGGGTGCCTACCCGGTCACACCCGGCAAGCGATCGGCAGCGGCATCGGATTCGTCAGCCACGCCGCCATGCTCGTGGACATCGAGAAGACCGTGGTGCGCGCCCCCTTCGCGCCCGCCCCACGCGGTCTGTTCACGGTTTCCCGTCGCCTTCCGCGACAGCCGTACCCCGTCACCAACCGCACCGGTCGCACCACCCTCGAACGCGTCACGCGCTTCACCACCGCCCCCGGCCTCGCCCAACTACCGGCCATCCTCGCCTCCGCGCTGCGCTGAACAGGCAGCGCTCCTTTCGTCGGCCGCAAGAAGGACCTGATCATCCACGGCGGCTACAACTACCCCCGCGATATCGAGGAAGTCCTCTACGAGCACCCCGCCGTGGCCGAGGCCGCCGTGATCGGCGTTCCGAACCCCACGCTCGGCGAGGAGGTAGCCGCGGTGGTGGCCCTGCCGACCGGCTGCCGAGGCAAGCGCGGAGGAACTGCGGGACTTCGTCCGCGACCGGGTGGCGGCACATAAGCACCCGCGTGAGGTCTGGCTGGTGGACGCTCTCCCGAAGGGGCCCACCGGCAAGATCCTCAAGCAGCAGATCACCGTCCCCGAGGCCCGCTGAGCCGGGCCCCGGCAGCCGACGACGGCGGCCTGACGCCGCCCTCGGCACCATCAAGTCCCGCATGCACGCCCCGACCCTGGCCACCCTTCGGGACACGACCAACCCCCTCGGCTAGTCACGACTGGTGCGCAAGGTGGCGGGCGGGAGGACAACAGCTCCCGCCGCCTCGGGCGCATCGCGCTGCCGCTTCGTCCCGTCCCGTCCCGTCGAGGTTGCGACTGGATTTGGCGGTCCACCGCAGTGGCGACATGAGACCCCCGCGGACGTCCGGCTCGACCGGGACGAGCAGCGCCGCCAGAAGTGCAGGTCCAGGTCAACGGCGCGCTGGCAGCTCCTCGGCCCACGTGCCGCGGTCCGCTGCCCCCGGTAGGCTGATGTTCGGGGCTCCTCATGGAGGTTCGTCATGCCCCGCCCTGTCTGGTCCGGAGCCATCTCGTTCGGCCTGGCCACGATCTGGTCAAGGTGCTGTCCGCGAGCGGGTCGGGTCGGGTCGGGTCGGGCACCGTGAACACTCCGCAGGACACGTCGAGTACGTCGGGTCGGACCGACCGTGACTCGGATGATGCTGTCCTCGCGGCTCTGTTCTCCGAAGCCCAGGTCGGCCTGCATGTCCTGGACACCGAGCTGCGGTTGGTCCGGTACAACTCCGCAGCCCGGAATATTCGCGCGTTCCCACTTGAGGAGTTCCTCGGCCGCAGGCTCATCGACGTGCTCCGGGGTCTTGACGTCGCGGAGGCGGACGCCATTGAGAACGTGGTCCGCGGGGTGTTGGACACCGGCAGGCCGATTCGCGATGTGGTGGTGACGGTACGTTCCAGGCATGAGCCGTTTACCCGGGTCACAGCATCGGTGTCTTGGTACCGGCTGGAGGGCCCGCACGGGCGTCCCCTGGGGGTGGCGGGCGCGATCGTCGATGTCACGGACCGTTACCAGGCCCAGGAGCGACTCGCCCTGCTGGATCGGGCAGCGGCCCGTATCGGCCACACCCTGGATCTCTTCCGCACGGCGCAGGACCTGGCGGACATCGCGGTCCCGGAGCTGGCCGACACGGTGACGGTGGACCTTCTCGACCTGGTCCTGCGCGACGACGACCTGGCACTCGCTGTCCAGCTGGCCGCACGTACCGCGGTCTGTCTGGACAACGCCCGGCTCTACAGCCGCGAACACTCCGCCGGTCAGCTCCTCCAGCTCAGCCTGCGGCCACCCGAAGTACCTGCGCACACTACGGTGGAGACGGCGCACCAATACCACCCCTCCAGCCCCAGCGGCGACTGGTTCGACGTGATCCCCCTGTCCGGCGCCCGAATCGCCTTGGCCGCCGGCGACAGCCCCGGCCGCGGAATTCGTGCCGCGGCAGCCATGGGCGAAATCCGAGCCGCCATCGGAGCCCTTGCCGCTCTGGACCTGCAGCCCGACGAGCTCCTTGAGCGCCTGCACGAACTGGTCACCCGGCTCAGAAGCCAGCAGCCCCGGCATGACGACGCCGACGGGCGAACCGTGGGCGTCACCTGTCTGTACGTGGTCTACGACCCGGCGACCCGTCAGTGCAGCATGGCCCGGGCGGGCCATCCGCCTCCGGTCCTCGCCTCCCCCGACGGCACCGTGCAACTCGCCGACATCCCCCAAGGACCACCCCTCGGACAGGGCCGCCCCGCCTACCGAACCGTCCAGCGGGAACTGCCGGAAGGCACCCTTATCGTCCTCAACAACACAGCCCTGGACCCCACCGGCTCCCCCACCGGAGCGGGGGACTGGACCGCATCCGCACCGCCCTGGCATCTGACGGCAGCTCCCTGCAACACATCTGCGACGCCCTGCTCGCCCTCTCGACCCCGGAGAGCCGCCAGGAGGACGCGGTCCTCCTTCTCGCCAGAACCCGTGCCCTCGACCCCGGCCGGCTCGCCTCCTGGACACTGCCCCCGGCGCCCGAGGTCGTGGCGCAGGATCGCAAACTCACCGTCGGCCAACTCAACGCCTGGAGCCTGGACGACCTCGAATACTCCACCTCACTGGTCGTCAGCGAGTTGGTCACCAAAGCGATCCGCTACTCCCACGGCCCGATCGGGCTGCGCCTGATCCGCGACCGGTCCCTCATCTGCGAGGTCTCCGACACCAGCAGTACCTCACCGCAACTGCGGCACGCCGAGGACACCGACGAGGGCGGCCGCGGCCTCTACCTGATCGCGCAGATGACCCAGCGCTGGGGCACCCGTCCCGGCCGTCGAGGCAAGACCATCTGGACCGAGCAAGAACTGCCGTGACCGGCCGGGCGCCCAAGCGGGCTCTATCGGCTCGCCCTGCCACCGCCCGGCCGGATGGCACCGACCCGTCCAACTCGCGCAACAGAAGCGCTGTGGGGGCAGGCCGACGGGTGCGTCCCGACCGCGCCGCCGACCCCCTATCGGTGCCTGGAGACACCCGCCTTGCGACGCGCAAGGCCAAACCCCTGGCCGCTGCAGACCGCGTCCTGCAGCCGGGTGATGGCGCATGAGGGACATCCGCACACCTCTGCCCCTACCGGGACTGCATTCGAATGATTGCGCCGAACATGTGCTTCCGAATGGGATGCGCCCTGGAGTTGCCCATGATCCCCACGATGCCAAAACTGCGGTCTCCGTCCCCGCAAGACGGGTGGCCCAGGACGCCCCGACTGTCATCCGCGGCCGAGTACGGACACTCACCGTCGATCGAGCCGGCCTGGGACACCTACCGCGGGGGACGCAAGAACCGCAGGGGACGCTGCCCGTGTGCTTATCGAGCCGCTTCGATCGTGTGGTCCTCCGGGTCCCTCAGCTCGCGCTTGAGGATCTTGCCGGTGGCATTCATCGGCAGGACGTTGCGGAACTCCACGAGGCGGGGGTACTTGTAGCCCGCCATCTCGTCCCTGCACCAGTCGATCAGCTCCTCCTCGGTGAGCGTCGATCCCGGGGCGCGGACCACGCATGCCTTGATCTCCTCGCCGTGACGGTCGTGCGGCACGCCGATGACGGCCACCATGCTCACGGCAGGGTGTGTGAGCAGTACCTCCTCGATCTCCCGCGGGTACACGTTGAAGCCACCGCGGATGATCATGTCCTTGGCGCGGTCGACGATGTAGAACCATCCGTCGGCGTCACGGCGGGCCAGGTCGCCGGTGCGGAACCAGCCGTTGCGCATCACCTCGGCGGTCGCCTCGGGCCGGTTGTAGTAGCCCTTCATGATGTTGTGGCCGCGGATGACGATCTCGCCGATCGCGTCGGCGCCCTGTACCGGTGTCCAGTCCTTGTCGACCAGGTCCACCTCGACACCCCAGACGGGGCGCCCGATGGATCCCGGACGCACCTCCTCGCCGCGCGGGGCGAAGGTGGCCGCCGGGCTGGTCTCCGAGAGGCCGTACCCCTCCATGATGGTGACCCCGAAGCGCTCGCTGAACCGGCGGTGGATCTCGACCGGCAGTGCGGAGGCTCCCGACACGGCGATCCGCAGGTTTCCGGCGATCTGCGACAGGTCCACCTCGGGTGCCTCCGCTTCGAGGAGGGCCCAGTACATCGTGGGAACGCCCGCGAAGAACGTGACCGCATGCCGCTGCATCAGGACCAGGGCGGACGCGGCGTCGAAGCGTGGCAGCAGTACCAGCGTCGCCCCCGAGGCGAGGCCGGCGTTCATCTGCACGACCTGGCCGAAGGAGTGGAAGAGCGGCAGGGTGATCAAGTGCACGTCGTGCACGACCTCGCCGAGCAACTTGTGGCAGGTCAGCACATTGAGCATCAGGTTGGAGTGGGTGAGCTCGGCGCCCTTGGGGCGGCCGGTGGTACCGGAGGTGTACAGGATGACCGCCGTGTCACCCGGCTCCGTGGCCACCGTCTCGAAGTCCGCGCTCTGGCCGGCCAGGGCCGCGGTCAGGGTCTCAGCGCCCGCGATCGGGGAGTCCGCGGTGGGGGCGGCGGTCATCAGGAAGAACGCGTCGCATCCGGGCGTCTCACCGAAGCCGGACCAGCCCTCCTGGCCCATCGGAAGATCCGGGCCGCCCTCGAAGCAGAAGTAGGCCTTGGCCTCGGAGTCCGCCAGGTGGTAGGCGATCTCACGGCCCTTGAGCAGCACGTTGAGGGGGACGACGACCGCGCCGGCTTTGAGGATGCCGTAGTAGACGATCGGGAACCAGGGGAGGTTCGGGCAGGACACCGCGACCTTGTCGCCCGGGCCGATGCCGCGCGCGTGCAGCAGGTTGGCCACGCGGCGGGCGGCCGTGTCCAGCTCGGCGTAGGTCAGGCGTTGGACGCCCAGCACGACCGCCGTGCGGTCGGGCACTGTGCGGGCGCTGTTCTCCAGCAGGGAGGCGAGATTGAGCATGAGGTCTCCGTAGGGATGCTTCGGCGGGCGCCACGGGCGTGGCGGATACGAGGGGCCGAGGGCCGGGGGTCAGCCCCGCAGCGCGGCGGCGAAGAGTGCGGGGAGCTTCGTCAGGCTCGGCGCCGCGGTGAAGCGAGTGAGGCGTTGCACCGTGGTCAGCGAGGTGCGGTGGGTGACGAAGTACGGGGGGCGCGGGGACAGGGACGGGTCGCCCGTGAACAGACCGCGCGGCGCGGGGGTGAAGGGAGCGCGCAGCACGGTCTTCTCGATGTCTTCGAGCATGAAGGCGTTGTGCACGAAGCCGATGCCGCTGCCGATGTTCTGGCGGGTGTGGCCGGGGAAGGCGCCCCAGGGGGTGTAGCCGAGGAGGAAGCCGACTCCTGACCAGCAGTTGACGCCCAGTGTGCCGTAGCGCAGATCGGCGATGGCGGTGCGCACCGTCTCCCGGTGGGCCTTCTCGGTCCTCGGGTGGACGATCAGGGTTGCGCCGAGGGTGCCGGGCAGGGTGTCGTTGGCGAAGTCGACGGCGTGGCGCAGGAATTCTGCCGGGGTCGCGCCGGGCAGTCGTACGACGCCCAGGGCGCTGCCGAAGACCTCGTCGGTGATGAGGACATCGTCGTGGTGGTCGGTGATGTCGGGGACGAGCAGCCGGCAGTCGTCGCCGTGCGTCTCCGCCTGCGGATGAGCCTCGCGTACCGCGGCGAGACGGCCTGCGGCGCCGGGGTAGTAGTCGGTGCGCGGGGGCAGCTCACGCAGTACCCGCCGGATCTCGTCGAGGAGCCGTTCGCTGCCGTCCCAGTCGCGCGGCAGGACCAGGATCTGGCTGGCGATGCAGTTGTGGCCGGAGTTGTTCATCTTGCTGGTGACGATGTGCTCGGCCTGGAAGCGGAAGTCGGCGTCGCTCCACGGGCCCGGCGCCACGATGCAGGGACTGACGCCGCCCAGTTCGCTGCTGAAGGGCTTGGCGATCAGCGGGAGGTCGTCACGGCGGCGTTGTTCCGCGTCCTCGCCGGTGCCCCAGACGATGGCGTCGTGGGTGCGGTCGCTGCCGGTGACATGTATGGCGTCGACGCCTTCGTGGCGGGTGAGATAGGCGCCCTCGGCCGCGCCGCCGTCGACGAAGCGCACCCAGCCCCGCTCGACGAACTCGGCGAAGACGTACTCGAAATGGGGTCGCAGGTAGGCGTTGACCGGGTTCATCTTGGCGATGACGACCTGGCCCTCGGCGTAGAGCTTGTGCAGGATGTCCAGCGCGGTGATGGCGGCGACGTTGCCGGCGCCGAGTACCAGGGCCAGGGCCGGGTCTCCCTGCCTGCCCCGGTACTCGCCCGCGGCGCATGCCCGCGCCTGCTCCGCCGTGACGCCGGGGCGCATCCACACCTGCGCCCGGAACCCGTTGAGCAGCAGGGTGTCCCAGCCGGTGGCGGGGAAGACGTCCACGCGGGTGCGGCCGTTCTCCTCGTGGACCGCCCTGCCGTCCAGCGGATCCCTGCCCGCTGCGATCCGTCGCAGGACGTGCAGAAGCGCCGCGGCGTTCTGGACCAGGGCCCAGGGGCCGCCCATCCAGTCTTCCGCCGCCCAGGGGGAGACCGGTTCGTACCCCTTCGCCCGGGAGCCCGCGGCGGCCATCTCGGCCGCACGCGCGATGACGCGCGGCTGCAACCGCTCCAGGAGGGCGATGCGTTCGGTGATCGGGGTGGTGGACCAGGACTCGGCGTTACCGCGTACGTCGGCCACGGTGCGGTCGAGGAAGGAGGTGTCGAGGGCGCTGGTGTTCAACGTCGTCCCTTGCGGAAGGTCGAGGGCGGGAAGGGTGGGGCCTGCCCCGTGCGTTGTGCGAGGAGCAAGCCCGTACGTGTCGTCACACGGAGAGCAGGCGGGCGTCGCGGTCGGGGTTGATCAACGTGACGGCGGCTATTCCGCCCACCAGGAGCAAGGCGCCGGTGATCAGGACCGCGTACTCGTAGCCCCCCGATCCATGGGTGTCCACGAGGCTGCCGATCAGCGTCGGGGCGATCAGACCGGCGGTGGTCACCACGGCGTTCATGATGCCCAGGGCGCCACCGCGACGATTGGCAGGAGCCAGCTCCATGATGGTGGTGGCAGCGATGCTGGCCATCGCTCCGGCGAGGCCGAATGCACCGACCAGCAGCACGACGGTCACGGCACCGCCAGGGGCCACGGGCAGGGCCAGACAGGAGACACCGGCGATGAGCAGAAGGGCGCCGCCGACCCCACCGCGGGCCCACCGGCTCGCGATTCCGCGGCGCAGCATCCATCCGGTCAGGCCCGCCTGTCCGAGCACCAGGATTCCGCTCAGACCCCAGAACAGCATCAGCAGCTGTGTGGACACGGCCGATGAGTAGCCAAGACCGTCACGGAGGTAGGAGGGGAGCCACACCAGGGCGAAGGCGATCACCCAGTAGGTGCTGAAGTAGCCGATCGTGACACCGATCCAGGTGCGGGTCGCGAGGATCCGGCGGTACGGCATCTTGGGCTGTGCCTGGCCCGCGCTCGCGGCGCCGGTCTCGGCCTCGGTCCCCTTGTTCGTCCCCGGCCCGTCGTCGGAGGCCGCCTCGGACGGGGAGTCGTTGTCCGACGTGGTCGCGTAGGGCCCTTCTCCTCCGAAGGGGATCCACAGCAGCGTCCACACCACGCCGGTCAGCGCCACCGCGGCGACGGCCGAGCGCCAGCCGTGATGGCTGATCAACCACGTCAGTACGGGAGCGGCGACCAGGACCCCCAGCGTGACCCCCAGGGCGATGAGCGCCCCGGGCAGGTTGCGCCGGTGGTTGGGGAACCAGGACAGGGTCGTCTGCTGGGCGACCGGGTAGGCGGGCCCCTCGGCGGCGCCGAGGAGAACACGAGAGGCGATGAGCACCGCCAGCCCTCCGCCGACGGCCAGTGGCGCCTGGGAGACGGACCACAGAACGGCCATGATCAGCAGCAGCCACTTCGGCCGTACGCGGTCGGCGAGCAGCCCCACCGCGGCACCGGAGATCGAGAACAGCAGGAAGAACGCGCTGTTGGCGAGTCCGAAGGCCGATGCGGACAGGCCGAGGTCCTGTCGGATCTCCTCCGCCGCCAGACCGAGCACGGACTTGTCGGCGAAATTGATCATCATGAAGACGACGAGCAGCGCCGTGACGATCCACGCGCGGCGTCTCGTTCTGCTCGGCGCCTGCGCGGTGCCGGCGGGCACAGCGGAAGCGACGTCGGTGTCGGTCACAAGGGCTCCGCGGAGACTGGATGGGGAGGGAGGAGGGGGCCGGGAGCTCGATCAGGAGAGCGGGACGCCGGCGATGGCGATGCGCTCCATGACACGGCGCTGCGGGAAGTAGTCGTTGATCGCGTAGTGCTGGGTGGCGATGTTGTCCCAGATCGCGACGGACCCCGGCTGCCAGCGGAAGCGCACCTGGTACTCGGGGATCCGGGCCTGGAGGACGAGCTCGTCGAGCAGTTCGCGGCTCTCCTCGTCCGACAGGCCGACGATCCGGGTGGTGAAGGGCTCGTTGACGTAGAGCACCTTGCGGCCGGTGCGCGGGTGGCGGACGACCACCGGGTGCTCGACGGCCGGCAGGTTCTCACGGTGTGCCGCGATCTGACTCTCGGTCATCAGCGCGCCGTGGCTCACCACCCAGTCGTGCACGGCGGTGAGGCCCTCGATCCGGGCCTTCATGGACTCGGTGAGGTTGTCGTAGGCGGCCGCCATGTCCGCCCACATGGTGTCGCCGCCGGCGGACGGAACCTCGACGGCGCGCAGGACGGAGCCGAGTGCCGGCGCGGCCATGAACGAGTGGTCGCTGTGCCAGATGTTCTCCGTGCCCATGAGCATGGCGTCCTTGGCCAGGCGGGTGACCACAGCGGTGTCGCCCTTGGGGAAGAAGGGGTTCTCCTCGGGCTCGCCCCACAGTGCGGAGAACGCGAGCTGGGCCTGCGGGTCGAAGGCGTGCTGGTCGCGGAAGAAGAGCACCTTCCACTCCAGCAAGGCCTGCCTGATCTCCGCCGCGAGCTCCTCGCCGATCGGGCGCGAAAGGTCGACGCCCTCGATCTCGGCGCCGATGTGCGGGGTGAGCGGGCAGACGTCCAGCAGCCGGTAGTCGGGCTGAGCCGCGTCAGGCGCGATGCGGTCGAGGGTGCGCTTGCCGTAGTGCATCAGCGGCTTGTCGAGCGCGGGAGCAGGGGTGGTGACGGCGCTGTCCATGAGAGTCCTCCGTAACGAGGCCGAAAATCGTTACGAG
The DNA here is from genome assembly GCF_055596705.1 of Streptomyces sp. NPDC039609. Classification (NCBI taxonomy): domain Bacteria; kingdom Bacillati; phylum Actinomycetota; class Actinomycetes; order Kitasatosporales; family Streptomycetaceae; genus Streptomyces; species Streptomyces sp. NPDC039609. The sequence continues at coordinate 326,546 of NZ_JBVIUJ010000008.1, forward strand.
GAGTATCGTTATGAGGGTGCAGGGAAGCAAGAGACCTGACGCCATGAAATATGTGGAGCCGTAGAGCGCTGCCAGACGCCGTCAGCAGATCGGGCCGACAGCGCGGGCGACGAGATCGACCAGCGCTTCCACGAAACCGTCGTCAGGTATCTCCTGCTCACCGATCAGCCGGAAGAGCAGCGGTGCGGCCACCAGCGTGGCGGCGGCCCGGACATCGGTGTCCGGGTCCACGTCACCGCGGGCGATCCCCCGCTCGAGGATGCGCCTCGTCTCACTCGTGATCCGCTCGGTGTACTCCGCGTACTGGCCCCGGGTCGCGCCTGTCTCGGCGGCCGCTCCGATCATGCCCGCGATCAGCCGGTCGGTACCGGGCAGCCGATACGCCTCCAGGCGAGCGGTGAGGACGAAGCGGAGCTCGGCGCGGAAGTCGCCCAGATCAGGTACCGACAGGACGCCGAGACGGGTCTCGGCAGCAGCGATGATCAGATCCTGCTTGGTGGGCCATCGCCGGTACATGGCCGGCTTGCTCACCCCGGCGCGGGACGCGACGGCGTCCATCGTGACCGCTCCGATCCCCTGCTCGGTGGCCAGGTCCACGACCGCGGTCAGGACCGCCCCGGTGACCCGCTCCTCGCGCGGGCGCCCCGGCCCTCGTACGGCCCTGTCCCGCTGCATATCCACCATGCTCAGAGCCTACGGTCTCCGCCGGACCTGCCGGAACGAGGTGAGCTCGTCGACCGGAGCCCCCTACGAGGGATACTGCCCGCCAACGCCCTGGTGGTCGGCCTGGTGCACGATCACACGGCGGGCCGACCGGCGATGCATTCCTCGCCCTGGCAGTGAACAGGCAACACGCCCGTGTCCCGACTCGTACTCGCCTCTTGACTCATGCCCACGACAGACGCAGCGTCGCCGTCCACAGTTCCCTCGACCACGGTTGCGGAACGAACACGTGGCCCGTGTGAGGACGGTGCGGGCCGCCGCCGTGGCCGACGCACCGGGGTCGGAGACTTTGGTCCGCCACAGGCAGCAGCGACTGCTCGGCAACTCGCCTGGGCTCCGAGCGCTGCCCTGCCCACCCGCCCACGCGTGCGGGCAGCCACATGTCAGACGGCCGCCCAGCCGTCGACGACCGGGATCACGGCCCCGTTGATGAAGGAGGAGCTTCGCGACGAGGTAGACGACGGCGTCGGCTCGTCTTTGCCGTCCCGAGTGAGGGACTTCGGCTGAACGCCGACGACCAATCCAGCCGTGGACTTGCAGGCCCCGATCTCACCGATGTCCACAAGCCCGGCGGGCCATCGAAGCGAGCGTCATTTGAGCGTCAAGAACGTTCGCAAGACGGTCGCCCCGACGCCCTTCGCGCTCCCCGATCACCCCACCCGTTGTACATCGGGAAACAGGTCGAGAACGACCTTGAAGCAGAAAAGCGCAGGTCAGATGCCCTTTGTTGCCGGTTCGAGGATCGCCACGCACTCCACGTGGTGCGTCATCGGGAACAGGTCGAACGCCCGCAACGTCCGTACCCGGTAGCCGCCCTCCCTGAAGTACGCGATGTCTCGGGCCAGGGCCGCCGGGTCGCAGGCGACGTAGGCGATCCTTCGCGCCCCCAGGCTCGCGAGGTGCTTGACCGTCTGCTTGCCGGCGCCCGCGCGGGGCGGGTCCAGGACGATGAGGTCGACCTCGGTGATCCGGGTGCGCGGGAGGACCTGGTCGACCTTGCCCTGTTCGATGCGGACGCGGTCGTAGGCCTCGAGGTTGTGGCGGGCGTCCTCGACCGCGCGCTTGCCCGACTCGATGCCGAGCACCGCACCCTGGTCGCCCACGCGGTCGGCGATCGCGCCCGCGAAGAGGCCGACGCCGCAGTAGAGGTCGAGAGCGGTGTCGCCCTTGCGGGGCATCAGGCCCTGCATCACGGCGAGGACCAGCGTCTGCGCGGCCTTCGGGTGGACCTGCCAGAAGCCGCCGTTGCCGACGCGGTACGTGCGGTCGTCGGCGCGCTCGCGGACGAACGGGCGGCCGTGGACGCGGTGGACGCCGCCGTCCTTCTCGTCGACGCGGAGGACCGAGACCGGCTTGTCCAGTTCCACCAGGGGGAGGCGCGCGCCGGGGCGCGGGGTCAGGACGACCTGACGGTCGCCGGAGCCCGAGGCGGCGATCGCCTCGATCGAGGCCATGCCCTCCCAGGTCCGCTTCTCGATGCCGAGCTCGGAGACGCCCTCGGCCGCGATCATGCAGTGGTCGATCACCTCGACCTCGTGCGAGCGGTGCTTGCGCAGGCCCGCGTGGCCCTCGGTGTCCACGGCGTACTGGACGCGCGTCCGCCACTGCGGGACCTCGCCCGCCGGGAGCTTGTCGCCCTCGGCCGGCATGACGGTGCCGTCCCAGCCGGCCTCCTCGGGGGTGAGCCCGGCCAGGCGCTGGAGCTGCTCGGCGATGACCTCGCCCTTGAGGCGGCGCTGGGCGCCCGGCTTGGCGTGCTGCCAGTCGCAGCCGCCGCACTTGCCCGGGCCCGCGAAGGGACAGGGCGCCTCCACGCGGTCCTTCGAGGCCTCCAGGACCGTGACCGCGTCGGCGCGCAGGAAGCGGGACGTCTCCTCGCCCTCCGTCACACGGGCGACGACCCGCTCGCCCGGCAGCGCGTGCCGGACGAAGAGGACGCGGCCGGCCTCCGTACGGGCGATGCAGTGGCCGCCGTGCGCCACCGGGCCGACCTCGACCTCGTACTCTTCCCCGACCAACGAAGGAACAGGTGCGTTCTGCATGACGGGGGAACTCCAGAGAATGAGAGAGGTGGGCCGCCGCAGCGCGGCAGCCCACCAGTCTACGTGTCCGCGACGACGCGGGACGCCTCAGCTCTTGGCCGCGGGCTCCTTCGGGCGCTTCTCGACCGGGCCACGACGTACCGAACCGGGCGCGTTCCAGTCCTGACGCTTCCTGGCCCGCTTCTTCGCGACCTCGGAGGACTGCAGCTGGTACGGGACGGACGTCACCATCACGCCGGGCGTGAAGAGCAGACGGCCCTTGAGCCGCAGCGCGCTCTGGTTGTGCAGCAGGTGCTCGTACCAGTGGCCGACGACGTACTCCGGGATGTAGACGGAGACGGCGTCGCGCGGGCTCTCGCGGCGGATGTTCTTCACGTACTCGATCACCGGCCGGGTGATCTCGCGGTACGGCGAGTCGAGGATCTTGAGCGGTACGTTGATCCCGCGCCGCTCCCACTCCTCCTTGAGCGCCCTGGTCTCGGCCGGGTCGACGTTGACGCTCAGCGCCTCCAGCTCGTTCGCGTGCAGCAGCTTGGCGTAGGCGAGCGCCCGCAGCGTCGGCTTGTGCAGCTTGGAGACGAGGACGACGGAGCGGACGCGCGAGGGGCGCACGTACTCGTCGGGGCGCTCCTCCGCTGCGGCGATCTCCTCCGCCACGGAGTCGTAGTGGCGGCGGATCGCGGTCATCGTCCCGTAGAAGATCACCATGCCGAGCAGCGCGACCCAGGCGCCGTGGGTGAACTTGGTGGCGAGGACGACGACCAGGACGAGGCCGGTGAAGAAGGCGCCGAAGGTGTTGATCGCGCGGGAGCGGATCATGTGGCGGCGCTTGGCCGGGTCCCTCTCGGTCTTCAGGTGCCGGTTCCAGTGCCGGACCATGCCGGTCTGGCTGAGGGTGAAGGAGACGAAGACGCCGACGATGTACAGCTGGATCAGCTTCGTCGAGTCGGCCCCGTAGACCCAGACGAGGAGGGCGGCGGCGCCGGCGAGGAGCACGATGCCGTTGGAGAAGGTGAGGCGGTCGCCGCGGGTGTGCAGCTGGCGCGGCAGGTACCGGTCCTGGGCGAGGATCGACCCGAGGAGCGGGAAGCCGTTGTACGCCGTGTTGGCGGCCAGGAAGAGGACGAGCGCGGTGGCCGCGGCGAGGAGCACGAAGAAGAATGTTCCGTCGCCGAACACGGCGGCCGCGACCTGCGAGATGACCGGGTCCTGGACATAGCTCTCGCCGACCGGCACACCGTTGAGCAGCAGATCCTGGGCGGGCTTCTCGGCCATCCGTACGTCGGTGGCCAGCGCCAGGAAGATGATGCCGCAGAACATCGTGACGGCCAGGGCGCCCATGAGGAGCAGCGTGGTGGCCGCGTTCTTCGACTTCGGCTTGCGGAAGGCGGGAACGCCGTTGGAGATCGCCTCGACACCGGTGAGAGCGGCACAGCCGGAGGAGAAGGCACGCAGCAGCAGGAAGAACAGCGCGAAGCCGGCCAGGCCCTGGTGCTCGGGCTTGATCTCGAAGTCGGCGGTGGGGGCCTTCATGGTCTCGTCGAGGACGATCCCCTTGTACGCGCCCCAGGCGATCATGATGAAGACGCCGGCGACGAAGACGTACGTCGGGATGGCGAAGAGGCTGCCCGACTCCTTCACACCGCGCAGGTTCATCAGCGTCAGCAGAACGATGACGCCGACCGCGCAGAGGACCTTGTGCTCGACGACGAACGGGATGGCCGAGCCGAGGTTCTCGATACCGGAGGAGATCGAGACGGCCACGGTCAGGACGTAGTCGACGAGCAGGGCGCTGGCGACGGTCAGTCCGGCCTTCGGGCCGAGGTTGGTGTTGGCGACCTCGTAGTCGCCGCCACCGCTCGGGTAGGCGTGGACGTTCTGCCGGTAGGAGGCGACGACCGTGAACATCAGGACGACCACGGCCAGCGCGATCCACGGGCTGAAGTGGTAGGCCGACAGACCTGCGATCGACAGGACGAGCAGCACCTCGCCGGGTGCGTACGCCACCGAGGACAGCGGGTCGGAGGCGAAGACAGGGAGAGCGATGCGCTTCGGGAGGAGGGTCTCCCCGAGCTTGTCGCTGCGCAGAGCCCGTCCGATCAGGATCCGTTTGGGAAGGTCGGTCAGTTTGGACACGGAGAGGATCGTAAGCGTTCGAAAAGAGCCATGCTCACCGCGACCCCCAATCCGCACGGAATCTCCGTGCCCACTACCTCGGATGCGGTCCCGTTCGGGGTTGCCGCATAAGCTCGGATCGGGCAGCACGGCAGGGCGCTGCCCGCCACGGCCCGGGCCAGTCGGGTGAGGAAAGTTGTGAGCAGGGTGTATTCGCAGGTCAGTAAGACGATCAGGAGTGCGGGGTAAGGGGACGTGCACATCGTCATCATGGGCTGCGGGCGAGTGGGAGCCGCTCTCGCGCAGACCCTGGAGCAGCAGGGGCACACCGTCGCGGTCGTGGACCAGGACCCGACGGCTTTCCGCCGTCTGGGCTCGGGCTTCGGCGGACGCCGTGTCACCGGCGTCGGCTTCGATCAGGACACGCTGCGCGAGGCGGGGATCGAGGAGGCCGGCGCCTTCGCCGCGGTGAGCAGCGGCGACAACTCGAACATCATCGCGGCGCGGGTCGCGCGCGAGATGTTCGGCATCGAGAACGTGGCCGCCCGGATCTACGACCCGAGGCGCGCCGAGGTCTACCAGCGGCTCGGCATCCCCACGGTCGCCACGGTCCGCTGGACCGCGGACCAGATGCTGCGGCGACTGCTGCCGTCCGGGGCGGAGCCGCTGTGGACCGACCCCAGCGGTGGCGTGCAGCTCGCCGAGGTGCACACCTCCGTGGCGTGGATCGGCCACAAGATCAGCAAGCTGCAGGACGAGACGGGTGTGCGCGTGGCGTTCCTCACCCGGCTCGGCGAGTCGATCATCCCGACGTCGCAGACCGTGCTGCAGGAGGGCGACCTCGTGCACGTGATGATGCGTACGGACGAGATCGCGAAGGTCGAGGAGGCCTTCGCCGAGGGTCCTGAGGAGGGCGGTCACTGATGCGTGTCGCTATTGCGGGCGCGGGCGCGGTGGGCCGTTCCATCGCGGGCGAGCTCCTGGAGAACGGTCACGAGGTGCTGCTGATCGACAAGGCGCCGACCGCCATCTCGGTGGAGCGGGTTCCGCAGGCGGAGTGGCTGCTCGCCGACGCCTGTGAGATCACCTCGCTCGACGAGGCCGCGCTGCAGCGCTGCAACGTCGTGATCGCGGCCACGGGTGACGACAAGGTGAACCTGGTCGTCTCGCTGCTCGCGAAGACCGAGTACGGCGTGCCGCGCGTGGTCGCCCGGGTGAACAACCCGAAGAACGAGTGGCTCTTCAACGAGTCCTGGGGCGTGGACGTCGCCGTGTCGACGCCGCGTCTGATGTCGGCCCTGGTCGAGGAGGCGGTGAGCGTCGGCGACCTGGTCCGGCTGCTGCGCTTCAGCCACGGTGACGCGAACCTCGTGGAGCTGACCCTCCCGCCGGAGTCCGCGATCGCGGGTACGGCGGTGGGCGATGTGGCCTGGCCGCAGGACACCTCCCTGGTGACGATCATCCGCGGCTCTCGGGTGCTGACCCCGAGCCCGGAGGAGACCCTGGAGGCGGGCGACGAGCTCCTCTTCGTGGCCGCCCAGGCCCGCGAGGAGCAGCTGGAGGACCTGCTGTCGGTCCGCCGCGACACGTCGTCGGCGAGCTGAGTCGAAGCCGGCGGGCAAGGACGAGGAAGGGCCCGGGACCTTGAGAGGTCCCGGGCCCTTCCGTCTGCGTACGCGCTCTGTGCCTTACGCCTCCGGCTGCCGCGCCGCTTCAGCCTTGCGGGCCTTCTCGGCCTCTTCCTCGGCTTCCATCTCGGCGAAGACGTCGATCGGCGGCGGCGCCTTCGCGAGGAAGACCCACGTCAGATACACCGCGAGCAGGAAGGGCGGGATCTTCAGCGCGACCAGGACCCAGCCGAACTTGGTGGTGTCGGCCCACCAGTACATCGGGAAGAGGATCGCGCACTTGCCGAGCAGGATCAGGCCCCACGCCCAGCTCGCCTTGGTGTACGCCTTCTTGCGGCCGGGGTTACGGGTCCGCCAGGAGAGGTTCTCCTTGAAGACCGGGCCGAGGATCAGGCCGATCAGGGGGACGCCCGCGAGCGCGGTGATGATGTACGCGAGGGCGAGGCCCAGCGTGTACAGCATGCCCGGCAGATAGAAGTCCTTGGCGTTGCCGGTCATCATCGCGAAGACCACGCCGAACGCCACGCCGAAGACACCGCTGAACGCGTGCTTGACGGTGTCCCGGCGGATCAGCCGGACGGCGACGAGAACCAGGGAGACCGCGAGTGCCGCGATCGCCGAGGTGTGCAGGTCCTTGTTGATCGTGAAGATCGTGACGAAGAGAAGGCCGGGCAGGACCGTCTCGACCATGCCCCGCAGGCCGCCGAAGGCCTCGAACAGCGCAGCCTCCGTGACCTCCTTCGTGGCCTGGGAATCTTGGTGCGCCTGAGCGTCCTGGGCGTCCTGATCCGTCGTCGGCTTGTCGAACGACGTCACCGGCTACTCCTGTCCGAGCGGTCGGAGCTCGTATTTGGGGTTGAAGAGGACCCGCCGGCCGTGGCTCATCGAGATGCGACCGGAGGCGATCAGCTTGCGGCCCGGCTCGATGCCCACGATGGACCGCCGGCCGAGCCACACCACGTCCAGCGGGGCCGTGCCGTCGAACAGCTCGGCCTCGAGGGCCGGCACACCGGCCCGTGGACGCAGGGTGACCGTGCGCAAGGTACCAGTCACCTTGACTATCTGGCGGTCGGAGCAGTCGGAGATTCGGGTGCAGCCCGACGCCTCGGCGTCCTCCTGGAGCTCTTCGGACTCCAGCTCCTCCTGCGAGGTGGACAGCCGGTCGAGCATCCGGCGGAAGCGCCCGGCCGGCTTCTCTGTACGCGGTGCAGCACTCATACAGAAAGCGTACCGGCCCCGGCGGACAGGGGAAGCGGCCGTCCTCGCCGACTCTTCCGACCCCCCTGGAGCCCGTCTCCGTCCCGGCCTCGGCGCCCTTCTCGTCGCCCTTCCCGGCCCACCTCTCAGCGCGCCTCTCAGCGCTCGAAGCGGTAGCCCATGCCCGGTTCGGTGACGAAGTGCCGCGGGTGCGAGGGGTCGGCCTCCAGCTTGCGCCGCAGCTGCGCCATGTACACCCGCAGATAGTTGGTCTCGGTGCCGTACGAGGGGCCCCAGACCTCCTGGAGGAGCTGCTTCTGGCTCACCAATCGCCCGCTGTTGCGGACGAGCACTTCGAGCAGGTGCCACTCGGTGGGTGTGAGGCGGACGTCGCGCCCGTCCCGGTGGACCTTCTTCGCGGCCAGGTCGACCGTGAAGCCCTCGGTCTCGACGACCACGACCCCGTCCTCGCCGCCGCCGACCGGCTCGGCCCTGCGGACCGCGGCGCGCAGCCGGGCCAGGAGCTCGTCCATTCCGAACGGCTTGGTGACGTAGTCGTCGGCTCCCGCGTCGAGCGCCTCCACCTTCTCGTCCGAGGTGTGCCGCGCCGAGAGCACCAGGATCGGCACCCGCGTCCAGCCGCGCAGGCCCTTGATGACCTCGACGCCGTCGAGGTCGGGCAGTCCGAGGTCGAGGACGACCACGTCGGGGTGGCGCTCGGCGGCCATCCGGAGGGCGGTGGCGCCGTCGGGCGCCGCGTCCACCTCGTACTTCCGCGCCTTGAGGTTGATCACCAGCGCGCGGACGATCTGCGGCTCGTCGTCGACGACGAGAACCCGGGTCATCGAAGGCTTCCTTCTCTCTGTCGGTCCTGTGAGGGTCGTACTGCTCGCGTTCGGATCGCGTCGCCGGACCGATCGGCCGGTTCGCACGGTCGGCTCGCTCGCTCGATGCGCCCGGCCGGATCGCACGGTCGGAGCCGCGATCGGAGCCCCGGTCGCATCCCCCGGTTCAAGAAGTCACCCGGGCGGGTACGTCGGCGGCCGGCGGCGGCCGCTGCCCGGTCACGGCCTTGAGGGTGAGGGTCATGGTCAGTCCGCCGCCGGGCGTGTCCTCGGCGGTGATGATGCCGCCCATGGCCTCGACGAAGCCGCGGGCGACCGCGAGCCCGAGGCCGACCCCGGAGCCGCGCGGAGCGTCTCCGAAGCGCTGGAACGGTTCGAAGATGCCGTCCTTGCTCTCGTCGGGCACCCCCGGCCCCCGGTCCACGACCCGCAGTTCGACCCGGTTGCCCAGAGCGCTGGCGGAGACGGCCACCGGCACGTCCTGCGGGCTGTACTTCACGGCGTTCTCGACGATGTTGGCGACGGCCCGCTCCAGAAGCCCCTTGTCGACCTCGACCATCGGGAGGGTCTCGGGGATGTCCAGCTCGGCGCTGCCGTCGGGAACCCCACCGAGCGCCATGGGGACGACCTCGTCGAGGTCGATGGCGCGGATCAGTGGAGCGACGGTGCCGGTCTGGAGCCGGGACATGTCGAGGAGGTTGCCCACCAGGTGGTCGAGCCGGTCGGCGCCGTCCTCGATTCCCTCGAGGAGTTCGGCGCGGTCCTGCTCGGACCATTCGACGTCGTCGGAGCGCAGAGAGGAGACGGCCGCCTTGATTCCGGCGAGCGGGGTACGCAGGTCATGGCTGACCGCCGCGAGCAGGGACGTACGGATCTTGTTGCCCTCGGCCAGCTTGCGGGCCTCCTCGGCCTCGCCGACGAGCCGCTGCCGGTCCAGTACCACCGCGGCCTGGGCGGCGAACGCACCGAGCACACGCCGGTCCTCGGCGGGCAGCACCCGGCCGGTCAGGGCGAGCGCCAGGTGCTCGCCGACGGGCATGTCCACGTCCGCGTCCTCGGGACGGGTGACGGGGTGCGCCCCCACACTCGCCGCACAGGTCCACGGCTCGACGTCGCTCGTCCGTTCCAGCAGGGCGACGGACTCCATGGCGAAGGTCTCGCGGACCCGTTCGAGGAGGGACTCCAGGCTCGTCTCGCCGCGCAGCACGCTTCCGGCGAGGAAGGAGAGCGTCTCGGCCTCGGCACGCAGGCGGGCGGCCTGGTGGGTGCGGCGGGCCGCCAGGTCGACGACCGACGCCACGGACATGGCGACGCCGAAGAATACGGCGATCGCGACGATGTTCTTGGGATCGGCGATGGTCACCTTGTGCAGGGGCGGGGTGAAGAACCAGTTCAGCAGGAACGAGCCGAACGCGGCCGACGCCAGCGCCGGCATGAGTCCGCCGAGCAGCGCCGCGGCGACGGTCAGCGCCAGGAACAGCAGCATGTCGTTGGCGAGGCCGAGGTCGGCGTCGACATGGGTGAGCAGCAGGGCGAGCAGGCCGGGTCCCGCGATGCCGACGATCCAGCCCCAGATGATCCGGGGGCGCCCGAGGCGGGCGCCGCGGGTGACGGGCAGTCCGCGCCCCTTGGCGACCTCTTCGTGGGTGACGATGTGGACGTCGAGGTCGGGGCCCGACTCACGGGCGACGGTCTGGCCGACGCCGGGGCCGAACATGTACTGCCAGGTCTTGCGTCGGCTGGAGCCGAGGACGATCTGGGTGGCGTTGACCCCTCGGGCGAATTCGAGGAGGCCCGAGGGGATGTCGTCGCCTATGACGTGGTGGAACGTTCCGCCGAGGTCCTCGACCAGGGTCCGCTGGACGGCGAGTTCCTTGGGCGAAGCGGCCGTGAGGCCGTCGCTGCGGGCGATGTAGACGGCGAGGACCTCACCGCCGGCGCCCTTCTCGGCCAGCCGGGAGGCGCGCCGGATGAGGGTGCGGCCCTCGGGTCCGCCGGTGAGCCCGACGACGATCCGCTCGCGCGCCTGCCAGGTGGAGCGGATGTTGTGCTCGCCCCGGTACTGCTGGAGGTACTCGTCGACCCGGTCCGCGGTCCACAGCAGCGCGAGCTCGCGGAGCGCGGTCAGGTTGCCGGGGCGGAAGTAGTTGGCGAGGGACGCGTCGATCCTGTCCGGCTTGTATATGTTTCCGTGGGCCATGCGGCGGCGCAGGGCCTGGGGTGACATGTCGACGAGCTCGATCTGGTCGGCGCGACGGACGACCTCGTCGGGGACGGTCTCCTGCTGACGTACACCGGTGATCGACTCGACGACGTCGCCCAGGGATTCGAGGTGCTGGATGTTGACCGTCGATATGACGTCGACCCCGGCGGCGAGCAGCTCCTCGATGTCCTGCCAGCGCTTGCCGTTGCGGGAGCCGGGGACGTTGGTGTGGGCGAGTTCGTCGACGAGCGCCACGGCCGGCTTCCTGGCCAGGACCGCGTCCACGTCCATCTCGGTGAAGGTGGTGTCGCGGTAGGCGAGGGTGCGGCGCGGCACCTGCTCGAGGCCGTGCAGCATGACCTCCGTACGGGGACGGTCGTGGTGCTCGACGAAGGCGACGACGCAGTCGGTGCCACGCTCGACTCGCCGATGGCCCTCCGAGAGCATCGCGTACGTCTTGCCGACGCCCGGTGCCGCACCCAGGTAGATCCGTAGCTTGCCGCGTCCCATGGCATGACCTTACGTCCAGCGAAACGGACATTCTGCACGAGGGGCAAGGCCCGGGGGCCGTATTGACGGGATCCTGATGTGGATCCGATATCCGTCCGACGGGTGGTTCGAGGAATGGATATCGGATCCAATATTCAATTCCTGATATCCGGCATCCAGGATCCCCTGCGCGCGACGACTCCGTCGTCAGTGCTCGATGATCTCGCCGTCGCCCAGTTCCAGCACCCGGTCCGCGAGCCCCAGAAGCTGGGTGTCGTGCGTGGCCACCAGCGCCGTGACGCCCTCGCTGCGGACCACCGCACGCAGGAGCTCCATCACCGCGAGCCCGGTCTCGGCGTCGAGCTGGCCCGTCGGCTCGTCGGCGATCAGCAGGGCCGGCCTGTTGGCCAGGGCGCGGGCGATGGCGACGCGCTGCTGCTGGCCGCCGGAGAGTTCGCCGGGCCGCTGGGCCGCGTGGTCGGCGAGGCCGACCAGCGCGAGGAGGAGCGCGATCCGCTCCTCCCGCTCCTTCGGATCCGCCCTGCGCAGCCGGAGGGGCACGCCGACGTTCTCCGCGGCGGTGAGGATCGGGATGAGCCCGAAGGACTGGAAGATGAAGCCGATACGGTCCCGGCGCAGCTCCAGGAGCCCGTCCTCGCCGAGTTCCGCGAGGTCCGTGCCGCCGATGGTGATCCGGCCACCGTCGGGGCTGTCGAGGCCGCCGACCAGGTTGAGCAGGGTGGTCTTGCCGGAACCGGAGCGACCCTTGAGCGCGACGAGCTCGCCGCGCGGGATGTCGAAGGAGACCCCGCGCAGGGCATGGACGGCCGCCGCGCCCGTACCGTACGAGCGGTGCAGGTTCTCGACCCGGACCATGGGTCCGCCGGACGGGTCCTCGACCACCGCCGTGCCGGACCGCGCGCTGCTGTCACTCATCCCCGAACTCCCCCTCGTCGAACGTGTGCGCCCGTCAGTATGTGCCGCCGAGGGGCCGCCGGGCCAGGGTCCGGGAAACGCCGGTGGGCCGCATTCCGGACAACGTGTTCGGAATACGGCCCACCGGCCTCACGGAATCAGGGGTTCAGCGGACCTCGGTGATCTCCGGTCCGCGCTGGAGCTGGCCCATGCCGCCGGAGAAGCGTGAGCCTTCCTGCTCGTCCTGCTGGACACCGTCGGGCACCATCTGCGCGTCGTTCGGGAGCTTGAGGACGATCGGGTCGCGCGGGGCCATCGGGCCCTCGCCCCGGACCACGACGGTGTCCCGCACGATCTGCTCCAGCAGACCGGCGGCCTCCGGCTGCACCGCGCCCTGGCCGGAGATCACTCCGCGCAGGAACCAGCGGGGTCCGTCGACACCCACGAAACGCACCAGCTGCACACCGCCGGTGCCGTCGGGCAGCTGCACCGGGACCTGGGCCCGCAGCTCCCAGCCCAGCGGGCCCTCGACCTCGTCGATGACACCGCCCTGCTGGGTGATGCCGGAGGCGATCTCCTCACGGACCTCGCCCCAGATGCCTTCCTTCTTGGGCGCGGCGAAGGCCTGCAGCTGCACGGCGCTGTCGCGCAGGACGACGGTCGCCGCGACGATCGCATCGCCCGCCACCTCGACCCGCAGCTCCATGCCCTCGACACCGGGTACGAAGATGCCACCCAGGTCCACCCGCCCGTCCTCGGGCTTGGAGACCTCGGAGATGTCCCACGGCCCGTCGGGGCGGGGGGCCGGCGGAAGGTTCACCCGACGCGGGGCGTCCTTACCGTCGGTGCCGACCTCGTCGACGACCTGCTCGGCCTCGCCCGCTGCGTCCTCAGCGGCACCGCTCTTCTTGCGACGTCCGAACACGTCACTGTCCTTCCCGGTCGGATACGACCGAAGCGTATCGATTCCCACCCGTTGTGCCGTCCACAGCGGCATGACCGCCGGTGGACCCGAAGCCCCCCTCGGCCCGCGCCGAGCCGGGAAGCTCCGCCACCTCGTGGAAGCGCACCTTCTCGACCTGCTGGACGACCAGTTGGGCAATCCGGTCGAACCGTTCGAACCGCACGCTTTCGCGCGGGTCGAGATTGACCACGATCACCTTGATCTCTCCACGGTACCCGGCATCCACCGTCCCCGGGGCATTCACGAGGGCGACTCCGCACCTGGCAGCGAGCCCGGAGCGAGGGTGAACGAAGGCGGCGTAGCCGTCGGGCAGGGCGATGGAGACCCCGGTGGGCAGCACGACCCGCTCCCCGGGGGCCAGGACGGCCGCCTCGGTGGTCACGAGATCGGCTCCGGCGTCGCCGGGGTGGCCGTAGGCCGGGATCGGCACCTCGGGGTCCAGGCGCCGGATCAGGACGTCGACAGGGTTGCGCATCAGGGGTTCACCTCGAAGGCGCGAGCGCGCCGGACCTGGTCGGGGTCGGACATGGCGGCCTGGATCTCCTCCGGGCGGCCGTTGTCGATGAAGTGGTCGACCTTGACCTCGATGAAGAGGGCGTCGGCGCGGACCGCGACGGGGCCGTCGGGCCCGCCGATCCGGCCGGTGGCGGTCGAGTAGATCTTGCGTCCGTGCACGGCGGTGACCGCGGCCTCCAGGTGCAGGACGGTGCCGACCGGAACGGGCCGCGCGAAGTCGGTCTCGAGCCGGCCGGTGACGGCGATGACCCGGAGCAGCCAGTTCAGGGAGCCGAGGGTCTCGTCGAGCGCCGTGGCGAGGACGCCGCCGTGCGCGAGTCCGGGGGCACCCTGGTGGTCGGGGGTCACGGTGAACTCGGCGGTGACGGTCACGCCCTCGCCGGCCCGGGCCTCCAGATGCAGACCGTGGGGCTGCCCGCCGCCGCACCCGAAGCAGTACTCGTAGTGCGCGCCGAGGAGCTCGCCGGGGGCGGGCGCGTCGGGGTGGCGTACCGGCGGTATGGCGTCGGCCGGCGGGGTGAGGGCGGCAGATGTTGCAGTCACAGCCGCAGACCTTACCCGCGAGGCCGGGCGCAGGTCGCGCCGTGCCAAGCTTGGACGTATGCAGCCTTCCGTACCGCCTTCCGCGCCGCGCTTCGACGAACGTCTGACCGCCCCCCGCTCCTGGTGGGTGATCACGGCTCTGCTGGGCCTGTCCGGCGGTCTGGTGACGTTCCCGCTGGGCACGGTCCCGACGCTGGGCGGGCTGCTCGTCGCGACGGCGCTGGCGGCGGTCGTCGTTTCCTCGTACGGCTCAGCCCGGATCCGGGTGGTGGCCGGTTCGCTGGTGGCGGGCGACGCGCGGATCCCGGTCTCGGCGCTGGGTGCGCCGGAGGTACTGGACGCGGAGGAGGCGCGCGCCTGGCGCACGTTCAAGGCCGACCCGCGCGCCTTCATGCTGCTGCGCAGCTATGTCCCGCGCGCGGTCCGGGTCGAGGTGACGGACCCGGCGGACCCGACGCCCTACGTCTATCTGTCCAGCCGTGACCCGGAAGGCCTCGTCGCGGCCCTTGAGGCCGCACGCGCGGAGAACCCGGGCAGCGAGGCCGGGACCGGTGAGGCCATGACCGCCGAGGTCCGGGCCGGCGAGGGCTAGAAGCCGATCTCCTTGGGGTTCTCGGGCTGCTCCAGCGGGGGCAGCCCCTCCAGGGCGCTCCACGGCACCTGGCGCCTCCGCAGGTCCTTGCGGACGTGCTGGGCGAGCTTCTTGGTGTCGCGGCGGTTCATCACCGCGCCGACGGCGGCACCGACCATGAACGGCATCAGGTTGGGCAGGTTGCGCACCATGCGCTTCATGATCTGCTGACGCAGCTCTCGCTTGAGCTGCCCGCCGAGTGCCGCGTTGACGGTGGTGGGCTTGGTGGGGTCGATGCCCCGTTCCTCCGTCCAGGAGGTCAGATACGCGGTCGATCGCTGGGTGAGCGTGCCGGGCGGCCGCAGGCCGTACACCTCGTGCAGCTCGGCGATGAGCTTGAGCTCGATCGCGGCGACTCCGGTGATCTCCGCCGCGAGCTCTGCCGGCATCGCGGGGGGTACGGGCAGCATCGCGGCGGCGCCGATGCCCGCGCCGACCGTCGAGCTGGCGTTGGCTGCGCCCGCGACGAGCTTGTCGGCGATCCGCTCGGGCCCCATGCCCGGAAAGTGCCTGCGCAGGGTCGCCAGGTCCCGGACGGGAATGCGCGGGGCGATCTCGATGAGCCGGTCGGCGAGGTAGCCGATCCCGGCTTTGGCGCTCTCGCCGCCACGCTTCACGCCGCGTTTGACGGCGTCGATCCGCGCGCGGTCGAGTTTCATACGGTCCAGCTGTGCGCGCGCCGGATCGGCGACGCGCCTGACGGCGTCGAGACGGCGCCCGCCACGCGGGGCCTCCCGATCCACCGGCTCCGGCGTTCCGGCCGTCCCGGTCGTGACGACTGCTTCGAGCGAGGCCGAGGGGCCCCGCCCGTCGTCACGTGCGCCGGGGGAGGGCAGGAGGGCGCTCTGCTCGGCTTCGGGGGCCTCCTGAGCACCCTCCGCCGGGTCCGAGCCGCCCTGATACGCCTCCGGCCTCCCGGGAAGCCGGAAGCGTCGCTTCCGAGACGGTGAGTCGCCTGCCACGGCAGAGCGACCTCAGTCGCAGTCGCGGCAGATCGGCTGGCCGTTCTTCTCTCGTGCCAGCTGGCTGCGGTGGTGCACGAGGAAGCAGCTCATGCAGGTGAACTCGTCGGCCTGCTTGGGCAGGACCCGTACGGCGAGTTCCTCGTTCGACAGATCGGCGCCGGGGAGCTCCAGGCCTTCTGCGGCCTCGAACTCGTCGACGTCGACCGTCGAGGTCGACTTGTCGTTCCGGCGAGCCTTCAGTTCCTCAAGGCTGTCCGAATCGACGTCGTCGTCGGTCTTGCGTGGGGTGTCGTAATCCGTTGCCATGTCGCTCTCCCCCTCTGGGTGGTTGCGGTGTCTCCAGCGCACGTAACGCGTGAGAGGCCGGACTTGTGCCCGACCCGAGGCGGAGATTTTGCCTCACATCAAGGTCTGTTACTCAATCGACACCCAACCGGCCCTCTCACGAGTGATCGGCTTTGGGTGGCGAACGGGACCGTACACGGTCCACCTGCCGTCCTTCACGGGCGCCACCCCGTGTACTTCCCGTCATCCAGCCCCCCGGAAACCCGGACTTTTCCGGGTTTTCCGAGGGATTTCTCGATCACGGAGAGTGGAGAACCGGATGCTCGCTCCTGTGATCGATCACACATGAGCGTCTCAGAAACGGGATCCGGGAATTCCGCGCAAAGCGAACGGAACCGGCTGGTACCCGAAGTGTGTCAGATCGGGAGAGTGACACGCATCACGAGACCGCCGCCTTCGCGGGGCTCCGCGATGATACGGCCACCATGGGCCCGTGCGACGGATCGCGCGATCGACAGGCCGAGACCGACTCCCTTGTCGCTCCCCGTCCGCTCCTGCCGCAGCCTTCTGAACGGCTCGAAAAGGTTGTCGATCTCGTACGCGGGAACCACGGGACCCGTGTTCGAGACGACGAGGACCGCCTGGCCGCGCTCGGTCTCGGTGGTGACCTCGACCCAGCCTCCTTCGGCCACGTTGTACCTCACGGCGTTCTGGACCAGGTTCAGGGCGATCCGCTCGAGCAGGACGCCGTTGCCCTGGACGACGGCCACCTCCCGCTCACCGCGGATCTCCACACCCTTGGCCACGGCCTCCGCGCGCACCTGGTCGATGGCGCGCGAGGCGACCTCGGCGAGGTCCACGGGCTTGCGCTCCACGATCTGGTTGTCGCTGCGGGCCAGCAGCAGCAGGCCCTCCACCAGCTGCTCGCTGCGCTCGTTGGTGGCCAGCAGGGTCTTGCCGAGCTGCTGGAGCTCCACGGGCGCCCCGGGATCCGAGAGATGCACCTCGAGGAGCGTGCGGTTGATCGCCAGCGGGGTGCGCAGCTCGTGCGAGGCGTTCGCGACGAAGCGCTGCTGGGCGGTGAAGGCCCGCTCCAGACGCTCCAGCATCTCGTCGAAGGTGTCCGCGAGCTCCTTCAGCTCGTCGTCCGGGCCGTCCAGCTCGATCCGCCGGGCCAGATCGGATCCGGCCACCTGGCGGGCGGTCCGGGTGATCCGGCCGAGCGGGGAGAGAACCCGGCCGGCCATCGCGTAGCCGAAGGCGAAGGCGATGATGCTCAGGCCCAGGAGGGCGAACAGCGAGCGGCGCAGGAGGTCTCCGAGCGCCAGGTCCCGCTGGTGCTGGAGGCAGGCGGAGACGGCTTCGTTGAGCTGCTCCCCGGTTCCCGTGGCGGGCAGCTGGCACCAGGAGGTGGTCGGCTGGACCTCGCCCTTGACCACCTTGAAGGGCAGCTCCGAGGCGCTGTCGCCCAGAGCCTGCGCGGTGAACAGATAGATGATCGACAGCAGCAGGATGCCGGCGATCAGGAACATGCCGCCGTACAGGAGCGTGAGCCGTATCCGGATCGTCGGACGGAGCAGCGGCCTGACCGGGTCCCTGGGGTCCCAGGTCGGCTTCGGGGGCGCCTGAGGGGGCGCGGGGGTCGCGGCCACCGGGTCAGATCCGGTATCCGGAGCCGGGGACCGTCACGATGACGGGCGGCTCGCCGAGCTTGCGGCGCAGGGTCATCACCGTGACCCGTACGACATTGGTGAAGGGGTCCGTGTTCTCGTCCCAGGCCTTCTCCAGGAGCTGCTCGGCCGAGACGACCGCACCCTCGCTACGCATCAGGACCTCCAGGACGGCGAACTCCTTCGGTGCGAGCTGCACCTCCTTGCCGTCGCGGAAGACCTCGCGGCGGTTCGGGTCGAGCTTGATGCCGGCCCGCTCCAGGACGGGCGGCAGCGGCACCGTGGTGCGCCGGCCGAGGGCCCGCACGCGCGCGGTGAGCTCGGTGAAGGCGAAGGGCTTGGGGAGGTAGTCGTCGGCCCCCAGCTCCAGGCCCTCCACACGGTCGCTGACGTCGCCGGAAGCCGTGAGCATCAGGACCCGGGTGGGCATCCCCAGCTCGACGATCTTGCGGCAGACGTCGTCGCCGTGGACCAGGGGGAGGTCCCGGTCGAGGACGACCACGTCGTAGTCGTTCACCCCGATGCGCTCCAGGGCGGCGGCGCCGTCGTACACGACGTCGACTGCCATGGCCTCCCGGCGCAGTCCGGTGGCCACCGCATCGGCGAGCAGCTGCTCGTCCTCGACGACGAGTACGCGCACGTCTGTCATTCCTTCCTGGGAGCCCTCGTCCCTCACACGGACCCGGGCGGTTCTTGAGCACTGACTGTGCGTATCCATCCTGCCCGGTACGCGCGTAAACCGGCTGTAAGGCGGCCTACGGGCAGAACCGGGAGGGCACGCGGGCGACGAGGGGGCGTGTGGGGGCACGAGTGGGTCGGAGAGGGGCGCGCGGAGAATTCACCGGATTCACGGGCCAGTTGAGGTTTCTGTGAGGAAGGGCGTGGGGAGGACGTCTGCACACCCCGCGATCACGCCCTGTATGTGGCGCGCCACAAGCCGCTCTGTCCCCCAGAGGTTGCAGCGTGTGATCCACCCCACCCTCGGCACACCCCCGTGCCACCGACCCATGACGAGGGGGCGCACGATGGACGCTTTCACCGCAGGACTGCTGCAGCGCATAAGGACTGCGCAGACCGACCTCACACGGGCACGCGAGACGGGCGACGACTTCCTCGCGGAGGTCGAGCAGGCCGAGCTCGACGACCTGCACCGCCTGGCCGCCGAGCACGGTGTCGAGGTCGGCGCCGCCAGCGCCTGACCCCTGACATGGAAGGGCCCCGGTGTCGACGACACCGGGGCCCTTCGCACGGGCGGTCCTCACCCCTGGTCGCGCCAGGCCCCGAACTCCTCCAGGAGCTGCTGGAGGGGCTCGAAGACCCCTGGTGGGGCGGCGATCGTCAGCTCGCCCGAAGGGCGCTCTCCGGGCCGTCCACCGGTCAGGGCGCCCGCCTCCCGGGCGATCAGGTCACCCGCGGCGAGGTCCCACGGGTTGAGGCCGCGCTCGTAGTAGCCGTCGAGACGGCCCGCGGCGACGTCGCAGAGGTCGATGGCGGCCGATCCGCCGCGGCGGATGTCGCGCAGGCGCGGAATCATGCGCTGCGCGATGTCGGCCTGGCGGGCTCGGCGGGTCTGGACGTAGGCGAAGCCGGTGGAGATCAGCGCCTGCTCCAGCGGGGGCGCGGGACGGACGGCCAGCCGGCGCTCCCCCACGTACGCGCCGCCGCCGAGCACGGCCCGGTACGTCTCGTTCCGCATGGGCGCCTCGACCACCCCGACGACCGTCTCGCCGTCGCGCTCGGCGGCGATGGAGACGGCCCAGGTCGGCAGCCCGTAGAGATAGTTCACGGTGCCGTCGAGCGGGTCGATCACCCAGCGGACCCCGCTGGTGCCGGGGCTGGCGGCTCCCTCCTCGCCGAGGAAGCCGTCGTCGGGCCGGTGCTCGGAGAGGAAGCCGGTGATCAGCTTCTCGGCGGCGATGTCCATCTCGGTGACGACGTCGATCGGGCTGGATTTCGTCTTCGCCACCGCCAGGTCGTCAGGCCTGCCGTCGCGCAGCAGGGCGCCGGCCAGGCGTGCGGCCTCCAGGGCGAGGTCGAGCAGCTCGGTGAGCAGGGGGTCGGTCGGCACAGGGTTCACGGGCTCGGTCACAAGCACTCCTTATGCGTACGGGCTGTCGGCTCCGGCCGCCGCGGGCCGCTCCGCCCTCGCCGGGCAGCAGCCGATGGGGCAGAGGTCGTGGGAGGGCCCGAGGGCGCCGAGCGCGCAGCGCTCCACCCGGACACCGCGCTCGCTCCCCGCGCGCTCCAGGACGAGGTCCCGTACCGCCGCCGCGAAGCGCGGGTCGGCTCCGACGGTCGCGGAGCGCCGGACCGGGAGCCCGAGCTCGGCGGCCTTGGCGGTGGCCTCGGTGTCGAGGTCGTACAGCACCTCCATGTGGTCCGAGACGAAGCCGATCGGGACCATCACGGCTGCCGGGACCCCGGCGCCGTGCAGCTCCTCCAGGTGGTCGCAGATGTCCGGTTCCAGCCAGGGGATGTGCGGGGCGCCGCTGCGGGACTGGTAGACGAGCTCCCAGGGGTACTCGACGCCGGTCTTCCTGCGGACCTCGTCGACGATCACCCGGGCCACGTAGAGGTGCTGCTTCACATAGGCGCCGCCCTCTCCGTGCTCGCCGACGGGGCCGGAGGAGTCGGCCGCCGAGTCGGGGATCGAGTGCGTGGTGAAGGCGAGGTGGGCGCCGGCCCGGACGGACTCGTCGAGGTCGGCCAGCGAGGCGAGCACCCCCTCGACCATGGGCTCGACGAAGCCGGGGTGGTTGAAGTAGTGCCGGAGCTTGTCGACCCGGGGCAGCGGGAGCCCCTCCGCCTCCAGCTCCGAGAGCGCGTCGGCGAGGTTCTCGCGGTACTGACGGCAGCCGGAGTACGAGGCGTAGGCGCTGGTGGTCAGGACGGCGATGTGTCGCCTGCCGTCGGTGACCATCTCCCGCAGGGTGTCGGTGAGGTACGGCGCCCAGTTCCGGTTTCCCCAGTAGACCGGCAGGGCGAGGCCGGCCCCCGCGAAGTCCGCCCGCAACGCGTCGAGCAGCGCGCGGTTCTGGTCGTTGATCGGGCTGACGCCACCGAAGAGGAAGTAGTGCTGCCCCACTTCCTTGAGCCGCTCCTTCGGAATGCCTCGGCCGCGGGTGACGTTCTCCAGGAACGGGACGACGTCGTCCGGGCCCTCGGGGCCGCCGAAGGAGAGCAGCAGAAGGGCGTCGTACGGGGCGGGATCGTGCTGATCGGACATGGCACCGATCCTCCCATCCGTCGCTGACGGCCGATGGCGCGCCCCGACCGAACAATGCGGCTGCGCCATTCAGTTCAACACCGTAGGCTTTAGCTATTAATTACACGTGTTGAGCTGACGCCCGGAGATCCTCTTGCCCAGTCCCTACCGCGCGATCTTCGCGGCGCCCGGCACCAGATCGTTCTCGGTCGCCGGTTTCATCGGCCGGATGCCGCTGTCCATGATGGGCATCGGCATCGTCACCATGATCTCCCAGGTGACGGGGAGGTACGGCCTCGCGGGCGCGCTCTCCGCGACCATGGCGATGTCCGCCGCCGTGCTGGGCCCCCAGGTCTCGCGGCTGGTCGACAGGCACGGACAGCGCCGTGTGCTGCGCCCCGTGACCCTCGTGTCGCTGGTCGCGGCCGCCGGTCTGCTGCTCTGCGTCCAGCAGGGCGCGCCGGACTGGACCCTGTTCGTCTTCACCGCCGTGATCGGCTGCGTGCCGAGCCTCGGCGCCATGACCAGGGCCCGCTGGGCGGACATCTACCAGGGGGAGGCGCGCCGGCTGCACACCGCGTACTCCTGGGAGTCGATCGTCGACGAGGTGTGCTTCATCTTCGGCCCGATCATCTCCATCGGCCTGTCGACCATCTGGTTCCCCGAGGCCGGCCCGCTGTTCGCGGCCGTCTTCCTCGCCGTCGGCGTCTTCTGGCTGACCTCGCTGCGCGCCACCGAGCCCGAGCCGCACCCGAGCGACGGGAGCTCCGGCGGTTCCGCGCTCCGCTCCCCCGGCCTTCAGGTCCTTGCTCTCGCCTTCGTCGCCACCGGCGCGATCTTCGGCTCGGTGGACGTGGTGACAGTGGCCTTCGCGGAGGAGCAGGGCAGCAAGGCCGCCGCCAGCCTGGTGCTCGCGGTCTACGCGCTGGGCTCCTGTCTGGCCGGCGCCGTCTTCGGCCTGCTCCACCTCAAGGGCGATCCGTCGCGCAGGTGGCTGCTGGGCGTCTGCGCGATGGCCGTGAGTATGATCCCCCTCCTACTGGCCGGGAACTTGCCGTTGCTGGCCGTGGCGCTCTTTGTCGCGGGCCTGTCCATCGCACCGACGATGGTGACCACCATGGCCCTCGTCGAAGCACACGTGCCTCGCACCAAGCTGACCGAAGGCATGACCTGGACAGGGACCGGGCTCGCGATCGGTGTGGCGCTCGGCTCCTCGGCCGCCGGCTGGGTGGTCGACGCCTCGGGTGCGGAAGCGGCGTACGTGGTGCCCGTCGTCTCGGGCGCGCTCGCGGTCCTGGTGGGTCTCCTGGGCTACCACCGGCTGCGGCAGCCGGTGCCGACACGGGAGGGGCAGCGTGAGCGGGACGAGCAGGGGGCAGTCACAGCGGTCGGAGAGCACCGGGACGGTGAGCAGCCCGTGGCGTAACTGGGCGGGGAACGTCACCTCCCGTCCGGTGCGGGAGGTGCGCCCGGCCTCGGCCGAGGAGTTGGCCGACGCCGTCACGAAGGCGGCCGCGGACGGGCTGCGGGTGAAGACGGTCGGCACCGGTCACTCCTTCACCTCGATCGCAGCCACGGACGGCGTGCTGGTCCGGCCGGACCTGCTGACGGGCATCCGGCGCATCGACCGCGAGGCGATGACGGTCACCGTGGAGTCCGGCACTCCGCTCAAGCGGCTCAACGTGGCGCTGGCCCGGGAGGGCCTGTCGCTCACGAACATGGGCGACATCATGGAGCAGACGGTCGCCGGGGCCACCTCCACGGGCACCCATGGCACCGGCCGCGACTCGGCCTCGATCGCCGCGCAGATCCGGGAGCTGGAGCTGGTCACCGCGGACGGGCAGCTGATGACCTGTTCGGAGAAGGAGAATCCGGAGGTCTTCGCGGCCGCCCGGATCGGACTCGGCGCGCTCGGCGTGGTCACGGCGATCACCTTCGCCGTGGAGCCGGTCTTCCTGCTCACCGCGCGCGAGGAGCCGATGACCTTCGACCGGGTCACCTCGGAGTTCGACGCGCTGCACGCGGAGAACGAGCACTTCGAGTTCTACTGGTTCCCGCACACCGACAACTGCAACACCAAGCGCAACAACCGCAGCGCAGGCCCCGCCGCCCCGCCCGGACGGATCAGCGGCTGGGTAGAGGACGAGCTGCTCTCCAACGGGGTCTTCCAGCTCGCCTGTTCGCTCGGCCGGGCCGTGCCTCCGGTGATCCCCTCGCTCGCGAAGATCTCGAGCCGCGCCCTGTCGGCCCGTACGTACACCGACATCCCGTACAAGGTGTTCACCTCCCCGCGCCGGGTGCGCTTCCTCGAGATGGAGTACGCCCTGCCGCGCGAGGCGGCCGTCGCGGCGCTGCGCGAGGTGAAGGCCATGGTCGAGCGCTCGCCGCTGAAGGTGAGCTTCCCGGTGGAGGTGCGGACGGCGCCGGCCGACGACATCGCGCTCTCCACGGCCTCGGGCCGGGAGACCGCGTACATCGCCGTGCACCTCTACAAGGGCACGCCCCACCGCGGGTACTTCACCGCCGTGGAGCGCATCATGACCGCGCACGGCGGCCGGCCGCACTGGGGCAAGGTGCACACCCGGGACGCCGCGTACTTCTCCGAGGTCTATCCGCGCTTCGCCGAGTTCACGGCGCTGCGTGACCGGCTGGACCCGGGACGGCTGTTCGCCAACGACTATCTGCGCCGGGTGCTGGGCGACTGACGGTCACTCGGCCGGGATCTCCTGTCCGCCGACATCGGTGCCGGCGGACGGGGTCCCGGTCGGGGTCGGGGTCGGCGTGGGCGTCGGGTCGGTGGGCGTGGGCGTCGGGGTGGGTGTGGGCTCCGGGTCGCCCCCGGTCGAGCGCGAGGGTGTCGGCGCGGGGTCGGAGGTGGTCCCGCCGGTCCCCGGGGACTGCGTGCCGGTACCGCCGCCGCTCTCGTCCGGCTCCCGCTGCCGCCCGGTCCGCGGCTGCTGCGAGGGCGTCGCACCGGTCGAGGGCTCGGTCCTGCCGCCGCCGTCGCCCCGGACGACCGAGCCGAAGGTCGTGCTCCCCTTGGTGCCGCTGAAGTCCTGATCGGAGATCAGTTCGTAGCCGGTGATGCCGCCCATGGCGACCAGGAAGACGAGCGCCGCGGCGATGCCGGAGCGCTTCCAGCCCCGGACGCGGGTGCCGTGCGTGGTGGCCTCGCCGAACTCGTCCCCGAACTCGTCCCCGAACTCGTCGCCGTGCGGGGCCGGCCCGGGCGCGCCGACGGTCGCGAACACCTGAGTACGGTCCGGCGCCGACTGCCGGACCGCGGGCTCCGCGGCCTTCGACGGCTCCGGGTGGACGGCGGCCTCCCGTATCTGCTCTCCCGTGCGCTTGAAGAGGTGTTGGAAGACCGAGCCTCCGCAGGTCGCGATGACACTGATCACACCGGCGCCGAGGATCGTGCCGTACACGCCGAGGGTGGAGGCGAGTTTGGCGGCGACGACGGCGGCGACCGCACTGCCGGAGACCTGGGCGACGCTGAGGTCGATCCGCTTCTTCTTCTCGTCCTTCGCCTGATCCATGCCTCGCCCTTGCCTGCTCATCCGTTCAACCATGCACCCACAAGGGACAAATGGGCGAAGTGAATAGTTCCGTTTCCGCTGGTTCTGTGAAGAGGGACACGTACGGGCAAAGGTCGCGGAGACTCAACTCCCGTGCCTCCGGAGAAGTTGGGCGGCGTGCCGGTCCACCCAGGTGGCCCGAATGGAGTACTGTGTCGAGCCCTGGGTCCGGGCTCTCGCAAGGGTGCTCGGGGTCTACGGGAGGGGGCCGAAAGTGGCACTCGAACCGGCGGCGCCGTGGCACCGCACGGATTCCTGTCGCACAGCGTGACCGCCGGTCACTCTGCGTCGTGAATAGGTAACCGTGCCATAACGGCGTTCCAGGGTCCATGCCCGACACGCCGGGCAACTCGGCAAGGTTGTGGCAGGCTGCACCCGGGCAGGCCACACTCGACTAGCGGAAGCAGCGACGCACGTGACGTCGGCAGGCACCACCCGGGAGGTCCCCATGCCCGAACTGCGTGTCGTGGCCGTCTCCAACGACGGCACACGACTGGTGCTGAAGGCTGCTGACAGCACGGAGTACACGCTTCCGATCGACGAGCGACTGCGCGCCGCCGTGCGGAACGACCGCGCACGGCTCGGTCAGATCGAGATCGAGGTGGAGAGCCACCTCCGCCCCCGCGACATCCAGGCACGGATACGAGCCGGTGCCTCCGCGGAGGAGGTCGCCCAGCTCGCCGGCATCCCCGTCGACCGCGTGCGGCGCTTCGAGGGCCCCGTGCTCGCGGAGCGGGCGTTCATGGCGGAGCGGGCCCGCAAGACTCCCGTGCGCAGGCCAGGGGAGAACACCGGGCCGCAGCTCGGCGAGGCGGTGCAGGAGCGGCTGCTGCTGCGCGGCGCCGAGAAGGACACCGTGCAGTGGGACTCCTGGCGTCGTGACGACGGCACCTGGGAGGTGCTGCTCGTCTACCGGGTGGCCGGCGAGGTCCACACCGCGAGCTGGACGTACGACCCGCCCAGGCGGCTCGTCCAGGCCGTGGACGACGAGGCACGCTCGCTGATCGGCGAGACGGACGACACGATCGCCGCCGCGCCGGAGCCCAGCTTCCCCTTCGTGCCGCGCATCGCCCGGCTGCCGCGGGACAGGCCGCTGGACCGCGCGCTCGACCGCCAGATGGAGCGGCCCGCGCCGGTCGCCGAGCCGGAGGAGGAGCGGGACTCGCTCACCAGCCTCCTGGAGGCCGTGCCGAGCTTCCGTGGCGACATGGTCGTCCCGGACCGGAACCCCGAGCCGTCCTCGACCGAGCCCTCCGACGAGCCCGAGTCGGAGGAGCCCCCGGCTCCGGCTGCATCGGCCGGCGCGGGCTCGGCCTACGCCGACGTCCTGATGCCCCGCGCGGTCTCGGGCCACCGCGACCGCCTGACGGGTACCACGGACCGCCAGGCCGAGGCCGACGGCGTCCGCCCGGGCCGCCGCGCGGCGGTCCCGAGCTGGGACGAGATCGTCTTCGGCACACGAAGGAAGAAGCAGGACTGACGTCCGTACGGGAAGGGGGCCCGCGCCGACAAGGCGCGGGCCCCCTTCTCCGTGGCGTCGGGCGGTGTCCGGCGGATCGGTGCCGGACGGGACGCGGCGATCGGCGCCAGGCGTCTCCCCAGCCCCCGGGGGACGGCCGCCCTGCGGGTCGCGCGGGCCCCTGGGGGACGCGCCGCAAGGCGCCGTGCCGCGGCCGGCGTCGTACCTAGGGGTTCGGGCCCGTCGCCACCGGGCGGGTGGGGTCGTTGGACCACTCCGACCAGGAGCCGGCGTAGAGGGCCGCCGGGATGCCGGCGATCGTCAGGGCCAGCACCTCGTGCGCGCCCGAGACACCCGAGCCGCAGTAGACGCCCACGGCTTCGCTCCCGCCGTCGCCCGCGCCCGCGCCGAGCTTCGAGAAGCGCGCCGCCAGGGCCTCGGCGGACAGGAAGCGGCCGTCCGAATCCACGTTCTCCGTCGTCGGTGCCGACACGGCGCCCGGGATGTGGCCGCCGACCGGGTCGATCGGCTCCACGTCGCCCCGGTAGCGCTCCGCCGCCCGTGCGTCGAGGAGCAGGCCGGAGCGGGCCAGCGCAGCCGCCCCGTCCGCGTCGAGCAGACCGACGGCGCCCGGCCCCGGCACGAAGTCGCCCGACTCGGGGGTCGGGGTCTCCTTCGACAGGCCGTGGCCCGCCGCCGTCCACGCCGCCAGCCCGCCGTCCAGGACCCGCACGCGCGCGTGCCCCGTCCAGCGCAGCAGCCACCAGGCGCGGGCCGCGCCCCACCCGAGCCAGTCGTCGTAGACGACGACCGGGGTGTCGGCGGAGACACCCGCCCGGCGCATCGCCGCTCCGAAGATCGCCGGGTCCGGCAGCGGGTGCCGCCCGCCGCTTCCGGGCGGACCGGCCAGTTCCGCGTCCAGGTCGACGAAGACCGCGCCGGGGATGTGCCCGGCCTCGTACGCGGGCAGCCCGGGCGGGCCGCCGAGCTGCCAGCGGACGTCCAGCAGTACCGGGGGCCTGGCCCCGGCCGACTCGCTCACGAGTTCGCTTGCGGTGATGATGGGCTTCATGGGTGCCATCCTCGCGCAGCACACCCTGCCTCGGACCATGCCGTAGCTCCGGAACGGCGACACGGCATCACAGGACCGCGAGGACCCGGCCCGGCGATCCAGGCATCCTCGCGCGGGATCGCGCCAAAGAACGGCGCGGCCCTGGCGCGCTGCACGCCCGGTGGTGCGAGCATCTGCACGGAGGCGCGCGACCCGGCGCGCGTACGGCAGGTGAACGGCGGGCAGTAATCCGCTGCGGTCCCCGGGGCCCCGCCCCCACCGCCCCGTACGCGCTCGTGCGCGCGGCTTGTCCCCCCGTACGGCCACGACGATGGTCCGAGGAGAGAGTGACGATGACCGAGGCGACTCGGCGCACACCCGGTACACCCTGTTGGGTGAGCCTGATGGTGCACGGGCTTGACGCGACACAGGAGTTCTACGGCGCGCTCTTCGGGTGGGAGTTCGTTCCCGGCCCCCAGCAGCTCGGCCCGTACGTCCGCGCGCTGCTCGACGGCAGGGAAGTGGCGGGTATCGGCCAGCTGCCGCCCGACCGGCATCTGCCGGTCGCCTGGACGACGTACCTGGCCACGGACGACGCGGACGAGACGGCGGAGTCCATCCGCTGCTGCGGCGGGACGGTCGCCGTCGGCCCGCTCGACGCGGGCGATGCGGGGCGGATGGCGATCTGCTCCGACCCGACGGGCGCGGTCTTCGGTGTCTGGCAGGCCGGGGCGCACCTCGGCACGGCGGTCGCGGGCGCGCCCGGCACCCCGGTGTGGAACGAGCTCCTGACGTACGAGACGTCGGCGGTCGGCAAGTTCTACCGGACGGTGTTCGGGTACGAGGTCGAGCCGGTCGTCTCCGCCGACCTCGACCGTCTGACCCTCCATCTGGAGGGCCGCCCGGTGGCCTCTCTGCACGGCGTCGGCACGGCGCTGCCGCGCGACCGGGGCGCGCACTGGATGACGTACTTCGAGGTCTCCGACACGGACGCGGCCGCCCGCCTGGTCACCGAGTTGGGCGGCCAGGTCCTCAAGCCGCCCAGGGAGGGCACGGCGGGCCGGCTCGCCCTTGTCGCCGATCCGGAGGGCGCGGTCTTCACCATCGTCCGCTCGGCGCGCGGCTGAGAGGCACCCCGAGCGGCCCGCTCCTTCCGGTCAGCTCCGGCCGCTGCGGACCAGGCTCCGGCGGAGCCGGGACGCGCCCCGCCGTACGTCGCCGTCGGGCAGTCCGAGTTCGGTCAGTCGCTCCCGCGGGAAGTACCGCTCCGTGCCGCCGTCGCCCTGGAGCGCCCTGAGGAACTCGGCCGTCCCGGGGCGCAGCAGCGGGTGGAGTCTCGGCTGCATGCAGTAGCCCACGGCGCGTACGAGCGGGGTCAGGGTCGCCGGCGCCGCGCCGGGCACGGCCGGGCCGTCGTCCGACTCCAGGTCCGGTACGACATGGTCCACGACGGTGAGCGGCACCCGGTTGCTGTTCTCGTACGGGTTGAGCCGCTCCAGGACCGTGTCGGTGCCGACCCGGGCGATGGGGACGTCGTAGTAGACGGAGGCGGTGAGCATCGCGGTGGAGAAGCAGCCGACGACGAGCCGCGGACGGCAGCGCTCGTAGAAGGTCTCGGCGAGCAGCGGACCGTCCAGGACGGTGAGCCGTACGCCGGACGCCTCGGCCGCCTCGTGCAGGGCCGTCGAGTAGCGGGCCGGCGCGGTCGGGTGCGGCTTGAAGATCACCGACGTGTGGCCGGCCGCAGCGGCTCCGCGCAGCATCCGGATGTGCAGCTCCTCCTCCTCGTCGGCGGTGAGGATGCCGAGGGCGGCGAGGTACTGGCCGAGGAGGAGGGCGCTGGGCGCTGCCTCGACCGCCTCGGTCACCTGCCGGTCGTCCCCGGCGGCCTCGGCGATCTCCGCGAGCACCGCGCGGAACGCCGTGTCGGGTACGAGCTCGGGCTCGACGTCGTACTCGGCGAGGAGGAGCGGGCGCAGACCGGGCACCAGGTCGAGGTGGAGCAGGCGCTGGATGCGGCAGGCGATCGACTGGGGCAGCTCGTCGCGCGTCGGCCCGTAGCTCATGAGGCCGTCCGCGTACACCTCGACGGTGCTCTCCGTGAAGACCGCGGCGAGCGCCTTGGCGGGGTTGACCTGGATGGACTCGACGATCAGTTCGACCGGGGCGGTGCCGAGACCCCAGGCCGTCCGGAACACCCGCTGCCACAGCGGTGCCTCCTCCGGGCGGGGCGACCAGGAGCTGGGGTGGTGGGGGTGGATGGCCTCGTTCCAGTCGATCGCCTCGTCGAACCGGGTGGCGATCCGGTCGTAGCCGGTCATGGCGTCGAGCCGCAGCGCCGTCTCCGGGATCTCCGCGTTGTTCGACACGAGGAGGATCCGCCGGACGTCCTCGCCGGCGCCGAACAGGCCCGCGTCGAGCGCCGCCGCGAGCGTGGCCGCGCCGTAGAGCGTGGACACCTGGAAGATCTGGGTACGCGGGTTCGCGGTCATGGGTCAGGCGGTCCTTCCGGTGGCGCGCAGGCGGGTGAGCAGGGTGCTGCGCGCGGTGTCCATCGTGGCCAGCGTCTCGTCGAGCACCTGCTGCGGCATGCGGCGCAGGGCGTCGGTGACGTTCTGCCTGAGCCGCTTGGTGACGGCCGGCTCGTACTGGTCGGCCTTGCCCATGTGGAAGGCGATCATGGCGCAGTAGGTGCGAACCGCCTTCGGCAGAAAGCGATCGGCCTCGGGGTCCCTCGACACCTCCTCGAGAAGGAGGTCGTAGGACGGAATGAAGTCCAGTTGGCGGTTGTCGGTGATCTGTGTGAGCGAGGTCGTGACACCGCGCCGGTAGAAGACTCCGTGCAGGCTGAGAGCCGCGTAGGTGGTGGCTTTCAGGTGGAGGCGCCAGACCCAGAGCCGGTCCTCGGCGGTGCGCAATTTCGTCTCGAACCGCGAGGCGCCGTTCTCGAAAAGACGGCTGCTGTAGATACCGAAGGGGACGAAGGGATAGTCCACCATCGTCACCATCTTGGCCGGTGCGATTCCGTCGCGCGGATTCATCACGGTGTCGCGGAGTTTGGCGGGCGCGTAGCGGATGCTGCGGGAGCTGCCGGTCGACTGCACATGGTCGGTACGGGCGAAGTCGCACCCGAGCGACTCGATGCCGCGGACCATGGCGCGCAGGTGGCCGGGGGCGTACCAGTCGTCACCGTCGAGGAAGGTGACGTAGTCCCCGGTCGCCGCGTCCAGGCCGGTGTTGCGCGCCTGCGCGACGCCGAGGTTGGTCTCGTGGCGGATGACGGTGGCGTTGGGGACCCGGCTCTGCCAGCGATCCAGCACGTACGGCGTCTCGTCCGTGGAGCAGTCGTCGATCAGCAGGAACTCGAATTCCGGGTCCGCGTTGTTCGCGAGGCTGCGCATGGTGTCGGGGGCGTAGATCCCGACATTGTGGAGAGGCACGATGACGGACAGTTTCGGCACACGGAATCCCAACACTCAAACAGACGATCAATCAGTCGATCACTCGGGCGATCGAGTCGTGACGTTCACCCGGACAAACGCCGACCAGGCGGGCAGCGTATCCATTGTCATTTCCCGTCGGACGGTCCCGATGTGCATTCCAGGTGAACTCTTGTCGTCCTGCGAAGAAACCGGCTCCGGAATCCGAGCGCCAGCAGGGCAAGAAGTGAGACGGCGGCGATCGCGCCGCCGAGGCGCAGACCCGGGGGCCGGAACGAGCAACTGACCGTGGTCGCCCCGTCGTCGAGCGGAACGGCCAGGAGGCCCAGGTAGCGCTTGGCGGGGGTCGGCTGCGCGTCGCCCGCGGCGCAGCTCCAGCCGGAGATCCGCGGTGCGGCGATGACGGCGGTTCCGGTGCTGCCGGCCGGGAGTTCGGCCGTGAGGCCGTGCCCGGAGACGTGCACGGCGGTGGCTCCGGTCGCGGTCAACTGCCGTACGGCCGTGTCCAGTCGTTCCGGGAGGAGGCAGCCGACGGGCTGCCGGGGCAGCTTCGGGGCTCCCCGGTCGCCGCGCAGTGCGATCCGCACCTCGCCGGATTCCGGAACGGCGCCGAGCGGCTGCATGGGGGCGAGCACGGACGGCATTTTGCCGACGAAGGACACGGGCTGCTGCCCGTCCAGCGCGGCGGTGCCCTGGAGTTGGGGCGCCCAGAACCAGACGCGTGCGTTCGCGGGGCAGGTGGCGGTCAGCGTGGCGGTGCCCTTCGGCCCGTCCGTACGGCGGACTTGGGCCGGCGTCTCGTACACCTTCGAGCCGAGCAGCAGCTCCTGGTTGGCGAAGGCGGAGTCTCCGAAGCGGGTCCCCGGCGCGGGCAGCCTGACGTCGGGCCGGACGGTGACGAGCGGGGGGACCGGCGTGTCGGTGGCGGTGATGACGGCCTCGGGCAGCTTGTCCGTCCGCAGGGGCACGGTGGGCTCGGAGCGCATCCGGGTGCCGATCGAGAAGATCGCGTCGGTCACCGGGTTGTCGAGGCCGACCGGGTGACGCCCCTTGGCGTAGTAGCCGAAGCCGAGGGAGGAGAGCGTGCGGGAGTAGATGTCCGAGCTCAGGCTGGAGTAGTACTCGCCGCCCTGCCCGCCGACCAGCAGGGGGTCGTTGCCGCCGGGCACGTCGCCGGGGTCCGTGCGGTGGCGGGGCCAGGCGTCCTTCTCGGTGACGACCCGGGCCATGTCCTCCTGCCAGGGGCCGACGCGGGGGGACCAGTGGACCTGGGCCAGTTGCTGCTCGGCGATCCTGCCGCCGGTGATCGCGGTCTCGCCGATCTGCGTCAGGACGAGGAGGGCGACGGCCACGACGGGCAGGACCCGGGAGCCGGCCGCGTACCGTCGCGCGAGGACGACGGCAGCGGCGGCGAGGACGGCGAGGGCCAGCGCGGCGGCGAAGGCGGGGTAGGTCCAGCGGTCGACGACGACGCTGCCCCGGACCGCGAACGCCATCGCCGCGAGCAGCGCCGTCGCGCCGAGGAGGGCGGGTGTCCGGGGCAGCCCCTGGGCGGTGGACAGCCAGCCCGCGATCACCAACAGGCCGCAGAGCACGAAGGCCTGACGGTACGGAATGCCGTTGGGCGAGGCGCCGGCGTGCCAGAGCAGGTGGGTGGGCTCCCACTGCATCGAGAGCGTCACCAGGCAGATCGCGGTCACCCAGGCGATCCGGACGCGGGGTGCGACGGCGCTGTTGAACGGCAGGGTGAGGGCGAGGGCGAGCGCCGGGGTGCCGATGAAGAGGGCGGGGCTCGCGACGCCCGCGGTGGCCGGGAGCAGCCGGGCGAACACGTCCGCCCAGTCGACGGCGGTGAAGGTCACCTCGGGGGTCGGGTCCGCGACACGGGTGGCCAGGAAGATCACCAGGACGAGCGGAGCCGCGAGTCCGATGCCCAGGAGCACCGCCCGGGCGGCGCGCAGCAGTCCGGCCAGGCGCCGACGGGCCGTACGCCCGGACTCCTCGGCCGTGAGCAGCCGGACGACGAGGAACACGGCCGCGCCGACGGTCGCCATGTACGCCGTGTAGAAGTTGGCGAACCAGGCCAGTGCCACGATCAGCGGACCGAGGACGGGACGGCGCCCGGTCCGGGCCCACTCCCCCACCAGGCACAGCAGCGGGAAGGCGAGCAGTCCGTCGAGCCACATCGGGACGGTGGCGCCGTGGTTGAGGGCCCAGCCGCACAGGGCGTACGCCGTTCCCAGGACGGCCGCCACGGGCCACGGGCCGCGGCGCAGCGTCAGGAGCAGCACCGCCATCGCGGCGCCCGCAGCGGTGATCTTGGCCGTGGTGACGACGTAGAGGGCGAGTTCCGTCCGGTCGGCCGGGAAGAGCACGACCATCAGGTCGAAGGGGCTGCTCAGATACGTGCCGTAGTCGCCGAGGAAGTTCGTCCCGAAGCCCGCGCTCCAGTTCAGGAAGAGATCGCCGTCGGCGTCACCGAGCAGCAGTCGCCGCCAGTAGGCGTGGTACGGCAGGTACTGCTGGCCGAGGTCGACGGTGTTGCGGGTCGTGGGTCCGAAGGGATGGGCGCCGGCCAGGAGCGCGCCCAGGCAGAAGCCGAGGCAGGTCAGCAGCGCGGCGGCGGCCGCCGCCCGTACGCGGAGGCCGCGTCGGCCCGCGCGGATCAGCCGCGCCGCACGGGACCGGCCTCCGGCTCCGTCCGTCGCACCGGGCCGGTCGCCTTCCGTCCGCGCGCCCTCGCCCTGGTCGGGCACGGTCTCGGCAGCAGGGGGCACACGTCCTCCGGGGTGATTCGTGCGGCGCGCGGATGCGCGGGGGCCCCGGTGCTCACGTCGGTGCGGCTTCCCGTCACGGGCCGAGGCCCATTACCTCTGAGCCGGGCGTCCCGCATCCGATCAACAAGGGATCTCCGGGCACACCGCAGGTGAACACGGCGTGCCGTCGACCGGGGAGCATGCCGAAGCAAAGTAGCCCGCACACGCAATAGCCACCGTTTGCATTTATCCCGCGTCTGCAACTATTGTCGAAGCACGCAAGACCCCCCTGCAATCGTTTTGGAAGGTGCTTCGCCATGCCTCTCGCGCTCCTGGCCCTGGCCATCGGGGCCTTCGGGATCGGCACCACCGAGTTCGTGATCATGGGCGTGCTGCCCCAGGTCGCCGGTGACTTCGGTGTCACGATCCCCACCGCCGGCTGGCTGGTGACCGGCTATGCCCTCGGCGTCGTCTTCGGAGCCCCGCTCCTGACCGTGCTCGGCACCAAGGTGTCGCGCAAGAAGATGCTCCTCTTCCTGATGGGCCTCTTCGTCGTCGGCAACCTGTTGTCCGCCTTCGCCCCGTCCTTCGGCGTGATGCTGATCGGCCGGATCGTCGCCTCGCTCGCCCACGGCGCGTTCTTCGGCATCGGCTCGGTGGTGGCGGCCGGTCTGGTCGCCCCGGAGAAGAAGGCGTCGGCGATCTCGCTGATGTTCATGGGCCTGACCGTCGCCAACATCGTCGGCGTCCCGCTGGGCACGTACATCGGCCAGGCCGCCGGCTGGCGCGTCACCTTCACCCTCGTCGCCGCCCTCGGGGTGATCGGTCTCCTCGGCGTGGCCAAGCTGGTGCCGGAGACGGGCCGGGCCGAGAGCGCGAACGTCCGTACCGAGTTCGCCGCGTTCAAGAACGTCCAGGTCTGGCTCGCCATGGCGATGACCGTCCTCGGATACGGCGGTGTGTTCGCGGCCATCACGTACATCACCCCGATGATGACCGAGGTCACCGGCTACACCGAAGGCGCCGTGACCTGGCTGCTCGTCCTCTTCGGCATCGGCATGTTCCTCGGCAACCTCCTCGGCGGCAAATTCGCCGACCGCGCCCTCATGCCGCTGCTCTTCACCACCCTGGGCGCCCTGGCCCTGTCCCTGCTGGTCTTCACAGCGACCGCGCACGACAAGGTGCTCGCCGCGATCACCCTCACGCTGATCGGCGCGCTCGGCTTCGCCACGGTGCCGCCGCTGCAGAAGTGGGTCCTCGACCAGGCGACAGCCGCCCCCACCCTGGCATCGGCGGCCAACATCGGCGCCTTCAACCTGGGCAACGCGCTCGCCGCCTGGCTCGGTGGCGTCGTGATCTCCGCCGGCCTCGGCTACACCGCCCCGAACTGGGTCGGCGCGCTCCTCTCGGCCACCGCACTGCTGCTGGCCTTCCTGGCCGCGTTCCTCGACCGGCGCACCAAGGCCCGCTCCCGGGTCGTGGCGACGGGCGCCGCTCCGGCGGCCGCACCGGCAGTCGCCACCGTCGGACGCTGACCCCCGTACCCCTGGCTCCTCATCACCTCGTCACCACGAAGGAAGAACGCACCATGAGCACCACCACCCCCACCGCTGTCACCCCGCTGAGCACCCGGGACGCCGAGCTCCTGCTCGACGCCGCCCGCCGCGCGGCCGAGGACGCCGGCGTGACCGTCAGCGTCACCGTCCTGGACGCGGGCGGCCACCTGCTGGCCTTCCGCCGGGACGACCGCGCCGTGCTCGTCTCCGGCGAGACCAGCACTCGTAAGGCGTACACCGCGCTGCAGTTGAACGCCCCCACCGCCGACCTCGTCGACCTGGTGAAGCCCGACGGCCCGTTCCACAGCCTCACCACGGCCCTGGACCGACCGCTCCTCTTCATCGCCGGAGGCCTTCCCGTCCACCGCGACGGTCGCCTCATCGGTGCCATCGGGGTCGGCGGCGGCGCCCCGGAACAGGACCACGGCTTCGCCACGACGGCCCTCACGGCACTCGCCTGAGACCGGGCCGGTGGGTCGCGACGCTCGCCTGAGAGGCCGGCTGGGCGGATCGCGGTGCTTGCAGGAAATCGGGTGGGCGGGCCGCTCTCCTGAGACCGGCCGGCGGGCCGCGACGCCGGGCAGAGCCACCGGCGCCCTCGCGGCGGGCCTGAGCCGCCGGAGATCCGTCAGGCCGGCGTGACCGGCAGGACGTCCGGGGACAGGGCCGCCGCCCGTGCCGTCGCCGCCGTCACGCGACGGCGGAGCGAGCCCGCTCGGCAACCATTGTCCGCATAAGAAGGGCCTCAGACGGCAGTGTGTCGCCGTCTGAGGCCTTCCTCAATGTCCTTCCGCGGCCCATCGGGCGATGTGCCCTTGATGTCGCCGGTGAGATCGAAGGAGACGATGTCGCCGTCGATCATCTCGGCGCCGAACTTTCTCGGCCTGGGCCCGCATGTCCTCCATGAGGACCGGGCCGTCGACGCCGTCCGGGAAGCCGGGGAAGTTCTCGACCTCGGTCGTGGTCGTCGGCGAGCCGCCGACGAAGATCGAGCTGTCGAAGAGCAGGGGCTCGAGCTGGGCCCACGCGGTGTAGAGGGCGGCGGTGCATCCGGCGGGGCCGGAGCCCATGACGATGGCGTTGCGTATGTCGTCGCCGGTGCCGGCGGCGGCGGCGGTCGAGTCGGTCACCGAGGTCACGCCTCCTACTGCGCGTCGATCTCGGCGATCAGGGCCTCGATGCGGGTCTTGATCTCGTCGCGGATGGGGCGGACAGCGTCGACGCCCTTGCCGGCCGGGTCTTCGAGGGCCCAGTCGAGGTACTCCTTGCCGGGGAAGATCGGGCAGGCGTCGCCGCAGCCCATGGTGATGACGTAGTCGGAGGCATGAACGGCCTCGGTGGTGAGGATCTTCGGAGTGGCGGCGGAGATGTCGACGCCGACCTCCTTCATGGCCTCGACCGCGGACGGGTTGACCTGGTCACCCGGGATCGAGCCGGCGGAGCGGACCTCGATCCGGTCGCCCGCGAGGTGGCTGAGGAACCCGGCGGCCATCTGGGAGCGGCCGGCGTTGTGAACGCAGACGAAGAGCACGGAGGCGAGCGGAGCAGTCATCGGTTCTTCCTTGGGCAGGGATGGTGCGCGAGGCGGGCGACACCGGCCGCGAGACGTCCGTCGGGAAGGACCGGGTACGAGGACGCGGTCATGGCGTGCCCCCCGGGTTCAAGGAGGTCAGCCCAGGCTGGTATCAGCGCCGAGTGATGTGACAGTATCAGCCCATGATGACGTCAGTCGATACTGATCTGATCCGGGTGCTGGGTGATCCCCTGCCCCTCCAGATCGTGACCCTGCTCGCCCGCGAGACGCTGTGCACCACCCACCTCGTGGAGGAGACCGGTGCCAAGCAGACCAACCTCTCCAACCACCTGAAGGTGCTGCGCGAGGCCGGGGTCGTCGAGACCGAACCCTGCGGCCGGTTCACCTACTACCGCCTGAAGCCGGACGTCATCGAAGGTCTGGCCGGGCAGTTCGCCGCCCTCGCCGAGACCGCGCGCGCCAACGCCGACACCAAGAGAGCCTGCCCGTAACGCTCTCGCCTCACCTGCCCGAGGAGACCCTGCCCGTGACCGCCACCGAGCCCGCCGCGAGCGACGCCATAGCCGTCGACACGTCGCCGCAGCCCGCGCCCGGCGCCACCCCGCCCCGTACCCCGCTCGCCGCACGCGCTGCGGCCGAGCTCGTCGGCACCGCCGCCCTGGTGGCGATCGTCGTCGGCTCCGGAATCCAGGCCACCGGCCTCACGGACGACGTCGCGCTGCAGCTGCTTGCGAACTCCACCGCCACGGTCTTCGGCCTCGGCGTCCTGATCGCCCTCCTCGGGCCGGTCTCCGGTGCGCACTTCAACCCGGCGGTCACCCTGGCGGAGTGGTGGACCGCCCGCCGCGGCGGTGCGGGCGTGAACGCGCGCGAGCTCGCCGTCTACGTACCGTCCCAGATCGTCGGCGCGATCGCGGGCGCGATCCTGGCGGACGCGATGTTCGGCGAACCGCTGGTGAAGTGGTCCACACACGACCGCTCGGCGGGCAACCTGCTCCTCGGCGAGGTCGTCGCCACTGCCGGCCTGATCCTGCTGATCTTCGGCCTGGCGCGCACCGACCGGCTCCGCTTCGCGCCGGTGGCGGTCGCCTCGTACATCGGTGCGGCCTACTGGTTCACCTCGTCCACGTCCTTCGCGAACCCGGCGGTGACCATCGGTCGCGCCTTCACCGACACGTTCGCCGGCATCGCCCCCGCCTCCGTACCGGCGTTCATCGGCATGCAGCTCATCGGCACCGCCGCGGGCCTGGCCCTGGTCGCCGTCATCTTCATGCACGGCAAGACGAACACCGAATGACACAGGCCGTGGACGTGATGGTGTTCGGTGGCGGGCAGGTCGAGCGGGGCCGGCCGGATCGGTGACGATGACGATGACGATGACGATGACGATGACGATGACGTGAACGACCGTGCCCGGCCAGGCGCCGTCGATCTGTCGGCGCAGACGCAGCAGGGGTGACGCAGAGGGGGCCGGTGCCGTCGACGACGAGGCCGGCCGCCGGTGCGGGTGTCCCGGTCATCGCGGCAGGGTCTGGGTGACGCGCCACAGCCGGCGGGGCAGTTCGCCTTCCTCGAAGGCGTGGACCTCGTTCAGGGTCCAGCCGTCGGCGAGGGTGTCGACGAGACCGCGGGGGAAGAAGTGGACGGCGAAGCCGCCGTGTTCGTAGATGTCGTCGCCGTGGGCGGTGCCGATGCCGTAGTGGGCGTCGCCGGTGTGGCGGACGGTGTAGAGGAAGATGCCGCCTGGCCGGAGGACGCGGCGGACCTCGCCGACCAGGGCGTGGATCTCCTTCGTGGACAGGGCCATGCACAGCAGCATGTGTGCGAAGACCGCGTCCACGGAGGCGTCCGGCAACGGCAGCGGATCGCGTACGTCGTGCACTGCGGTGGTCACCCGCTCGGCGACGCCGCTCGCGCGGGCGACTTCCTGGAGCTGCTCGAGGCCGACGGGGCTGAAGTCGGCGGCTTGGACGGTGAACCCCTCGCGGGCGAAGTGGAGCGCGTCGCGGCCGTGCCCCGCCCCCAGCTCCAAGACGTCGTGCCCTCCGGATGCCCGGAACACACGGGCGGCGTGAACGGCGGGCGCGGACGGCTCCTCGCCGTACATGCCGGGGTGGGCGGTGTAGGTGTCATGCCAGTGCCGTTGCTGGGCCCCGGCCAGTTCGCCCTCGTCCGCCATGGTTTGCCCCTCTCGATGCGTTCCGTGATCAGCCTAGAGGTCGGCGACGCGAGGTCAGGAGCAGCAGTCGCAGCCTGCGCGGCACCCGCACGCGTCCGCCCCCCATCAGGTGCCGGCGCCGCTGCGGCAACAAGGAAAGCGCAGCAGCCCCTGTCTGCTGTGCAGCTCTTCGCCCGTCACTGCGCATCCCGGCCGGCAGAGGCCCGCTCCTGGAGTGCGTCCAGCACGCCCTCGTGAGCGTCATCGACGGAGACGTCCAGATGGATCAGCTCGGGGCCGGGGCCGGGGCTGACGGTGAAGGTGAAGAACGAGCAGCAGCGGCTCTCGCGCGCGACCAGATTGCGCACCTTCTCCCCCACACCGTCACCGCTGGTGAGTACCAGCCGCAGCCGGAGCCGGTCCGGCCGTTCCAGGCCCGCCAGGCTCTCAGCGAACAATTCGTCGAACTCGGCCACACGCAGCGGCTGCTCGGTGGTGGGCAGGGTGCAGGAGTTCGGTACCCAAGTCGTCATCATGACCACTTCCATCGACATCGCTTCCCGCCGCCGGCAGAGGAGACGCCTCCGACGGAAAACCTGTACCTGGGTACAGGCCGCAGGCCCGGGGAAGTCAGGACTCCGGACTCCTGGCAGAAGGCTTCACGCCGCGGCAGCTTTGGTGAGCAGCTGCCCCATGGCAGCCAGGACCGCGGGCTCGACGCGGTAGTAGACCCAGGTGCCGCGCCGCTCGGAGGAGAGCAGTCCTGCGTCCTTGAGCTTCTTCAGGTGGTGGGAGACCGTGGGCTGGGAGACGCCGACGTCGGAGATGTCGCAGACGCATGCCTCGCCGCCCTCGTGCGAGGCGACCGCGGAGAAGAGCCGCAGGCGGACCGGGTCTCCCAGGGCTTTGAACATGACCGCGGTCCGTTCGGCTTCCTCCGCCGTCAGTGGGCGCTCGTTCAGCGGCGGGCAGCAGGGCTCGACCTCGGGCTCCAGCAGCGGCAGCACCTTCACATTCGACATACGTCTATGTTGACACATGTCGAACCAAGCCCAAAGGGGGCCCGCGGGGGCGAGCCCCCTGCCACATCGCCGGTCCACGTGTCGCGGCTCGACCGAGCTCGCCACTCGCGATGGCTGCGACTTCGACGCGCCCCGCGAAGCAGACCACACATCGATGGATGTCTATGTTGACGCTTATCGATGTGGGTGCCATGCTGAAGACACAAGGTATCGACAAACGTCGAAACAAAGGGGACTCGTCATGAACGCCACCGCCATCGAGCAGCTGCCCGTCGTGGTCATCGGGGCCGGCCCTGCCGGGCTGGCTGCGGCCGCTCACCTGGTCGACCGGGACCTTGAGGCGCTGATCCTGGAGGCGGGCGCGCAGGCGGGTGCGGCGGTGCGCGAGTGGTCGCACGTACGGCTCTTCTCCACCTGGGGCGAGCTGACCGACCCGGCCGCCGAGAAGCTCCTCGCTCCCACCGGCTGGGTGAAGCCGGACGCGGGCACATACCCGACCGGCGGGGACTGGGCGGGCCGGTACCTGGAGCCGCTCGCCGACGTCCTCGGTGACCGTGTTCGTTTCGGCGCCCGGGTCACCGGCGTCTCCCGCGCGGGCCGCGACCGGATCGTCGACGCCGACCGCGAGACCCAGCCCTTCACCGTCCACATCGCCTACGCCGACGGGCACGAAGAGCGAATCCTCGCCCGCGCCGTCATCGACGCCTCCGGTACGTGGGCCACCCCGAGCCCGGCCGGCGGCGACGGCCTCCCCGCACTCGGCGAGCGAGCGGCAGCCGACCGGATCTCCTACCGCGTCCCCGACCTGAAGGAGCCCGCCACGCGGGCCCGATACGCGGGCAGGCGTACGGCCGTGATCGGCTCCGGCGCCTCCGCTTTCACCGCACTGGCCTCCCTCGCCGACCTCGCGAAGTCCGAGGACGGCACCGGCACGCACGCCACCTGGATCCTGCGCCGGGGCATCTCCGGCTCCACCTTCGGCGGCGGCACCGCCGACCGGCTCCCCGCCCGCGGCGCACTCGGCCTCGCGGCCAAGGCCGCCGTCGACGAGGGCCACGCCGACGCCGTCACCGGCTTCCGCACTCAGGCAATCGAGCGCGCCGGCGAGCAGCTCGTCCTGGTCTCCGAGAACGGGCACCGCCTCGACCCGGTCGACGAGGTCATCGCCCTGACCGGCTTCCGGCCCGACCTGTCCTTCCTCGACGAGCTCCGCCTCGGCCTCGACGAGCGCCTCCAGGCCCCGGTCGAGCTGGCTCCGCTCATCGACCCCAACCAGCACTCCTGCGGCACCGTCTACCCGCACGGTGTGAAGGAGCTCTCCCACCCTGAGGAGGGCGTCTACCTGGTCGGCATGAAGTCCTACGGACGGGCGCCGACCTTCCTCGCCCTCACCGGATACGAGCAGGTCCGCTCCGTCGTCGCCGCGATCGCCGGCGATCGCGAGTCCGCCGAGCGCGTCGAACTCGTCCTGCCGGAGACCGGGGTCTGCGGCGGCGCCGGCCTCTTCGACCAGCCACTGACCGACGAGGCGGCCGTCGACGGCGGCTGCTGCGCCCCCTCCCCCGCCCTCATCCAGCTCGGCACCAAGACCACGGCACCCTCCTGCGGCTCGTGACCCACCTCAACACCCGTGCGAACGGGGCCGCGACCGGAACAGGGGACCGGTCGCGGCCCCGCGCCGTCCTGCCCGCGCTGTGCCTCACCCAGATCACCAGCTGGGGAATCGTCTACTACGCCTTTCCCGTCCTCAACCCGGCGATCACCGCGGACACCGGTTGGAGCGCGGGCTCGACCACCGCGGCGTTCTCCGCCGCCCTCGTCGTCTCCGCCCTCGCCGGGATCTACGTAGGCCGCGTCCTGGACCATCGTGGCCCCCGCATCGTCATGACGGTCGGCTCCGTCCTCGGCGTCCTGAGCCTCCTGCTGGTGGCCGCAGCCCCCAACATGGCTGTCTTTCTCGTCGGATGGCTGCTCGCCGGAACGGCGATGGCCGCCACCTTCTACCAGCCCGCCTTCGCCGCACTCACTCGCTGGTGGGCGCCGGACCACGTCCGTGCACTGACGATCGTCACCCTCGCCGGCGGACTCGCCTCCACGGTCTTCGCACCCCTGACCGCGATCCTCGCCGACCACATGTCCTGGCGCGTCACTTACACGGTGCTCGCCGGCATTCTCGCGGTCCTGACCATCCCTGCCCACGCCCTCGCCCTGAAAGCACCCTGGCCACCAGCCCCCGACAGCCCCTCGCACATCACCGGCGGCAGCGGTGGAGTGGTCCGCAGCCGCGCGTTCTGGATGCTGGCCGCCACCTTCACCCTGTCCGCGTTCGCGATGTACGCCGTCGTCATCGGCCTCGTCCCCCTCCTCCTCGAACGCGGCTACACCACCACCCAAGCCGCATGGGCCCTCGGCCTCGGCGGCGCAGGACAAACACTCGGCCGGACCCTGTACGCGACCCTCGCCCGCCACCTCGGCGTCACCGCCCGCACGGTCACGCTCATCGCGCTCGGAGGCCTCACCACCGCAGCCCTCGCGACCGTGGCCGGCCCGTACGCGGTTCTCATCGCCGTATCCGTGCTCGCCGGGGTGGTTCGAGGCAACCTCACACTCCTCCAGGCCACCTCCGTCACCGACCGCTGGGGTACCGCCCAATACGGCCGACTCTCCGGACTCCTCGGCGCACCCGCCCACGTGGCAGCCGCTCTGGCACCCTTCGCCGGCGCAGTCCTCGCGGGTCCGCTCGGCGGGTACCCCGCCCTGTTCACGCTGCTCGCGGCGCTGTCACTCGTCGCCGCCGTCACAGCCCTGGGGACCCACCCGCCAAGGGTCCGACCGGATGGTGGAGGCGGTTCGTCGGCCGGACCGGGTGAGTGAGCGGATACGCGCGGCGGGGGCGCCACCGGCTCGTCACTTCCTCCCTGACAAGCAGCACACCGCCCGTCGATCAGGCGCGATTGACGGGGAGGACGTCCGGGGAGAGGGCGGCGGCGTGTGCGGAGGCCGAAGTCATACGGCGACGGTGGTGGCGTCGGCACAGGACCTCGTAGCCGACCTCTACAGGGCGGTTGACGTCGCCCACGACGACCTGTTCGCCCTCGACAACCATCTCCCCGTCGACGGTACGGGCGTTGTGGGTGGCACGTGCGCCGCACCAACACAGCGCCTCGACCTGGAGCTGCTCTATACGGTCCGCGAGTTCGATGAGGCGCTGCGAGCCCGGGAAGAGCTTCGTACGGAAGTCCGTCGTGATCCCGAAGGCGAAGACGTCCATGTCGAGGTCATCCACGATCCGGGCCAACTGGTCGATCTGCCCCGATGCCAGGAACTGGGCCTCGTCCACGATCACGTAGTCCGCTCTCCCGCCCTGGGACAGCTCACCGACCAGGTACGCGTAGAGGTCCATCGCGTCAGTCACTTCGACCGCCTCGGTGACCAGGCCCAGTCGGGAAGAGAGCTTGCCCTCGCCGGCGCGGTCCTGGCGGGTGAAGATCACCCCCTGCAGGCCGCGGGCCGAGCGGTTGTGGGTGATCTGCAGCGCCAGAGTGCTCTTCCCGCAGTCCATGGTGCCTGAGAAAAAGACCAGTTCGGACATCAGGAGGAGGTGACCTTTCGGGTCGTCGGGCGCGCAGCCTCGGTGCATGGCGGATTCCCCGGCGAGAGGGTGCTCTTTCCGCAGTCCATCGTTCCGGAGAAGAACACCGGCTCGGGCATGGCAGGTCGAGGACCTTTCACATCGTGGGGGAAGGGGTGGGCGGGTGGTCAGGAACGGACTTCGAGGAGCGGCACCAGCTGCTCCGCGGGGGTCATCGATCCGTGCATGCCGACCATCGCCGACTCGTGGGGCTCGTTGGCGGAAGCGGTGATCACGACATCGTCGTGGGCCGCCGCGACGACATCGCCGATCCGGCCGTACACGCGCTCGTCGACCTCGTCGCCGAACCAGCCGAGCGCGATGGCCTCGTCCCGGCTCGCCACCCAGAACTGCTCGCCGAGCACCTCGCGCCAGCACGTCAGCACATCGGCCTCGGCCCCCGGCACGGCGTAGACATGACGGGCGCGGCCCTCGCCGCCCAGGAGGGCGACCCCGGCGCGCAGCTCCCAGTCCTCGTCGAAGTCGATCCGGTGCTGGTCGTCGAAGGGGATGTCGACCATGCCGTGGTCGGCCGTGACATAGAGCGCCGAGCGGGACGGCAGCTGCTCGGCGAGGCGCTGGACCAGCCGGTCGACGAACATCAGCTGGCCGCGCCAGGCGTCGGAGTCGATGCCGAAGCGGTGTCCGGCCCCGTCGAGCTCGCTGTAGTACGTGTAGACCAGCGAGCGGTCGCCGCCGGCGAGCTGCTCGGCGGCGAAGTCCATCCGCTCCTCGCCGGAGAGCCGGCCGTGGAACGCTCCGCCGCTCAGCGCGATCTTGGTGAGCGGGGTGTCCTGGAAGATCGGCGAGGAGACCTGGGCGGTGTGGATGCCGGCCTCGTGGGCGAGCTGGAAGACGGTGGGGTACGGCTGCCAGACCCGCGGCGAGGTCCACGGCTTCCAGCGGAGCTGGTTCATCAGCTCGCCGGTCTCCGGGTTGCGGACGGTGTAGCCGGGCAGGCCGTGCGTGCCGGGGAACCGTCCTGTGCCGACCGAGGCGAGCGAGGTCGCGGTGGTGGCGGGAAAGCCGGCCGTGATGGGCCGTCCCGTCCCGCCGCGGGAGCCGCCGAGAAGCGAGGTGAGATACGGGGCCTCGTCCGGGTGGGCCTTGATCTGCTCCCAGCCGAGCCCGTCGATCAGGAAGACGCAGTTCCGGTCGGCCGGCGTGAGCTCGGCGATCCGGGCGTCGCAACCGGGCACGCCCTGTCCGGCGACGAGCGTCGGAAGGAGATCGCCCAGCGAGCCGGTGCCGTACTCGGGCACGGGCGCCGTGGCGAGGTCGAGCGGAACGGGGTCGTCCGGCCAGCCGGACGTGACGGCGGTGGGCTGGACCATCAGCGGGTCGCCGCGGTGGCTTCGGAGAGCGACTGGGCGAAGGCGAGGGTCTGGCGGACCGTGTCCGGGCCGTCGCCGGCGTCGCTGACGCGCAGGCTGAGGTCGTCGGCGGTGGCGTTGCCGGTGTAGCCGTGGTCGGCGTCGCAGTTCGGATCGCCGCAGGCGGCCGGCTCCAGGTCGATCCGTGAGACGGCGCCCCAGCCGATGGTGAGGACGACCTCACGGGGCAGGGTGCCGGGGGTGTAGGACTCCGGGTTGGCGACGACGCGGCTGACGACGACCGAGGAGATCCGGTCGAGCTTGACCGACTCGGTGGAGGTGGTGGCGTACGGCGTCGGGGAACTCGTGTCGGCGTTCTGCTCGTCGGTGTGGCTGACGATGAAGCGGTTGGCCGTCAGGACGAGGACCGTGACATGGCGACGGACCTCGTTGGAGTCGAATGTGGTCTCCTGGTGTACCAGGTACGAC
This sequence comes from Streptomyces sp. NPDC039609, assembly GCF_055596705.1. Taxonomy (NCBI): domain Bacteria; kingdom Bacillati; phylum Actinomycetota; class Actinomycetes; order Kitasatosporales; family Streptomycetaceae; genus Streptomyces; species Streptomyces sp. NPDC039609. Next base: position 371,469 of record NZ_JBVIUJ010000008.1, read on the forward strand.
GCGATCGCCTCGCCACCGACAGCGGCCTCCACCGCCTCGGCCACGAGGGCCGGGTAGTAGCCGCTGCGCTCGATCGCCGCGCGCAGCCCCTGGGTCGTCGTACCGGTCTTCGCCATGGACTCCATCCTAATCCGTCGGGAGGGGCGCTCCGGGCCGCTCCGTGGCGGCCGCCGGGCGGGTCGGCTCAGTAGCTGGGGAGACGGCGCGGACCGAGGTCCGTGCGGGGCGGGGGCGGGGCGAGGCGGACGGTGGCGCCGAGCACGGAGAGGCCGTGCGCGGCGACGACGACGGGCTCCAGGGCGATCGCGACGACCTCGGGGTGGTCGTCGACGAGCCGGGAGACGCGCAGCAGCAGCTCCTCCAGGGCCGGGGTGTCGACGGGAGCGGAGCCGCGCCAGCCGAACAGGAGCGGGGCGGTACGGATGGACCGTACGAGTTCGGCGGCGTCCCGTTCGGTCGCCGGGACGAGCCGGTGGGACATGTCGCCGAGCAGCTCGGAGGCGGCTCCGGCCAGGCCGAAGGAGAGCACGGCGCCGACGGCCGGGTCGATGGCGGACCGCACGACGGTGTCCACGCCGCGCGGCACCATGGCCTGGACGACCGGCTGGAGCTCGGCGGGCTTGCCGAGGGCCTCGGTCAATTCCGCGTACGCGGTCCGGAGTTGTTCCTCGGTGGCCAGATCGAGCCGTACGCCTCCGAGGTCGGGGCGGTGGCGCAGGTGGGGGGCGGTCGTCTTCAGGGCGACGGGGTAGCCGAGGCGGGCGGCGGCCAGGACGGCGGCGTCGGGGGTGGGCGCGGGCAGGGTGGGCAGGACGACGATCCCGTACCTGCCGAGGAGCTCGCCCGCCGCGTCGGGGTCGAGGGTCACACCCCGGGCGGTGCTCTCCGCTCCCTCCGGCGTCTCTTCACCGAGCGCCCGCTCGATCTGCGTGGCGGCCCCGCCCTCGTCGATGTCCTCGAACTCGGGCACCCGCCCCGGCTCGGCGGCCTGCCGCCGCCACTCCCCGTACCGCACGGCCTCGGCCAACGCCCGCACCGCCCGCTCGGCGGCGGGATAGGCGGGGATGGCCCCGGGACGCGGCGCGTCGTCACCACCGGGGGCATCGACCTCACCGGCGCCCCGTCCGGCCACGGGGCGGGAGGGGCCACCGACGGCGGGTGCCGGGGCGGCGGTCCCTGGCCTGGCGGCGGAAGCGGACGGGCCACCGACTGCGGGTGCCGATGTGGCGATCCCGGGTCCGGCGGTCTCGGGTCGGCCGGCGGTGCCGGACCGGTCGGCGGGAGCGCCGCCGTACCCGGGCGTGCCCGTCGGTACGGCGCCGGGCGGGGGCGTCGGTGTCGCGCCGGGCGGGGGCGTCGGTGTCGCGCCGGGCGCGGGCGTCGGTGTCGCGCCGGGCGTGCCCGTCGGTACGGCGCCGGGCGGGGGCGTCGGTGTCGCGCCGGGCGCGGGCGGGCGGTCGGCCGGAGCGCCGTCGGCGGGTGTCGGCGTGGTGGTGGGCGCCGGCGAGGCGGTGGTCGGGGGGCGCTCGGGCACGCCGCTTCCTGCCCACGGCGTCGAAGGCGCAGTCGCAGTCGGCGCGGGTGCCCGCCCTCCCGCCGACGGGCCGTGCGCGGCACCTCGCTCGGCGGTGGAATCCGCCGGCGGCGGGGCCGTACCTGCCGGGGAGCCGGCGGCCCCCGTCGCGCCCCTCCGGGGGGCCGGTCGGGTGCTGGTCGCCACGGCGAGGGCTTCCGCGAGGCCGCCCATCTCCACGTGGACCACGACCACCGGCTTCGCGAGGGCCGGGGCCGAGGCGACCGCGTCGCGGAGGGAGGCCGCGAGGACCTCGCCGTCGCCCGACTCGACGGCGCCGTTCTCGCCGACCCACGGGATCGCGGTCACGACGACCGCGTCACAGGCGTCGTCCACGAGCGCCGCAGCCAGCGCGTCGCGGAAGTCGGCCGGGGTCGCCGCCGTCGTCAGGTCGATCGGGCGCTGCGGACGCAGTCCCTCCGTCAGACAGGCGTCGTACGTCAGCAGCCCGAGCGACTCGGAGTTGCCGAGGATCGCGACCCGGGGCCCGGTCGGCAACGGCTGGCCCGCGAGCAGCAGGCCCGCGTCGACGAGTTCGGTGACCGTGTCGACGCGGATGACCCCGGCCTGCCGGAGCAGCGCGGAGACGGTGGCGTGCCCGATACGGGTGACCGGTACCCGGTGTCCCGGCGGCGCGCTCCCGCTGTGCCGGGCGCCCTTGACCACCACCACCGGTTTGACCGCCGCCGTCCGCCGGGCCAGCCGGGTGAACTTCCGGGGGTTCCCGATCGATTCCAGGTACAGCAGGACGACATCGGTCGCGGGGTCGTCGTACCAGTGCTGGAGGAAGTCGTTGCCCGAGACGTCCGCCCGGTTGCCCGCGGAGATGAAGGAGGAGAGACCGGCGCCGCGCCGGTGGAGTCCGGCGAGCAGTGCGATGCCGATCGCGCCGGACTGGGTGAAGAGCCCGATCCGCCCGGCGGCCGGCATCTGCGGCGCGAGCGAGGCGTTCAGCCGGACGTCGGTCGAGGTGTTGATGATCCCGAACGCGTTGGGACCGATGATCCGCATCCCGTACGAACGGGCCTGCCGCACCAGTTCCCGCTGCCGCTCCCGCCCTTCGGGCCCGCTCTCCGCGTACCCCGCCGAGAGCACGACCAGGCCCTGCACCCCGTGCTCGCCGCAGTCGGCGACCGCCTCCGGCACCCGCTCGGCGGGCACGGCGACGATCGCCAGGTCGACCGGTTCGCCGATGTCCCCGACGGAGCGGAAGGCCGGCACCCCGTCGAGCGTGCCCCCGTCCCCGAGGGCGCGGTTGACGGCGTACGTACGGCCGGTGAACCCGGAGTCCAGCAGGTTGCGCAGGACCGTCCGGCCCACCCCGCCCGGCGCGCGTCCGGCGCCGATGACGGCGACCGAGCCGGGGGCGAGGAGGCGCTGCACGGATCGCGCCTCGGCCCGCTGCTCCCGCGCGCGCTGCACGGCGAGCGAGCGGTCGGTGGGCTCCAGGTCGAGGTGCAGCCGTACGGAGCCGTCCTCGAAGCTGCGCTTCTGGGTGTATCCGGCGTCGGTGAAGACCTTGATCATCTTCGAGTTGGCAGGCAGCACCTCCGCCGCGAACCGTCGGATGTCCCGCTCCCGCGCCACCGCCGCGATGTGTTCGAGCAGCGCGGAGGCCACACCCCGCCCCTGGTGCGCGTCCTGGACCAGGAAGGCGACCTCGGCCTCGTCGGCGGGGGCGCTGGCCGGCAGCCCCCGCTCGTTGATGCGGTCGTACCGAACGGTGGCGATGAACTCCCCGCCGACGGTCGCCGCGAGACCGACCCTGTCGACGAAGTCGTGATGGGTGAAGCGGTGCACGTCCTTGGCGGAGAGCCGCGGGTAGGGCGCGAAGAAGCGGTAGTACTTCGACTCGTCCGAGACCTGCTCGTAGAAGCTGACCAGCCGGTCGGCGTCGTCGACGGTGATGGGCCTGATGCGCGCGGTGCCGCCGTCACGGAGGACCACATCCGCTTCCCAGTGGTCGGGGTAGGCGTGTTCCGGTTGTTCCGGCTGTTCCGACGCGCTCTGCATGGGGCAAGCGTACGGCCGGGGTACGTCAGTGGCACCGGTCGCGCGGCGTCTGTGTGCCATGCAAGGTAGGAGCACCGAAACGGCCCTGGGACAGGGTCCGAAGGTCGGCTTCGAGCATCCCGCCACCCGTGAGAGACTGGTCTAGACAACCCGCTTGAGACTTGAAGGGCAACACCATGGCTGAGCGCCGCGTCAACGTCGGCTGGGCCGAGGGCCTGCACGCCCGCCCCGCCTCCATCTTCGTCCGTGCCACCACGGCCTCCGGCGTCCCCGTGACGATCGCCAAGGCCGATGGCAACCCGGTGAACGCCGCGTCGATGCTCGCGGTGCTCGGTCTGGGCGCGCAGGGCGGCGAGGAGATCGTGCTCGCTTCGGACGCCGATGGCGCCGAGGCCGCTCTGGACCGTCTGGCGAAGCTGGTTGCCGAGGGCCTCGACGAGCTCCCCGAGACCGTCTGACTTAATTCCGATGGAGCCGCACACGCCGAAATGAAGGCGAGTGCGGCTCCATTGTTTTCCCTGCCGACCCGACCACCGAATTTCTGGAATCCCGGGCAGCACGAAGAAAGCCCCGAGAATTCCTATTCTTTGTATACGGCCCGCGTGTTAATTCTGGGCGCTCGCGGTGTTTACGACGTGTTGCGAAGCCCTCACACGTCCGCGCTCCTGGCGCTTCAACCGGTGCTGCGCCAGCGAGCGCTCGGCGTGCAGCGCGGTCAGGGTGCGGGCCCGTTCGGCGTCGCCGCGCGCCACGGCGTCGACGATCGCCCCGTGCTCGGCCCACGCCTCGACGGGCTGGGCGGCGGGCTCGACCGCGTACATCCAGGCGATCTTGTGCCGCAGCTGGGTGAGCAGCGCCGTGAGCGCCGGACTGCCGGAGGCCTGTGCCAGCGTCTCGTGGAACCAGCTGCCGAGCGAGCGCAGATCTTCACCCTGGCCGCGCCTGGCCCGCTCCTGCCCCAGCCTGACCAGGCCCCGCAGCACCTTGAGATGGGCGTCGGTGCGGCGCTGCGCGGCGCGGGCGGCACCCAGCGGCTCGAGCAGTGACCGGACGTCCAGAAGATCCGCCGCCTCCTGCTCGGTGGGTTCGGCGACATGGGCGCCCGCGTGCCGGCGGCTGATCACGAAGCCCTCGGACTCCAGGGTGCGCAGCGCCTCGCGGACGGGGACGCGGGAGACCCCGTAGCGGCGGGCCAACTGCTCCTCGGTCAGCCGGCTGCCGCACGGGAGGACCCCGGAAACGATGTCGTCCCGAATCGCCGTGCATACCGACTGCGCGGGAATGCGCATCTTCGACCTCCGCCTTGATCCGCGCGAAACCGGTTCGTCGGCGACTCTATTGCAGCGGGACGGAATTTCCGAAGGCGATCCGGGAACATGGATATCTTTTGGCCAGCGAAAAGCCCCGGCTCAGGACGAGCCGGGGCTTTTCTGACGCTGTTCCGTGGCCGTCAGACGTTCACGCCGCGGGCGCGCAGATACGCGACCGGGTTGATGTCGGAGCCGTACTCGGCGGTGGTGCGCGCCTCGAAGTGGAGGTGCGGGCCGGTCGAGTTGCCGGTCGAGCCCGAGAGGCCTATCCGCTGGCCCGGGGTGACGGTCTGGCCGACCGAGACACTGATGGACGACAGGTGACCGTACTGGGTGTACGTGCCGTCGTTCATCCGGATGACGATGTTGTTGCCGTACGCGCCGCCCCAGCCGGCCTCGACGACGGTGCCGGAGCCGACGGAGACGACCCGGCTGCCGGAGGCGGCCCGGAAGTCGACGCCGGAGTGGCTGCCGGAGGACCAGAGCGCGCCACCGGCCTGGTAGCTGGTGGTCACGTACGAACCGGCGACGGGGAGCTGGAAGGAGTTCAGACGCTTGCGCTCGGCCTCGCGGGCGGCGCGCTCCTTGGCCTCGCGGATCTCCTTGGCGCGGGCCTCGGCCTTGCGCTTCGCCTCCGCCTTCGCCCGGGCCTCGGCCTTGGCCCGCTCGACGGCCTCGGCGGCCTCGCGCTCCTGGGCGGCGGCCTGGGCGTCGATCGTGGCCGCGAGGGTGTCGGCGGCGACGATCTGGGTCAGGCCGGTGTCCTCGAAGGAGGGGGCGTCCGCGTCGGCGGCGAGCGCCGGCGAGGCGAGGGTTCCGATGACGCCGGTGGTGGCGATGGTCGCGACGCCGGCGATGCCCGCGCTGCGGCGCGCCAGACGGCTCGGACCACGATGCTTCCCGGTGGCACGGGTGAACGCCATGTAGTGGCTGATCCTTTCCTTCCTTCTCGCCTACCGGGTTAGCTGACGGGTTCGGAGCAGGAAGGTCTCCTACGGGCCCCTCCGCACGGGTGCGAAGGCGTCCGATTCACCCCAGGGACTTCGTGTGGGTCCCCGGCTCCCCAGGCTCGCGCCTGACGGGGACTCGGCGATGACTGTCCGATGCCACGGGCTCGCGGCGGGTGCAACTGGCGAACAGCCGGACCGACGCTAAGCGGACTGTCTTTCAATCAGCAAACAGACACGCCCGTTTGTAAGACATGCCACAGGGCATACGCCCACCCATTCCCTCAATACGGACAAAGGGGAGGACCCCGCCATACCGTGATAACGGGGTCCTCGAAGTGGCGCGGGGTTGCCTCAATCAGCCGGTGACGACGGTCACTTCGCCGATGCCGAGGGCACGCACCGGCTCCTCGATCTGCGCCGCGTCACCGACGAGCACGGTGACAAGACGGTCCACCGGGAAGGCGTTCACGACCGCCGCGGTCGCCTCCACCGTGCCGGTCTCGGCCAGGCGGGCGTACAACTGCGCCTGGAAATCGTCCGGAAGGTGCTGCTCGACCTGGTCGGCGAGCGTCCCGGCGACGGAGGCGGCCGTCTCGTACTTCAGCGGCGCCACCCCCACCAGGTTCTGCACGGCCACATCGCGCTCGGCGTCCGTCAGCCCCCCGGCGGCGAGGGTGCGCAGCACCTTCCACAGGTCGTCAAGTGCCGGTCCGGTGTTGGGGGTGTCGACGGAGCCGCTGATGGCGAGCATCGAGGCGCCGTGGCCCTCACCGTCGGACCGCAGCACCTGGCCGAAGGCACGGACGCCGTACGTGTAGCCCTTCTCCTCGCGCAGGACGCGGTCCAGGCGGGAGGTGAGGGTGCCACCGAGGCAGTACGTGCCGAGGACCTGGGCCGGCCAGACACGGTCGTGCCGGTCGGCGCCGACGCGGCCGATGAGCAGCTGGGTCTGGACGGCGCCCGGCCGGTCGACGATGACCACCCGGCCGGTGTCGTCGGCCGTGATCGGAGGCATGGGGCGCGGCTCGGCCGTGTTCCCCGTCCACGCGCCCAGCGACTCGGCGAGGACCTTGTCCAGGTCCACGTCGGTCAGGTCGCCGACGACGACGGCCGTGGCCGTGGAGGGCCGCATGTATGCCTCGAAGAAGGCACGGACGGCCGCGGCGTCGATCGCCGCCACCGTCTCCTCGGTGCCCTGGCGCGGCCGCGACATGCGCGACGTGGCCGGGAACAGCTCCTTGGAGAGCTGCTTGGCCGCCCGGCGGGCCGGGTTGGCCGTCTCGTGCGGGATCTCGTCGAGCCGGTTGCGCACCAGGCGCTCGACCTCGGTGTCGAGGAAGGCCGGCGCGATCAGCGCTTCGGCGAGCAGGCCGAGCGCCTTCGGCAGCCGGGAGACGGGGACCTCCAGGGAGACCCGTACGCCCGGGTGGTCGGCGTGCGCGTCGAGCGTGGCGCCGCAGCGCTCCAGCTCGGCGGCGAACTCCTCGGCGGAGTGCTTGTCCGTGCCCTCGGAGAGGGCGCGGGCCATGATCGTGGCCACGCCGTCCAGGCCCTCGGGCTCGGCGTCCAGCGGGGCGTCGAGGAAGATCTCGACGGCCACCACCTGCTGGCCGGGGCGGTGGCAGCGCAGCACCGTCAGGCCGTTGTCCAGCGCTCCGCGGTCCGGTGCCGGGAAGGCCCAGGGCTTGGCGGTGCCCGGCTCCGGCTGCGGGTGGAACGTCATGCTCGTCAAAGACGCGGCAGCGTCGGTCACTGGTCCGCTCCCTCTTCCTCGTCGCTGTCGCTCTGTTCGGTACCGGTCGGCTCGTAGACGAGCACCGCGCGGTTGTCCGGGCGCAGCCGGGCCTTGGCAACCGCCTGCACCTCCTCCGCGGTGACGTCCAGGACCCGGTGCACGGCGGTGAGGGCGAGCTGCGGGTCGCCGAACAGGACCGCGAAGCGGCACAGTTCGTCGGCCCGGCCCGCGACCGTGCCGAGCCGGTCCAGCCACTCGCGCTCCAACTGGGCCTGGGCGCGCTCCATCTCCTCGGGCGTCGGGCCCTCGGCGGCGAACCGGGCCAGCTCCTCGTCGACGGCGGTCTCGATCTCGGGCACCTCGACACCGCCGGACGTCTTGACGTCCAGCCAGCCCAGCGACGGCGCGCCGGCCAGCCGGAGCAGGCCGAAGCCGGCCGCCACCGCCGTGCGGTCGCGGCGGACCAGGCGGTTGTGGAGCCGCGAGGACTCGCCGCCACCGAGGACGGTCAGGGCCAGGTCGGCGGCGTCGCACTCGCGCGTGCCGTCGTGCGGGAGCCGGTAGGCGGCCATCAGCGCGCGGGCCGGGACCTCCTCCTCGACGACCTCGCGCAGCTGCTCGCCGATGGTGTCCGGCAGGGTGCCGTCGCGCGGCGGCAGCTTGCCGTCGTGGGACGGGATCGAGCCGAAGTACTTCTCGATCCAGGCCAGGGTCTGCGCGGGGTCGATGTCGCCGACGACCGAGAGCACCGCGTTGTTCGGCGCGTAGTACGTGCGGAAGAAGGACCGCGCGTCCTCGAGGGTGGCCGCGTCCAGGTCGGCCATGGAGCCGATCGGCGTGTGGTGGTACGGGTGGCCCTCGGGGTACGCGAGGGCGGTGAGCTTCTCGAAGGCCGTGCCGTAGGGCACGTTGTCGTACCGCTGGCGGCGCTCGTTCTTGACGACGTCCCGCTGGTTCTCCATGGACTCGTCGTCCAGGGCCGCGAGCAGCGAGCCCATGCGGTCCGCCTCCAGCCAGAGCGCCAGCTCCAGCTGGTGGGTGGGCATGGTCTCGAAGTAGTTGGTGCGCTCGAAGCTCGTCGTGCCGTTGAGCGAGCCGCCCGCGCCCTGCACCAGCTCGAAGTGGCCGTTGCCGTGGACCTGCTTCGAGCCCTGGAACATCAGGTGCTCGAAGAGGTGGGCGAGGCCGGTACGGCCCGCGACCTCGTGGCGCGAGCCGACGTCGTACCAGAGGCAGACCGCGGCGACCGGGGTCAGGTGGTCCTCGGAGAGCACCACCCGCAGGCCGTTGGCCAGCCGGTGCTCGGTCGCTGTCAGGCCGCCGGAGCCGGCCTCTGCCGTGGCCGTGTGACCCATGGGCATGTACGTCCCTTCGATCGCGATATGGAAAAGTCCTGCCACCCTATGCAAGCGCACTGACACCTGGCGAAGTTCCCGCAGGTTCGAGGCGTCCCTCTTCCGGGTCGCAGGGGCGTCGCGGACGGCTGACGGCGGGCCGTACCCGGGTCGCGGTCGGCGTTGTCGGTGGGACGGTCCACAATGGTCCGCGTCAGATCAACCTTGTTGGTGAAGGAGCCGCAGCCGCGATGGCCCGCCGCAGCACGAAGACACCGCCGCCGGAAGACGCGTTCGAGGAGAGGATCCTCGACATCGACGTCGTCGACGAGATGCAGGGCTCCTTCCTCGAGTACGCGTACTCGGTGATCTACTCCCGCGCGCTGCCCGACGCCCGGGACGGCATGAAGCCGGTGCAGCGCCGCATCGTCTACCAGATGAACGAGATGGGCCTGCGCCCCGACCGCGGCTATGTGAAGTGCGCGCGCGTCGTCGGCGAGGTCATGGGCAAGCTGCACCCCCACGGCGACGCGTCGATCTACGACGCGATGGTCCGCATGGCGCAGCCCTTCTCCATGCGGCTCCCCCTCGTCGACGGCCACGGCAACTTCGGCTCCCTGGGCAACGACGACCCGCCGGCCGCCATGCGGTACACCGAGTCGAAGATGGCCGCCGCGGCGCTGATGATGACCGAGTCGATCGACGAGGACACCGTCGACTTCTCGCCGAACTACGACGGCCAGGAGCGGGAGCCCGTCGCGCTCCCCGCGGCCTACCCGAACCTGCTGGTCAACGGCGCGTCCGGAATCGCCGTCGGCATGGCGACGAACATGCCGCCGCACAACCTGGGCGAGGTCATCGCGGCCGCCCGGCACCTGATCCGGCACCCGAACGCGGACCTCGAGGCGCTGATGCGCTTCGTGCCCGGCCCCGACCTCCCCACGGGCGGCCGGATCGTCGGCCTGTCCGGCATCAAGGACGCGTACGAGAACGGCCGAGGCACGTTCAAGATCCGCGCCACGACGACGGTGGAGACCGTGACGGCCCGCCGCAAGGGCATCGTCGTCACCGAGCTGCCCTTCACGGTCGGCCCGGAGAAGGTCATCTCCAAGATCAAGGATCTGGTCGGCTCCAAGAAGCTGCAGGGCATCGCTGACGTCAAGGACCTCACGGACCGTGCCCACGGTCTGCGCCTGGTCATCGAGGTCAAGAACGGCTTCGTGCCGGAGGCGGTCCTGGAGCAGCTCTACAAGCTGACGCCGATGGAGGAGTCCTTCGGCATCAACAACGTGGCGCTGGTCGACGGCCAGCCGCTCACGCTTGGCCTCAAGGAGCTCCTCGAGGTCTATCTCGACCACCGCTTCGACGTGGTGCGCCGCCGCTCCGAGTTCCGCCGCAGCAAGAAGCGCGACCGGCTGCACCTGGTCGAGGGTCTGCTCGTCGCGCTGCTCGACATCGACGAGGTCATCCGCCTCATCCGCTCCAGCGAGAACTCGGCGCAGGCCAAGGAGCGCCTGATCGAGCGCTTCTCGCTGAGCGAGGTCCAGACGCAGTACATCCTGGACACCCCCCTGCGCCGGCTCACCAAGTTCGACCGGATCGAGCTGGAGACCGAGCGCGACCGGCTCAACGGCGAGATCGACGAGCTGACCGGAATCCTGGATTCCGACAACGAGCTGCGCAAGCTGGTCTCGGCCGAACTGGCCGCGGTGGCGAAGAAGTTCGGCACCGACCGGCGTACGGTCCTGCTGGAGTCGGCGGGCGCGCCGGTCGCCGCCGCTTCCCTCGAGGTCGCGGACGACCCCTGCCGGGTCCTGCTGTCCTCGACGGGCCTCCTGGCCCGTACGGCGACGGAGGAGATCCCGGCCGCCGCGGAGGGCAAGCGTGCCAAGCACGACGTGATCGTCTCCGTGGTTCCGGCGACGCAGCGCGGCGACGTCGGCGCGGTGACCTCCGCCGGACGGCTGCTGCGGATCGCGGTGATCGACCTGCCGCAGCTGCCGAACACGGCCGCCGCGCCGAACCTGGCGGGCGGGGCGCCGCTGGCGGAGTTCCTCACGCTGGAGGACGACGAGACGGTGGTCTGTCTGACCACGCTCGACGAGTCCTCGCCGGGCCTTGCGCTCGGCACCCTGCAGGGCGTCGTGAAGCGCGTGGTGCCGGACTATCCGACGAACAAGGACGAGTTGGAGGTCATCACCCTCAAGGACGGTGACCGGATCGTCGGCGCGACCGAGCTGCGCACGGGCGAGGAGGACCTGGTCTTCATCACGTCCGACGCCCAGCTCCTGCGCTACCAGGCGTCGCAGGTGCGGCCCCAGGGTCGCCCCGCGGGCGGCATGGCGGGCATCAAGCTGACCGCGGGCGCCGAGGTGATCTCGTTCACGGCGGTGGACCCGGCGGCGGACGGGGTGGTGTTCACGGTCGCGGGTTCCACGGGCACGCTGGACGACTCGGCCGGTACGTCGGCGAAGCTGACGCCGTTCGACCAGTACCCCCGCAAGGGCCGCGCGACGGGCGGCGTGCGCTGCCAGCGCTTCCTGAAGGGCGAGGACGTGCTCATCCTCGCCTGGGCGGGCGCGACCCCGGCGTTCGCCGCTCAGAAGACCGGTGCCCCGGTGGATCTCCCCGAGATCGACCCACGCCGTGACGGCTCGGGCACCCCGCTGCCGAAGCCGGTCGCGGTCCTGGCGGGCCCGGCGAGCTAGAGCTCCGGAGCAGCCGTCTCGTCCGGCTGCTGTACGTACCGCAGGACGCCCCACATGCTGTGCTCGTCGGGGGCGTCCTGCGGGCCGTTCACGCGGCAGCCGTCGAGCTCCTTGCGCAGGGCCTCGCCGTCGACGCCCGAGCCGATGACGACGAGCTGGGTGAGCCGTTCCTGGCCGGCCGTCCAGGGCTCGGGGTAGAAGCGCAGGAACCTGCCGACGGCGTGCACGGAGTAGCGGTTGTCGGGATCGGCGGCGCCGAAGTCGACAAATCCCTTGATGCGGTAGAGACCCTCCGGGCGGGAGTCCAGGAACTCCATGAGCCTGCGCGGGTGCAGTGCGGTCTCCGAGGCCAGGGAGAGGGTCTCGTAGACGGCGTGCGGATGGTCGTGGGCGTCTTCGGGATCCCCGTAGAGCAGGTCCTCGATGGACATCTGCCCTTCGATCTCCCCGTCGGGCACCACCCGGTCGAAGAGAAGCTCGGGGTCGACACGTCCGTGCGCGGCACGGACCACCGCGGCGGGTGCGGCGAGCCCGCTGACGGCGGCGTGGACGGCGTCAAGCTCCCGCTCCCCCACCCGGTCGGCCTTGTTGACCACGACGAGGTCGGCGAGGGCGAGATGCCGGTCCGTCTCGGGGTGCCGCGCACGCGTGGCGGAGAACTCGGCGGCGTCGACGACCTGCACGAGCCCGCCGTACACGATCCGCTCGTTCTCGCTGGCGAGCACCATCCGCACGAGCTCCTGGGGCTCCGCGAGCCCGCTCGCCTCGATCACGATCACATCGAGGCGCAGCTCGGGCCTGGTGAGCACCTCCAGGTACTCGTCCAGCTCACTGACGTCGACGGCGCAGCACAGGCATCCGTTGCCGAGCGAGACGGTGGACCCGACCTGCCCGGCGACGGTCATGGCGTCGATCCCGATGTCACCGAAGTCGTTGACCATGACCCCGATCCGGGTGCCTCGGGCGCTGCGCAGCAGATGGTTGAGCAGCGTCGTCTTCCCCGATCCGAGAAACCCGGAGAGGACGACGACAGGGATCTGCTGCTTGCTCAAGGAAACCCCTCCGACGACTCGACACACACCAAAGCCCCCAGAATAGGCACGCCCCCCAGGAAGCCCGCACCCGGCGACGGACGCGCCACCGCCCCACCGGCCGGCCCGCGCGCCGCGAAGCCGCCGTACGCGCCGACGGCGCGCCACCGCCCACAGGGCGACCCGCACCTCTGCTCTCCATGGCTGCACAGGTGGTGCGGGCGGGAACCCCAGCCCGGCCGCATCACCCCGGGCCCGCGGCCGCACCACCCGCCTCCGCCCACCGCCGCCCGCCCAGGGCCCCGCACATTTCCGGTCCCGGCCACCCTCCCCGTACCGTTCCTGCCATGAGCCCCGCACCGACCACCCCGCCGCCGCCCCCCGCGCGACGCAGGCGGTTCGGCTGGCCGCAGCGGGTCTTCTCGCAGGTCCTCCTCATGCAGCTGGCCATCGCGACCGGGGTCACGGTCCTGGCCACCGGCCTCTTCCTCGCCCCCCTCAGCGCCCAGCTCGACGACCAGGCCATGCGCCGCGCCCTCGCCATCGCCGAGACGACCGCCTCCCCTCAGGTCGCCACCGCGCTGACGGGCTCCGCGCCCTCCGCCCAGGGCCCCGTACAGGCGGAGGCCGAGCGGATCCGGCAGTCCACCGGCGCCGAATACGTCGTCGTCATGGACACCCGCGGCGTGCGCTGGTCCCACACCGACCCCGCGCAGATCGGCAGGCGCGTCTCCACGGACCCCAGTGAGGCGCTCGCCGGGCGCGAGGTCATGGAGATCGACAGCGGCACCCTTGGCCGCTCCGCGCGCGGCAAGGCCCCCTTGCACGGCCCCGACGGGACGATCGTCGGCGCGGTGTCCGTCGGTATCGAGTACGACAGCGTGCAGGACCGCCTGCTCGGCGCGATCCCGGGACTCCTCGCGTACGCGGGCGGCGCCCTGGCGGCCGGTGCCCTCGCCGCGTATCTGATCTCCCGCAGGCTCCAGCGGCGGACCCACGACCTGGCGTTCTCCGACATCTCCGCGCTGCTCGCGGAGCGCGAGGCCATGCTCCACGGCATCCGCGAGGGCGTCGTCGCCCTCGACCGCACGGGCCGCGTGCGCCTGATGAACGACGAGGCCCAGCGCCTCCTCGGGATCGGCCCGGAGGCCACCGGCCGGCCGCTGGAGGATGCCCTCGGTCCCGGCCGCACGGCCGATGTGCTGGCCGGGCGGGTCACGGGCGAGGATCTTGTGACCGTCCGCGGCCACCGCGTCCTCATCGCCAACCGGATGCCGACGGACGACGGCGGCGCCGTGGCGACCCTGCGCGACCGCACCGAGCTGGAGAGGCTCGGGCGCGAGCTGGACTCCACCCGCGGCCTGATCGACGCCCTGCGCGCCCAGGACCACGAGCACGCCAACCGGCTGCACACCCTGCTGGGCCTCCTCGAGCTGGAGATGCACGAGGAGGCGGTCGAGTTCGTCACCGAGGTCGTCGGCGTCCATCGAGCCACGGCCGAGCAGGTCACGGAGAAGGTTCACGATCCGCTGCTCGCCGCGCTCCTGGTCGGCAAGGCCACGGTCGCCGCGGAGCGGGGCGTGTCGTTGCGGATCTCGTCCGACTCGCTGCTCCCCGACCGTCTGGTGGACCCGCGCGAGCTGGTCACCGTCGTCGGCAACCTCGTCGACAACGCCCTGGACGCCGCCGCGGGCACCGCCGAACCGCGCGTCGAGATCGCGCTGCGGGCCGAGGGACGCACGGCCGTCCTGCGTGTCACCGACAGCGGCCCGGGCGTCCCGGACGACCGCCGCGAACTGATCTTCACCGAGGGCTGGACCACGAAGGAGCTGCCGTCGCACGGCAAGCGGGGTCTGGGCCTGGCTCTGGTCCGCCGGCTCGCCGAGCGCCGGGGCGGCAGCGCGCGGGTCGCCGACGGACCGGACGGGGGCGCCGAGTTCACCGTCGTACTCCCGGAGGCACTCAGCGAGCCGGAACCCGGATCGGCGCCGGAGCCCGCCATGGCCCGGGCGGGCGAGGAGCCGCGATGATCGACGTGCTGGTCGTGGACGACGACGTACGCGTCGCTCAGATCAACGCGGCCTATGTGACGAAGATGCCCGGGTTCCGCGTCGTCGCCACCGCCCACTCGACCGCGGAGGCGATCACCCGCCTCGGTGAGGTCCCGGTCGACCTCATCCTGCTCGACCACTACCTGCCGGACGAGAACGGCCTCGCGGTCGTACGGGAGCTGCGCCGGCAGGGCCATCAGACCGACGTGATCATGGTCACCGCCGCGCGCGACGTGGCGACGGTCCAGGCGGCGATGCGCCACGGCGCGCTCCAGTACCTGGTCAAGCCGTTCACGTTCGCCGGGCTGCGCGCCAAGCTGGAGGCGTACGCCGCCCTGCGCCACACCCTCGACGGGGGCGGCGAGGCCGAGCAGGCGGAGGTGGACCGGTTCTTCGGCGCCCTGTCGGCGGGTGCGGCCGAGCCCGCACTGCCGAAGGGTCACTCCCCCACCACCGCCGAGCTCGTACGGCAGGTGCTGCTCGCCGCCGACGGAGCCCTGTCCGCGCAGGAGATCGCCGAGCGCGCCGGGGTGAGCAGGCAGACCGCCCAGCGCTATCTCAAGCTGCTCGAACGCACAGGGCGCGTACGCCTCTCGCTGAGGTACGGCGAGACGGGCCGGCCCGAGCACCGCTACGTCTGGGTCCCGGCCGCCCGCTGAGCTGCCTCCCGGGGCTCACACGGCGCCCGCACCGGTCAGCGCCCTGACCTCGGTCTCCGCGTGCTTGGCCGCGTCGGGCGGTTCGGAGGAGGTGACCGCGCCGATCCAGCCCGCCAGGAAGCCGAGCGGGATGGAGACCACCCCCGGGTTCTGCAGCGGGAACAGATGGAAGTCGACGCCCGGGAAGAGCGCGTCGGGGCTGCCGGAGACGACCGGCGAGAGCACGACCAGCAGGACGGCCGGGATCAGCCCTCCGTACACCGACCACACGGCGCCCCGCGTGGTGAACTTCCGCCAGAAGAGCGAGTAGAGCAGCACGGGGAGGTTGGCGGAGGCGGCGACCGCGAAGGCGAGTCCGACCAGGAACGCCACGTTGAGGTCGCGGGCGAGCAGGCCAAGACCGATCGCGGCCACCCCGATGCCCGCGGCGGCCAGGCGTGCCACGGTCACCTCGCTGTACTGCTTCGCGTGCGCGTTGCGGCGGCGCAGCGAGGCGTACAGATCATGGGCCACGGACGCGGAGGAGGCGAGCGTGATCCCGGCGACAACGGCCAGGATGGTGGCGAAGGCGATGGCTGCGACGATCGCGAAGAGCACGGTGCCACCGGTCGACCCCGCACCGCCGCCGAGGTCGAGGGCGAGGAGCGGTACGGCGGTGTTCCCGGCGGCGTTGGAGGCGCGGACGGCGTCGGGTCCGATGATCGCGGCCGCGCCGAAGCCGAGGACGATCGTCATCAGATAGAAGCCGCCGATGAGCCCGATGGCCCAGACGACCGAGCGGCGGGCGGCCCGTGCGGTGGGCACGGTGTAGAAGCGGGACAGGATGTGCGGCAGGCCCGCGGTACCGAGGACGAGCGCGATGCCGAGGCTGATGAAGTCGAGCCGCGCGGTCCACTCTCCGCCGTAGCGCAGCCCCGGTGCGAGGAAGTCCCGTCCGTGCCCGCTGCGCTCCGCGGCGGCGGTGAGCAGCTGGTTGAAGTCACCCTGGAAGCGGAGCAGGACGAGCACGGTGAGGGCGATCGTGCCGGCCATGAGGAGCACCGCCTTGACGATCTGGATCCAGGTGGTCGCGCGCATCCCGCCCAACGACACATAGGTCACCATCAGGGCGCCGACGCCGATCACGGTCCAGGACCGGGCCGCCTCGCTCGTACCACCGAGGAGGAGGGCGACCAGGCTGCCGGCTCCCACCATCTGGGCCACCAGATAGAGCACGGAGACGGTGACGGAGGACGTTCCGGCGGCGATCCGGACGGGGCGTTCCGCCATCCGGGCGGCGACGACGTCGGCGAGCGTGAACCGACCGCAGTTGCGAACCAGTTCGGCGACCAGGAGGAGCACGACCAGCCAGGCGACGAGGAAGCCGACGGAGTACAGCATCCCGTCGTAGCCGAAGAGCGCGATGAGGCCCGAGATGCCGAGGAAGGAGGCGGCGGACATGTAGTCGCCGGCGATGGCGAAACCGTTCTCCATGGGCGAGAACAGTCGTCCGCCGGCGTAGAACTCCTCCGCGGAGCCATGGCGGTTGCGGCTCACCCAGGTGGTGATCCCCAGCGTCACCGCGATGAACGCGCTGAACAGCAGCAGTGCGAGCGTCTGATGGTCGTCGGTCACCGTCCGCCCCCTCGCGTCATCTCCTGGGCGCGCGTTTCGTCGTACACGGTCCAGCGCAGTTCCAGCGCCGCCCGGTCCCGGCGCAGCCGGGCATGCCGGGCATAGGCCCAGGTCAGCAGGAAGGTGGTGAGGAACTGGCCGAGTCCGGCGACCATCGCCACATTCACCGCGCCGGCGACCGGCCGGGCCATCAGTCCGGGTGCCACGGTCGCGGCCACGACATAGGCGAGGTACCAGAGGAGGAAGCCGAGGGCTGCGGGGATCACGAACCGCCGGTAGCGGCCGCGTACTTCCTGGAAGGCAGGACTGCGCTGGACCGCCAGATAGATGTCGGCGGCGCTGTGGGCCGGCTGCTGTCGCGGAACGGCTCCCGGCATCGGCGCGCTGTACGCCGAGGCGCCGGTCGGCGTCTCGGTCTCGGCCGCCTCACCCCAACCGGCGGCCAGTGCGTCATACCAGGGGTCGTCGATCCGCACTGCCGGGAGGCCCGGCCCTTCGTGCTTCTCCACCGGTGAACTCTCCTTGTCAGCGAACCGTTTCGGCCGCGTGCCCAAGGATGGACAGAGCGGGAAGATCCAGGACTCTTCTCCTCTCGCTCTTCACCCCATCAGGTGACGGTTTCGCCAGGTGGTGCCACGAGCCCGTGCTGATATGCGTACCGGACGGCCTGCACCCGGTCACGCACCCCGATCTTGGCGAAGAGGTTGTTGATGTGCGTCTTGACGGTCGCCGTGGAGATGCCGAGCCGGCGGGCGATCTCCTGGTTGGAGAGCCCGTCCGCGACCAGGCGGAGCACTTCGGTCTCGCGCTCGGTGAGTCCGTCGGGCTGCGACTCGCCGTGCCGCGGACCTCGCCATCCGTCCTGCGCCGCCTCGGACGGTCGGCCACAGGCCGGTGCGTACCGCTGAGGCTGGGCCATCAGCTGTTCCAGGAGCCTCCGTTGGACGGCGGGGGCGAGCCCGGCCCGTCCGTCGAGCACGTCGTGGACGGCCCGTACGATCTCCTCCCCGCCCGCGTCCTTGGTGAGGTAGCCGCGGGCACCGGCGCGGAGTGCCAGAAAGAGCGAGTCGTCGTCGGCGTAGGTGGTCAGTACGACGACTTCGGTGTCCGGGTGCTCGGAGCGGATGCGCCGGGTCGCCTCCACCCCGTCGCACCGCGGCATCCGGAGGTCCATGAGCACCACATCGGGGGCGAGTTCCGCGGTCAGCGCGATGGCTTCCTCGCCGTCCCTGGCTGCTCCTACGACCTCGATGCCGGGCAGCAGTCCGAGGACGAGCACGATCCCCTCGCGCACCATGGACTGATCGTCGGCCACGATCACGCGCGCGACCCGGCCGTGGTCGTGCTGCGCGTTCCGACCGCTCATGCCGGCACCCTCAGTCGCACCGCAAACCCTTCGTCCTCGGGGCCGGCCTCCAGCGTGCCGCCCAGGAGTTCGGCGCGCTCCCTCATGCCGATGAGGCCGTAACCGGAACCTGAACCGCTCAGCCCCGCGGCCTCGGTGTCCCCGGCCGCACCCGAGTCCCGTATCTCCAGGGCGATCTCCCCCGTCTCGTAGGCGAGCCGGAGCCGCGTCCTGGCCCCCGGCGCGTGTTTGCGTACGTTCGTGAGGGCTTCCTGGGCCACTCTCCGTACCGCCTGTGAGGCCTCCGCCGGAAGGGGCCTGCGCTCACCGACGACCTCGACCTCGGCCCGGTCCCCGCGGGCCAGCTCCCGCAGATAGTCCTCGACGGGCACCATGTCGCCGCGGAGCGCGGAGAGTGCGTGCCGGGTCTCGGCGAGCCCCTCGCGAGCCATGGACCGGGCGGCGGCCACCCGCTCGAGGACGTCCTCCCGCCGTGCGCCGGACTCGATCTGCAGCCGCGCGGCCTCCAGGTGAACCATCTGCGCGGAGAGGCTGTGCGCCAACACGTCATGGATCTCGCGGGCGATCCTGGCCCGTTCGGTCAGCGCCGCGGAAGCGGCCTCTGCCTCACGAGCGGCCCGCTCCTGAGCCAGCAGCCGGAACCCTGCGCTGCGGGCCTGCGCGTCCAGGCGAAGGGAGTACCCGGTGAGCAGCACGGCGGCCGTGGTCACTCCGGCTCCCAGGAACCCGGTCTCGTCCGCGTCGACGAAGCCTCCGGCGAGGACCAGCACCGTGCCCAGGGCGACGAGCAGCGGGAGGCGCTCCATCGCCGTGACCGACACAACGATCCAGATCAGCGTCGCGGAGACATGGGCTCCGGCGGCATGGGCGCCGAGCCCGACCGCGGCCACGAGGGCGAGCAGCCCGAGCGACCGCGAGAGCTGACGGGCGACGGTGGTGGCGTGATAGGCGACGACCGCCGCCACGCAGAGGGCGAGACCGAGCGGGGGCAGAACCCCGTACCAGCCGGGGAAGACCCCTGAGATGTACGCGCCCGCCACGATCCATGAACAGATCGCGGTGAGCAGCAGGCCGTCGATCACGAGGCGGCCGCGTGGCACGCCGACCCGGGTCAGCGCCTCCGGCGCGGGCCACACGAGCCATCGCCCGGTCGACCTGCTGCGATCCATGTCCGTCCCCCTCCGTCGCTTCGATGCTACGGAGAGGAGATGCGTCTGTGATCGTCTCAGGGGTGGAACTCGGCGGCTCCACCCCTGGGTGGACGGTCGGTCGGACGCGCCGGGCTAGGCGTCGATCCGCGAGCGGTCGAGCGTCGCCGCGGAGCTGGTGATGAACTCCTTGCGGGGAGCCACGTCGTTGCCCATGAGCAGATCGAAGACGTGCTCGGCCGACTCCAGGTCGCCGATGTTGATCCGGCGCAGGGTCCGGTGCCGCGGGTCCATCGTCGTCTCCGCCAACTGGTCGGCGTCCATCTCGCCGAGACCCTTGTAGCGCTGGATGGCGTCCTTGTAGCGGACGCCCTTGCGCTGGAACTCGAGCAGGGTCTGACGCAGCTCGCTGTCCGAGTACGTGTAGACGTACTTGTCCTGGCCCTTCTTGGGCTGGACGAGCTCGATGCGGTGCAGCGGGGGTACGGCGGCGAAGACGCGTCCCTGCTCGACCATGGGCCGCATGTAGCGCTGGAAGAGAGTCAGCAGCAGCGTGCGGATGTGGGAGCCGTCGACATCGGCGTCGGTCATCATGATGACCTTGCCGTACCGTGCGGCGTCGATGTCGAAGGTGCGGCCGGAGCCGGCTCCTATGACCTGGATGATCGCTCCGCACTCGGCGTTCTTGAGCATGTCCGAGACGGAGGACTTCTGGACGTTGAGGATCTTGCCGCGGATCGGCAGCAGGGCCTGGAACTCGCTGTTACGGGCGAGCTTGGCGGTGCCGAGCGCGGAGTCTCCCTCGACGATGAAGAGCTCGCTGCGCTCCACGTCGTCGCTGCGGCAGTCGGCGAGCTTGGCCGGCAGCGAGGAGGACTCCAGCGCGGTCTTACGGCGCTGCGCCTCCTTGTGCTGCCGGGCGGCGATACGGGTCCTGGCGGCCGCCACGGTCTTGTCCAGGACGGCCCGGGCCTGGGCCTTGGCGTCACGCTTGGTGGACGTCAGGAAGGCCTTCAGCTCCTTGGCGACCACGTTGGCGACGATCCTGCGGGCCGCCGAGGTGCCGAGCACCTCCTTGGTCTGGCCCTCGAACTGCGGCTCGGCGAGCCGGACCGTCACGACCGCCGTGAGGCCCTCCAGGGCGTCGTCCTTGACGATGTCGTCCTCGGCGACGCGCAGGATCTTGGCGGAGCGCAGGACCTCGTTGACCGTCTTGGTGATGGCCTGCTCGAAGCCGGAGACGTGCGTGCCGCCCTTGGGGGTGGCGATGATGTTGACGAAGGACTTGACCGTGCTGTCGTAGCCGGTGCCCCAGCGCAGCGCGACGTCGACGCCCAGCTCACGGGTGACCTCGGTGGGGGTCATGTGGCCGCGGTCGTCGAGGACCGGCACGGTCTCCTTGAAGGTGCCCGTGCCCGTCAGCCGCTGGACGTCGCAGACGGCCTTGTCCTGGGCGAGGAACTCGCAGAACTCGCTGATGCCGCCGTCGAAGCGGAAGGTCTCCTCGCTCTTGCCCACACCGTCCAGGTCCCGCTCGTCGCGGACCACGATGGTCAGGCCGGGAACCAGGAAGGCGGTCTGGCGGGCGCGCTGGTGGAGCGTCTCCAGGGAGAGCTTGGCGTCCTTGAGGAAGATCTGGCGGTCGGCCCAGTACCGCACGCGGGTGCCGGTGCGGGTCTTCGGGACGCGCTTGCCCTTCAGCAGCCCGTTGCCCGGGTCGAAGGGGCTGTCGGGGCCCTGCTCGGTGAAGATGCCGGGCACACCGCGGCGGAAGCTGATCGAGTGCGTGGCGCTGTTCCGGTCGACCTCGACGTCGAGCCGGGCCGACAGCGCGTTCACCACGGAGGCACCCACGCCGTGCAGGCCGCCGGAGGCGGCGTACGAGCCGCCGCCGAACTTTCCGCCGGCGTGCAGCTTGGTCATGACGACCTCGACGCCGGAGAGCCCGGTCTTGGGCTCGACGTCGACCGGGATGCCCCGGCCGTTGTCCTGCACCTCGACGGAGCCGTCGTCGTGAAGGATCACGTCGATGCGGTCGCAGTAGCCGCCGAGGGCCTCGTCGACCGAGTTGTCGATGATCTCCCAGATGCAGTGCATCAGGCCGCGGCTGTCGGTGGACCCGATGTACATGCCGGGGCGCTTGCGGACCGCTTCGAGCCCTTCGAGTACGAGCAGGTGCCGCGCGGTGTAGTTGGAACCGTCACGGTCTGCGGTCAGCAGCGCACTGGACGGCACGGACGTTTCGGCGGTCACGCGGTTCGCTCCTCGCTGAATTTGAAAACTGGCCCGGTGGGGTAAGGCCCGGCGTCGTTCACCGGTCTGAGGGTACCGATGCCTGGTAGAGCCGTTGTCACGCCACCCTCCTGATTTCTCATGCTAGTGCAGAGTCGCATGAGTGTTCGATCCCTCGAAGGGGTGACGTGAACATCACGTTCCCTTCCAGGCATGAACCATTTAGGCTCCGGGCACGTCCTCATGAACAACCGGCAACCCAGCCGGGAGGACGAACCGAGACAAGCAATGCGAAATCCGTAGAGCGACGCAATACGGCTCATTCGCCGCCAACCGGCAGCAGACAGCCACCTCGGGAAGAAGTTTCGAGGAAAAGCCACGAGCGGGAACGTTTTCGGCCTGGTTGGATGTTGACCCTGGTACGACAGCTCGTCGAGCTAGAGAAGAGGCGACGTGACTACTGTTCTGACCCCCGCGAGCCCCCTGACGGCCGCTGACCGCTGCGACCGCTGCGGCGCCCAGGCGTACGTGCGCGTCGTCCTGACCAGCGGCGGTGACTTGCTCTTCTGCGCTCACCACGGGCGCAAGTTCGAGCCGGAACTCAAGAAGATCGCCGCGGAAATACAGGATGAGACGGACCGGCTCACCGACGTGCCGGCCAAGGCAGTAGACGAGGACCGCTGACACCTCGCATCCACGACGAGCCAAGGGCCGGTCGCTGACCGGACGACGGGCGGCCACCCCCGCAGTCAAGGGGGGTGGCCGCCCGTCCTCGCGCGCGGGGCCCGGGTCCGGCTCGGGCCCCGCGCGCGTGCCGCTCAGAGGTTCGCCGGCAGGACCGCCGAGACCCGGGTGTAGACGCCCGGATTCTCGGCCTGACCGCAACCGCTGCCCCAGGACACCAGCCCGATGAGCCGCCCCGCGGCCACCAGCGGCCCTCCACTGTCCCCCTGGCAGGCGTCCCTGCCGCCCTGCGGGTGACCGGCGCACAGCATCGTGTCGCCCCGGTACGCGGCTCCGAAGCCGCCCGGATAGGCCCGCTCGCACGCCGTGTCGGGCAACACCTGGATACGCGCCGAGCGCAGCGTCGAGGCATAGGTGCCGTTGCCCGTGGTGTCCCCCCATCCATAGACGTCCGCCTCCACCCCTGGGGCCTCGGCCGGGTCGCCCGGGCGGGCCGCCTCGATCACATAGGACTGCGGCAGCGCGGTCGCCAGTGTCAGTACGGCCAGATCGTTGGCGTTGGTCGTGGGGTTGTACTCCGGACTGGTCCAGGTGCCGGAGATCCGGATCTCGTGTCCACCCTGACCACTGAGGGCGCTGCGACCCGCGATGACCTTGAGGTCGGTGAGATCCGAGGGCTCGCCGCCCAGGACATCCCTGCCGAGGCAGTGGGCCGCGGTGAGCACCCGGGTGGGCGCGACGACCACGCCTCCGCAGAACTGCCCCCCACGCGTACCTCCGAACCGGTCACGGCTGGAGAGCGCCACGACCCACGGGGCTTCCGCGATCTTCGCGGACTGCCCTCCGACGACGACACTGTCGGCGGCCGCGGGAGCGGCGGCGGCGAACGGGCCCGCCGCCGCCGAGATCAGGCCCAGGGCAGTGGTCACTGCTCGGGCGATGGGGCGACGCATAGAGCCTCCTGACTCTCCGATGATGTCGGTTCACCCAGCGTGGTCCACGTGTCGTCGCCCTGCACCCGCGCACGCCGAAGGGCCCGGCTCTCCTTTTCGGAGAACCGGGCCCTTCGGCGTGTACGACCGCGGACTAGTCGAGGTAGTCGCGCAGGACCTGCGAACGGGACGGGTGGCGCAGCTTCGACATCGTCTTGGACTCGATCTGGCGGATCCGCTCACGCGTGACGCCGTAGACCTTGCCGATCTCGTCCAGCGTCTTCGGCTGGCCGTCGGTGAGACCGAAGCGCATGGAGACCACGCCGGCCTCACGCTCGGAGAGCGTGTCGAGGACCGAGTGCAGCTGCTCCTGGAGGAGCGTGAAGCTGACCGCGTCGGCCGGGACGACCGCCTCGGAGTCCTCGATGAGGTCACCGAACTCGCTGTCTCCGTCCTCACCCAGCGGGGTGTGGAGGGAGATCGGCTCGCGGCCGTACTTCTGGACCTCGATGACCTTCTCCGGGGTCATGTCGAGCTCCTTGGCCAGCTCCTCCGGGGTGGGCTCACGGCCCAGGTCCTGGAGCATCTGGCGCTGGACGCGCGCGAGCTTGTTGATGACCTCGACCATGTGCACCGGGATACGGATGGTGCGGGCCTGGTCGGCCATGGCGCGGGTGATCGCCTGACGGATCCACCAGGTGGCGTACGTGGAGAACTTGTAGCCCTTGGTGTAGTCGAACTTCTCGACGGCGCGGATCAGACCCAGGTTGCCCTCCTGGATCAGGTCCAGGAAGAGCATTCCGCGGCCGGTGTAGCGCTTGGCCAGCGAGACCACCAGTCGGAGGTTGGCCTCCAGGAGGTGGTTCTTGGCGCGGCGGCCGTCCTCGGCGATGATCTCCAGCTCGCGCTTGAGCTTGGGCGCCAGCTTGTCGGAGTTGGCCAGCTTGTCCTCGGCGAACAGACCGGCCTCGATACGCTTGGCGAGCTCGACCTCCTGCTCGGCGTTGAGCAGCGGGACCTTGCCGATCTGCTTCAGGTAGTCCTTGACCGGGTCGGCGGTGGCACCGGCGACCGCGACCTGCTGCGCCGGAGCGTCGTCCTCGTCCTCGTCGGACAGGACGAAGCCCTTGTTCTCGCCCTCGGCCTCTTCGTCCTCGCCCTTGCCGGGCGCGACGTCGTCGAGCAGCTCCTCGCCCTCGACGGCCTCGTCGGCGTCCTTCTTGGCGGCGGTCTTCTTGGCCGTCGTCTTCTTGGCGGTGGCCTTCTTCGCCACCGTCTTCTTGGCCGCGGTCTTCTTCGCGGCCGCCTTCTTGGCCGGCGCTCCGGCCTCGTCGGCCGGGTCCGCGTTCTCTGCCGCCGGGGCCGCCGTGGCGGCCGAGACGGTCTTCGTCACGGTCGTCTTGGCGGTGACGGTCTTGGTGGCGGTGCGCTTGGCCGGGCTCTTCGCTGCGACGCTCTTGCGGGCGCGCTTCGGCGACTCCGCTGCACTGACCATCAGCGTCACACCCTCTTCCTCGAGGATCTGGTTGAGGCTGCGCAGAACATTCTTCCACTGGGTTGGCGGAATCTGGTCAGCCTCGAAGGCCCGACGCACGTCATCGCCGGCGATCTGCCCATCAGCCTTTCCCCGCTCGATGAGCGCCATCACAGACTCGGACTCGGCGATCTCCGGCGGGAGCGTACGGGATGTGCTGGCCGACACGAACAACCTCTCGGAACGATGGAAAACGGCTTCCGGCCCCGCCCAGGATCGGGCCGGAGCCGACGACCATCGGCTGGGAATGTGCCGACGGCGCGGGCTGGACCGGGGAACTGCACAGCGCCTCACGCGGCTGCTGTATTCCTTCCTCGGCTGTCACCTCTTAGGTCATCGCACGGCTTCGAGGAGTGTTACGCCCAATCCGCGTGGCCCGAGTCACACCTCATTTGCGACGAAGCGGCCAGAACGGGCGTTCGTCGCACATTCGCGCCCCCCGAGCCGCCGCGGAACCCTGGGGATGCGCCGTGATCCCCGGGTTCCGCATGGCTCCGGCGGCACGCGAAGCGTACGGCTCCGCGCCCCTGACCGTGGCCTGCGGGTCAGTGCTCACGCGGAGCGGGCACGACGCGCTCCACCTCCGGGTGAACGGTCAGCAGCTGACGCATGGCCGCCTCGGCGCCCTGCGCGTCCCCGGTCGCGAGGCAGTCGACGATGCGCGCGTGGTGCGCCAGGCAGTGCTCACCGGGGCGGTCACAGCCGGTGACCGGACCGCCGGAGACCTGGAGCGCGGCGGCGACGATGCCGGAGAGGTGCTCCAGCATCCGGTTCCCGGCGAGCTGGATCAACAGGGAGTGGAACTCGACGTCGGCCCGGGAGAAGGTGATGCCATCACCCTGGGCGTAGGCGTGCCCCATGATCTCGACCATGTCGGCCAGCCGCTGCTGGACGTCCTCGCGGCCGTGCCCGGCGGCGAGCCGGGCGGCCAGGGGCTCGATCGTCCAGCGCAGCTCGTTCAGCTCGCGGCGCTGATCGTCGCGCTGAGGGCCGAAGGCGCGCCACTCGATGATGTCGGGGTCCAGCAGGTTCCAGTCACTGACGGGCCTGACCCGGGTGCCGACGTTGGGGCGGGCGCTGACCAGGCCCTTCGCCTCCAGGACGCGCAGCGACTCACGTACGACGGTGCGGGAGACCTCGAAGCGCTGACCGATCTCCTCCGGAACCAGTGGGCGGTCGGCGCCGAGGTCGCCGGAGACGATCATCTGCCCGAGCTGCTGGACGAGCTGGCCGTGGAGGCCGCGGCCGCGACTGCCGGCCGTGCGACGACCGACCCGGCCGAGGTCCGTCTCCACTCCTTCCCAGGAGGGCGGACCCACACGGTCGGCGACGGGCGCCTCCGCGTACGGGTAGCGGTCGAGATCGCCCGGGGCGCCGAGGCCGGAGTCGACGGGGCGGGCGGCGGTCATCATGGTGTGCGCAAGGGTACTCACGCATCCTTTGTCGGCGTGCCCCCCGTGACCCTTGAGGTCTTTGGTGAAAAGCACACGAAAGGGTGATCGGCACCCCCTACACAATTGACGATTAATCGGACATATGCGGCCATTTTCAAGGGAGTTGCCGCGGAAGCGGAAGCTTTCGATCCGGAAGTGATCACCAACGCGCCTTGCGACGAAGGCCGGTGAACAGATAGGCGCAGAGCAGGGCGGTCAACGCCAGCGCCAGCGCCACCCCCACGGGCTGGGCGACCACCCGCAACACCCCCGTCAGCCAGCGGTCGGCCGCGGCCGGCCACTCCATGCTGACGAAACCCCGCAGCCGTGCGGGGAGCCCGGAGATCGCACGGCCCGGAGGCCCGGACGTCGCCATCTGCAGCAGGGGCGCGAGGGCCACCGGCACCGCGAGGACCGCCGCCACTCCCGCCGCGGCGACCCGGAAGACCCCGGCTCCGAGCACCCCGGCCCAGGCACAGCCGACGGTCAGACCGAGCCAACTCGCACACAGTGTCGGCCAGTTTTTCGGTACGGGAATCAACTCGCCGCCGTAGACGAGGCGAAGGGTCATGAGGTCGGCGGCCACAACGAGCACGGCCAGGACAAGGGCGACGGCCGCCGCGACAACGAGCTTGGCGAGCAGCAGTCCGAGACGGCGTGGAACCGTGCCGCGGCCGGTGGTGAGCGCCGGGTATCTGTACTCGTCCGCGAACGAGAAAGCGCCGAGCAGCCCGGCTCCGATGGCGGCGGGCGGCAGCGGGGAGAGGGTGGGCCAGCCGGCGAGGAGGGTGGGCACGGGCGTCCGGCCGCTCCGCGCGAGCAGTACCGAGACCACGACCGAGGCGACCAGGACCGCGGCCGCGACGAGCGGGGTGGCCGGGACGCCGAGCAGTCTGCGGATCTCGTACCGGAGTGGACGGAGCGGCGAACGGGTCGGCCGGCGCTTCGCCGGCGGCTCGGGCTCGCGCACGGCAGCGGCGCCGCCTTCGGATTCGGAGGTGCGGCTGCCCACGGGAGTGGCCGCTGAGGATTCGGGCACGTCACGCGAGCCTGTGTCGCCCACCTCGTCGGAGAGTTGGTGGATGAGCACGCCGTGCCGGTACGCGGTCTCGCCGATCGTGGCGCAGTCGCTGCCGTAGACGGAGAGTCGATTGCCCTTCTCGGTGACGACCTCGACGGTGCGGCGCGCGGCGCGCGCCTCCTGCGTGACGACCGAGGCGAGCCGCGCGGCGTGGGGGGTGCGTACGGCCACCCGCGGCCTCAGCCGCGTTCGGGCGAAGTCGGCCACCTCCTGCTCCGCGACGAGGCGGCCGTGGGCGACGGTGACGACCCGGTCGGCGTTGCGGGCCGCGTCCTTGGGGTCGTCGGTGGTGTACAGGACGGTGCCGCCCTCCACGGCGTGGGCACGCAGGAGTTCGTGCAGCCAGGCCTTGTCCCGTGCGGAGAGACCGGCGCCGGGCTCGTCGAGCAGAAGCGCGTGCGGATCGGCCAACAGAGCCGAGGCGAGCCCGAGTCGGCGGTCCATCGCGCGCGGCAGGGTGCCGATGCGCTGGTCGGGGAGGCCGGTGAGTCCTACGGCCCTGAGCATTTCGTCGGCCCTGGACACGGGAACGCCGGTCGCCGCGCACAGCATCCGCAACTGGCTCCGCATGGTGCGCGAGGGGTGCCCGGGGACGTCCCCCAGCAGCACACCGACCTCACCGGGGGGATGGGCGACGCGATGGAGAGGGCGGCCGCGGAAGTACGTGACGCCACGGCCGGGCTCGAGTTCGAGCATCAGCCGCAAGGTGGTGGTCTTGCCGGATCCGGCGGGGCCGAGGAGGGCGGTGACCTGCCCCGGCCGGGCATCGAAGGTGAGATCGTCCACGGCGGGCCGGCGGTCGCGGCGGGGGCTGCTGGTGAGTCCGAAGGCCTGGAGCATCGCTTCTCTCGCGGTAGGTGACACCGCTCCGCGGCAGGGCGGCTATCGAAGCAAGATAACGCGACATTTCGGACTTTTGGCGCAGGGTTGGAACCTCGGGTCGCCCTGGAGAGCGCCGTCAGACCTCGGGACGCAGCATGGGCGGGTTGAGCAACGTCGCCCCACCCGCACGGAAGAGCTGCGCGGGGCGGCCGCCCTGGCGCGTGGTGGTGCCACCCGCGGGAACCAGGAAACCCGGGGTACCGGTCACCTTCCGGTGGAAGTTGCGCGGGTCGAGCGCGACACCCCAGACGGCCTCGTACACCCTCCTGAGCTCGCCGACCGTGAACTCCGGCGGGCAGAAGGCGGTGGCCAGCGAGGAGTACTCGATCTTGGAACGGGCCCGCTCCACTCCGTCGGCGAGGATCTGCGCGTGATCGAACGCGAGCGGCTCCCCCTGCCCCTCCTCGCGCTCGAGGGAACCGTCCTTTCCGAGCACTTCCTCGACCGGCGCCCAGCGTGCGCTGTTCGCGTCACCACCCGCGCGCGGCGCCGGCAGGTCCGGGGCGAGCGCCAGATGGGCGACGCTGACCACCCGCATCCGGGGGTCGCGCTGCGGATCCCCATAGGTCGCCAGCTGCTCGAGGTGCGCGCCGTTGCTCGCCATGGGCGACGGGGCCCCGGGGTCGTGGACGCAGAGTCCGGTCTCCTCCACCAACTCGCGCGCCGCCGCGGCGCCGAGGTCCTCGTCATCGCGGACGAATCCGCCCGGCAGCGCCCAGCGGCCCTGGAACGGAGCTTCTCCCCGTCTCACGATCAGGGCGCACAGCGCGTGGCCCCGCACGGTGAGCACGACCAGATCGACGGTGACGGCAAAGGGCGGGAAGGCCGACGGGTCGTAGGGAGACATGCCGCGATCATAGTCGTCTTCCTGACGATAAACACTCCCCTCCGCTACATCGAGAATCACTTCTTGTCCCTCCCGTGAGGCTTCCTTCACGCTGCCACCCCGCATGGTCAGCCTCCCAGCTGAAGGCCGTCGCCGGCCTCCTCGACCATGCCGAGCCCGAGTCGGCTCACCCTCACCGTGAACGGCTCCCCCGCGACCCGCAGCCCCGACAGTCGTACCGCGCCGAGCGGAGCCGACCGGACGGGATGCAGGGCCACGGTCCGGCCGGGCGCATCGGGCCGGATCCCGGCGAGGGTCGTCAGGAGATGGACGCCGGCGGCCGCTGCCACTGCGGCCGGACGGCAGGCCGCCGGGTGCGGCACCGGAACACCACCGGCCGTGCGCTGGGCACCCGCGTACATCTCGGGCAGGCGGTGGCCGAACGCCTCCGCCGCGTCGAGGGCGCCACGGAGCAGGGACGCGGCCTCCCTCTCGTATCCCGCCGCTACGAGCCCGGCCACGGCGACCGCCGTTTCATGGACGCGCACGGCTCCCGCCCGGTGCCCGAAGGGGTTGTGTCCGGGTTCCTTGGCACCGAGGCTGCGCAGCCCCCAACCGGAGTCCAGGGCCGGGGTACCGAGCAACCGGGCCAGCTGTTCGGTCTCTGCCCTGTCCAGCAGGCCGGGGGCGTACCGGCCGCCGCCCAGCAGGCCGGTGTCGAGGAGGTGTGCCGCCCACCCTCCGAGCTGGGTCCATGGTCCGCCGCCCGGCGCCCGGGCGGCGGCGGGTCTGCCGCCGGACCTGTCGTCGAGCCAGAACTCCGCGCGGAATCGGGCTCGAAGGATGCTCGCCCACTCCCGCCAGGCGTCCCCGCCCGGACGGCCGCATGCGTCGAGGAGGTCGGCGCCGAGCACGGCCGCACGGTGGGCATGGGCCTGAGTCTCGGCCCGCCAGGGACCGGAGGGCCCCGGGTCCGGGACGAACCCGTGCGGGTCGGCGGCGGCCCGCAGCCACTGCAGACACCGTTCCGCCGCGGGAAGCAGCTCCTCGAGGTCCTGCTCGGGCAGCCCCCAGCGTCTGGCCTCGGCCAAGGCGGCGGGGAAGGCGAGTGTGGCCTCGATTCCGGTGCAGCGGGGCGGCAGGTAGGGCCCCGCATCCCTGAGAGGGCCGGGGATGCGTCCCTCCGCCGGGCCCGGTCCACCGATCTGGGTACGGGCCAGCGTTCGGAGCGTGGTGACGGCGAGCCGAGTACCGAGGGGCAGGGCCATGCGCGCTGCCCAGAGCGCTTCGGAGGTGGCGGGTCCGCAGCGCCAGGGCACTCCGGCCGCGAGATGGACGTCCGCCGGGTGGGCCGTGTCGCGCTGGAGGAGGGCCCGCAGATCGTCGACGGATGTTCGTAGGAGTTCCCCGATCCGGTGATCGTCGCCCTCGGCACGGGCCTCGGCGAGGACGCTGCCGCCGGGCCGCCCGACCCCTGGCGCGGGGAGTGGGGCAGACCGGGGTGTCCGGTCCGCGCGCACCCTGAGTTCGATGATGCTTGTGGCTCCGGGGGCCAACTCGACCTCCCACCGCAGAAGACCGGCAGCGGCCAGCGCGTCCATCGGCGGCGGGTCCGCGGTGACGGCCGCGTACCGGCCGTCGTCCGCCGTCCAGCGCATCCCGGTGCCGTGGACGCTGGGGAAGATTTCGGGCCCCGGCTGCCCGGACGCCACCGCGCCCAGATCCGCGAGATCCGTCCCGAGAGCGATCTCCACCGGGAGGCGCAACGGTCGCGCGACCGAGCTGCGCAGGGTGATCCGCTCGGTTCCGTCGGCGCAGCGCGAGCGCTCGACGGTGATCCCGGGGTCGGGCCCGTTGTCCCCCGTCGTACGCAGAGCCCCGAGGAACACGGCCCGGTCGGCGGCGGACCGCCTGCCCTGGAGTGCGATGGGTTCGCGTCCGGCCACCCGCAGCACACAGCGGGAGAGGAGTCTCCGTCCGGACAGATAGACCCCTTCGAGGCCGTGCCCGGTGAGCTGTCCGTGGTCCGCACAGATGACGAGGGCGGGCAGGGCGACGCAGATGAGCGCGTTGTGCACCGAGGGCAGCTCGCTCGGCCGTGGGGCGCCCGGGAGGGTGAGTCCGGCGAGGGTCGCGGGGCCGGGTGCCGCTGCGGAACTGGGGGCCATGGGTGGTGTGCGGTGCTCTCTGTGCGATCCGGACTGCCGGTGTGCGGTCGGCGGGACGGGTCGTGGGGCTCCGCCACAGAGCTGAACGCCGCCGCGGGCGGCCTGGTCACGGGCGTCATCGACCGCTCCTCGTCCCCCGCTGTCCGGTGCGCCGGGCCGCGGCGTCCCGCGGCGGCTTCGGTGAGGTCTTGCCAGGGCGGGTGCCGGCGGCGGGCCCGCCCCTCCTGACCGGCTGCGGGCGGGCGCCCCGCGATCCCGCGCGGCGCGCCCCGGCACGGCGCTCGACGGCCGCCGTCCTCGACTCCCGTTCGTGGCGCAGGCAGCTGCGCAGCGACTCGGGATCGAGTCCCTCGTTGCAGGCCTGGTGCAGCAGGCGGGCGAAGACGTATTCGGGGTCGGCGTCCAGCGCGAGACCGAGAGCGACCCGGGCGGCGGGTTCGTCCCCGGTGGACCAGGCGACCCAGCCGGCGAGGGTGAGCGGCGCCGCCGCGTACTCGTCGAACGGCGCCACGCATCGCCGGGCCAGTACTCCCCACAGCCGCAGGGCCGCAGCGCCGTCCGGGCCTTCCATCCATTCGGCGGCCCGGTCCCGTGTGTCACGGTCCTGGAGCCCGAGAATCAGTGCCGCGGCCTTGACGGGGTCGATCAGTGCGTCGTCGGCCGCGTCCCGCTCCGTGGTTCCCGTGCCGCGTACCACCCGGACGGACTCGGATGTCCGTGCCGGTCCTTCGGCCACGGTGGCCGGCCCGCCGTACCTCCGCAGCATCTCGCGGGCGAGCGTGAGCGTCTTCTCCCTGATGTCCTCCCTGCCAGGGCCCGGCGGGTCGTCGAGGATCTGGGGGACGATCACGGACGCGGCCTCGTTCAGGGCCTTGCGCTGCCGCTCGTCGTCGGGCGACGCCCGTGGCCTGAGTCGCGCCTCCATGTCGCGCAGCGATCCCCTCACCTGGATTCCGGCGTAGGCGGCCGACGCCGCCATGACCGATGTACCGGTCAGAGCGAGGGGGGTGCCGTCGGGCGGACAGCAGCGGGTGTCGGGGCAGACGTACGAGAAGTAGAGACCGTCGGAGATGCAGAGGACTTCGTAGACGGGAATGTCGAGCTCGCCGCAGGCCGTACGCAGCCGCTGGGAGAAGGGGCGCAGTCGCTCCATGACGTGGCGGCCGGTCTCGCCGGGCGCGGGGTCCTGGCAGAGGAAGACGACGACGCCGTCCGGGCGGGTGCCGCGCCGGGCGCAGCCTTCGACAAGGCACTCCGCGAGGTGCTCCGCCGTCGAGGGCCACTCGGCGGACGAGCGCGGGATGCCGAGCCTGACCCTGCCGCCGAAGCGGCCGTGCTCGCCGTGGAGGGCGACGAGGACGACGGAGTCGGTGGGGTGGAAGCCCAGCATGAAGGGGAGAGCGTCGGCCAGTTCTGCCGGGCCGCGCAGGGTGATCTGCTGCGATTCGGTCGATCCACGGGATTCGTGCGGGTTCGTGTTCATGGTCACGACGGTCTCGCGGGCGGCGTCGACTCCGAAACCCCTGTGGATAACTCTCGGCGGCCCTCGATCCCGGTTGTCCACAGGTTTCGCGGCTCGTTCGCGCAATGTCCGACCCATCGGGTTGCATGGGGGGATGACCAACGCAGACCGTCTCACCGACCGCGCGGGCCTCCGAGCCACCGCCGATGCCGTACTCGCCCGTCTCGTCGGGGATCCGACCGGCACGGCGAGACTGCGGGAGGACCAGTGGCGGGCCATCGAGGCGCTCGTCGCGGACAAGCGGCGGGCGCTGGTGGTGCAGCGGACCGGGTGGGGCAAGTCCGCGGTGTACTTCGTGGCGACGTCCCTGCTGCGCGAGGCCGGAAGCGGCCCCACGGTGATCGTCTCCCCGCTCCTCGCGCTGATGCGCAACCAGGTCGAGGCGGCGGCCCGTGCCGGTATCCGTGCCCGCACGATCAACTCGTCGAACACGGAGGAGTGGGAGACCGTCCAGCAGGAGGTGGCCGCGGGCGAGGTGGACGTGCTGCTGGTCAGTCCCGAGCGGCTCAACAACCCCGACTTCCGTGACGAGGTTCTTCCTCGGCTCGCCGCCGCCACGGGTCTGCTCGTGGTCGACGAGGCACACTGCATCTCCGACTGGGGCCACGACTTCCGGCCCGACTACCGCCGTCTGCGCACGATGCTGGCGGAGCTTCCGGCCGGCGTCCCCGTGCTCGCCACCACGGCGACGGCCAACGCCCGGGTGACGGCGGACGTCGCCGAGCAGCTCGGTACGGGCGCGGGGACGGACGCGCTGGTGCTGCGTGGCCCGCTCGACCGGGAGAGTCTGAGTCTCGGTGTGGTCCAACTGCCCGACGCCGCGCACCGGCTGGCCTGGCTGGCCGACCATCTCGGCGAGCTTCCCGGATCCGGGATCATCTACACGCTCACGGTCGCGGCCGCCGAGGAGGTCACCACCTATCTCCGCCAGTGCGGGCACACGGTGTCCTCCTACACGGGCCGGACGGAGAACGCGGACCGGCAGCAGGCGGAGGAGGACCTGCAGGCGAACCGGGTCAAGGCGCTGGTGGCGACATCGGCCCTGGGCATGGGGTTCGACAAGCCGGACCTCGGCTTCGTGGTGCACCTCGGTTCGCCGTCCTCTCCGATCGCGTACTACCAGCAGGTGGGCCGTGCCGGGCGTGGGGTGGAGCACGCGGAGGTGCTGCTGCTGCCGGGCAAGGAGGACGAGGCGATCTGGCAGTACTTCGCGTCGGTCGCCTTCCCGCCCGAGGAGCAGGTGCGCCGCACTCTGGACGTCCTGGCACACGCGGGCCGCCCGCTCTCCCTGCCGGCTCTGGAGCCGCTCGTCGAGCTGCGTCGGACCCGGCTGGAGACGATGCTCAAGGTCCTGGACGTGGACGGCGCCGTGCAGCGGGTGAAGGGTGGCTGGACGAGCACGGGACAGTCATGGGTGTACGACACCGAGCGGTACGCCTGGGTGGCGCGTCAGCGAGCGGCCGAGCAGCAGGCGATGCGTGAGTACGCGGCGACGGCGGGCTGTCGGATGGAGTTCCTGCGGCGCCAGTTGGACGACGAGGAAGCCGCCCCGTGCGGCCGCTGCGACAACTGCTCGGGGTCCCGGTTCGACCCGAAGGTGACCGACGCCGCGCTCGACGCCGCCAAGGGTGAGCTGGGGCGGCCGGGCGTGGAGGTGGAGCCGCGCAAGATGTGGCCGACCGGACTCACGGCGGTCGGTGTCGATCTGAAGGGCCGCATCCCGGCGGGTGAGCAGTCGTTCGGCGGGCGGGCGCTCGGGCGGCTCTCGGACATCGGTTGGGGAAACCGTCTGCGTCCGATGCTCTCGGAGCGGGCGGCCGACGGTCCTGTTCCGGACGATGTGGTGCAGGCGGTGGTCCGCGTGCTCGCCGACTGGGCCAAGGGGCCCGGTGGTTGGGCGTCCGGCGCGCCGGACGCTCCCGCTCGGCCGGCCGGCGTGGTCACGATCGCCTCGCGCAGCAGGCCGAACCTGGTCGACTCACTGGGGCGGCGGATCGCGGGGATCGGCCGGATGCCGCTGCTGGGAGCGGTCGAGTACGTGCCGGAGGCGGAGGAGCTGCGGATCTCGCGAACGAACAGCGCCCAGCGGGTTGTGGGGCTCCATCAGGCACTGACGGTTCCCCCCGCGCTGGCCGAACGGCTGGCCTCGGCCGGCGGTCCGGTGCTGTTGGTGGACGACCTGTCGGACAGCGGCTGGACCCTCGCCGTGTCGGCCCGACTGCTGCGCCGGGCGGGAGCGGACGGCGTGTTCCCGCTGGTGCTTGCCGTCCAGGGGTGAAACGGGGAGTGAACACTAGGTGGCTGGGCAGGGATATGAGTGTCATACCGGCGCATTCCAGTCAGCTGCCTCAATTGCTCGTTGCCGCCCGCGCACAGGCCCGCAAGAATTGGGACCCCGCCCCGCACAGCCTTGTACGCGGTCCGGAAGGACTGTGCTGTGGTGCGCCCTCACTCGACTCTGCCCGCCAGCGGGCGCGTATCCGAAGGGAGGACCGTGACCTTCGGATTCGCTCCGTCCGCAGCCACCTCGATCAACTCGCCGTCCGAGTCCGCCAGCCGCCTCGCCCGGATACTGGAACCGTCCGAGTGGGCCGCGGCGGGGATCCCGCTGCTCGGCAACCCTCGTGACGTGGTGAGCGGTCTGCACACGCGCCACCGGCCGACACCCACGACCGCTGTCGTCGCCGTCCTCGACCACGAGGAACGGCTGGCCGCCAGTGCGTCGTTCACCCGCCGGGCCGTCCCCGCGGACGGCTGGGAGTTCCGCAACGCGCTCCTCGCGCATCTGCGCCGGGTCATCCCGCACGATCTGCGACGCCGGACCCCGGTGCGGACGGCCGTGCTGCTCTACTGCCGTGACGGGGACGAGCGATGGACCGAGGAGGACGGCGCCTGGATGTGGGGGCTGCGCGACGCCTGCACGCTCCACGGGCTGCGCTGCGGTGCGTACATCACGCTGACCCGCGGCGGTTGGCAGGTGCTCGGTGAGGGCCGGGGTGGCCGGCATCCCGGCTCCGACTCGCGTCCGACCGCCTTGGGAGACGTCGCCTCCGAGATCGGTGTCCTGACTCCGCGTACCGCGGGCGGCGCCACCGAGTTGTTGCGCAGGACGGCGGCACGCTGACGCGGCAACTCCCGCGCCGGTGCGCGGGACCCTCGGGGCCACGGCCCGGCCGCCCCCATGGGGCAGCCGGGTCAGGACCGCGAGACGTACTCCGCGTCAGACACCCGCGCCGAGTACGGCGTTGATGCGCTGCGGGTCACCGCAGACGACGAGCAGCGCGGTCGCGCGTCCCATCGCCAGGGGCAGGGCGTGTGCGGCGGCGCCATCGGCTCCGCCGTTGACCGCCACGACGACCACGGGTCGCGCGGCGGCCCGCTCCACGGCGGCGGCGTCCGCGAAGAACACGTCGTCGCGGGCGTCCTGCTGGGCCCAGTACGCGGCATCACCGAAGGACAGCTCGTGCGCCGCCCACGGGTGCTGCTCACCGGTGGTGAGAACGAGGATGTCGCCAGGCGGGCGGCCGGTCTCCAGAAGCAGATCGACAGCCTCTTCGGCGGCGTCGAGCGCGCCGTCGACCGGGGCGGGGATCAGCTGGATCTGTGGACCGGACCCTGGTTCGGAGCGATTCTCCGAACGGGACGACGGGGACTGCCCGGCACCGGGGTGCGGGCGCTGCGCCGGCGGCGCGGGCCTGGCCGGTGCGGGGCCGGGACGCCCTGGACGCGGCGAGGCCGCCGAGCGCGGACCGGGTACGGGACGAGGGGTCGGCGCGGGGTGGCCGGCGGCCATGGCGCGGGGACCCTGGGCACTCTCGTGAATCTGAGGCTCCTCGGGGATGAGAGGCATGGGTGGATGTCTATCAAACGCCGGTGCGCGAGGCTCCGGCGGGTGGGCACAATCGTGCGACCCGGCTGGCGACATGGCGCTGCCGGGACGTTCAGAAGTCGAAGCCGAGTTGGCCCCCGCTTTCCAGTGCGACCGCCTCGGCGGAGATGCGGACCTTCTTGAGGTGCCGCCACTGGGGCAGCGCGTCGAGATACGACCAGGAGAGCCGGTGGTACGGGGTGGGCCCCCGCTCCTCCAGGGCAGCCTTGTGGACCGGCGACGGGTAGCCCGCGTTGGCGCCGAAACCGAAGGCCACGCACTCCTCCGCCTCGCTCTCCAGCTCGGCCATCATCGCGTCGCGCCGGACCTTGGCGATGACCGAGGCGGCCGCGACGGCGATGCAGGACTGGTCGCCCTTGATCACCGTACGGACCTTCCAGGGGCTGCCGAGGTAGTCGTGCTTACCGTCGAGTATCACCGCGTCCGGGCGTACGGGCAGGGCCTCCAGCGCGCGCACGGCCGCCAGCCGGAGCGCCGCGGTCATCCCGAGCTCGTCGATCTCCTGGGGGGAGGCGTGCCCGAGCGCGTAGGCGGTGACCCACTTCTCCAGTTCCGCCGCCAGGGCCGTACGGCGCTTGGGGGTGATCAGCTTGGAGTCGGTGAGCCCCTCGGGGGCCCGGCGCAGGCCCGTGACGGCCGCGCATACGGTGACCGGACCGGCCCATGCCCCGCGTCCGACCTCGTCGACCCCGGCAACGATCTTGGCGCCGGTGGTGGCTCGGAGCGATCGCTCGACGCTGTGGGTGGGTGGTTCGTACGGCATGGCGCCAGACAGGTTACGCCGGTGGGGACCGCCCGCGATACCCGGATTCCCATCGGATGCCCGAAGTCGCCACGGGAGGCTGCTCACGAGCTCGGAGGACGGAGCAGCGGCTCCATGATCCGATCGATCACGGCGGCAATCTCGACGGCGAGCCATTCACTTATGCACATTCTTGATCGATGCACCGCCATCGCCGGCGTAACACTGAAGATCAGGCCATCGGCGAGATCGACACTCGCATCTCTGTGCAAATAATCCCCGCTCAACCACCCACAAGAGGGGCCGAATGCAGGGGGTCAACCACCCGGTCACGACCGGCCCGCACAATCGTTCCATCATCTGGCCATCGCATTCGCGAACGTTCCGACTGCTGAGCGAAGTCGGGCTTCCGCCTGCACGGCAGCTGTCGGCATGGAGGTGCTCGCGCGGATCACGGCGGTGGGCGGTGATCCGGGTGCCCAAGCGCGATCCTGACGCGTCCAACGGCAAGGCCGAGGCCGCGGACCGGCCGTCCGGAGCGCCCCGGGGCGGTCGCGCGGCCGCCCCTCCCCCGAAGCGAGTGGGGAAGGGGCGACGCCAGTGGTTCCGGTGCGATGGAAGGGAGGATCGGACTCAGGGGATGCTGTACGGATCGCCGTCCGCGTCCGGGTTGTAGTCCTCTTCCCTGCTCGGCCCGTCGCAGTCGACGGAGGACCGCTCGATCCCACGCTCAGCCAGGATCGAACGGGCCCTCGCCTCCGACCAGCTGGTGGCGAACCACCCACCGTCGTCGGCGCGCAATCGCGCCTCGATGTCCATCAGTGCGCAGGAACGTTGCGGCTCGGGCAGCCGATCGAGCGCGGGCACGGCGTCGGCCGAGAGCCCCGCGAGGTAGGGGACATCGATCTTCTCGAGGCGGTCGTACCGCGCGACGTTGTTCTCGGCAACGATCGCGTCGGGCGAGGCAAGGCCGAAGGCCAGCACGGCCGCCGCGGCACTCGCCGCCACCGCCCGCGGCAGCAGGCGCGCGCCGAAGATCCCCGCGGCCATGATCAACAGGATGACCAGTCCCAGCCAGATCTCCATCGCTGCCACCGAGATGCGCAGCCGGGTGAGCCCGTACGCGTCCACGTACAGGTCCATCCTGCGCAGCGCGGAGGCGACCACGATCAGGGTGAGGACACACAGGGTGCCGAGCACGGCGCGCACGAGGGTCCGGTCGCGGGCCTCCGCGCGTGGCGCCCACCACAGGGCGAGCCCGATGACCACGAGGGTGAGCAGGGTGGCCATCAGGAGCTGCCAGAAGCCCTGGCGCGCGTACTCGGAGTAGGTCAGGTCGGTCTCTTCCAGGACCTTGTCGTATCCGCCGAAGAGAACCGTGAGTTGGACCGCGTTGAAGGCCGCGAAGAGCAGGTTCAGGACGATCAGCGGCGCGGCCCACTCCAGTCGGGCCCGCGCCCGGCCGGGACGGATGACCATACGGTCCCAGCGCAACGGAGCCGCGGCGGTACGGGCGAGGGAGATCGCACCGAACAGGCCGAGCAGGAAGAAGGAGAGCCGCCACGGCACCTGGGCCGGCGAGAAGTCGGGGATGAGCGAGCCGAGCAGATCGGCGAAGGCCGCGTCGGCGCCCGCGAACAGCGCGCCGAAGACGACGAGGAGGGCGACGGCCACTCCGACCGTACGCACGACCGGGCCCCATCGACCACGGGAACCGTCAGCCCGGTCACGCAGCCCTCGCCACGCCCAGGTGGTGCCGGAACCCAGCGAGTCGATCAGACCGATGGGGCCGAACAACACGCTCGGCCAGCCACGACCGCCGTGCAGGGCGAAAGAGGTCAGCACCAGCGCGGAGACGACCGCGAGGAAGGTCGGCCAACCGGCGTCCCGCAGGGCGGGGATGCCGAGGAGGGCGAGTCCCCCGATCGCCCAGATCAGCGTCCAGGGGCGAAGACGGCGGCCCGCCGCCCGCGCTGCGAAGGACGCGGCGATCACCGCCGGGACGGCCACGAGCACCAGATTCACGCCGAGTCCGTCGCCGAGGAGCAACGCGCTGAGGAGCGCGGTGGCCCCGACGGCCGCCAGGGTCGCGGTCGTGGCCCGGGCCGGCGCGGCCGGCCGCAGGCGGGTCAGCCAGCTGTCGCTCGGAGGCCTCGGTGGTGCCCAGGGATGCTGAGGTCTCTGCCCCCCGGGCCATCCGGACGACGCCGATGCCCGGTGCTGTGGCGGTACGGGTGGCACGACACCGGGTGGCGTCGCGGCGGCGGGCGGCGGCGTTGCCGGCGTGCCGGGCGCCGACTGGGACGCGGCGCCGCCCTTCGGTTGAGGAGTGCTGCTCTCTGGTGAAGGAGTGCTGTCCTTCGGTGGTGGTGCGGACGATGTGTCGGACACGGGACCCCCTCCCGACCCGGTCCGCAAACGGGGCCATGGGGGCGGAGGGCCTGCGTCCGGGTGTCTCGTCGGCGCTCTCTCTTCATGATCAGCGCTTGGGAGTGGCCGACTCTAACCGTGCCCCCGGATAATCGACCCCGGTGGACCGGCGCTGTGGCAGGACCGTGACATGCGTCCCGGGCGGGGCCGCAAATCCGCGTGCCCGGCGACTCGGCGGATGGGGCTCGCCGGGCAGGCGGAGCGTCGTCAGGGGCGTACGGCGGCCGGGACCCAGTCCGGCAGTTCCTCGGTCTGGTCCAACCAGGCGGCGGGAGGTGCACCGGTCGTGGCGGAGGCCACGACGCCGCCGGCGATCGCACATGTGGTGTCGACATCGCCGCCCACCTGCGCGGTCGTCCAGAAGACCCGCTCGAAGTCGCCGAGGCCGCGGGCGGCCGACCAGAGCGCGTACGGCACGGTGTCGTGCGCGCTGGTGCGGCGGCCGCTGCCCAGGACCGCGGCCACCGTCGCCGCGTCGCCGTAGTCGAGCATGTCGCGGGCCCTGCGCAGCCCCGCGCCGACGGCGCTGCGCGGGATGAGCGCGATCACGCCGTCCAGGAGGTCGGTGGGGGTGGGCGGCCCGGCCGGGTCCGCGGCGAGCGCGGCCGCGGCGGCCACCGCCATCGTGCCCACCACGGCCTCGCGGTGCTGGTGCGTGGTGTACGCGGAGATCTCGGCCTGATGGGTCGCCTGCTCGGGGTCGTCGGCATACCAGGCGCCGAGCGGGGCGATCCTCATCGCGGCCCCGTTCCCCCATGAACCCTGGCCGTTGAAGAGCGCCGCGGCCAGCTCCCGCCAGTCGCCACCCTCCCTGATGAGCCGGAGCATCCGGTTGACCGCGGGCCCGTAACCCCGGTCGAAGTCATGATGCTCGGCGAACGCCTGCGCGAGCGCGTCCTGGTCGATCCGGTTGTGGTGCGCGAGCACGGCCAGAACGGAGCAGGCCATCTCGGTGTCATCGGTCCACTGCCACGGTCCCGACGGCACTTCGCGTCGTTTGAGCAGGGGATAGTTGGCGGGGACGAAGTACTGGGAGCCCAGGGCGTCTCCCACGGCCAGCCCTCGGAGGCTGGCCAGGGCGCGGTCGAAGCGCCGGTCGAGAGAGGAGTCAGCGGTCATCGCTCTGCCACTCTATCCGGTGTGGCCGTACGGTTCGGGGGTACGCCAGCGTTCGAACGGCCGGTCCAGGCGGTATCGGCCGTCTTCGCCGAGCAGCAGGGTCCGCGTCTCGGCGTTGCCCGGGTTGGACAGTGACTCGAAGTCGGCGACCGTCCAGTGGAACCAGCGCATGCAGAACAGCCGCATGGTCAATCCGTGGGTCACCAGCAGCACGTTGGGCGGATGGTCGGGCGCCTCGAAGCTGCGGTACAGGCTCTCCAGGAACGCCCCGACCCGGTCGTACACATCGGCCCCCGACTCGCCCTGGGCGAAGCGGTAGAAGAAGTGGCCGTAGGCGTCGCGGTACGCCTTCTGCAGCCGTACGTCGTCCCTGTCCTGCCAGTTTCCCCAGTCCTGCTCCCGCAGCCGCGGCTCCTCGCGCACGCGCACCTGCCCGGGATCGAGGCGGAAGGCCCTGAACGTCTCGTGGGTGCGCCGGTACGGCGAGACGTAGACGCTGACCTGTTCCTTCCCGAACAGTTCCCGAAGCCGTTCCCCCGTCTCCTCCGCCTGCCGCAGACCGGTCTCGGTGAGCCTGAGCGCATGGTCCGGCTCACGTTCGTACACCGTGTCGTCGGCATTGCCCTCGGACTCTCCATGCCGTACGAGAACGATGCGCCGCGGTCGTGCCATGCCATGACCCTAGATCGCCCGCTCCGTACGGGCTCAGCCGAGGAGGTGTCCGGAGTCCATCCGGCGTATCCGGCCGGCGAAGCGACG
Organism: Streptomyces sp. NPDC039609; assembly: GCF_055596705.1. Lineage (NCBI taxonomy): Bacteria > Bacillati > Actinomycetota > Actinomycetes > Kitasatosporales > Streptomycetaceae > Streptomyces > Streptomyces sp. NPDC039609. The sequence continues at coordinate 413,194 of NZ_JBVIUJ010000008.1, forward strand.
GCGCAACTGCCGGTCGTGGGAGACCACGACCAGAGCCCCGGACCACTGCTCCAGCGCCTCCTCCAGTTCTTCGACGAGGCCGAGTGCGAGATGGTTGGCCGGCTCGTCGAGGAGCAGCAGGTCGGCCGGGCGCGCCAGCAGGCGGGCGAGAGCCAGCCTCCGGCGCTGCCCCGCGGAGAGGCTGCCGACGGGCACCAGGAGGTCCGCCGGGCGGAACAGGCCGTACGACAGAAGCAGTTCGGCCTGCTCGTCCTCGGAGAGCGCAAGCCCGCGCCCGAAGGCGGCGAGAACCCGCTCCGCCGGCCGGTGGGCCGGTATCTCCTGGGCCAGGAATCCGATGCGCCCGCTGCGGCGCACCTCCCCCGCCTCCGGCTCGGCCAGGCCCGCCATGACACGGAGCAGCGTGGACTTGCCCGCTCCGTTGCCGCCGTGGATCAGGAGTTTCTCCCCCGCCCGTACGGTCAGACGGTCGACAGTCAGCCGGTCCGCGACGCGCACACCGGTCAGCGTGACCAGATCTCCCTGGGCGCCGGCGGCGACCGGCCGGGCGGCGAAGGCGAGCGGGCGTGGGGGCTTGGCCACGGGCTCGGCCCGGAGGCGGCGCAGGCGCTCCTGGGCGTTGCGCACCCGCCCGGAGACCGACGCCTGGACCCGGCCGCCCGCCCGGTCGTAGGCCATCTTGTTGTTGTCCTTGATGGAGCGTCCGGCGGCGACGCCGTGCGCGGTGGTCGTGGCGTACTCCTCGAGCCGTGCCGTCTCCTCGTGCCACTCCTCGTACGCCTGCTCCCAGCGCTGTCGAGCGGCCGCCCGCCCGGCCCGGAACCCGGCATAGCCGTCGCCGTACCGGACGACCGTACGGCGGTCGGCGTCGACCTCGAGGACGGCTGTGGCCACCCGCTCCAGGAAGACCCGGTCGTGGGAGACGGCCACGACGGTGCCCCGGTGGGTCGTCAGCGCCTCCTCCAGCCAGCCGAGGGCCTGTTCGTCGAGGTGGTTGGTCGGCTCGTCGAGCAGCAGCACCTCGGGCGCGGCGGCGACCGCGCAGGCGATACCGAGCCGTGCCTGCTCGCCGCCCGAAAGGCTGCCGAGCCTGCGATCCCTGCTTATCGAGGCGAGCCCGAGGCCGTGCATGGCCTTGTCGACCCGTGCGTCCGCTTCGTACCCGCCTCGCAGTTCATAGGCGGTCAGCAGTTCCCCGTACGCGTCGAGCGCGCTTCCGTCGGCGGTGCCGAGCGCCGCCTCGAGTTCCCTGAGCCGCCGCTCCATGGTGCGGAGTTCTGCCAGGGAGTCGTCGATCGCGTCGGCGACGGTGTGTTCGGCGGACAGCCGCGGTGTCTGTGCCAGCAGTCCCGTGCCGCCGTCGGCCACGGTGACGACGTCGCCCTCGTCGGGCGCTTCGACTCCGGCGAGCAGGCGGAGCAGGGTGGTCTTGCCCGCCCCGTTCTCCCCCACGATCCCGATTCGCTCGCCAGGGCGCACGGCGAGCGAGATCCGGTCGAGCAGCAGCCGTTCGCCACGGGACACGGTCACGTCATGCAGAGAGATCTGTGTGGGCAAGGGCGCCTCCAATGATGAGCGGGAACGAACCGAACAGGATGGGACAGAGCGCTACGCACCCGCCCCGGCAAATGCAACCTGAGTCGCGTTATGAAGAGTGTGACAGACTCGATCCACTAACGCAACGGGAGTAGCAATTGAATGCATCCATCGAAGATGAGCAGTCGCCCGCCCCGGGCAGCAGGCGCCCCGGCGGCCGTACGGCACGCACCCGGGCCGCCGTGCGCGACGCGGTCCTGACGGGCCTGGCCGAGCACGGCTATCCGGCCCTCACCGTCGAGTACGTGGCGGAGCACTCCGGAGTGCACAAGACGACGCTCTACCGCCGCTGGGGCAGCCTGGAAGGACTGCTCGCGGACGCCCTCGACCTTGCGGGAGAGGACAGCTGGACTCCGCCCGACACCGGAAGCCTCGACGGCGATCTGCGGGCGCTCGCCCATGAGGTGGTCGATTCCTTCGCCGACCCGACCGCCGCGGCGGCCCCCACCGCGTTCGTCGGCGCCGCCTTCCAGTCCGAGCGGGCCGCCGAAGCGCTGCGCGCCTTCTACACCGAGCGGTTCACCCGCTGCGAGGCGGTCGTCGAGCGGGCAGTGGCCCGCGGTGAGGCGCCGGTGGGCACGGACGCCGGCGCGGTCGTCCGCGCCGTCTCCGCGCCCCTGTTCCTGCGCCTGTTCGTCACCCGCGAGCCGGTCGACACCGCCACGGCGGACCAGGCGGCCCGAACGACGCTCGCCGCGGTCACCGCGGGCGCGTTCGTGCGGCGAACGGAAGACGGCGGCCGGGAGCAGGCCGCAGAGGAGTGATCAGACGGTCCAGGTCGGCTCGAGCTGCACCACGTCACCGGTCAGTGCCGCCACGTCGGCCTCCGTCTGGGCACGCAGCCCGAGCCGCTCGACGCGCTCGACCCGGTACTTTCCGTGCTCCGCCGCCGACCGCCACATCGACAGCACCACGAACTCGTTGCCCGGCGCCTCGCCGAACACACCGCGCAGCATTCCGGGGGAACCGGCCATCGCCGGATTCCACACCTTCTCCTGCATCAGGGCGAAGTGCTCGACCCGGTCCTCGTGGACGCGGCAGTGCGCCACCCTCGCCACATCGGCGTCGGTGAACTTCGGCTCGAATCCCGTCTTCACATCGAAGCGGTGGTCGAAGAGCTTGACCTGGGCGTCCCTGTACGTGCCCGACTGCGCGGCGGCGAGCCGGTCGTGGGAGCGCGCCATGAAGGAGTCGTAGAACGCGCGGCTCTCCCAGAACCCGAAGACATGGGCCACATCCGGCCGCGCCCGGCTCCATCCTCCGCCCTGTCCCCGGAATCCCGGCTCACCGAGCAGCCCCGCCCATTTCCGCTGTCCCCGCTCGAACCCCCGACGGTCCACCACGGTGCAGCGAATCCACTTGACCAGCACCGCGCCATCGTACGGGGCGGGACGGGGCCCCCGTCAGACTACGGAGGAGCGCACTGCGGCAAGTACGGCCGCCTGCTCACCACCCGACGCCCCACCGGCGGCGCATGACACCATGAACAACCTGCCCGCGACCACGGGCAGTTGGTCTGACCGGCGGCGCATGTCGTACACGGAGAGGGGATTCACGGTGAGCGGACTCAACAAGGGGGTCGGCAAGGTCGAGGTGACGCTCAAGTGGGATCCGAGTCCGATCGGCGCCTCGGCGCACGACCTGGACATCATCGCCGGGGTGTACACGACGGACGATCCCTACGGCTCGCCCGCCTATCTGGTGCACTTCGACAGTCGCTCCCCCGACGGCACGATCACGCTCAGCCGGGACAGCCGTACGGGACAGGGTTTCGGCTACGACGAGGCCATGACCCTGGAGCTGAACCGGCTCGCACCCCTGTACGCGCGCGTGGTGGTGGGCGTGGCCATACAGCAGGGCGGGGGCCGACTGACGTTCGGCGACGTCGCCAACACCGGCGTACGGGTCCGTGAGGGCTACACGGACCTCGCCGCGCACGGCTTCGACGATGTCGCAGAGGCGACGGCCGCGACGGTCGTGGAGTTCACCCGGGACGGCGCGCAAGGCTGGTCGTACCGGTCGATGCGCCGTGGGTTCGACGCGGACCCGCAGGTGTTCGCGACGCTGATGGGTGCCCGGCGCTCCTGAGGCTTCCTCGCCCGATACGGACAACCACGAAGGGGACCGGCCACGGGCCGGTCCCCTTCGTCAGTCACTGCTCAGCGGTTCAGCTGCAGCCGCTGGTCGAGCCGCAGCCCTCGCAGATGTAGCAGGAGCCCGCCCGCTGCATCTTGGTACCGCAGGAGAAGCAGAGCGGGGCGTCCGCGCTGATGCCCAGCTGCATCTCCACGAGCTCCGCCGAGGTGTGCGCCTGCTTGGGCGCCGGGACCTCGGCCTTGACGGCCGGGGCGACGGCCTTCAGGGTCTCCGTCTGGCGCGGAGCGGACTGGGCCAGGCCCTCGACGTCCATCTCGTCGTCGGCGGGCTCGTAGGAGCCCGTCTCCAGGTGGCGCTGACGCTCCTCGGCCGAGTGGATGCCGAGCGCGGAGCGCGTCTCGAAGGGCAGGAAGTCCAGCGCCAGGCGGCGGAAGATGTAGTCGACGATCGACTGCGCCATCCGCACGTCCGGGTCGTCCGTCATGCCGGCCGGCTCGAAGCGCATGTTGGTGAACTTCGAGACGTACGTCTCCAGCGGGACGCCGTACTGCAGGCCGACGGAGACCGCGATGGAGAAGGCGTCCATCATGCCCGCGAGCGTCGAGCCCTGCTTGGACATCTTCAGGAAGACCTCGCCGAGACCGTCGTCCGGGTAGGAGTTGGCGGTCATGTAACCCTCGGCGCCACCGACCGTGAAGGACGTGGTGATCCCCGGGCGGCCCTTGGGGAGGCGCTTGCGGACCGGGCGGTACTCGACGACCTTCTCGACGGCCTCGCGGATCGTCGCCTCGGACTTCGCGGTGACCTCGACCTTCTCCTCCTCCTTCTTCTTGGCGGAGAGGGGCTGGCCGACCTTGCAGTTGTCGCGGTAGATGGCGAGCGCCTTGACGCCCATCTTCCAGGCCTCGAAGTAGACCTCCTCGACGTCCTCGACCGTGGCCGTCTCCGGCAGGTTCACAGTCTTGGAGAGGGCGCCGGAGATCCACGGCTGGATGGCGGCCATCATGCGGACGTGGCCCATCGCGGAGATGGAACGCTCGCCCATGGCGCAGTCGAAGACCTCGTAGTGCTCGATCTTCAGACCGGGGGCGTCGATCACATTGCCGTGCTCGGCGATGTGGGCGACGATCGCCTCGATCTGCTCCTCCTGGTAACCCAGGCGGCGCAGGGCCTGCGGAACGGTGCCGTTGACGATCTGCATCGAGCCGCCGCCGACCAGCTTCTTGAACTTGACCAGGGCGAGGTCGGGCTCGAGGCCGGTGGTGTCACAGGACATCGCGAGACCGATGGTGCCGGTCGGAGCGATGACCGACGCCTGGGCGTTGCGGAAGCCGTTCTTGGCGCCGAGGCGGATCACGTCCTGCCAGGCCTCCGTGGCGGCGGCCCAGATCGGCGAGTCGAGGTCGTCCATGCGGACGGCCACGGTGTTGGCGTCGGCGTGCTGCTTCATCACGCGCTGGTGCGGCTCGGCGTTCCGGGCGTAGCCGTCGTACGGGCCGACGACCGCGGCGAGCTCGGCGGAGCGCTTGTACGAGGTGCCGGTCATCAGCGAGGTGATGGCACCCGCCAGGGCGCGACCGCCGTCGGAGTCGTACGCGTGGCCGGTGGCCATGAGCAGGGCGCCCAGGTTGGCGTAACCGATGCCCAGCTGACGGAAAGCGCGGGTGTTCTCGCCGATCTTCTGGGTCGGGAAGTCGGCGAAGCAGATGGAGATGTCCATCGCCGTGATGACCAGCTCGACGACCTTGGCGAAGCGCTCGGAGTTGAACGACTGGTTGCCCTTGCCGTCGTCCTTGAGGAACTTCATGAGGTTCAGCGAGGCGAGGTTGCAGGACGTGTTGTCCAGGTGCATGTACTCGCTGCACGGGTTCGAGCCGTTGATGCGGCCGGACTCGGGGCAGGTGTGCCAGTGGTTGATCGTGTCGTCGTACTGGATGCCCGGGTCGGCGCAGGCCCAGGCGGCCTCGGCCATCTTGCGGAAGAGCGTCTTGGCGTCGACCTCCTCGATGACCTCGCCGGTCATCCGGGACGTCAGGCCGAACTTGCCGCCCTCCTCGACCGCCTTCATGAACGTGTCGTTCACGCGGACCGAGTTGTTGGCGTTCTGGTACTGGACGGACGTGATGTCGTCGCCGCCCAGGTCCATGTCGAAGCCCGCGTCGCGCAGGGCGCGGATCTTCTCCTCTTCCTTGACCTTGGTCTCGATGAAGTCCTCGATGTCGGGGTGGTCGACGTCAAGGATGACCATCTTGGCCGCGCGACGGGTGGCGCCGCCCGACTTGATCGTTCCTGCGGACGCGTCGGCGCCGCGCATGAAGGAGACCGGGCCGGAGGCGTTGCCGCCGGAGGAGAGCAGCTCCTTGGAGGAGCGGATGCGGGAGAGGTTCAGGCCGGCGCCGGAGCCGCCCTTGAAGATCATGCCCTCTTCCTTGTACCAGTCGAGGATCGACTCCATGGAGTCGTCGACGGACAGGATGAAGCAGGCGGAGACCTGCTGGGGCTGCGGCGTGCCGACGTTGAACCACACCGGGGAGTTGAAGCTGAAGATCTGGTGCAGGAGGGCGTACGCCAGCTCGTGCTCGAAGATCTCGGCGTCGGCGGGCGAGGCGAAGTAGCCGTACTCCTCACCGGCCTTGGTGTACGTCTTCACGATCCGGTCGATGAGCTGCTTGAGACCGGTCTCGCGCTGCGGGGTGCCGACGGCCCCACGGAAGTACTTGCTGGTGACGATGTTGACCGCGTTCACCGACCAGAAGTCGGGGAACTCGACGCCACGCTGCTCGAAGTTGACCGAGCCGTCGCGCCAGTTGGTCATGACGACGTCACGACGCTCCCAGACCACCTCGTCGTACGGATGCACGCCCGGGGTGGTGTGGATGCGCTCGATACGCAGGCCCTTGCTCGCCTTGGCTCCCTTGGCTCGGGAACCTCGTGCCGGACCGCTCGCCGTCTCTGTCATGCCGCCTCCCATATACGGGCAAAACACCTTTAAGTGCCCAGATAGTCCCAGGGCACTGTCTTCTTGTCTGCTGTCGTGAGCACCGCTCGGGGCACTCGCGACACGTCTTTTCAGCCGCGCGCGGCCGGCCTCGGCCGGACCCTGGTCCGGCCCGCCGGTCAGTCGGCGGCGGTGGCGGGAACGGGGACCTCGGGGGTCGCTCCGGTCCCGCAGTCCACTGCGGGAGGCCGCTGCTCACGGAGTTCCGCGATGGCGGCCTCGAAGTCGTCGAGGCTGTCGAAAGCCTTGTAAACGGATGCGAAGCGCAGGTACGCGACGAGGTCGAGCTCCTGCAAGGGGCCGAGGATGGCCAGGCCCACGTCGTGGGTGGTCAGCTCGGCGCTTCCGGTGGCACGCACCGCCTCTTCGACCCGCTGGCCGAGCTTGGCGAGGGCGTCCTCGGTCACGGGTCGGCCCTGGCATGCCTTGCGGACGCCGGAGATGACCTTGGTGCGACTGAAGGGTTCGGTCACGCCCGACCGCTTGATCACCATCAGCGATGCGGTCTCCACCGTCGTGAAACGACGGGAGCAGTCGGGGCACTGGCGGCGGCGTCGGATCGACGTCCCGTCGTCGGTGGTGCGACTGTCGACGACACGGCTGTCGGGGTGCCTGCAGAAGGGGCAATGCATGGTTCCGACCCTCCCTCGCGGCACGACTGAATAGCCTCGCCGAGCCCGTCAAGGCCCCTCGAAGCGACCACCAGCATAGGCGATGCGGGCACCGCCGATAGACCGGGGACCACAACTTGTAGGTGGCTGATGCCATGCAACCACTAGATCTGGGGTTGGCTCGCGTTTCCGGCACTTCGCGCGTGTCGCGCGTCCGGCGCGCCCGCGACCGGGCACGAGGGTACGGGAGGCGCGCGCCGCCGCCGATTCCGGCCCCAGGAGTGCCACACTGGGAAGGCACCCCCGCTCCCAGGCGGCTCGGCGACGAACGCTACCGTAATGACCGAATTGCCACCGCAACCGGGGTCTGCGTATACACCCACCTACGCATACACGTAAGGCAATCTGCGATTTTTCACTCGAACGTGTGTTTGGCGCAACCTTTCGAAAGCCACTACCGTTGTGCCAGCCAGGGAGACCATTCGAGAGGGGCCGCCGACGTGACCACCACCGCAGACAGTGCCACCATCACTGCCCAGGACCGCTCCCAGGGCCGACTCGAGCCGGTGCATGCCATGAATGACGCAGCCATGAACGGGGACGGGGAGCCAGGCCGACCTACGCGCTCGCTGCCCGGGCGACCTCCAGGGATCAGGGCGGACAGCTCCGGCCTCACGGACCGCCAGCGGAGGGTCATCGAGGTCATCCGCGACTCGGTCCAGCGGCGCGGCTACCCGCCGTCGATGCGAGAGATCGGCCAGGCGGTCGGCCTCTCCAGCACCTCCTCCGTGGCACACCAGCTGATGGCCCTGGAGCGCAAGGGCTTCCTGCGCAGGGACCCGCACCGTCCCCGGGCGTACGAGGTACGCGGCTCCGACCAGCCCAGCACGCAGCCGACGGACACCACCGGCAAGCCTGCCGCGTCGTACGTGCCGCTCGTCGGCCGCATCGCCGCCGGTGGCCCGATCCTCGCCGAGGAGTCCGTCGAGGACGTCTTCCCGCTCCCCCGGCAGCTGGTGGGCGACGGTGAGCTGTTCGTTCTGAAGGTCGTCGGAGACTCGATGATCGAGGCCGCGATCTGCGACGGCGACTGGGTCACCGTGCGCCGCCAGCCGGTCGCGGAGAACGGCGACATCGTGGCGGCCATGCTCGACGGCGAGGCCACGGTCAAGCGCTTCAAGCGCGAGGACGGCCACGTCTGGCTGCTGCCGCACAACGCGGCCTACCAGCCGATCCCCGGCGACGAGGCCACCATCCTCGGCAAGGTCGTCGCGGTACTGCGGCGGGTGTGACACCACCACGCCGGCTCCGACCGGGCCCCGGGACCCACTGCGCCGGTCCCGGGGCCCTGCTGTGTCCCTCCGGGGTCCTGCCGATGCGGCAGGACCCCGGCCGGCTCTCAGACCCCTGCCGCCTTCGAAGCGGCGTCGATCGCCGCCAGTGACTTGCGCACCTGATTGCGGTCCGTGGTGTACCAGAAGTCGGGCAGCGAAGCCTTCAGGTAGCTGCCGTACCGGGCCGTGGCGAGCCGCGGATCGAGTACGGCGACGACACCACGGTCCCCGGTCGCCCGCACGAGACGGCCGGCGCCCTGGGCCATCAGCAGCGCCGCGTGCGTGGCCGCGACGGCCATGAAGCCATTGCCCCCGGCGTCCTCCACCGCCTTCTGGCGGGCGCTCATCAACGGGTCGTCGGGGCGCGGGAACGGAATCTTGTCCATCACGACCAGCTGACAGCTGGCGCCGGGGACATCCACTCCCTGCCACAGCGAGAGCGTGCCGAAAAGACAGGTCTGCGGTTCGGCCGAGAAGTTCTTGATCAGCTCGCCGAGTGTGTCCTCGCCCTGGAGCAGGATCGGGAAGTCGGGGATACGGGAGCGCAGCTCCTCGGCCGCGAGCTGAGCGGCTCTCATGGAGGAGAAAAGGCCGAGCGTACGGCCGCCGGCGGCCTGCATCAGCTCGGTCAGCTCGTCGAGCATGTCGCCGCGATCGCCGTCCCGCGCGGGGCGGGCCAGGTGCTTGGCGACGTAGAGGATGCCCTGCTTGGGGTAGTCGAACGGCGAACCGACGTCGATGCCCTTCCACACCGGAATGTCATCGCCCTGAGTGCCCTCCGGGGCCAGCCCCAGGGAGGCTCCCACCCCGTTGAAGTCACCGCCGAGCTTGAGCGTGGCCGAGGTGAGGACCACGGACCGGTCCGCGAACAGCTTCTCTCGCAGCAGCCCCGAGACAGAGAGCGGCGCCACCCGCAAGGAGGCTCCGAAACGGTCGTGGCGCTCGTACCAGACGACGTCGTACTCGGAGCCCATCGTGATCCGCTCGGCGACACCGTGGACGGTCTCCACGGACGCCATCGCCTGCTTGCGGACGGCGTCCTCGTCCTGGACGGACTTGTCGCGCGTGGAGCCGAGCGCCGTGATGACAGCGCGAGCAGCATCACGCAACGCCATCAGCGCGTACGCCAGGTCTTCCGGAATCTCCTCCAGGCGGCCCGGCAGGGCGAGCTCCATCAGCCGCTCGAAGCCCTCGGCCGCGGTCTGGAGCTGGTCGGCGACCTTCTCGTCGACGAGCTTCGCGGCACGGCGGACCGCCCGGTTGACCTGGCCGGGGGTGAGCTCGCCAGTGGCGACGCCGGTGACCCGGGAGACGAGCTCATGGGCCTCGTCGACGATCAGCACCTCGTGCTGGGGCAGCACCGGGGCGCCCTCGATCGCGTCGATGGCCAGCAGGGCGTGGTTGGTGACGACGACCTCGGCGAGCTTGGCGCGCTCGCGGGCCGCCTCGGCGAAGCACTCCGCGCCGTACGCGCACTTGCTCGCCCCCAGGCACTCCCGGGAGGAGACCGACACCTGCCCCCATGCGCGGTCGGAGACGCCCGGCGTCAGATCGTCCCGGTCTCCCGTCTCCGTCTCGTCCGACCAGTCGCGGAGCCGCAGCAGGTCCTGTCCCAGCTTGCTCGTGGGGGCCGCGGCCTCGAAGGGATCGAAGAGGCCGTCCTCCTCTTCCTGGGGTACGCCCTCGTGGAGGCGGTGCAGGCAGAGATAATTCGACCGCCCCTTGAGCATGGCGAACTCCGGGCGTCGACGCAGCTGCGGGTGCAGTGCGTCGACCGTCCGCGGAAGATCACGCTCGACCAGCTGCCGCTGGAGCGCGAGGGTGGCCGTGGCCACCACGACGCGCTCACCGTGCGCCAGCGCCGGCACCAGATAGCCGAGGGACTTTCCGGTGCCGGTGCCGGCCTGGACGAGGAGGTGGGAGCTGTCGTCGATGGCCTCGGCCACCGCTTCGGCCATGGTGACCTGGCCGGGGCGCTCCACACCGCCGACGGCGGAGACGGCGGCGTGGAGGAGGTCGGGGAGGGATGGCTTCGTCATAGCGCGTCCAGCCTACGGCGCGGTACTGACAGTCGGATCACGCGAGCGGATTCGGGACCGTCCCGTGGACGGCGGCATGGGGCCGCTCCGGGCGGTCGCGGTAGCCGTCCAGGTGCAGACGGTTGCGGTTGAGGCAGAGTCGCTCGATCCGGGGTGTGAGGAGATCGAAGAGCTCGAACCGTTCCTTCAGCTCTGGAAAGCGCGCTTGGTGGCGAAGGATCTCGGTGCGTACCAGCGTCCAGAAGTCTCCCTCCGGCACGGCGAGTTGTTCCTCGCACAGGGGAGCCAGGAAGCGGAACACCCCGACGAAGAGCCCTGAATGGATGAACTGGGTGAGGAAGTCGGGCTCCTCGGTGAGCAGGACGGCCCGGACATCGTCCGGCATCGCGTCGTGCTCGGGCAGCGGCCGGGCGCTGATGTTCACGTCGTCGACGAAGTCCTTGATCGCCAGCCGTACGGGGACGTCCTGGTCGTCGTAGACGACGATGGCGTTCTCTCCGTGCGGGGAGAACACGGTGCCGTACTGGTAAAGGAAGTGCAGCAGCGGCGGCAGCATGGCCGCGAAGAGACGCTGGAGCCAGATCCTCGGCGCGAGCCCGGAGCGCTCGACCAGTTCGGCGACGAACGCCCGGCCGTCCGGGTCGGTGTGGAGCAGGGAGGCGAGGGTGCGGGCGCGCTCGCCGGGCGGGAGCCTGAGGGGTTCGCGCCAGATCGCGCCGAGGAGTTCCTTGTACTGGTACGGGACCTCGGGCAGCCGGTCGTAGAGGGGGTGCTCGACCGTGACGGAGGCTACTTCGCCGAGCAGGATCACCCCGCACTCGTCGCGCAGGAACGTGTCGGCGTCACGCAGCCCGTGGACCCAGGAGGTGACGGCGGGGGCGGCGAGGGTCCGCTCCGTGGGGAGGCCGCGCCAGACGAGGGTGTTGAGGACCGACAGCGGAAGCTTGACGGTGTGCCTGTCGGGCCGGCTCGTGTTGAGGAACGTGCGGATGGACTGCTGCGGCAACCGGAGGTCCCCGTCGGCCGGCAGCGGCACGATGGCTCCGGCGGCGACGGCGGGGGTGTAGAGCGGGAGGACGATCTCGTCCCACTGCCAGGGGTGGACGGGCAGGAGGAGGTACGTCTCGGGGTCGAGCCCACGGGCCCGCAGCGTGCTGTGGAAGGTCTCGCGGGTGTCGGCGTCGAGCTCGCCCTCGTAGAGGCGGTCCGGGGTGTCGAGGCCGGGGACGCCGCGGTAGGCGGCGAGGTCGGTGCTCACGGCGATCCAGGGGAGCCGAGTGGCACGGCGCGCCTCGGGCGCCCAGCGGGCCGCGTCGGTCGCGGAGAAGCCGATCCGGCCCTTGTTGAGAACGAGCCACGGATGCCCGGTCTGGTGGCCTTCGAGTTCGGCGTATCCGAGATCGGCAAGCCGGTCGACCGTCAGCGCGGTCCGGTCGAGGCGGGCGTCGGCGGCGAGGGTGGTGGTGAACTCGCGGATGAGATGGCCGAGGGTGGCGCCGTCGAGACGGAGGAGCCTGCGGGCCCGGACGAGGAAGTCGAGGGGGTCGGTCATCGGCTGCCCGTCGAGGGCGAGGGAGTCGGGAGCGACCCGCCAGCTTCCGTACGCGCCGCGGCGGGCCGTGAAGGTGAGTGTCGAGCCGTTGTCGAGCCGCAGGAGATAGCGGTCGGGGTCGTCGGCGGCGTCGGTCTCCGGGTCGGCGGAGACGGGCTCGACGATCTCCTCGTACGCGAACTCACCGATGGTCTTGGCGAGCAGGCGCGCTGCGGCCCTGGTCCAGGCCGCGGCAGTCAGCTCGGGGGGTGTGAGCAGCGCGGAGTCATGGGTGGCAGGGGACGACGGCACGGGGACTCCTCTGGGTGGGAACCGCTGTGGGTCGAGCGGTGTATGTAAGGCAGGGAGGCGTTCACAGGACGTGACGAAGGGCGCGGTCACGGACCACGAGCGCGGCTCGTTTGTCGGGAAGGTCGACTTCCGCCGAGAGCCGGAAGCCGGCGCTCAGGAAGGCCGAGACGGAGGGGGTGTTGCGAAGGTCGGGTTCTGCGATGACTCGCGTGCAGCGAGGCCGGTGGTCGAGCACGAGGTCGGCGACTGCTCGTAGCAGTGTGGTGCCGACTCCGCGGCCGCGGTCGGCGACGCCGCCGAGGAGGAGGTGAATGCCGGTGTCATGGGGCCGGGCGGGATAGTGCCGGGCGAGCGGGTCGAGGTCGGCGCGGTAGATCTCGAAGTAGCTCATCGGTGTGGAGTCGAGGACGCCGAGGCAGGGCACGCTGCGCCCGTCGCCGTCGAGTTGGGCGCGGAGGTGGGACTCGGTCACCGACTCCGGGCCAGCGAGCTCCCAGAACGCGGCCACCGCCGGGTCGTTCATCCAGCGGGTGAGGAGCGCCAGGTCCCGTTCGATCCGCACTGGTACGAGGTGGAACGAGCCGACAGAGGTGGCCGCCGGACCCCAGGTGGCGACGTCGTCGAGGAGGTCGCCGAACGTTGTCGCCGTGCCGTCGGTGGCGAGCAGGGCGACGAGTTCGTCCGCGAGGTGCAGGTCCAGGGTGTCCTCACCGCCCGTGTCGGTCGGTGGTCGGGAGCCGGCTCCTGGGTCGGTGCTCGCATCGGTGGGGGGCATGGTGACGCTCCTCTCGGCGGTTCGGTTCGGATCGTGGTCTTTCGGCCGGGCGGTGGGCGGGTGGTCGGGGTGGGTGCGGGGTGTGTCCTCAGGAACGGAGGGGGTTGGTGATGGCGACGTAGACGGACTGGGTGTCGACGGGTCCGACGAGTTCGTCGAGGCCGTGCAGGCGGGTGAGGAGGTTGGCCTTGCAGCGCAGGGTCGCGGCTTCCAGGAGCCGGTGCGGCAGCGGGGAGCCGAGGCCGGTGGCGGAGGCGAGGAACTGGCGGAAGCCGGCGAGCAGGACGCGTTCGTCGGCGAGACGCTGGGCGCCGAAGGCTCCGATGAGGCCGAGGACGTTGTTGATGCCGAGGTAGTAGGCGAATCGCTCGTCGGTGACCTGGTCGGAGACGAACGTGTCGCTGACGGTGCCGATGCCGGGGAGCCGGCTCTCCAGCTCGTCGCGGCGGGACTCGCGGAAGTAGTAGCCCTGGTTGTCGCGGTAGCGGCCGCCGACAGGCCAGCCGTCGGCGTCGAGGAGCACCAGGGTGTTCTGCTGGTGGGCTTCGAGGGCGACGCCCGCGTGGCCGTCCAGCCAGAGCACGGGGCGGACGACCTGGTCGAGATAGCGCAGGAACCACTCCGCGGCGACGGCCGTGGTGGGGCGGCCGGTGCGGGCGGCGAGGCGGGTGACGATGTCGGCGAGGCGGGAGCGCATCCGCGTGGTGCCGGGCCACGGGCGCGGCGCGGTGAGGGCGGCGATGCAGACGGCGTCGTCCCCGGCGGCGAAGGGGTTGTGGCGGACCATGACGTCGAGTCCGGGAATGGGTTCGCCTGCCGGGGTGTCGACCGCGAGCCAGGCGGGGTCGCGGACGATGTCGAAGCCGGGGTGGGCGGCCTGCCACTGGTCGACGAGCCCGGTGCGGAGCAGCCGGTGGACCTCCACGCCACGGTGGAGTTCCTTGCGGAGGTTCTCGCGACGGGAGTTGGTGATGCGTACGCCGAGGGAGAGCTTGAGCATCGTCCGGGCGCCGGGTCGGTGCACAGTCCGGACGGAGGAGGTGGGGTGCCAGGTGGCGCCGTGGGGACCGAGGTCGTGGAGCAGGCCGGCGTCCAGGAGGGCGGCGACGGCGGGGCGGTGCGACAGCTCGCGCGCCTGCCAGGGGTGGAGGGGCAACGGCACTGTGCCGGAGGGCAGTTCCAGACCTTCGGCGAGGCCGGTGGCGAGCTGGGCCGCGGTGACCGGGCGGCCCTGTTCGGTCCAGGCTGAGTCGGCGGCGAGGATCGTGGGGTCGACGGCCATCCAGTGCAGGGGGAAGGAGCCGTGGAGCTCGGGTGAGTAGAGCCTGGCCTCGGCTTCCGAGAGCCCTTCACGGCTCTTGGGGGTGGGGTGGATGGGGTGGCCGAGCAGCAGGGACTGCTCGGCGGTGAGGAAGAGGTCCGCTTCGGGGCCGGGGTTGGGGCGGCGACGGCGCTCGGTGATGAACTCGGCGGTGCGGCGGGTCGAGTCGGCGACGCGGCCGACGAGTTCGGTTCCTTCGGGGCGGCCGGTCTCGCGGCTCAGGAGGGCGGCGACGGTGACGGCGTCGGCGGTGGGAGCGGTGGGGTGCAGTCCTTCGAGGGCGGGAGGCCCGAAGCGATGCCATCCCGTCGGCGACCAGTAGAGGACGGGGACGAGGAGGGCGGTGCCGCTGGCTTCGAGGGGGATGCGGAGGGTCGTGGACTCGGGGGCGGGAAGGTTCTTCTCGCGTACCCAACAGCGCAGCAGGTTCTCGATGGTCGCGGCGTCGGCGGCGCGGTGTGCGTCCGGGTCGTCGAGGTGGTCCATCCGGGCCGCCGTACTGCCCACGGCCGCATCGATGTTGACGGGTGCGTGCGGAGCGGGGGCGGGCTGGGGGTCGTACGGGCCGACGTGCTGCCGGGGGACGGTGGCCGGTTCGACGGTGAGCGGGCCGCGTGCGGCGCTGCCGGTGTCGGACGCTTCGGATGCGGGGCTGGCGTTCACGGGGGCTTCCTTGTGAGGGTGTCCGGATTCGGTCCGGAATCAGTGGGACGGTCCGGTCGGTCCGGTGTCGTTGCCGAGACGCGTACCGCGGGCGTGAGGAGCTGGGCGGTGGACGCCTTCGGCTGCGGCCAGGGCGTCGGCGAAACGGTCGAGGACGGCTTCCGCCTGCTCGTCGGTGAGGGTGAGCGGAGGGAGGAGGCGTACGACTCCCGAGTGGCGGCCGCCGAGTTCGACGATGAGACCGCGGTCGAGGCATTCCCGCTGGACGGCGGCCGCGAGGGCGGGGTCGGCCGGCGGGACGGTGGCGCCGAGGTCGCCCGGCTCTTCGGAGTCCGGGTCCACCAGCTCGACGCCGATCATCAGCCCCCGGCCGCGCACATCTCCGATGCAGGGGTGTGCCGCGGCCAGGCCCTGGAGCCGTCCGAGCATCCGGGCACCGAGGGTGGCCGCCCGGTCGGCGAGCCGGTGCTCCCGTACGTACGCGAGAGTGGCCGCTCCGGCCGCCATGGCGAGCTGGTTGCCACGGAAGGTGCCCGCGTGGGCGCCGGGTTCCCAGGCGTCGAGCTCCGACCTGTAGACGATGACCGCGAGCGGGAGGGAGCCGCCGATGGCCTTGGAGAGGACCATGACGTCGGGGACGATGCCGCTGTGCTCCACGGCCCAGAAGGCGCCGGTGCGTCCGACGCCCGTCTGGACCTCGTCGGCGATGAGTGGGATGGAGCGGGCCGCGGTGATCTCCCGCATCCGGCGCAGCCAGGCGTCCGGTGCGGGGATCACGCCGCCCTCGCCCTGGACTGGTTCGAGGATCATCGCGGCGGGGGTGGGGACCCCGCTCTTGGGGTCGTCGAGGAGGTTCTCCGTCCAGCGCGCGGACAGTTCGGCTCCTCGTTCGCCGCCGACGCCGAAGGGGCAGCGGTAGTTCTGCGGATAGGGCAGCCGGGTGACCCGTACGTCCGTCGCACCCCCCGAGGCGTCGAGGGCTCCCGCCGTCATGCCGTGGTAGGCGCCGGTGAAGCTGAGCAGGCCGCGTCGGCCGGTGGCGGTGCGAACGAGTTTGAGGGCGGCCTCGACCGCGTCCGTGCCCGCGGGTCCGCAGAACTGGATGCGCGCGTCGCGGGCGAGTGCGGCCGGCAGCGTGGCGAACAGCTCGGTGGTGAAGGCGTCCTTGACCGGGGTGGCGAGGTCCAGGACGTGCAGGGGGGCTCCGGAGTCGAGGACCTTCCTGATGGCTTCGAGGACCACCGGGTGGTTGTGCCCGAGGGCCAGGGTCCCCGCGCCGGACAGGCAGTCCAGATATCGCCGGCCGTCCGCGCCCTCGATGGTCAGTCCCCGGGCCCGTACGGGAACGATCGGCAGCGAGCGCGCATAGGTGCGCGCCGCCGATTCGCGCAGCGACTGGCGACGCAGGATGCCTTCAATTGCGCCCCCTTCACCCGCCCTCCGATCCCGCTGGTGCGCCTGCGCGGCCGGCGGTACGGCCGGAGCTGGTTCGGTCACGGCCACGGCTCGGTGTCCTCCCGCTGTAACAGTTGCGTTGCACATCGGTACGTTGCTCCGCCGCGCGAACGGCGTCGCTGAACGCTCCATATGTGTCCCCCGTACGTACCAACGACGAGGGCTGCCAAGGATCACGGGAAAATCCCAAGATCCTTGAGACGGTGGGGATCACGACCTGGCAACGGCCGCGCGGGGGCCGGAACCGCGGACCTGCCGCGCGCCGTCCCACCGGGCACCGGCATAGTGGGGGCGCACATCGGCGCCGGTCACGGCGCCACCACAGTTCACTCATGCACAAGTTGACGTAGTCCCAGGGGGATCACGAGATGCGATCGATTCGTCCGCTGCTGGCCGCGGCAGCCGCCGTCGCGGCGTTGACGCTGACGGCGACGGCCTGCGGCCCGACCGAGGAGAACGCGGGAGACAAGCCCAGTGCTTCCGCGAGTCCGTCCACCGGCGACAAGATCACGATTCCGGACGATCTCAAGGACCGGCTCAAGGAGCACGGGATCGATCTGGACAAGTGGAGGAACGGCGAGTGGAAGAACTGGGACCGCGACAAGTGGCTTCGTGAGGCGAAGGACTACGTCAACCCGATCATCGAGGACCTCTGGGACCCGGACCGGATGCGGGACGCCCAGCGGCCCGACAAGCCGGTCGAGGAGGAGGACATCTCGGGCGACGACGGTGTCACCGACCCGACCCCCGCGCCGGTCAGGGCGAAGGGTGTGCAGTCGCCGTACCACTCCAACGCCCCCGAGGCGGGCAAGGTGTTCTTCGACGGTCCCGAGGGTTCGATGGTCTGCTCGGCCACGGTCGTGAAGGACCCGGCCAACCCCGGCAAGTCCAACATGGTCTGGACCGCGGGTCACTGCGTGCACGCGGGCAAGAAGGGCGGCTGGTACCGCAACATCGCCTTCGTCCCCTCGTACAACGACCGCGCCCTGTCGACCGCGAAGCTGGAGAACGCGACGCGGGAGCAGGTCGCTCCGTACGGCGTGTGGTGGGGCGACTGGGCGCAGACATCCGAGCAGTGGATCTCCCAGGGTGCGGCGACGGGCGGTCAGGGCGCTCCGTACGACTTCGCGGTGATCCATGTGACGCCGGAGAAGGGCAGCACGGGCAAGTCGCTGGAGGAGACGGTCGGTTCGGCGCTTCCGGTGGAGTTCAACGCTCCCGCGGTGTCGAAGATCGCGAGCATGACGGCGACCGGTTACCCGGCGGGCCCGCCGTTCGACGGTCAGACGATGTTCCAGTGCCAGGACAAGCCGGGCCGTCTGTCGGTGAAGGCGGAGCAGCCGACGATGTACCGAATCGGTTGCACGATGACCGGTGGTTCGTCCGGCGGTGGCTGGGTCGCCGCGGGGCAGGACGGCAAGCCCGCGCTGGTGTCCAACACCTCGATCGGCCCGGTGACGGCCGGCTGGCTGGCCGGTCCGCGCCTGGGCGCCGAGGCCAAGGGCGTCTACGACGAGGTCAGCAAGAAGTTCGCCGGCCGCTAGAACGGCGGCCGAGGGGCGGGACCCTGCGGGGTCCCGCCCTTTTCCTACGGGCATACTGTGCACCGCAAGTGACGCGTCCATGGCAACTTCGACCGTGGCATTCGGTCCGTGGCGTCGCCCGGACGCGGAAACATCATCTGGGGGATCTCAACGCATGCGTTCCACACGACTCATACCGGCCTTCGCCGCGCTGGCGTCAGCGCTCGCGCTGACCGCCACCGCCTGCGGCCCGACCGAGACACCGGCGGCCGACAAGCCCGCGGCGGAGACGAGCGCTCCCGCCACCGGAGGCGGCGATGCCGCTCTTCCCAAGGATCTCGCCGACAAGCTGAAGAAGCACGGCGTCGACCCGGACAAGTGGAAGAACGGCGAGTGGAAGAACTGGAACACGGACACGTGGCTCCGTGAGGCCGAGGACTTCGTCAACCCGGTGATCGACGGGCTCTGGGACTCCCAGCGGATGCAGTCCGCGAAGAGCCCGGACCAGACGATGGCCACGACGGCGGGCTCCGGGGGCAGCGACCCCACGCCGCGCCCCGTCCAGGCCCAGCGGGAGAAGACGCCGTACCACCGCAACGCGGCGCCGGTCGGCAAGATCTTCTTCGACTCGCCCCAGGGTCATATGGTCTGCTCCGGCACGATCGTGAAGGACCCGCGTCGGCCCGGGAAGTCCAACATGGTGTGGACCGCGGGTCACTGCGTCCACGCAGGTCAGCGTGGCGGCTGGTACCGCAACATCACCTTCGTCCCGGCGTACAACGACCTCGGCAAGTCGCCGGCCGCGCTGCGCAACGCCCAGCCGCACGAGGAGGCGCCGTACGGCCAGTACTGGGCCGACTGGGCCGTGACCTCGGGCGAGTGGATCCAGCGTGGCGGGTCGCAGGCCGCCTGGCCGTACGACTACGCCGTGCTGCACGTCCAGCCGGCCCGTGGGAAGAAGTCCCTGGAGGAGACCGTCGGCGCCGCGCTGCCGATCGACTTCTCGGCGCCCGCGCCCGCGCAGGCCGGGACGGTGGGAGCCTGGGGTTACCCGGCGGCGCCTCCGTACAACGGTCTGATCATGCACAAGTGCCTGGACCGGGCCACCCGGCTCACCACGGCACCGGCGACGCCGACCATGTACCGCATCGGATGCACGATGACCGGTGGCTCGTCCGGCGGCGGCTGGTTCCGTGCGCTGCCCAACGGGACGACCGCGCTGGTGTCGAACACCTCGATCGGCCCGGCCGGCGGCAACGGCTGGCTGGCCGGACCGCTGCTGGGTCGCGGCGCGAAGGACGCGCACGAGATGGTGAGCAAGAAGTTCGCCCGCTGACCCCACGGCACTGATGCCCACGCCGGCGGAGACCGGCGTACGACATGCGGAAGGCCCCGCCCCCTGATGAGGGGGGCGGGGCCTTCCGCATATGAGCGAACCGGTCAGTGAGCGGCCGGTACGTACGGCGTCAGGAACGCCGCCAGCTCTTCGTGCACACGCGCCTTGAGCAGCGTGCCCTCCGGGGTGTGCTCCTCGGAGAGCAGCTCGCCCTCGGCGTGGACGCGGGAGACGAGACCGCCTTGCGTGTACGGCACGAGTGCCTCGATCTCGACCTGCGGCCGCGGCAGTTCGGCGTCGATGAGCGCGAGCAGCTCCTCGATGCCCTCGCCCGTACGGGCGGAGACCGCGATCGCGTGGCGCTCGGCCCGCATCAGCCGCTGCAGAACGAGCGGGTCGGCCGCGTCCGCCTTGTTGACGACCACGACCTCCGGCACGTTCACGGCGCCGACGTCGCGGAACACCTCGCGTACCGCCGCGAGCTGCTCCTCCGGAGCCGGGTGCGAACCGTCGACCACGTGCAGGATCAGATCGGAGTCGCCGACCTCCTCCATCGTGGAGCGGAACGCCTCGACCAGGTGGTGCGGCAGGTGCCGTACGAACCCGACGGTGTCGGCCAGGGTGTACACCCGGCCGCTGGGCGTCTCGGCCCGGCGCACGGTCGGGTCGAGTGTGGCGAACAGCGCGTTCTCCACCAGCACTCCCGCACCGGTCAGCCGGTTGAGCAGCGAGGACTTGCCGGCGTTGGTGTAACCGGCGATGGCGACCGAGGGAACCTTGTGACGGCGCCGCTCCTGCCGCTTGATGTCGCGGCCGGTCTTCATCTCCGCGATCTCCCGGCGCATCTTCGCCATCTTCTCGCGGATCCGACGCCGGTCGGTCTCGATCTTGGTCTCACCGGGACCACGGGTGGCCATGCCGCCACCGCCGCCGCCACCCATCTGGCGGGAGAGCGACTGACCCCAGCCTCGCAGTCGCGGCAGCATGTACTGCATCTGCGCGAGCGCGACCTGCGCCTTGCCCTCTCGGGACTTGGCGTGCTGGGCGAAGATGTCGAGGATGAGCGCGGTCCGGTCGACCACCTTCACCTTGACGACGTCTTCGAGGGCGATGAGCTGGCCGGGGCTGAGCTCGCCGTCACAGACGACGGTGTCGGCGCCGGATTCGAGCACGATGTCCCGCAGCTCACGGGCCTTGCCGGAACCGATGAACGTGGCCGGGTCCGGCTTGTCACGGCGCTGGATCACGCCGTCGAGCACCAGGGCACCCGCCGTCTCGGCGAGGGCCGCGAGCTCCGCCAGGGAGTTCTCCGCGTCCTGGACGGTCCCCGAGGTCCATACGCCGACCAGCACGACGCGCTCGAGGCGCAGCTGCCGGTACTCGACCTCGGTGACATCCTCGAGCTCGGTGGAGAGGCCCGCCACGCGCCGCAGGGCCGCGCGCTCGGAGCGGTCGAACTGATCGCCGTCCCGCTCTCCGTCGATCTCGTGGCTCCAGGCGACGTCCTCTTCCATCAGGGCATCGGCCCGAAGGCTCTCGGTGCGGCTCGTCTCCGCGAAGCTCTGCTCGTCCTGGGAAGGGGATGAAGAGGAGGTCATTTGATCCTTACGTCGATGGAAAGTGGTTGCGTCGATCACAACGTGTGACGGCACGGAAAGATTCCCGGGCCGACCGCGTCGTCGACCTGACGATGGTGACACGGTCCGGCGTGGCCCGTCACCCCGGTTTTACGGCGCTGCGGGCCTTGGTGGCCGGGAGGGAGCGCCAGTCCGCGTGCCCGGGCATCGGCGGGGTCTTCTCCGCGTACAGCCAGCCCGCGAAGAACGACGTGAGGTCACGCCCCGCGATCTCGGAGGCGAGCGCCGTGAAGTCGGCGGTGGTGGCGGTGGAGTCGGCGTGCTCGCTCACCCAGCGGCGTTCCAGGCTCTGGAAGGCCTCCTTGCCGATCTCCTGACGGAGGGCGTAGAGGACCAGGGCACTGCCGTCGTAGACGACGGGCCGGAAGAGGCTGATCTTCTGGCCGGGTGTGGGCGGCTCGGGGGCGGCGGGCGGTCCACCGCCGGCACGCCAGGTGTCGGAGGCCGCGTAGGCGGCCTTCATGCGCTGCTCCAGGGACTGCTTGGCCGTCTCCTCGGCATACAGCGCCTCGTACCAGCTCGCGTGCCCCTCGTTGAGCCACAGGTCGGACCAGGTGCGGGGCGAGACGCTGTTGCCGAACCAGTGGTGGGCCAGCTCATGGACCATGATCGAGTCGACGTACCACTCCGGATACGCGGGCTCGGTGAAGAGCCTTCTCTCGAAGAGAGAAAGGGTCTGGGTCTCCAGCTCGAATCCGGTGTCGGCGTCGGCCACCAGGAGTCCGTACGTCTCGAAGGGATAGGGGCCGACCTGGCGCTCCATCCACTCGATGTGGCCGGGGGTGCGCTTCAGCCAGGGCTCCATGAGCTCACGGTCGGCGGTGCGCACCACGTCCCGCAGGGGGAGCCCGTGGGGTCCGGTCCGGTGGACGACGGTGGTGCGGCCGATGGAGACCTGGGCGAGCTCGGTGGCCATGGGGTGGGTCGTGCGGTACGTCCAGGTCGTGGTGGTCCCGTCGGCCTTCTGATCGACCGGGAGGCCGTTGGCGACTGCCGTCAGCGAGCTGGGGACCGTGATCCGGAAGGTGAAGAACGCCTTGTCGGCGGGATGGTCGTTGGAGGGGAAGACCCGGTGGGCGGCGTCGGCCTGGTTGGCCATGGCGAGACCGTCGCCGGTGCGGACCCAGCCGCCGGTGTCGGCGGGGCCACTGGGATCGCTGGTGTGGGTGACGGCGATGGTCAGCGGGTCGCCGTCCTCGGTCGGCTGGGCGGGTGTGATCACCAGGTCCTCGCCGGTGGTCACGAAGTCGGCCGGTTCGCCGTCGACGGTGACCGAGGAGACCTTGCCGTGGGTGAAGTCGAGGTTGATCCGCTCCAGGTCGGCGGTGGCGAGGGCGTCGATCCGGGTCACCGCAGCGAGCGGCTCGGTGTTCTTGCCCTGATAGGTGAGATCGATGTCGTACGAGAGGACGTCGTAGCCCGGGTTGCCGAGGTGGGGGAAGAGCGGGTCTCCGATCCCGAGCGGCGCGGGTGCGGGAAGGGAGGCGGCGACGAGCCCGGCCGAGGCGGCGACCAGGACGGCGGAACGCAGCCAACGCGCGCGTGGGGAGCGATTTCGGGGTGTGAACGGCATGGGCTACGGCTACCAGTGCCCGCGCCGCTCCCCCGTGCGGCGCGCTCGCCCGCCACCCGAAGGAGTCACCGCCGTGCTGACGTCACCGGCGTGCTGCCCGTCATGCGCGCCGACGTCACTCCTCGTGCGAGGCGGGGTGCCGGGCGCGGCTCACGTCGTACACCCCGGGCACGTCCCGCATGGCTCTCATCAGGGCGGGCAGCCCTGCCGCGTCGGGAAGTTGCAGGGTGTACGTGTGGCGGACCCGCTGCTCGTTGGGGGGCTCGACCGTCGCGGCGACAACGGCGACGCCCTCGGTGGCGATGGCTTCGGTGAGGTCCGCGAGGAGGCGGGGGCGGCCGAAGGACTCGGCGACGAGCGTCACACGGCACTCGGCGGTGTCGCCCCAGTGGACGGGGACCGGAGCGCGCCCGAGCCGCCTCATGGTGTCGACGGCGGCGCAGCCGGTGCGGTGGACGGTGACGGATCCACCACGGACCTGGAAGCCGGTGATCTCGTCGGGCGGTACGGGGGTGCAGCAGCCGGCCGGCCGTACGACGGCGTCGGTCGCGGTTGCCTCCGGCAGGTCGGCGTGGAGCTTGGCGCCCGAGCGCCGATCGGCGGCGAAGGAGACCGATGGCCGGGGATCGGCCTCGGGCGCTCTCACGGCTTCCGGGTGTGCCTGGAGCCAGGCGGTGATCGCGATGCGCGCGGCGGGGGTACGGGTGTGCTCCAGCCACTCGGGGGACGGCCCCGACGTGGCGTCCTGGGCGAGCAGCAGCTGCACGGTGTCGCCGTCGTTCAGCACTGTACTGAGCGTGGCCAGGCGCCCGTTGACGCGGGCGCCGAGACAGCCGTGGGCGGCGTCGCCGTGCTGAGCGTAGGCGGCGTCGACGCAGCTCGCGCCGGCCGGGAGGCTGATCTTGCCAGGGGCGCTGCCGTCGGCGCGGAAGACGGTGATCTCCTGGTCCTCCGCGAGGTCCGCGCGCAAGGAGGTCCAGAAGGTGTCGGGGTCGGGGGTGGCCTGCTGCCAGTCGAGGAGCCGGGAGAGCCAGCCGGGGCGGGTGGGGTCGACGCGCTCCCCGTCGTCGGCCGGCTCGGGGCCGTCACCGCCCGCCGGAGGGGTGTACGGGTTTCCGAGCGCGACCACGCCGGCCTCGGCGACCTGGTGCATCTGGTGCGTACGGATGAGGACTTCGGCGACGGCACCGTCCGGGGCGGCGACGGCAGTGTGCAGCGACTGGTACAGGTTGAACTTGGGGGCGGCGACGAAGTCCTTGAACTCGGAGATCACCGGGGTGAAACACGTGTGGAGTTCCCCGAGGACCGCATAACAGTCGGCGTCCTCGCCCACGAGGACGAGGAGCCGCCCGAAGTCGCTGCCCCGCAGGTCACCGCGCTTGAGGCGGACACGGTGGACGGAGACGAAGTGCCGTGGCCGGACGAGGACTTCGGCGGCGATGTCCGCGTCCCTCAGGACGGCGGAGACGCTGTCGGCGATGGCGGCGAGCGCGTCGCCCGCGCCGGTGTTCTCGGCGATCAGCGCCCGGGTCGCTTCGTACTCCTCGGGGTGGAGGATCGCGAAGACGAGGTCCTCCAGCTCGGTCTTGAGCGCCTGGACACCGAGCCGCTCGGCGAGCGGGATGAGGACGTCGCGGGTGACCTTGGCGATCCGGACCTGTTTCTCGGGTCGCATCACGCCCAGGGTGCGCATGTTGTGGAGCCGGTCGGCGAGCTTGATCGACATGACCCGGACATCGTTGCCGGTGGCGACGAGCATCTTGCGGAAGGTCTCCGGCTCGGCGGCTGCTCCGTAGTCGACCTTCTCCAATTTGGTGACGCCGTCGACGAGATAGGCGACCTCGTCGCCGAACTCCTTGCGAACCTGATCGAGCGTCACCTCCGTGTCCTCGACGGTGTCGTGGAGCAGGGCGGCGGTCAAGGTCGTGGTCTCGGCTCCGAGTTCGGCAAGGATCAGGGTGACCGCGAGCGGGTGGGTGATGTACGGCTCGCCGCTCTTGCGGAACTGTCCGCGGTGCGAGTACTCCGCGAGGACGTACGCCCGGCGCAGCACGGCGAGGTCGGCGTCGGGATGGTGCGCGCGGTGCGCCTCGGCGACGTGCCCGATGGCGTCGAGCAGCCGGTCCCTGGTGGTGGGACCGAGGAGAGCGGCGCGGCCCAGCCTGCGGAGGTCGATCCTCGGACGGGCGCGCCTGCGGCTGGGAGCGTCGGGGCCGGTGGCCTCCGCTGCGCTCACGGGATTGGTGGCCTCTGCGCTCATGGGGCACCTCCGGCGGCGTCGACCGGCGGTGGGCGGGCAAGGCGTGCCTGCCGGGCCGGTGCTTGATGCTACCGACCCCACCACGTGGCGCAGTCACGCTCTCGCCCAGCGTGAAGCGGATCACCCATTCGAGCGACGGATCAGTCGTTGACTGTTTCGAATTCTCCGGCGCCGAGCCAGGACGGGTCGATCGTGCCCTCGGCGACGATGACGGCCGGGCCGGTCATCTCGATCTCGCCGTCGGGGTGCTCGGTGATGATCAGCGTGCCACCGAGGACGTCCACGGTGTACGTGACGGGCATCCCGATCACGGCAGGGTCGGCGCCGTCCCGGCGGGCGGTTGCCACGGCGACGGCACACGCGCCCGTACCGCAGGAACGGGTCTCGGCGGCGCCGCGCTCGTGCACGCGCATCGCGACGTGGCGGGGGCCTCGGTCGGCGACGAACTCGATGTTCACGCCGTCCGGGTAGACCTCGGCGGGGGCGTACGGCGGCTCGGTGAACAGGTTGCCCGCGTGGTCGAGGCTGTCGACGAAGGCCACGGCGTGCGGGTTGCCCATGTTCACGTTGCGTGCGGGCCAGCTGCGGCCGTCGACGGTGACGACGACGCCGTCCTCGGGAAGGCGGGCGCGCCCCATGGAGACGGTGACGGAGCCGTCCTTGTCGAGGTGGACCCGCTTGATCCCGCCGCGGGTGGCGACGGCGACCTCGCCGGCCGTGACGTGTCCGGCGTGCTGCAGGTAGCGGGCGAAGACACGGACGCCGTTGCCGCACATCTCGGCGACAGAACCGTCCGCGTTGCGGTAGTCCATGAACCACTCGGCCTCGTCGGCCATGGCCCTGGCCTCGGGGTGGGCGGCGCTGCGGACCACGTGCAGCAGCCCGTCGCCGCCGACACCGGCCCGTCGGTCGCACAGCCGCGCGACGGCCCCTGCGGGCAGCTCGACGGCGTTGTCGGCGTCGGGGACGATCACGAAGTCGTTCTCGGTCCCGTGGCCCTTGAGGAATGCGAGCGGCGAGGTCTGCGTGGTGGTCACGGGATCAACTGTACGGGTCGGGTCCGACAAGGTCCTCGACGGTCCACGGAGCGAGCGACGGCGTGCCGGGCGGCCGGGACGCAGGCCGACAGGGCTGTAAGGCGCCCGGGCGGCGGGGTCAGCGGAGGCGGGCCACGCGCCAGACGGCCAGGACGACGAGGAGCGCGCTGAAGAACACGTACAGGGCGATCACCCGCCAGTTCGGCCGCTCACCGGAGCCGCGGGCCGGGAGGCCGGGCCAGGTGTGACCGACCTTGCGGGCGGCCATCATGCCCCAGCCCGCCGCGCAGGAGCTGATCAGCAGACCGAGCATGGCGACGACGGCGCCGCCCTCACCGGAACCGAAGGCGAGGGGGAAGGCGAACATCAGCGAGCCGACGGCGGCGAGACCCACGATGGGCGCCAGCTGCCAGATCCGCAGACGTCGCTGGGGCCGCAGTTCGACCTCGACCTCGTCGGCGTCGACCTCGACGGCGGTGCCTTCGGCGTCGTCCGGACCGTCCGGGCTCAAACCGGGCGCGTCACCCGGGGCTTCGCCCCGGATCGCGTCGTTCTGTTCTCTGTCGCGAGGGCCGGCCTCCATCGCCACGCGCCCTCCCACTCGGACTCCACTTGGTCGATCGATGCTCGATGATGGCACGCCGAAGACCACTGGAATGACGGGCATGGCGTCCCGATGCCATCACGTGATCAGGCTGTAACCGCTCGTTCGACCAACGCCAGCGCCTCTCGGGGGAGTTCCCGCCGGTGTTCTGCCGCACCGCTCAGCCAGTGAACGCGCGGGTCGCGCCGGAACCACGAATCCTGACGGCGCGCGAAGCGCTTGGTGGCGCGCACGGTCTCGGTGCGCGCCTCGTCCTCGGTGCACTCCCCCGCGAGCGCCGCGAGCACCTGCTGGTAGCCGAGCGCACGTGCGGCCGTGCGCCCCTCCCGCAACCCCTGCGCCTCCAGGGTGCGCACCTCCGCCACGAGCCCGGCCTCCCACATCCGGTCCACGCGCGTGGTGATCCGCTCGTCGAGCTCGGGGCGCTCCACGTCGACGCCGATCTGCACGGTGTCGTAGACCGAGTCGTGCCCGGGCAGGTTGGCGGTGAAGGGCTTGCCCGTGATCTCGATGACCTCGAGCGCCCGGACGATGCGGCGGCCGTTGCTGGGCAGGATCGCCCGCCCGGCCTCGGGGTCGGCCGCGGCGAGGCGGAGATGCAGGGCACCCGAGCCCCGCTCCTCCAGCTCCGCCTCCAGGCGGGCTCGTACGGCCGGGTCGGTGCCCGGGAACTCGAGGGCGTCGATGGCGCCGCGCACGTACAGGCCGGAGCCGCCGACCAGGACGGGCGTACGGCCCGCGGCGAGCAACCGGTCGATCTCCGCGCGTGCGAGGCGCTGGTACTCGGCGACGCTGGCCGCCTCCGTCACGTCCCAGATGTCGAGGAGGTGATGCGGGATGCCACCACGCTCATCGAGCGTCAGCTTGGCGGTTCCGATGTCCATCCCTCGGTAGAGCTGCATCGAGTCGGCGTTGACGACCTCGCCGCCCAACTGCTGGGCCAGAAATACACCCAGATCGGACTTTCCGGCCGCAGTGGGACCGACGACGGCGATGACCCGCGGGGCGGGAGCTGCACTTCTCACCGCCCCAGTCTCGCAAACCTCTCGGCGGGTCCCCGAATGAGCGACGTGACGGCCCGCATCCGGGTTCGTTGCCAGTTGCGAGGTTCCGACCGCCGGTTTCCGTACCGGCTGCGCCGGGTGGCGCAAGAGGGCGCCCCAGGCGCCGCGGGGCTTCTCCCACACGAGTACGCTATGGAGTGGTAATGGGCGTTTTTGCAATGTTTCGCCGTAAGGGCAAGGAAGCTGCCGAGGCGTCAACGGAGGAGGCCCAGGTCGTCGCTCCGACGGAGACGCAGGAGGACGCGGAGAAGGCCGAGGCGTCCGCGCTCGACGCAGGGGACTCCGAGACCGAGGCGCCGGAGGGTGCCGGGGCCGGCGAGACCGCGGAGACGGCCGATGTCGTGGACGTGGTCGAGTCGGTGGAGATCCCGAAGCAGCAGTCGGTCGAGGCGGCCGCGGACAACGAGGCCGGCGAGAGCGCCCGGAAGTAGCGCCTGGATACAAGGCACGGCATACGGACCGACCGGAGGGAAGGTGACCCATGGGTCTCCTGGATTCACTGAAGGCCAAGCTCGCCCCGGCCAAGGACAAGGTCTCCGATCTCGCGCAGCAGCACGGGGAGAAGATCGAGCACGGCGTCGACAAGGCCGCGAAGCTCGTCGACGAGAAGACCAAGGGCAAGTACAGCGCCAAGATCGAATCGGGCACCGGCAAGGCCAAGGGCGCCCTTGACCGGATCGCCCACAAGGACGACGGCCCGAAGGGCGAAGGCCCGACCCCGCCGCCGGCCGCCTGACGCACTGCGTCACCTGACGGTCCCTCCGCACGGCGGACGGCCGCGGAGCACTCAGCTCCGCGGCCGTCCGCCGTTTCGTGTTCCGGAGAGCCGTCTCCGAAGCGGTCTACGACCAGGCGGCCACGAAGTAGCCGACGCCGTACGGCGCGTCCTCGTACAGCAGCCTCCCGTCGAGGCCCGCGCCTTCCGCGGCGCCCGCGAGGACCTGCCAGGGGGCCCGGCCGGCAGCCTTGAGCTCGTACGCGAGGTTCTCGTCCAGCGCCAGGAGCGCGTCCACGTCCGCGGCGCCCAGGGCCCGGGCGGCCTCCGCGTCGAACGCGGCGGCCCGCTCGTCCAGATAGCCGGGTGCTTTGAGGGTCCGGCAGGCGCTGCCGTCGCCCATCACGAGCAGCGCGACGCGGTCGGCCGTGGCGGCCAGCTCCCGGCCGGTGGAGACGCACTTCGTGGGCTCCAGGGGTTCGCCGACGCCGAGCCCCTCGACGGGGGCGTCGGCCCAGTCGGTGCGTTCCAGGAGCCAGGCGGCGACGGCGAGGGAGGCGGGCAGCCGCCGCTCTCCGGCCGGTCCGTCGCCGAGCGTGACGGAGAGGTCGACGCCGAAGGGCGCGAAGCTGCCGGCCGAACCGGCGGGAAAGGGTCCGCGCGCACTCTCGTCGGCGGGGCCGACGACATAGAGGCGATCGGGCCGAGAGGCGGCGAGCAGCCCGACGGCGTCGGAACAGGCTGTACGGGCTGCGTCGAGCTCACCGGCGGCTCCGGCCGCCACCTCGGGCACGAGCAGGGGAGGACAGGGGCACACAGCTGCGGCGACAAGCATGATCCGCAGCCTACTGCGACGTGCTCCGGTCCCCCGCCACCGAGCCGGAACGGGTTCGGTGACTCACCCCGGTGTCAGTGGCTCCCGCAGGCCGGGGCCGAGGCCTCGGGCAGCGGCTCGGGCACGCCGATCTTCGGCAGGCCGAGCAGGACGCCCGCCGGCTTGGCGTCGGCCGCGGCGGTGCGCTTCTCCCACGCGTCGCCGGCGCGGGTACGACGTACGGACGTCGTCGGGCCCTCGGCGAGCAGGTGGTGCGGGGCGGCGTAGCTGATCTCGACGGTCACCACGTCGCCGGGGCGGACCTCGGTCTCCGGCTTGGTGAAGTGGACGAGCCGGTTGTCGGGGGCGCGGCCGGAGAGGCGGTGGGTGGAGCCGTCCTTGCGTCCCTCGCCCTCGGCGACCATGACCTCCAGGGTCCGGCCGACCTGCTTCTTGTTCTCCTCCCAGGAGATCTCCTCCTGGAGGGCTACGAGGCGCTCGTAGCGCGCCTGCACGACCTCCTTGGGGATCTGCCCCTCCATCTCGGCCGCGGGGGTCCCGGGGCGCTTGGAGTACTGGAAGGTGAAGGCGTTGGCGAAGCGTGCCTCGCGGACCGTGTGCATCGTCTGCTCGAAGTCCTCCTCGGTCTCGCCGGGGAAGCCCACGATGATGTCGGTGGAGATGGCGGCGTGCGGGATGGCGGCGCGCACCTTCTCGATGATCCCGAGGAAACGCTCCTGCCGGTACGAGCGGCGCATCGCCCTCAGGACCGTGTCCGAGCCGGACTGCAGCGGCATGTGGAGCTGCGGCATCACGTTCGGCGTCTCGGCCATCGCCGCGATGACGTCGTCGGTGAAGTCACGGGGGTGCGGCGAGGTGAAGCGGACCCGCTCCAGGCCCTCGATCTCGCCGCAGGCGCGGAGCAGCTTGGAGAAGGCCTCGCGGTCGCCCAGGTCGGAGCCGTACGCGTTGACGTTCTGGCCGAGCAGGGTGATCTCCGAGACGCCCTCGGCGACCAGGGCCTCGATCTCGGCGAGGATGTCGCCGGGGCGACGGTCCTCCTCCTTGCCGCGCAGCGCCGGGACGATGCAGAACGTACAGGTGTTGTTGCAGCCGACGGAGATCGAGACCCAGGCGGCGTACGCGGACTCGCGGCGGGTCGGCAGCGTGGAGGGGAAGGCCTCCAGCGACTCGGCGATCTCGATCTGGGCCTCCTCCTGGACGCGGGCGCGCTCCAGGAGGACCGGCAGCTTGCCGATGTTGTGCGTGCCGAAGACGACGTCGACCCAGGGGGCCTTCTTGACGATGGTGTCGCGGTCCTTCTGGGCGAGACAGCCGCCCACGGCGATCTGCATGCCGGGGCGCGTGGTCTTCCTGGGGGCGAGCCGGCCCAGGTTGCCGTACAGCTTGTTGTCCGCGTTCTCACGGACGGCGCAGGTGTTGAAGACGACCACGTCGGCGTCACCGTCGGAGCCCTCGGGGGCTCGGACGTAGCCGGCGTCTTCCAGCAGACCGGAGAGCCGCTCGGAGTCATGGACGTTCATCTGGCACCCGTAAGTGCGCACTTCGTAGGTTCGCTGGACGTCCACTGTCTGGCTCCGGTCGCTGCTGGTCATGGCACAAGGGTATGCGGTGCCGGGCATTGCCCCGCCCCGAGCCGTCGCCGGGCGGTCCCGAGGCCACCGGAAGGCCGCCGGAAGGCCACTGCGAAGTCTCCGGTGCCCTGCCGCAGCCCTTCAGCGCACCGCCGTGGACGTGGCCTCGACGGCGGCGGCCAGCTGGGACCGGAGTGTTCCCGCGTCGGGCCTGAGGGAGCCGCTGAAGGCGGCGGAGCCGATGGTGAAGGCGTCGGCCCCGGCGTCCGCGAGTGCCTGTATCTGGTCGGCGGTGGTGATGCTTCCGGCCACCACGAGGCGGCCGGTGGTCGCGGCCCGGGCGGCACGGACCAGGGCGAGCGGATCCGCGTCGGTGGCCCGGTAGGCGAGGAGGTCCACGCCCGCGCAGCCCGCCGCCTCGGCTCGGCGGCAGTCGTCGGCGATGCGGGCCGCGTCTCCGGCCAGGCGCGTGGGGTGACCGAGCGGTTCGCCTGCGAAGGGGAGGTACTCGATGCCGGTGCCGGCGAGCAGGGCCAGTGTCTCGTCGATCCAGGTGCCGCCCATGAGCCGGTCCACACCCAGGTCGATCGCGGACTTCACCGAGGCGAGGGCCTGCTCGCGCGTGGTGCTGACCACCTCCAGGTAGCTGGTGGCACCCATGTCCTTGATCTGCCGGTGGAGGAGGGCGAGTGTGCCGGGCTCGACGCCCATGTCCTTGAAGCCGATGTGCGCGATACCGAGGTCGCGGACGGTGTCGAGGACGTCGAGGCAGTCGGTGACGGTCCGGTCGTCACGGGTGAGCATGAAGATGAAGTCCACGGCGAGAGTCCTCCAGGTCGGGGCGGGCCGGGGCGGAGCGGGGGCCTGTGCATACGGGTGAGAGCGCGCGGTGCCAGTGCAGGCGCGGGGCGGGCGGGCTGAAGCCTGTGCGGGTGAGGGCGCGGTGCTGGTGGCGGTGCCGCCGGGCCGGTGACCGCGGGCGCAGTGCCCGTGGCCCGTTGGCGTGGCGGCGCCGCCGGGCCGGTGACGGCGGGCGCAGTGCCCGTGGCCGGGCGGGCCCATGCGGGCGCGATCGGGTCAGGTGTCGGTCGGTTTGGCGATCGACGACCCCGTACCGGCAGCGGCGGCGGTGCCGGTTTCCGTACCGGCGAGGTCGTCGGCATGGTGGAGGGCGGTGAGCAGGCTGGTGTGGTCGGCGGTGCCCTGGCCGGCGAGGTCGAAGGCCGTGCCGTGGTCGACGCTGGTCCGTACGAACGGCAGGCCGATGGTGATGTTGACTCCGTGCTCCAGGCCCAGGTATTTGACGGGTATGAGCCCCTGGTCGTGGTACTGCGCGACGACCGCGTCGAACTCTCCGGCACGGGCACGCATGAAGACCGTGTCGGCGGGCCAGGGGCCGCTGGCGTCGATGCCTTCGCCCCTCGCGGCCCGGACGGCCGGTTCGATGATGTCGTGATCCTCGCGCCCGAAGAGCCCGTTCTCCCCCGCGTGCGGGTTGAGTGCGGCGACGGCGATACGTGGGCGGGTGCCCGTGCGGCCGCCGGCCCGGAGCGTGCGGTGCGTCAGCCGGATGATCTCCAGCTCGCGGGCGGTGGTGAGCGCGTCGAGCGCGGTGCGCAGGGACTGGTGGACGGTGACCAGGACGACCCGTAGCCCATCGTTGGCCATCATCATCGCGTAGTCGCTCGTGCCGGAGAGCTCGGCGAGGATCTCGGTGTGCCCCGGGTAGGGCAGCCCGGCCAGCCGCAGTGCCTCCTTGTTGATGGGAGCGGTGGTGAGGGCCCGGATCTCGCCGCGGAGGGCGAGTTCGATGCCCCGGCGTACGTACTGGAAGGAAGCGGCTCCGGCGCGGGCGTCCACCGTGCCCGGCGTCAGGTCCTCCGGAAGTGTGCCTTCGGCCAGGACGTTCATGAATCCGGGGCTGTGGACCGCCTCCGCCACGGAGTCGACCGGCCGCACGGTCACCTCGGTGCCCGTGATGCTGCAGGCCCGGGCGAGGACGTCCGGGTCGCCGATGACGATGGCGGTGGGGCGGCGGCGTGGGTCGGCGTACGCCTTGACCGTGATTTCAGGCCCGATGCCGTTCGGGTCGCCCATGGTGATGGCGATGGGCGGCGTGGCGGGTGGTGTCGGCCTCAGAGGTGTCGTCATGAGACCGGCCCGCCCTCCATGAGGAGGCGGCACAGGCGGTCGAGGGTTCCCTCGTCGCCGAAGCCGCCGGCTTTGATCAGGACGGGGATCCGGGTCGGACTGAGCAGTACGCCGCGCGCGACCCCGGGTTCGGGCTCGTCGATCAGGTCGATGCCCTCGGACCGGAGCGCTTCGAGAACGGCTGCGGCGGTCTCTCCGCCGGTGAGCACGAGCCCGTCGACGGTCCCGGCAGTCGTCAACTCCCTTACCACGTGGGCCAGATTGCCCGTGAGGGAGGCGGAGGCGGTAAGGCGTTCGTCGGGGGTGTGGACCACAAGGACGGGCGCGGAGGCTCCCTGCAAGGCGTGGAAGGCCGCACGGGGGTCGTCGTCGGCAGTGGCGGTGGCCACGTCCGCTCTCGTCCGCATGCGGTCCAGTTGGCGCCGGGTGGCCGGGTTCGCGCTGCCGACGACCACGAGCGGGCGCCGGGCGCGGGGAAGCTCCGGGCGAACGGCCTCCGGCGTGCGGGAGTGGTGTCGGGCCAGCGCCGCGGCGAGTCCCGGGGAGCCGACCCAGAGCACCTCGCGCGCCGGGGGCACGGAGGAGACAAGGCGGTCGAGATCGACGTCCGTGACCGCCGAGCAGACGAACACACCTCCCCGTCCGATCAGTTCGGGCAGTTTCTCGAACTGATCCGGTTCCAGATGCTCGGCCTCCGGCAGCAGCCGCGTGAGGTCCGAGCAGCGCACCGGGTGCGCCGGGTCTCGGGCGAACTCCGTGTCGTGCACCGGCACGCCCTGCACGTGCTGAATCCCGCGGAGCGTGGTCCTGCCCTCAGCGGGGAACGCGGGCGCGACGACGACCGCCCGCCGGCCCGAACCGACGTGGGCGGCGCGGACCTCGGCCGCCACATGCCCCCGCAGTGTCGAGTCGACCGTCTTGACCAACAGGTCTGCCGTCGCGAACGCGCGGGCGGCCTGCGTGGTCCGGGTCTCGGCGGCCGGCTCGTCCAGCAGCCTGCTGCCGAGGTCGAGGGCGACGACACCGTCCGGGGCCGACGCGGCCGCTTCGTACACGTTCCGCCCGCCGGAACCGGCGTCACCCTCGACTGGGGTCAGCAGGACCTTCGCCTGGTGCCCGGCCCTGCGGAACGGCGCCGCGCCGTCGCCGGCGCTGGTGAGATCGTCCGCGAGCACCGCGATGCTCGACACGGGATCGTCCTGGGGTCCCACCCACATGCGTCGTCCTCCTCGGATCGCCGACCGGTGACGACATCAACACTGACGCCCGGAAAGCCGCTGGACAAGCGATTCCTTCTCACCCCACCTGTGAGTAGATTTCACACATGCGCTGGCCCGACCTTCCTCCACTGAATTCGCTGCTGCCCTTCGAGGCGACCGTGCGGCACGCGAGCATGACCCGAGCCGCTCAGGAGCTCCATGTCACCCACGGCGCGGTCAGCCGTCAGATCCAGAACCTGGAGAAGTCCCTGGGCGTCACCCTCTTCGAGCGTGGGACACGGTCCCTGCGCCCCACACCGCAGGCGCGCCGTCTGGCGGCCGCCGTCCGTGACGCACTCGATCAGGTCGACACGGCCGCCCGGGAGGTCGCGCGCCGGGAACGCGGCGGCCCGCTCGCGCTGTCCTGCGAGCCCACGCTGTTGATGCGCTGGCTCATCCCCCGCCTGCCGGACCTCGCCGTCCAGGTACCCGGTCTCACCGTGCATCTTTCGGCGGGCGGTGGGCCCGTGTCGTTCGATCGGGACACCATCGACGTCGCGCTGCGCCGCGACGACTTTCCGGTACCGGAGGAGGTGAGCCGCTCTCCGCTGTTCATGGAGCGGATCGGTCCGGTCTGCAGTCCGGACATGGCTGAGCGGATGACGGGCAAGGGGGGCGTCGTCGGCGTGACGATTCTGCACACGAGCACCCGGCCGCGGGCCTGGGAGGACTGGCAGCGTCTGGCACGTCGACGGGTCGAGGCCGCCGAGGAGCAGACCTTCGAGCACTTCTATCTGGCGCTGCAGGCGGCCGTCGCGGGCGTCGGTGTCGCCATCGGCCCGTACGCGCTCGTCCATGACGATCTGGTGCGCGGACAGTTGGTGGCACCGTTCGGCCTGGTCGCGGACGGGACGGGGTACCACCTGCTGAGCCCGCAGCCGCCCGAGCAGGACGGCCGGATCGCCGGGCTGCTCGGGTGGTTGAGGAGCCAGGCGGCCGAGTTGTGACCCTCGGCTCACCGGAGTGGACGGCTTGATGAAGCCCCCGCGGTCACGCGCTGACGAAGCGCTCCGCCTCTGCGCCACGCAGGCGGCCGCCGGGCAGTCGGCGACCGAAGGCGAGGAGCAGCAGGTCCTGCGCGTTGCCGGTCACCGGTGCACCACTGCCGAATGACCAGTCGAGGTCGTCGGCGCGGAGGGCGATCCCGCCGAGGTCGGCGCCGAAGAAGCGGGCGCCTCGGGGGGTGACCCGCGCGAGGACGGTGCGCAGTCGGCCCTCCGGTACGCGTCGCTCGAGACCGAGGGCGACGGTGATGTCGAGGCCGTGGATCACGTCGTGGGCGAGCGCCATCGCGTGACCGCCGACCGGCGGCTTCCAGGGGTGGTCGGCGTTGTCACGCAGGGAAGCGGCCAGCTCCTCCGCTTTCAGGCCGGCGGTGTCGTGGCGCGCGAGACGGTCGGCCATGCGGTCGAGGCTGCCGCGGCTCCTGACGAGCTCGGCGGCGATGCGCGGGACGGAGTGAC
Organism: Streptomyces sp. NPDC039609; assembly: GCF_055596705.1. Lineage (NCBI taxonomy): Bacteria > Bacillati > Actinomycetota > Actinomycetes > Kitasatosporales > Streptomycetaceae > Streptomyces > Streptomyces sp. NPDC039609. The sequence continues at coordinate 448,957 of NZ_JBVIUJ010000008.1, forward strand.
GCATGGCCATGGTCATGTGGGCGGCCACCTCCCGCACCCGCCATCCCGCGCAGAGACTGGGCGTGTCCCACTGCGCGTGCGTGAGAGTGCCGAGGAGGGCGGCGAGCTCGCGGCGTTCGGAGGCGATGTCGTCTCTGATTCCCATGGCTTCAGCCTGGGCGCGGGGTCTCCATAAGTCCAAGACATGCATCTTCTGGTTTCTAGAATCACTGGTTATGGAACTTCGTCAGCTGCGGTACTTCGTGACGGTGGTCGAGGAGGCCAACTTCACCCGGGCCGCCGCGCGCCTCCATGTGGCGCAGCCGGGGGTCAGCGCGCAGATCGCGCAGCTCGAGCGGGAGCTGGGTCAACGGCTGCTCGACCGGTCGGGGCGCGCGGTCACGCCGACGGAGGTGGGGGCGGCGGTGCTGCCGTACGCGCGGGCGGCTCTGGCCGCCGTCGACGCGGTACGGGAGACGGTCGCCGAGTTCACGGGGCTGTTGCGGGGGCGGGTGGCGATCGGGATCGTGTCGGGAGCCGCCGCTCACGCGTTCGACATGGCGGGGCTGCTGGCCGACTTCCACGCCTCGCATCCCGAGGTGGAGATCGCGCTCACCGAGGACACGTCGGCGCGGATGCTGGGCGCGCTGCGCGCCGGTGAGCTCGACATCGCGATGGTCGGTCTCGCGGAAGCGGGGCCGCTGCCGGGACTCGCGCTGCGGCTGGTGGTCGACGAGCCGCTGGTCGCCGCGGTGACCTCGGGCGACGAGCTGGCGAGCGAGGGCGGGGAGCTGGCGCTCTCCGCGTTGCGCGGCCGACGGCTGATCTGCCTGCCGCGTGGGACGGGGGTGCGTGGGGTCCTCGACCGGCTGTGCGCGGAGTCGGGCTTCGCCCCGCATGTGGCCTTCGAGGCGGCCGCGCCCCATCTGCTGGCGCAGCTGGCGGCGCGGGGGCTGGGGGTGGCGGTTCTTCCGGCGCGTCCGGAGGAGGCGGCGGCGCTCTCGGGGCTACGGCTCCGGCCGCTGGCCGATCCACGCGCGCGTGGCCGCGTCGCCCTGGCCTGGCGCACCGAGGGCCCGTCCGGCCCGGCCGCCAAGGCGGTCCTGGATCTTTTGCACGAGGCGCTCCCGGTACCGGGTGGAACACCACAGTGAGGTCGAGTCCCAGCCGGTGGTGGCCACCGGCTCCGTCGGGGCTGCGCCGTACCGCCGCACCCGTGGGCACCTTACGGACCGGGAGCCTGCGCCCGGCAGGGGCGCGCCGTCCGTTGTGCCCCACCCTCCGCAGCCTTCGTGCGGGGAGGGGACCCGCAGGCCCAGCGGAACAGCTGTCCACAACAGGGGTAAGCGGGGGTTGAGGGTGCGCCCGCCCCGGCGGAACGGGTGCCCACAGCCGGCGTGGGAAGGTCGAGGATGGGCGCCGCCCCTGCGGGCCCCGTCCGGCCGGCCTGGCCAGGTCGGCATCCGAGCTGGCAGGATCGCGCCATGCTCCAGTCGTTCTCCCGTGCGGTCCGTCGTCGCCTGCTCCCGGTGTCGGCGGCGGTTCTGGTGGTGTGCGGGCTGCTCGTCTGGTGGCTGGTTCCTTTCGGTACGCCCGCGCCCAGTGGACAGGTCACATTCAGTACGGGAGTCCCCACCGGCGTCTACCAGCGGTACGGCGAGCTCTTGCAGCAAGCCCTCGCCCGTGATCTGCCGGACGTCTCGATAGCGCTCCGGAACAGCGAGGGCTCCCAGCAGAATCTCGCGCGGCTGGCATCCGGCGAGGCGGACTTCACCATCGCGACCTCCGATGCCGTGGCGCAGTACCAGCGGGACCGGAAGCCCGGGTTCGACCAGCTGCGCGGCTGTGCCCGCCTCTACGACGACTACGTTCAGCTCGTCGTCCGCAAGGGAGCCCCCGTGCGGTCGGTCGCCGACCTGCGCGGGCTGCGGGTCGGCGTCGGTCAGGAGGGCTCCGGGGTCCGGCTCATCGCGGACCGGGTCCTCGCGGCAGGGGGCCTCACTCCCGACGTCGACATCAAGCCGGTGTCGGCCGGCATCGACACGATGCCGGGCCTCCTGGAGCGCGGGCAGCTGGACGCGTTCTTCTGGTCCGGCGGTCTGCCCACCCAAGCCGTCCAGGAACTCTCCGAGCGCCTTCCGGTACGGCTCGTTCCGCTGGACGCGACGCTGGTCGACAACCTCCACGACGTCGGCGAGTCGAACCGCCACTACCGCTCCGCCGTCATCCCGGCCGACGCCTACACCCGCGCGCAGGACGGACAACCGGTGGAGACGCTCGCCGTCGCGAACCTCCTCGTGACGACCGACGCGTCGGATTCGTCGCTCGTGGAGGGTTTCACCCGCACAGTGATCAGAAGCCGTGACCGGATCGGCGGCCAGGTGCACCCGGCCCAGCTGGTCGATCTGCGGACCGCCATCTATACGGAGCCCTTGGCCCTGCACGAGGGCGCCCAGCGCTACTACCGCTCCGTGAAGCCGTAAACCGCAGTCGCAGTCGCAGACAGTGGCCGCGGCAGCAGCCGATTGCCGTATGCCCTACGCCGTGAACCGCAGGCCGCCAGCCGCCGGCCACGAACCGCGAGCCCCAAACGCCAAGCCCCGAGCCCCGAGCCGTACCCCCAAGGACCAACACCGCCCCCTCACCGCCCCTGCGGCCCCGTCCTCGGCACCGTGACCGTCACCCGCAGCCCGTGCGGCTCGTTCGGTGCGTACGCGATCGAGCCACCCCCTGCCGCCAGCAGGACCCGGGAGATGGACAGCCCCAGGCCCGAGCCCTTGATGTTCTGGTGTCGGTTGCTGCGCCAGAAACGGTCGCCGACCCGTTCGAGCTCCTCGCCCGTCAGCCCCGGGCCGTGGTCCGCCACCACGATCGTGCAGGTGTCTCCACCGGACGCGACGGCGACCGTCACCTCCTCGCCCGACGGCGTGAACTTCAGCGCGTTGTCGATCACCGCGTCCAGCACGCTGGAGAGCGCCACCGGGTCCGCCCACGCCGTCACCGCGCGCCGTTCGCCGCTCAGCCGCACGCCCTTCTCCTCGGCGAGCGGCCGCCAGGCGGACATCCGCTCGGCCGCCAGCGCGCCGATGTCGGTGAGCCGAAGATCGGCGGCTGCGTGCTCGGCGAGCGCCAGATCGAGCAGGTCGTCGAGGACCTGTGCGAGCCGCTTGCCCTCGGTGCGTACGGAGGCGATCTCCTCGTTTCCCTCGGGCAGTTCGAGGGCGAGCAGCTCGATGCGCAGCAGCAGCGCGGAGAGCGGGTTGCGCAACTGGTGGGAGGCGTCGGCGACAAAGGCCCGCTGCTGTTCCAGCACGTCCTCGACGTTGTCGGCCATCTCGTTGAACGAGCGGGCCAGTCGGCGCAGTTCGGGCGGACCACCCGTCTCGGCCACCCGGGAGTTCATCTGACCGGTGGCGATGTCGTGCGTGACGGCGTCGAGGACCCGGACCGGTCGCAGCACCCAGCCGGTGAGCCGGAAGGCGGCGCCGACGGCGAGCAGCATCGCCGCGAACTCGCCCGCCGCGATGATCAGCCAGCCGTGCAGGATGCGCGAACGCAGCTGCCCGGTGGGCGAGTCGGTGACCACGACGGCGACGACGTCACCGTCCCGTACGACGGGCGAGGCGATGGTGAGGCGGGCGTTCGGCTGCCAGGGCCAGACCTGCGGCGGGTCGTGGCTGCGGCGTCCGAGCAGCGCCTCCTGGAAGGCCCTGCGGCCCTCGCCCTCGTCGGGTACGCCCCAGTCCGAGGGAGCGGCGGCCATGGCCCGGTAGTCGCGGTAGAAGATGCCGGTACGAATGCCGTACACGTCGTGGTAGCTGTCGAGTTCGCCGCGCAGCGTCGTACGGCGCTCGTCGATCCCGGGGTCGGTCTCGCTGACGAACTGCGCGAGCGCGGCGAACCGCGCCGCGTCGTCGAGCCGGTCGACGATCACCCGCTGCTGCTCGGCCGCGGCCAGGCTGGCGGCGAGCGGGAAGCCGAGGGCGAGCAGCACCCCGGCCATCAGGACGAGGAGAAGCGGGAGGAGGCGGGTGCGCACGTGGGGCCCGGGCGGCTACGCGGCCGGGACGACCAGGCGGTAGCCGACGCCACGCACGGTCTCGATCAGGGCGGGCATGGCCAGCTTGGAGCGCAGCGAGGCGACATGCACCTCGAGCGTGCGGCCGGTCCCCTCCCAACTGGTGCGCCAGACCTCGCTGATGATCTGCTCGCGCCGGAAGACCACACCGGGCCGCTGGGCGAGCAGGGCCAGCAGATCGAACTCCTTGCGGGTGAGCTGCACGGCGGCGCCGTCGACGCTGACCCGGCGGGTGGGCAGCTCGATGACAACGGATCCGAGCCGTAGCGCCGCGTCGTCGCCGGCCGCGCCGGACTCCTCGCCACTGGCCGTACGCCGGCTGACGGCGTGGATCCGGGCGAGCAGTTCCCCGGTGTCGTACGGCTTGACCACGTAGTCGTCGGCCCCGAGATTGAGCCCGTGTATGCGGGAGCGCACGTCCGCCCGCGCCGTCACCATGATCACGGGGGTGGCGGTGAGCTTACGGATCCGGCCGCAGACCTGGTACCCGTCCTGGTCGGGCAGGCCGAGGTCGAGCAGGATCACCCCGTACGAAGGCCGCTCTCCGTGCGCGGCGGGCAGGACGGCCTGCAGCGCCTCCTCGCCGTTTCGAGCGTGCGTGACCGTGAACCCGTGCTTCGCCAGTACGGCTGACAGAGCCGCGGCGACATGGTCGTCGTCCTCGACGAGCAGAAGTCTCATGGCCCCCCTCCGGTGGCTTCGTGATCGTGTGACGGTGATGGCTATCTGTGTACCAGGGTGTACCAACGCATGAACGCCGATCGTCGCCGTCACAGTCAAGTGTCCCCCTGTAGCCCCGGGGTTTCTGTTATGCACCCGGTACGCCACCGGGCGTCCTGTTCACGCAGTGTGTCCGGTTGCGGCCGTATCGTTATCCTCAATTTCCGCTCAGATGTAATGACGCTGGTAGCACCGCGTGCCTAGTGTCCTCCCCAACCGAGGAGGACGGAGCAAGAGCCGATGAGCGGAGTGTCAGTGACCAAGGGCTCGGAAGACGCCGTACAGGCGGCGGGCGACCTGGTCGTGCTGTCCAACGTGAACAAGCACTTCGGCGCGCTGCATGTGCTCCAGGACATCGACCTGACCATCGCCCGTGGCGAGGTCGTGGTCGTCATCGGACCCTCCGGGTCCGGTAAGTCCACGCTGTGCCGCACGATCAACCGCCTGGAGACGATCGACTCCGGCCACATCACCATCGACGACCGGCCACTGCCCCAGGAGGGCAAGGAGCTGGCCCGGCTGCGCGCCGACGTCGGCATGGTCTTCCAGTCGTTCAACCTCTTCGCGCACAAGACGGTGCTCGAGAACGTGATGCTGGGGCAGGTCAAGGTCCGCAAGACCGCGAAGGGGGCTGCCGAGGCCAAGGCCCGCGCACTGCTCGACCGGGTGGGTGTCGGCACGCAGGCCGACAAGTACCCGGCGCAGCTCTCCGGCGGTCAGCAGCAACGCGTGGCGATCGCACGGGCGTTGGCGATGGACCCGAAGGTCATGCTGTTCGACGAGCCGACGTCTGCGCTCGACCCCGAGATGATCAATGAGGTCCTCGAGGTCATGCAGCAGCTGGCGCGCGACGGAATGACGATGGTGGTCGTCACCCACGAGATGGGTTTCGCCCGTTCCGCCGCCAACCGCGTGGTGTTCATGGCGGACGGCAAGATCGTCGAGCAGGCCACGCCGGACGAGTTCTTCAGCAACCCGCGCAGCGACCGGGCGAAGGACTTCCTTTCGAAAATCCTGCACCACTGACGACGGTCAGCCCTCATGATTCACCCTGCCGACCAACAACCCACGAACCAAGGGATGTTCACCATGAAGCTCCGCAAGTCCGCGGCCGTGGCCATCGCCGTGCTCGCGCTCACCGCGACCGCCTGTGGTGGCAAGGAGGGCTCGGCCGGCGACAAGCCCGCCGTGAAGCCCGGCGACTCGAGCGCCCCCCAGCTCCCCAAGTACATCGTCGCCACCGATGTGAAGCTGGAGTCGCCCACCTTCAAGGAGGCGCAGAAGCGCGGCAAGCTGGTCATCGGCTCCAAGGCCGACCAGCCGTACCTCGGCTTCGAGGACCAGGCCACGAAGGAGCGGTCCGGCTTCGACGTCGAGATCGCCAAGATGATCGCGGCGGAGCTCGGCTTCACCGAGGACAAGATCGAGTGGAAGACCGTCGACTCCAAGTCCCGTGAGACGGCGATCTCCAAGGGTTCGGTCGACTACTACGTCGGTACGTACACGATCAACGACAAGCGCAAGGCGCAGGTCGGCTTCGCGGGTCCGTACTACAAGGCCGGCGCCGACCTCCTGGTCCGCAAGGACGAGACCGCGATCACCGGTCCGGAGACCCTCAAGGGCAAGAAGGTCTGCTCCATCACGGGCTCCACCCCGCTGCAGGAGATCAAGAAGCCGCAGTACGGCGCCGAGACCACCGAGCTCGCCAAGTACTCGGACTGCGTGCAGCAGCTGCTGACCAAGCAGGTCGACGCCGTCACCACCGACGACTCGATCCTCAAGGGCTACGCGGCCGCCAACGCCGGCAAGCTCAAGGTGGTCGGCAAGCCGTTCACCGAGGAGCCCTACGGTGTCGGCGTGCCGAAGGACGACACGGTCCTGCGCAACAAGATCAACGACATCCTTGAGAAGTACACCAAGGACGGCACGTACAAGAAGATCTACGAGGCGACTCTGGGTCTCTCCGGCTCCGCGTACGTCGAGCCGCCGGCGGTCAACCGCTACTGATCGCCCGCTTGGACGCGAGCGCCCCGTACGGGTGTACGGGGCGCCGCTCCCCCTGCGCGCGCACGCCCGCCCCTGCCTTGCCCGTCTGCCTTGTCCGTAGGCCGCTGACCGCCGACGCGGAGACCTCATGAACGTACTGCTCGACCATTTCCCGGAGTTCCGCGACGGCTTCATAGGAACCGTGTCGATCACCGCCGTCAGCTCGGTCATCGCGCTGGTCCTCGGCATCATCGTCGCCGGCTTCCGGGTCTCGCCCGTGCCGCCCCTGCGCTTCTTCGGCACCCTCTGGGTCACCCTGCTGCGCAACACCCCGCTGACGCTGCTCTTCCTGGTCTCGTTCTTCGTCATCCCGGAGATCCTCTTCCCGGGTATGAGCCCGTTCGTGCTCGGCTCGCTCGCGCTCGGCTTCTACACCTCCGCGTTCATCTGCGAGGCCGTCCGGTCCGGCATCAGCACGGTGCCGCTCGGACAGGCGGAGGCCGCCCGCTCGCTCGGTATGACGTTCTCCCAGACCCTGCGGATGATCGTGCTGCCGCAGGCCACCCGGACCGTGCTGCCGCCCCTGAGCTCGATCTTCATCGCACTCACCAAGAACTCGGCCATCGCGGGCGCCTTCAGCGTCACCGAGCTCTTCGGCTGGCAGACGCTGATGAGCGAGCAGGGTTACGACATCATCCCGATCTTCGTCTGGGTCGCCGCCGCGTACCTCGTCGTCACCTTCACCATCAGCGGGATCTTCCGTCTCCTTGAGCGCCGCATGGAGGTCGCCCGATGAGTGCCAGTGTTCTGTACGACACCCCGGGCCCCAAGGCACGCGTCCGCAACCGGATCTACGCCGTCGTGGGCACCCTCGCCATCGTCGCGCTGATCGCCGTGAGCGTCGTCCGGCTGAGCGAAAAGGGTCATCTCGACCCCGCGATGTGGGACATCTTCAACTACGCGGGCATCCGGCAGAACATCGCCGACGCCGTCATCGCCACCCTGAAGGCGTTCGGTCTCGCGGCGGTCGGCTCGATCGTCCTCGGTGTCCTCCTGGCCGTCGCCCGGCTCTCCGACCACAAGCCGGTCCGTCTGCTGGCCACCGGCTTCATCGAGGTCTTCCGCTCGATCCCGCTGCTGATCACGATCTACGCCGTGTGGGTCGGTTTCCTGGTCGACTACTCGATGTGGGCGCTGGCGCTCGGCCTGTCGGTCTACAACGGCTGTGTGCAGGCCGAGGTCCTGCGCGCCGGCGTGAACGCGGTTCCCAAGGGGCAGCGCGAGGCCGCGTACGCCCTGGGCATGAGCAAGACCCAGGTCATGACGACGGTCCTGATGCCGCAGGCCGTCCGGGCCATGCTGCCGACGATCATCAGCCAGCTGGTGGTCACCCTGAAGGACACGTCGCTCGGCTTCGTGATCCTCTACCCCGAGCTGCTCCAGACGGCCCGCCTGATCGCCTCCAACACGCAGGTCAACGGCCAGTACCCGTATGTGTCCACCATCGTGGTCATCGGCATCATCTACATCGCGATGTGTCTGGCGCTCTCCGCGCTCGCCACGTGGATCGAGAAGCGGGGCCGTCGGGCGAAGACGGGGATCCTGGCTTCCGACTCCGCCGCGAAGGAGGTCGTGCTCACCGCCGACGCCGGTCAGGCCTTCGGGAACACGGTCGGCGGCGGCGCGGGCGGCGCCGACGGGCCTGGTATCACGAAGAACTGACAGTATGTGACATCATCCGGGGGCAGTGGCGGTCGCGCCGCTGCCCCCGTCGCTTGACGCAAGCACCCGCAATGGGTTGCATACGTTCTGTGATCACGCACCGGGCTCGCGCCACACTTCGCTGTGCTACCCGCATGACCGAACGGCCTTCAGGAGCCGCGCCGTGGACCCGGTGATCATCGTCGGCGCGGGGCCCGTGGGCCTCGCGCTCTCCCTTGCCCTGGCCTCGCAGGGCGTGCCCAGCGTCGTCCTCGACGAGGGGCCCGGCAAGGAGGAACCCCGCCCCGCCCGCACGGTCGTGCTGCGCGCCGACATGGCGGCCATGGTGGAGCGCCTCGGCTGCGCCACCCTCCGTGACGAGGGGGTCCGCTGGGTCGGCTGGCGCTCACTGCGCCGCAAGCAACAAATGAGGCACATCGAGCTGAGCCTCGGTCTCGGCGGTACGGAGAGTGACGGCGAGGGCCCCGCCGCTCCCCTGCACATCCCCCAGCACGCTCTCACGCGGGGACTGCGCGACGCGATCGCCGGGCAGGCGCTCATCCAGCTGGTACCCGAGGCGCGGCTGGACACCATCGAGCAGGATGCGAGCGGTGTCACCGCGCACACCCGCGGTCCCGGCGGGACCTGGTGGCGCGGCAGTCATCTGGTCGGCTGCGACGGCGCCCGCTCCACGGTGCGCAAGCTTCTCTCGATCCGCTTCCCGGGGCGTACGGCGGTGGAGCGCCACGCGGTCGCCGCGCTGCGCACCGAGCTCCCCTGGCCGGGCGAGGCCCTGTTGCACCGTCAACCGCCGTGGCGGGGCGGTGGCGAGGAGGTCACGGCACGGCCGCTGCCGGACGGTGTCTGGCGGATCGACTGGCTGCTGCCACCGCGCGGGGACCTCGTCACCCCGGACGTGCTCGTCTCCAGGATCCGCGACACCCTGGCCGGCTGGTGCGGCGGGGAGACTCCTCCGTACGAGTTGATCGACACCGGCGTCCACACCCTGCACCACCGGCTCGCGCGGCGCTGGCGGGTGGAACGGGTCTTCCTCGCGGGCGACGCCGCCCATCTCCTCGGCGCCGTGGGCACCCAGTGCCTCGACGAGGGGCTGCGGGACGCCGACAACCTGGCCTGGAAGCTCGCGTACGCCTGGCACCACGGGGCCTCGGACACACTGCTCGACAGTTACCAGAGCGAGCGGCGGGCGGCGGTGGCCTCCCGGCTGCGGGCCGCCGACCAGTCACTGCCCGTGCTGCGCGGCGGCGGGGGGCTGCGGACGTATCTCTCGGGCGGCACACGGAGCCACGACAGTCTGCTGACCGATGGGCATCTGGGGCGCGGCCCGCTGGGCGCGCCCCCCGCGTATCCGCACTCCCCCCTCGCGCCCCAGGACGCCGGTGTGTCCCAGGTGGCGGTGGGTACGGACGAGGGCGCACCGGTCGAGGACGTCCGGGTGACCGCGCCGGACGGCACGACCGTACGGCTCCGGGACCGGCTGGGGCAGGGGCGGCTCCTGGTGGTCCTGGTCGCGCCCGGAACGGGTGTGTGGGACCGGCGGCACTGGATGAGCGCGGGCGTGATGCCCCGACTCGTGGAGGCGGTACGGGCGCTGCCGGTGAAGGCCGAGTTGCTGGTGACCGAGGCGTATCCGGGAGCCGCGGCCCACACCGTCCTGCTGGTACGGCCGGACGGCCATCTGGTCGCCTCGTTCCCCGGGGTCCGGCCGGACGAGCTGTACGCGGCGGCGGACGCGACGCGGGGTGGCAAGGCGGCCGAGCCCGAGCCGCGCAGGACCGCACCCAAGGCTCCCCCTGCTACCAAGAACACCCCCGCGTCCGGGTCCGGGCCTGGCGCGAAGCCCGCATCCCAGGCCGTCGCCAAGCCCATGTCCACGTCGGTGCCCAAGTCCGTGCCCAAGTCCGTGTCCGAGAAGAGCGACCGCACCGCGGACATCAATTGACCCTCGTGGGCGCACATGGTGTACTCCGGAGCGTGACCGACACCGATGTGCGCCTGTGGCGGAGGGTCCATATGGACCTCGTCCGCTACGCGGGCTGCGTGTGTCGCCCGTCCTGCTGAATTCGCCCCTCCCTTCGCGTGCCCTTCGCCGCTGACGTCGGCGTACGTGTCGCGCGCTTCTTCCGCGAACCCTCAGGATGGTCTTCCGTGTCCCAGCATGTCTCCGCGACTTCAGCGCCTGCCGCTGTCTCATCCGGCTCCTTCGCGCCCACTGCCGCCGACCTTCTGGACTTCGTCCGCCGTACCGCCGCCGACACCGGACTGATCGACTCCCTCCCGCTCGACCCGGAGGGGCGTACGTGGGTACGGCTCGACGGCCCCGGCGGCAGCGAGGCGTGGCTGATCGGCTGGCCGCCCGGGACGGGCACCGGCTGGCACGACCACGCCGAGTCGCAGGGCGCGTTCGCCACCGCGCGCGGCACCCTGAAGGAGAACTCGCTGGCGGTACGGCTGCCGTCGAGCGGCTGGAAGACCCTGGAACTGGCCGACGGGGTCGACCGCGAACGGCGGTTGCCGGAGGGCAAGGGGCGCGCGTTCGGGCAGCACCATGTGCACGAGGTGCTCAACGAGTCCCGTGACACGCATGCCGTGTCCGTGCACGCGTACTATCCGCCGCTCCCGCTGCTCCGGCGCTTCAGCCGCTCGGGCGCGGTGCTCCGTCTTGAGCAGGTCGAGCGCCCGGAGGACTGGCAGTGAGCGAGCGGAACGAGGCCGAACGGGTGGGAATCGACGAGTTGTTGGAGCGAGTCAGGTCCGGCCTGGACCGGATCGAGCCCCGTGCGGCCCACGAGGCGTACGAGGCGGGTGACGCGCTCCTGGTGGACACCAGGTACGCGGCGCTGCGCGAGCGGGACGGGCTGGTCCCCGGCGCGCTGATCGTGGAGCGCAACGAGCTGGAGTGGCGGCTGGACCCGCTGGGCAGTCATCGCGCGGCGGAGGCGAACAGCCACGACCTGCGGGTGGTCGTTTTCTGCAACGAGGGGTACGCGTCCTCGCTGGCGGCCGCGTCGCTGCGGCAGCTGGGTCTGCACCGTGCGACCGATGTGATCGGCGGCTTCCAGGCGTGGAAGGCTGCGGGCCTGCCGGTGCTGCTGCCCGCGGCGCGGGGGTAGCCCGCGCGTACGGTCGGTGGCCCGCCGTGCGCGGGCCAGCTGCCGACCTCGCCGTGCGCGGGCCAGCTGCCGACCTCGCCGTGCGCGGGCCAGCTGCCGACCTCGCCGTGCGCGGGCCGTCTGCCGTCCTCGCCGTGCGCGGGTCGGCTGGTGTACCGCCGCGAACCGGCCGCTGCTCCGCCGCACACGGGCTGGTGTACCGCCGCGAACGGGCCGGCGCTCCGCCACACACGGGTGTGTACCGCCCACACGGTCGGCTAGAAGGGGTCGTCCAGCCCCTCCGTGTCCTCGCCCTCTTCCTCCAGGGCCTGGCGGACGACCCGGAGCGCCATGCCCTCCGCGTAACCCTTGCGGGCGAGCATCCCCGCGAGCCGCCGCAGCCTGCGGTCGCGGTCGAGGCCGCGGGTGGCACGGAGCTTGCGGTCGACGAGCTCGCGCGCGGTGATCTCCTCCTGCTCGGAGTCCAGCTGCCCCACCGCCTCCTGGATCAGCGAGGGGTCGACGCCCTTCGTGCGCAGCTCGCGGGCGAGGGCCCGTCGGGCGAGTCCGCGACCGTGGTGCCGGGACTCCACCCAGGCGTCCGCGAAGGCGGCGTCGTCGATGAGCCCCACGTCCTCGAAGCGCGAGAGCACTTCCTCGGCGACCTCGTCGGGGATCTCGCGCTTGCGCAGGGCGTCGGCGAGCTGCTTGCGCGTGCGGGGGGTCCCGGTGAGCAGGCGCAGGCAGATCGCCCGCGCCCGCTCAGCCGGATCCTGGGGCGACAGCTCTTTCTCGGCCCTCGACGAGTCGGAGCTGTCGCCCGGCCATTCGGTGCGACCGGTCACAGCGTCAGCTCTTGGCCGCCGGGGCCTTGGTCGCCTTGGTGGCCTTTGCCGCCGGGGCGGACTTGGCCGTCTCGTCCGTCGCCGCCGGCTCCGCGCCACCCGCGGCGTCCGTGCCCGCCTCGGCCGTGGCGGCCTCCGGCTTGACCCCGACGCCGAGCTTTTCCTTGATCTTCTTCTCGATCTCGTCGGCGAGGTCGGGGTTGTCCTTCAGGAAGTTACGGGCGTTCTCCTTGCCCTGGCCGAGCTGGTCGCCCTCGTACGTGTACCAGGCGCCGGCCTTGCGGACGAAGCCGTGCTCCACGCCCATGTCGATCAGGCCGCCCTCACGGCTGATGCCCTGGCCGTAGAGGATGTCGAACTCGGCCTGCTTGAACGGCGGCGCGACCTTGTTCTTGACGACCTTGACGCGCGTGCGGTTGCCGACCGCGTCCGTGCCGTCCTTGAGGGTCTCGATGCGGCGGATGTCGAGACGCACCGAGGCGTAGAACTTCAGGGCGCGGCCACCGGTCGTGGTCTCCGGCGAGCCGAACATGACGCCGATCTTCTCACGGAGCTGGTTGATGAAGATCGCGGTGGTCTTGGACTGGTTGAGCGCGCTGGTGATCTTCCGGAGGGCCTGGCTCATCAGACGAGCCTGCAGACCCACGTGCGAGTCGCCCATCTCGCCCTCGATCTCCGCACGCGGAACGAGCGCGGCGACGGAGTCGATGACGATCAGGTCGAGGGCGCCGGAGCGGACCAGCATGTCGACGATCTCGAGGGCCTGCTCACCGTTGTCCGGCTGGGACAGGATGAGGTTGTCGATGTCGACGCCGAGCTTCTTGGCGTATTCGGGGTCGAGGGCGTGCTCGGCGTCCACGAACGCCACCTGACCGCCGGCCTTCTGGGCGTTGGCGACGGCGTGCAGGGTCAGGGTCGTCTTACCGGAGGACTCCGGTCCGTAGATCTCAACGACACGGCCGCGCGGCAGACCGCCGACGCCGAGGGCGACGTCGAGGGCGGTCGAGCCGGTGGAGATCACCTCGATCGGCTCCTGGGTGCGGTCGCCCATGCGCATCACGGCGCCCTTGCCGAACTGCCGTTCAATCTGAGCGAGGGCGGCTTCGAGGGCCTTCTCGCGGTCGGTACCTGCCATGGGTTCCACCCGGTTTGCTTGAGTCGATCGCTTCATGTGAAAGACGCTAACCCCTGCCACTGACAACGGGCCCCGCCGTCCCTCCGACCTGTGGATAACTCGCCCACAACCCCGCGATTCCAAGGGCCGGAATCCCATAAGAATGCATGTTCGATTTTAGTGTCAAGCGCACCACGCGAGGCCTGTCGCACCCGCCTATCCTTCCTGACATGGCCCTCCCCTTCCGCGTCCGACGCGGCCGCATGTCGCCGCGGGCCGCCGATGCTGTCGTGGCTCTGGTCGTCGCCCTCGTCGTCGCCGTCTGGACGCTGGTGTCCGCGCAGTACACGAGCGAGCCCGCGGGCCGCACCGCCATCGGCTGGGCGCTGATCGCGGTCGGGTGCGGGGCACTGTGCTTCCGGCGGCGGGCTCCCGTCACGGTCGCGGTCGTCACGCTCGTCGCCTGCGTGGCCTACTACCCCGTGTCCGCGCAGGACGGGCCCCTGATGATCACCTTCGCGCTCGCGCTCTACACCACGGCCGCGGAGGGCCGCTTCGCCGCCGCCGTCGCGCTCGCCGCCGTCACGCTGTTCGCCGTCGGGATCGGAGAGATCCGTCAGTCGCCCGGACACCGCCAGATCGACGACACCTCGCTCGCGATGCTGGCCGGCTGGCTGATCAGCCTGGTCGCCGTCGGCCGAGCGCAGCGGACCCGGCTCGCCTATCTGCGCGAGGTGGAGCAGCGGGCGCTGGCGGCCGAGCGCGAGCAGGAGGCGCGGGCCCGGCAGAGCGCCACCGAGGAACGGCTGCGGATCGCCCGGGAGCTGCACGACGTCCTCGGCCACAGCATCTCGCTCATCAACGTCCAGTCCGGCGCGGTGCTGCACCGGCTCGGCAAGAAGCCGGATCCCGATGTCGCGCTGGCCGCGGCGGAGGAGGCGCTCGAGGCCGTGAAGGCCACCAGCAAGGACGCGCTGCGTGAGCTGCGCGCGACGCTCGGAGTGCTGCGCCAGGCCGACGAGGCCGCGCCGACCTCGCCGACCTCCGGGCTCGCCCTGCTCGGCGAACTGGTCGAGCGGGCCAGGAGCACCGGCCTCGACGTCCGTACCGAGCTGACCGGGACGCCCGTACCGCTGGCGCCTCCGGTCGATCTCGCCGCGTACCGGATCGTGCAGGAGTCGCTGACCAATGTCACCCGGCATTCCGGGGCCCGTACCGCCACGATCGCGCTCGACTGGCGTGCGGACGAGCTGCGCCTGCGGATCGAGGACGACGGCGAGGGGGCTCCGGAGGAGCAGCCGCTGGGGAGCGGCATCCGCGGTATGGCCGAGCGCGCCCGGGCCTTCGGCGGCGATCTGACCGCGCACAGCACCGCCGGGGGCTTCCGGGTCGACGCCCGGCTGCCACTCGAAGCACCGGCATCCACGACCACCACGTCCAAGGGGGACCCTCGATGATCCGCGTCGTACTCGCCGACGACCAGACCCTGGTACGGGCGGGCTTCCGCTCGATCCTGACCGACGAGGACGACATCGAGGTGGTCGGGGAGGCCGCCGACGGTGAGCGGGCGATCACGCTCGCACGCGAACTGCGCCCGGACGTGGTCCTGATGGACATCCGGATGCCGGGCCTGGACGGTCTGGAGGCCACCCGCCGGATCACCGCCGACGCCCGGCTCGCAGAGGTCAAGGTGGTGATCCTGACCACCTTCGACGTCGACGACTACGTCTACGGAGCGCTGCGTGCCGGAGCGAGCGGCTTCCTCGTGAAGGACACCGAGCCCATGGAACTGCTGCACGGGGTACGGGTGGTGGCTCGCGGCGACGCGCTGATCGCCCCGGCCGTGACCCGTCGGCTGATCGCCGAGTTCGCCGGCCGCTCGAAGCAGCCCGATCCCAGCCCTCGCTTGAACGCGCTCACCGAGCGCGAGCGCGAGGTGATGGGCCTGGTGGGCGCGGGGCTCTCCAACGACGAGATCGCGCAGCGGCTCGTCCTGTCCCCGGCGACGGCGAAGACGCATGTCAGCCGGATCATGACCAAGCTCGACGTCCGGGACCGGGCGCAGCTGGTGATCCTGGCGTACGAGTCAGGGATGATCACGCCCGGCTGGCTGGGGTGACACAGAAGTCCTGCCGCCCCCGGGCTTGATCCACCACCCCTAGGGGGCACGCACGCGTGGACGCAACTCCTGGGGTACGCGCGCGTGGGGCGGCGCAACCGCGGGGGTACGCCCGGTGTCCACCGCCGGGCGACGCCGACCCCGTAGCCGTACGCCGACGCTGGCTGCGTGAATCCAGACGTCCTCGATCTCGCCCGGTTGCAGTTCGCCCTCACGGCGGGCGGACACTTCCTCTTCGTCGCCCTCACCCTGGGGCTCGCGACCGTCGTCGCCGTCGTCCAGACCGTGGCGACGATCGGACGGAAGCCTCTGCACGCGCGCATGGTCCGGTTCTGGGGCCAGCTCTACATCATCAATTACGCGGTCGGGATCGTCACCGGCATCGTGATGGAGTTCCAGTTCGGCATGAGCTGGAGCGGGCTCACCCACTACGCGGGCAATGTGTTCGGCGCCTCGCTCGCGGTCGAGACGATCGTCGCGTTCTTCGTCGAGTCGACCTTTCTGGGTCTGTGGATCTTCGGCTGGCACCGCTTCAACCGATGGGTGCATCTGGCGATGATCTGGGTCGTCACGCTGACCGCGTACCTCTCCGCGTACTGGATCCTCGTCTCCAACGGCTTCCTCAACAACCCGGTCGGGCACCGGACCGAGGGCGGCAAGCTGGTCCTGGACGATCCGGTGGCGGTGCTGACCAACCCCTCGGCCCTGCTGGCCTTCGGCCACATATTCGCCGGGGCGCTGCTGACGGCCGGCTTCTTCGTCGCGGGCGTGAGCGCGTACCACCTCTTCCGGCGCACGCCCGAGTGGGAGTTCTTCGGCCGGAGCCTGCGGATCGGGGTGTTCCTCTCCTTCCCCGCCCTCATGGTCACCGCCGCCTTCGGTGGCATCCAGTTGGGCTCACTGCGCACCCTCCAGCCCATGAAATCGGCCGTGTTCAGCCAGAATGCCGCCGACATCGCGCGGATCCAGGCGGACATGGTCGCCCGCTTCGGGCCCGGCGACTACATCCCCTCCGAGGCATGGACCCGTGGCGGCGGTCTGGTCATGCTCATCTGCTTCGGCCTGATGATGTACTTCACCCTCGCCGGCGTGATCCTGGCCTGCTTCAAGAAGGTCGTCTTCCGCTTCCGGCTCTGGCATCTGACCCTGATGATCGCGGTGCCGCTGCCCTATGTCGCGATGATCAGCGGCTGGGTCTTCCGTGAGGCAGGCCGCCAGCCCTGGGTCGTGTACGGGCTGCTGAAGACCGAGGACGCGGTCTCCGACCTCTCCCCCGGCACCATGCGCGCCTCCCTGATCGTCTTCACCACCCTCTTCGCGCTGCTCGTCGTCCTCAATGCCTGGCTCCTCGCCCGATGGGCCCGCCGGGGCCCCGTCGACGAGGGTCTCGGCCACGACGACCGGGGCGGGCCCGAGGACGAGGACGCCACCGACTCCCTGCCCGCCACGAGCTACTGAGGAGCCGACGTGGAATCCCTAGCCATCGCCCTGCTCGCCTTCTTCGCCACCGGCTACTTCGTGCTCGCAGGCGCGGACATCGGGACCGGGATGCTGACCCCGTACCTCGGCCGCACCGACCACGAACGGCGGCTCGTCATCGCCTCCTTCGCACCGTTCTTCCTGGGCAACGAGGTGTGGCTGATCGCCACGGCCGGTGTGCTCGTCGGCTGCTTCCCCGATCTCGAGGGGGAGCTGCTGACCGGCCAGTTCGCGGTGCTCGTCCCCCTGCTGGCCGGCTGGATCGTCCGTGACATCGGGCTGTGGTCGCGCGGCCGTGGCCGCGGTCGCGTCTGGCGCGCGGTGTGCGACGGTGCGGTGGTGTGCGGCAGTTGGACGCTCGCGCTGACCTGGGGCTGGCTGCTGGCGGCGCTCCTCACCGGCACGCCGGACGAGACCGCCACCGGCCCCGCCGCGATCCTCGTCGCCCTCGCCACGGCCGCCCTGTTCGCCGCACACGGACTGGGCTTCGCCATGCTCCGGCTGACCGGCCTCCCGTACGAACGCGCCCGACTGCTCGTGGGCCGGACCGGCCGTCCCTGGCAGTCCTTCGCCCTCACGGCCGCCCTCCTGGGCGTGCTGCCGCTGCTGGCCGGAAGCGCGCTCCCGCTCACCGATCGGGCCGCGGACGGCACGACCCTCACCCTCCTCGTTCCCGCGCTGCTCGTCGTCACCCCGTTCCTCGTCGCCGCCCAGGTGTGGACCTGGTGGACCTTCCGGCACCGGGTGACCCGCCCCTCGTACCTCTAGCTCCTCCAACTCCCAGAAGGAGAAACGACCATGACCGTCACGCGGGACACCGATCCCACGGCCGACCCGGCGAACCCACCGACCCCGACGCCCCGGCGGGGCAGCGTCTTCGAGCGCCTGGCCGCCTTCTCGTACCGCCACCGCTGGTCCGCCGTGCTGCTGTGGGTCGTGGTCGTGGCCGCCGCGACCGGTGCCTCGACGATCGCCGGCAGCGCGTACCACAACGACTTCTCGCTGCCCGGCACCGATTCCCAGGCGGCACGGACCGTCCTGGAACGGCACGGCTCCGCGCAGGCCACGGACGCGACACTGCAGATCGTCGTCAAGGACGAGGACGGCATCCGCGAGAAGACGGTCCACGCGCGCGTGGAGGGGCTGCTCGACAAGGTCGAGGGGCTTCCCGGGGTGACCGACGTCCGCAGTCCGTACGAGGACGGCGCGGCCGTCTCCCGGGACGGAACGGTCGCCTACGCCACCGTCACCCTCGACGGGGAGGCGGAGAACACGGACCGCACCGAGGTACTGAAGATCATCGAGACCGTGCGCGCGGCGCAGGGCGACGGGCTGACCACCGCTGTCGGCGGCGACGCGGCACGCGGCGCCGAGGAGGGCGGAGGCGGCGCGGCCGAGGGCGCGGGCATGCTCGGCGCGCTGGTCATCCTGGTCTTCCTGTTCGGCTCGCTGGTCGCGGCCAGCCTGCCGGTGGTCACCGCGATCTTCGCCGTCGGCAGCTCCATCGGGCTGATCGCGCTCGCCTCGCACCTCGCCGACGTCGCGGACTTCACCCCGCCGATCATGATGCTGGTCGGTCTCGGCGTCGGCATCGACTACGCGCTGCTGATCTTCTCCCGCTACCGCGGCGAGCTTCTGCACGGCGCCGAGCCCGAGCGAGCCGCCCGGACCGCGCTCGACGCGGCGGGACGCACGGTGTTCTTCGCGGGTTGCACGGTGATCATCGCGCTGATGGGTCTCGTCGCGCTCGGACTCGGCTCGCTGCAGGGCGTCGCCCTCGCCGTCGCCCTGACCGTCCTGGTCACGATGGCCGCCTCGCTCACCCTGCTCCCGGCGCTCCTCGGGATCTTCGGCCGGCGGATCCGGCGCCAGGTGGCCAAGCGGGCCGCGAAGTCGACACGCCCGGAGGGCGCCCGGTGGCGCGGCTGGGCGACGGCGGTGCAGAAGCGGCCGTGGGCGGCGCTGCTCGTCTCCGTCGCGGTGCTCGGGGCGCTCGCGACGCCCGCGCTCGACATGCGGCTGGGCTTCGCCGACGCGGGCAACGACGCCCCGGCGAAGTCGAGCAGGCAGGCGTACGACCTGCTGGCCGAGGGGTTCGGGCCCGGGTTCAACGGGCCGCTGATCGTGGTCGCGGACGGCGGCGGCGAGCGCACGGCGGTCGCCCTGCGCCAGGCCCTGGAGAACACCGACGGCATCGCGGCCGCCACGGCGCCCATCCCGACGAAGGACGCCTCCGTCTCGACCGTCATCGCCTTCCCCGACTCGGCCCCGCAGGCGGAGGCGACCTCGGAGCTCGTCGAGCGGCTGCGGTCGGACGTCCTGCCGCCGCTGGAGCGGGAGACCGGCGCCGATCTGCTGGTGGGTGGGCCGACGGCGGCGACCGAGGACTTCGCGTCCACCGTCGCCGACCGGATGCCGCTGTTCGTCGCGATCGTCGTGGGTCTCTCCGCGCTCCTGCTGCTCCTCGTCTTCCGGTCCGTGCTCATCCCGGTGAAGGCCGCGCTGCTCAACCTGATCAGCATCGGGGCTGCGCTCGGGGTCATCACGCTGGTCTTCCAGCACGGCTGGTTCGGGGTGCAGCCCGGGCCGATCGAGGCGTTCATCCCCGTCATGATCTTCGCCATCGTCTTCGGTCTGTCGATGGACTACGAGGTCTTCCTGCTCTCCCGGATCCACGAGGAGTGGGAGCGCACCAAGGACCCGCAGCACGCGGTCCGCGAGGGTCTCGCCGCGACCGGCAAGGTCATCACGGCCGCCGCGGCGATCATGATCGTGGTGTTCGCGGCCTTCGTCCTGAGCCCCGACCGGATGCTCCAGCAGTTCGGTCTCGGGCTGGCCGTGGCGATCCTGCTGGACGCGGTGGTCATCCGGTGTCTCATCGTGCCGGCGGTGATGCAGCTGCTCGGCCGTCGCGCGTGGTGGCTCCCGGCCCCGCTGCGGCGGGTCCTGCCGACGGTACGGCTGGAGCGCGACTGACGCCCGGGCCGGCGGTCACCCGGCCGGCGGTCACCCAACCCTGGCCGGCGGGCCGGCCATCGGGCTTGGCGCGGGTCAGGGGCGGGTCAGGCGCGGGTCAGGCGCGGTCCGGCAAGCGGGCCGGGCGCGCGCGGGGCGCGACTCAGGCGCCGTCCCGGGAGGACGCTTCCTCCGGGGACGGCGCCGGCCCGTGGTCCTTCCGCTGGTGCAGCGCCTTCTGCAGCCGGGCGACGACCGCCTCCCCGTAGCGCCGGTGGCCGTGGACACGCGGATCGTCGGTGACGTCGTACCGCTTCACATAGGCACCGAGGAACGCCTGCAGCGTGGCGACGGCCGGGATGGCGATCAACGCGCCGACGGCACCGAGCAGCGCCGTACCGGCGATCACCGAGCCGAAGGCCACCGCCGGGTGGATGTCCACGGTCTTGGACGTCAGCTTCGGCTGGAGGACGTAGTTCTCGCACTGCTGGTAGACCACGACGAAGACCAGCACCCACAGCGCGTACCAGGGGTCCTCGGTGAACGCGATCAGCATGGGCAGCGCGCCCGCCAGATACGTGCCGATGGTGGGGATGAACTGCGAGACCAGGCCGACCCAGACCGCCAGCGCGGGCGCGTACGGCACCCCGAGGATCTCCAGCAGGACGTAGTGCGCGACTCCGGAGATCAGCGCCATCAGTCCGCGGGAGTAGAGGTAGCCGCCGGTCTTGTCGACGGCGATCTCCCAGGCCCGCAGCACCTCGGTCTGGCGGGCCGGCGGCAGGACCGAGCACAGGGCGCGGCGCAGCCGGGGACCGTCGGCCGCGAAGTAGAACGAGAACAGGAAGATCGTCAGCAGCTTGAAGAGACCGCCGAGGACGGTCGCCGAGACGTCGAGGACGCCGGTCGCGCTGTTCTGCACGTACTTCCGCAGCCAGTCGGAGCGGAGCACGCTGTCCTGCACCTCGACACGGGAGAGCTCGGTGTGGAAGGTCTGGTTCATCCAGTTGATCAGCGAGTCGAGGTACTTCGGGAAGTTCTCGACCATGTCGACGATCTGGCCGGCCAGCATCGACCCGAGCAGCACCACGAAGCCGATGCCGACGACCATGACGGTGAAGAAGACGAGGAACGTGGCGAGGCCGCGGCGCATCCCCCGGGCGGCCATGCGCCCGACGGCCGGTTCGATGGCGAGGGCGAGGAAGAACGCGACGAGGATGTTGATGAGGAGCCCGATGAGCTGGTGGAAGGCCCAGCTGCCGAGCTGGAAGCAGGCGTAGAGCGCGAGGGCCAGCAGCAGCGCGCGCGGCAGCCAGCGGGGCATCCGCGCCGCGGATCCGGCCGAGGCGGGGCCGGAGCCGATGGGCCCGGCCCCGCCGGCTCCGGCGGCGGCCGAGCCGGGCGCCGAAGGGGCCGGCGCGGGAGACGCCGGTACGGAGGGCGAGCCGGTGGACGGGGCCGGCACGGACGGCCCCGGCGCGGCCGCGGGCTCACCCCCAGGGGCTCTCATCGGGGCGCCGCGCACGGCCGTGCGCATCGTCGGCCCCGTCTCCGGGGCGCTCGCGGTCACGGTCTGGTCGGAGGTTCCGCCGAGGGTCGCGTCGAAGGTCCCGTCGGGAGTCGTCTTGTCGTTCTCGTCGGTGTCGTCAGTCGCAGCCACCCCGCCAGTCTCGCGTACGGCGCGGACATTCCGCCCCGGCCGGGGCTCAGCGCTTGTCGGCCGGTACGTCGACTGCCGAGCAGACCGCCCGCCACACGTCCTTCGCCTCCCAGCCGGCGTCCAATGCCTCGCGCACCGTACGGCCGCCCAGTTCCGACATCACATGGTCCCTGGCGAAGGACTCGGCGTACGACGCACCGAAGTGGTCCGCCATCCGCTCCCAGAAAATCGTCAACCGCATGAACCCAGTATCCCGCTCCCAAGAGTGCAGCCCGGTCCGTAAGCCTTGTCACACGTCCTGCGCGGCCTACGGTCGGACCATGCCTGGAACTCCTCTCGCGGCTCCGCACCCGACGCTCCTCGCGCGGGCCGAGCACTTCATCTGGCTGACGGCCCGCGTGCTCGAACAACGCCGGTTCGCCTATCACTTCCTGCGCGGCGGCGCGGAACCCGTCGAGGTCGCCCTCAACGCGTACCTCAACGAGGACGGAGGCTACGGGCACGCGCTCGAACCGGACCTGCGCGGCCCCGTGAGCCAGCCGCTGCACACCGGGCACGCGCTGCGGATCCTCGACTCGATCGGCCGCTGCGGCGGGCTGCGGGTCGAGCGGATCTGCCGCTACCTCACCGATGTCTCCACGCACGAGGGTGCACTGCCGGCGATCCATCCGTCACTGCGCGGCTACCCCGCCGCGCCGTTCGTCCCGATCGTCGACGATCCGCCCGGCGCCCTGCTGTCCACAGGCCCCGTGGTCGGACTGCTCCACCGGAACCAGGTGTGGCACGCCTGGCTGTTCCGCGCCACCGAGTTCTGCTGGTCGGCGGTCGAGTCCCTGGAGAAGTCCCATCCGTACGAGATCCAGGCGGCGGTCGCCTTCCTCGACGGGGTTCCGGACCGTTCGCGGGCACAGGCGGTGGCCGACCGGCTCGGGCGGCTGGTGCGGGAGCAGCGGCTGGCGGTCCTGGACCCCGAGCGTCTCGACGACTTCCCCGTGGCACCGGGGTACGCGCCGGGTGAGCACCACTTTCCGTACGACTACGCGCGCGTGCCGGACTCCTTGGCCCGCCGCTGGTTCACGGACGAGGAGATGGCACGGTCGCTGGACCACCTCGCCGCCGACCAGCAGGAGGACGGCGGCTGGCCGGTCACCTGGCGCCGGTGGGCCCCGGGAACGGCGCTGGAGGCGCGTCCGACGGTCACCATCGAGGCGTTGCGCACCCTGCGCGCCCACGGGCGACCGATCGACTGACGGCATCGGGCACGGGGCTCACGCCCGCCACGCGGACCGGGTGAACGGCCCGCGGGCGACCGTCAGCCGCCCAGGGCCCTCGCTCCCGCCGTGACCAGCACCGCCGCGGCGACGACGACCAGGAAGGGTGCCCGCAGGACCAGGGCGACGGCTGCCGCGGTGACACCTGCGGCGCGAGCGTCCAGGGTGAGAGCGCCGTCGCTGCTGAAGGTCTGCTGGGCGGTGAGCGCCGCGAGCAGAGCGACCGGCAGCAGGGCGGCAAGGCGTTGGACGAGCGGGCGTTCCAGCGCGCCGGCGGGCACGAGGAGCCCGACCAGCTTGACGAGGTAGCAGCCGACGGCCGTGAGGCCGATCGCGATCCAGACGCTCATCGGGTGTTCTCCTCACAGGTCTCGTCGGTCGTCTCACCGGTGCCACAGGTCTCGTCGATGTCACCGGTCTCATCGATGCCATCGGTCCGGCCTCCCATGTGCCGGCCCCGCAGCCACAGCACGGCCGGCGCGGCGAGCGCCGCCGCCAGGACCGGGACGCCCGCCGGGAGGACGGGCAGCAGCCCGAGGCCCAGGACGACGGCGATCCCCGCGGTGTACCGCTCCGTCGCCGTCTTCAGCATGGGAGCGAGCAACGCCAGGAAGACGGCCGGTCCGGCCGCGTCCAGACCCCAGGCGTCGGTGTCGCCGATGGCCTCCGCCCCGAGGGCGCCCAGCAGGGTCGTCAGGTTCCACAGCGCGTAGAGCGTGATACCGGTGACGGTGAACCCCATCCGCGCGGCCCGTCGCGTCGGCTGCGCGAGCGCCACCGCCGTCGTCTCGTCGATCACCCACTGGGCGGCGAAGGGCTTGGCGGCACGCGGCAGGGCGAGAAGCTGCGACAGCCGCAGCCCGTAGAACGCGTTGCGCGTGCCCAGGAAGAACGCGCCCGCGGCGGCCGTGAACGGGTTCCCGCCCGCCGCGAGCGCCCCGACCAGGGCGAACTGCGAGGCGCCCGTGAAGACGAGCAGGCTGAGGACACAGGTCTGGAGCAGGCTGAGTCCGGATCCCGCGGACGTCACTCCGAAGGCGAAGCCGGAGAGACCGACGGCGATGCCGACCCCGAGCGCGTCGCGTACGACCGCCGAGTCCGCCTTCGTGCTCTCCCGTACGACTGGGGTTGCTGTCTGTTCTGCCACGTGAGGGACGTTACGAGCCCCGGCCACCGGCCGTCTTGTACGTTCTTGCGCCCGCCGCGTTCTGCCCGCCGCCGCCTCGCATGCCACTGCGTTCTTGCACGCCGCCACGTTCTCGCGCCCCGGCGCGGGTTCTACGTTCTGGTGCCCCGCGCACGCTGGTACGCCCCCGGCGGGACGCCGACGCTTCGCGTGAAGTGCCGGTTGAGGTGCGGCTGGTCGGTGAAGCCGACGGCGACGGCCGCTTCCGCCGGCGCCGTACCCGCGTCCAGCAGCCGCCGCGCCCGCCGCACGCGCGCGTCCGTCAGCCAGGTGTGCGGCGGCATCCCGTACGTCTCACGGAAGGCCCGCAGCAGGGCGAAGGGACTGGTGCCGAGCTCGGCGGCGAGACGCTCCAGGGTCGGCGGGTCGGCCATCCGCTCCTCCAGGACGGCACGCGCGCGTACCGCGTTGCTCGCGCCGGCCGAGCGCGGGGGCAGCGGCGACGCCAGGCGGCCCCCGTGGCTGCGCAGCATCCTCGCCGTGACCAGCCTCAGCAGGCTGTCGGCGGCCAGCGCGTTGCCCTCCTCGGCGGCCCGGTGGACCCCGATGACGAGCTGCGCGGCGTACGGATCGTCCACGACGGGTTCGGTGAAGCCGACGGCCCCCCGCAGCGCGATGGTGTCGGCCGCGATCGACCGGATCACCTCCGCGTCCGGGTAGATCGTCCGATAGGTCCAGCCCTCCGGGACGCCCGCGTGCCCGGTGTGCGGGGTGTCCGGGTTGACCAGGGCGATCTGCCCGGGTCCGGCGTGCACGAGGTCGTCGCGGTAGTGGAACGCCTCGACACCCTCCGTGATGGCGGCGAAGACGAAGGTCTCGTGGGTGTGCCGGGCGAAGGCCTTGCGGACGTAGTGGGCATGCAGCAGGTCGACGCCGGGCAGCTCGGAGTACTGCCAGTACCGTGCCCGCTCCCCACTCGACATGCCTCCATTCTGCGCCACCGACCGCTTCGGCATCGAGCGGGTTTCCCCAGGTCCGGGCGGTTGTCAGTGACGGGGTGCACGATGGGTGGCATGGTCAGGTCTGCGCTCGACTCGTTCTCCCCCGCGACCCGCGGCTGGTTCACCGGGGCCTTCCGCGCGCCCACGTCGGCGCAGGAGGGTGCCTGGCAGGCCATCGGCGCGGGTTCGGACGTCCTGGTGGTCGCCCCGACCGGTTCCGGCAAGACCCTGGCCGCCTTCCTCGCTTCCCTGGACCAGCTCGCCTCCACCCCGCCGCCCGCGGACCCCAAGAAGCGCTGCCGGGTGCTGTACGTCTCCCCGCTGAAGGCGCTCGCCGTCGACGTCGAGCGCAATCTGCGCTCCCCGCTGACCGGTATCCGCCAGGAGTCGGTCCGGCTAGGGCTGCCCGAGCCGGACGTACGGGTCGGTATCCGTTCCGGCGACACCCCGCCCGCCAAGCGCCGGGCGCTGGCCACGAAGCCACCGGACATCCTGATCACGACGCCCGAGTCGCTGTTCCTGATGCTGACCTCCGCCACCCGAGAGGCACTGGCCGGGATCGAGACGGTGATCCTGGACGAGGTCCACGCGGTCGCCGGGACCAAGCGCGGCGCCCATCTCGCGCTGTCCCTGGAGCGTCTCGACGAGCTGCTGCCCCGCCCGGCCCGCCGGATCGGTCTGTCGGCGACGGTCCGCCCCGTCGACGAGGTGGCCCGCTATCTCTCCCCGCAGCGCAAGGTGGAGATCGTCCAGCCGCCGTCCGGCAAGGAGTTCGACCTCTCCGTGGTCGTCCCGGTCGAGGACATGGGCGAGCTGGGAGGCTCCCCGGCCTCCGAGGGCACGGACGGCGGCGACAAGCCGTCGATCTGGCCGCATGTCGAGGAGCGGATCGCCGACCTCGTCCAGGCCCATCGCTCCACCATCGTCTTCGCCAACTCCCGCCGGCTCGCGGAGCGGCTCTGCAACCGTCTGAACGAGATCGCCTACGAACGTGCCACCGGCGAGGCCCTTCCGGACGGTCCGCCGCCCGCCGAGATCATGGCCCAGTCCGGTGCCGCCCAGGGCGCGCCCGCCCTGCTCGCCCGCGCCCACCACGGGTCGGTCTCCAAGGAGCAGCGCGCCCAGGTGGAGGAGGACCTCAAGGCGGGCAGGCTGCCCGCCGTGGTGGCCACCTCCAGCCTGGAGCTGGGCATCGACATGGGCGCGGTGGACCTGGTCGTACAGGTCGAGTCGCCTCCCTCGGTCGCCTCCGGACTCCAGCGCGTCGGCCGCGCAGGACACCAGGTCGGGGCCGTCTCCACGGGCGTGGTGTTCCCCAAGTACCGCGGCGACCTGGTCCAGGCGGCCGTGGTCACCGAGCGGATGCGCAGCGGCTCGATCGAGTCGATGCGCATCCCGGCGAACCCGCTGGACGTGCTCGCGCAGCAGCTGGTCGCGATGGTCGCCCTGGACACCTGGCAGGTGGACGACCTGATGGCGACGGTCCGGCGGGCCGCGCCGTTCGCCTCACTGCCCGAGTCCGCGTTCACGGCCGTCCTGGACATGCTGGCAGGCCGCTATCCCTCGGACGCGTTCGCCGAGCTGCGCCCGCGCGTGGTCTGGGACCGGGTCGCCGGCACGGTCACCGGCCGCCCGGGTGCGCAGCGGCTCGCCGTCACCTCGGGCGGCACGATCCCCGACCGGGGCCTCTTCGGGGTCTTCCTCGCGGGCGCCGACCCCAAGAAGGGCGGTGGACGGGTCGGTGAGCTGGACGAGGAGATGGTGTACGAGTCCAGGGTCGGCGATGTCTTCACGCTGGGCACGACCTCCTGGCGGATCGAGGACATCACGCGGGACCGGGTCCTGGTCTCGCCCGCCCCCGGGGTGCCGGGCCGGCTGCCGTTCTGGAAGGGCGACCAGTTGGGTCGCCCGCTCGAACTGGGCCGTGCGGTGGGCGCCTTCCTGCGCGAGGTCGGTTCGCTGGAGACCGAGGACGCCCGGCTGCGGCTGGTCGCCGCGGGCCTGGACGCCTGGGCCGCCGACAATGTGCTGGCGTATCTGGACGAGCAGCGCCAGGCCTGCGGACATGTGCCGGACGACCGCACGATCCTGGTCGAGCGGTTCCGGGACGAGCTCGGCGACTGGCGGGTCGTCATCCACTCCCCCTTCGGGGCCCAGGTGCACGCCCCGTGGGCGCTGGCCCTCGGGGCCCGTCTCGCCGAGCGGTACGGCATGGACGCCCAGGTCATGCATGCGGACGACGGGATCGTGCTGCGCCTGCCGGACGCCGACCTGATGGGCCTCGACCTCCTCGACGACCCTGTGAGCCCGGACCGGCACCTCGACACCACGTACGACTCCGATCAGGCCCCGATCGGTGCGGCGGACGCGCTCTTCGACAAGGGGGAGATCGGGCAGATCGTCACCGACCAGGTCGGCGGCTCCGCCCTGTTCGCCTCCCGCTTCCGCGAGTGCGCCGCGCGGGCCCTGCTGCTGCCCAAGCGCAATCCCGGGAAGCGCACTCCGCTCTGGCAGCAGCGCCAGCGCGCCGCCCAACTGCTGCAGGTGGCGAGCGAGTTCGGTTCCTTCCCGATCGTTCTGGAGGCCGTCCGCGAGTGCCTCCAGGACGTCTTCGACGTCCCCGGGCTCCAGGAGCTGATGGGCGACATCGAGTCCCGGCGCGTCCGCCTGGTCGAGGTGACCACCCCCGAGCCGTCGCCCTTCGCCCGCTCCCTGCTCTTCGGCTATGTCGCCCAGTTCCTGTACGAGGGCGACTCCCCGCTCGCCGAGCGGCGGGCCGCCGCCCTGTCGCTGGACTCCCGCCTTCTCGCCGAGCTGCTCGGCCAGGCGGAGCTGCGGGAGCTGCTCGACGCGGACGTGCTCACCGAGCTGGAGCGGGAGCTCCAGTGGCTCGCCGAGGACCGCCGCATCAAGGACGTGGAGGGTGTCGCCGACGCGCTGCGGGTCCTCGGCCCGCTCACCGAGGCCGAGTTGACCGAGCGCGGGGGCGAGCCCGCCTGGGCACAGGAGCTGGGAGCGGCCCGGCGGGCCATCCGGGTCCGCATCGGCGGAGCCGACCACTGGGCGGCGATCGAGGACGCCGGCCGACTGCGGGACGCCCTGGGCACCGCCCTCCCCGTCGGCGTCCCCGAGGCGTTCACGGAGCCGGTCAAGGACCCGCTCGGCGACCTTCTGGCCCGCCACGCGCGCACCCACGGCCCGTTCACCTCCTCCGCGGCTGCTGCCCGCTTCGGCCTCGGCGCGGCCGTGACCGACGGCGCCCTCCAGCGTCTGGCCGCCGCCGGGCGGGTCGTCCAGGGCGAGTTCCATCCCTCCGGCATCGGCCAGGAGTGGTGCGACGCGGCCGTACTGCGACGCCTGCGCCGCCGCTCGCTCGCCGCACTCCGTCATGAACTGGAGCCCGTGTCCCCCGCGGCGCTCGCCACCTTCCTGCCGCAGTGGCAGCACCTGGGGAGCAACGGCCTGCGCGGGATCGACGGGCTGGCCCGCGCCGTGGAGCAGTTGCAGGGCGCGCCCGTGCCGGCCTCGGCCCTGGAGAAGCTGATCCTGCCGTCCCGGGTCAGGGACTACTCCCCCGCGCTGCTCGACGAGCTGACCACGACCGGCGAGGTCGTCTGGGCCGGTGCGGGCGCGCTGCCCGGCAAGGACGGCTGGGTCTCCCTCTACCTCGCCGACGCGGCGCCCCTGCTGCTGCCGCCCGCGCACCCGCTCGAGACCACCGCGCTCCACGAGTCGGTGCTGACCACCCTGTCCGGCGGGTACGGTCTGTTCTTCCGTCAGATCGCCGACCAGGTACGGGCCACCACCCACCCGGACGTCACCGATCCCCAACTGGCGGACGCGGTCTGGGATCTGGCCTGGTCGGGACGGCTCACCAACGACACCCTCGCGCCGCTGCGCTCCCTCCTCGGCTCCGGCCGTACGGCGGGGTCCACGGCCCACCGCGCCAAGCGCACGGTCCCGCGTGGCCGTTACGGCACGCTCACCGCGGCAGCCCGACCGGCCTCACGGACCGGTCCGCCCACCGTCAGCGGTCGCTGGTCGCTGCTGCCGCCCGCGGAGCCGGAGCCGACCCATCGCGCCCACGCGCTCGCCCGCACGCTTCTGGACCGGCACGGCGTGGTCACCCGTGGCGCGGTGGCCGCCGAGGGTGTCGAGGGCGGCTTCTCCGCCATGTACCGCATCCTGTCGGCCTTCGAGGACAGCGGGCAGGCCCGCCGCGGCTATGTGGTGGAGGGGCTCGGCGCCGCCCAGTTCGCGATGGACGGAGCCGTCGACCGGCTGCGCGCGGCGGCGACCGCCCGGGATCGCGGCGCGGAGGCGGGCGCCGGCCCGCGCGCGGTGGTCCTGGCGGCGGCCGACCCCGCCAACGCGTACGGGGCGGCACTGCCCTGGCCCGAGCCGCCGACCGGCGCCGGGCACAAGCCGGGCCGCAAGGCCGGCTCGATGGTCGTCCTGGTCGACGGGGAGCTGACGCTGTACATGGAGCGCGGCGGCAAGACCCTGCTGTCCTGGCCCACCGACCCTGACGACCCCGCGCTGAGAACCGCGGCCGAGTCCCTGGCCTCGGCCGCCCTCGCGGGATCCCTCGGCACGGTCACGGTGGAGCGCGTCAACGGAACCGCCGCTCTCACCTCTCCCCTCGCCCGTCCGCTGGAAGCCGCCGGCTTCCACGCCACGCCGCGGGGGCTGCGCCTCCGCCCGTGACCGACCGATGATGGAGTCATGCCCGAAGGAGACACCGTCTGGCAGACAGCCCGCCGACTGCACTCCGCGCTCGCCGGACGCGTCCTGACCCGGTCGGATCTGCGCGTGCCCCGTTTCGCCACCGCCGATCTGACCGGCCGTGCGGTCCTGGATGTGACGCCACGCGGCAAGCACCTGCTCACCCGCTTCGACGGCGGCCTGACCCTCCACTCGCATCTACGGATGGAGGGCTCATGGCGAGTGTTCGCTACTGGTGAGCGCTGGCGCGGCGGCCCCGCCCACCAGATCCGGGCGATCCTCGGCAACGAGGAGCACACCGCGGTCGGCTACCGCCTCCCCGTGCTCGAACTGATCCGCACCACCGACGAGCACGATGTCGTGGGCCACCTCGGACCCGACCTCCTCGGCCCGGACTGGGACCCGACGGAGGCTGTCCGCAGGCTCACCGCCGACCCCACCCGCACCCTGGGCGAGGCCCTCCTGGACCAGCGGAATCTGGCGGGCATCGGCAACGTCTACAAGTCGGAGCTGGCCTTCCTCGCCGCGGTCACCCCCTGGCTCCCGGTCGGCGAACTGCCGCCCGGCGTCCCCGAGCGGCTCGT
This sequence comes from Streptomyces sp. NPDC039609, assembly GCF_055596705.1. Lineage (NCBI taxonomy): Bacteria > Bacillati > Actinomycetota > Actinomycetes > Kitasatosporales > Streptomycetaceae > Streptomyces > Streptomyces sp. NPDC039609. The sequence goes on from NZ_JBVIUJ010000008.1 coordinate 479,413, forward strand.
GGCAACCGCCCATCGCCTCCTCGAAGCGAACAAGGACCGCCCCGACCGCCGCACGACCACGACCCGGCAGCCCGCGCACCATCTCCACGTCTACGGCCGCGAGCACCACCCCTGCCTGCGCTGCGGCGCCGCCATCCGCAGGGCCGAGCTCGGCGAGCGCGTCACCTACTGGTGCCCCGGCTGCCAGAAGGGTCCCTCCGGGGAATCCCCGCACATCAATTGACGGTCTGTCAGATTCGGTCGTACGGTCCGGTCATGGCCCTCACGGCGTACGACCTCACCGGCCGCACCGCGTTCGTCACCGGCGCAGCGAGCGGGATCGGCCGCGCGACCGCCGCGCTCCTCGCGGAGGCGGGCGCGACCGTCCACTGCGCGGATCTCGACGAAGTCGGCCTCCGCGGAACCGCGGATCTCGTCGAGAAACGGGGCGGCACGGCACACACGCACATCCTCGACGTCACCGACCGCGCCGCCCTCGCCGCCGCCGTCGCGAGCGCCGGCCCGCTGCACACGATGGCGGCCGTCGCCGGAATCATGCACACCAGCACGGTCCTGGAGACCCGTGACGAGGATCTGGACCGTGTTCTCGGGGTCAATTTCAAGGGTGTCCTCTACGCCTGCCAGGAGGCGGCCGGCTCGATGATCGCGAGCGGGACCCGTGGCTCCATCGTCACGATGGCCTCGGGCGCGATGGACACCGCGAGCCCGGGCCTGCTCTGCTACAGCGTCACGAAGGCCGCCGTCGTGCAGCTGACCAAGACCCTGGCCACGGAGGTCGGACGGCACGGCATCCGGGTCAACGCGATCGCCCCCGGCTGGATCCGAACCCCCATGACCGACCGCCACGAGCCGGCCGCGCAGCAGCAGGCGGAGACGGCCATGGCCCGCCACTCCCCCCTGGGTCGGGTGGGCGAGCCGGAGGACATCGCGCACGCGGTCCTCCACCTCGCCTCCGACGCGGCGTCGTTCACGACGGGTCAGATCCTCCGCCCCAACGGCGGGGTCGCGATGCCGTGGTGACCGGTGCGCCCCCCGTGCGCTCCGCCGGCCCGCCGTCGCGTGCTGTGCCGCCCGCGGCGGCTGACGGCGCGACGTGCACCGGCAGCAGACTCAACCCCCAGCCACCGGCAGCGACCGCCCCCTCCACCAGTCCCGAGTGCTCCGGGACCAGCACCAGTCGCAGCACCGCCCACCACCACAGCCCGCCGGCCACCAGCCCGCCCGCGATCCACGCGGGCGTCACCAGCGGAACCCGTCGCCGCTCCATGGCCGCCTCCTCCGGTCGACGCTAGACCGGGCGTATCGCACGACGGGAGGGCGCACCGGAGGCAGACCCGGCGCACGCCCAGCACGACATGCGCGGCGCCCGCGGCCCGCTCGGCACCCGCGCCACGCCTAGGCGCTCTCCGCCTGGAACATCCACGCGTGCTTCTCGAGGTCGGCCGTCAGACCGATGAGGATGTCCTGAGTGACCGGATCGGGGTCCTCGGTCACCTTGATGCGCTCTCGCATCCGTACGACCACGGAACCGAGCGCATCGACCAGGATCCCGACGGCGTCCCCGTCCTTGATCCACCCCTCGGGGACGGACACGGTACCGATCGCGCTCGTCGACGCGACCGTCGCGGAACGCCCGTCAGGGTTCACGCCGATCGCGGAGGCACGTTCCGCCACGATGTCGGAGTGCTGACGCGCGGTGACCACGACCTCGTCGAGCTGCAGATGAACGGAGCGGAAGCGTGGCCCGACCACGTTCCAGTGCACCTGCTTGGCCACCAGGGCGAGATCGACGAGGTCGACCAGCGCGCCCTGCAGGGCGCCGCCGACCGTCTTGAGGTCGGCGTCGGACAGCGAGCTCTTGACGACAGACATGCGGGATCTCCAACCAGTCGTACGTTCCTCCCCACCATGGCATGAACCCATGAAACCGGGCATCTCGGAATAAATAAGAGCAAAACAACAAGATGACGCCCGAAACACGACGAAAGCCCCGGCTGGCGTCCAATGGAGGACACCATCCGGGGCTTTCGCCCACTTCGGTTCAGGCAGCGACGACGTCCACCGCTTCTGCGGGCGCCTTGATGGTCACCCGCTCGGTGGGCACACCTGCCACCGACGTCACCGACACCGAATTGAGCATCGGGCGACGTACCGGCGCGGGCACCGGTTCGCTCGCCGCTGCAGACTCGGCCAGTTCGGCCAGCGACAGCTCGTCGCTCACTTCACGCATGAGCTCGGACATCCGTACGTCAAGCGCGTCGCAGATCGCGGAGAGCAGCTCGGAGGAAGCCTCCTTCTGCCCCCGCTCCACCTCGGAGAGATAGCCGAGCGAAACTCGGGCGGACGAGGAGACTTCGCGCAGAGTACGGCCCTGGCGCTGGCGCTGCCGACGCAGCACGTCACCCAACAGGCGACGGAGCAGAATCATCGGTGGCTCCCTCCTCGGACCGCGTAGCCGCATCCTTCACGCCCCACCGTACCGCCTCGCGCTGCGGCCGTGCGGGGAGCGATGTCGTGTTCACTCAGGGCTGCAAACATCAATTCCCCCCGTTCTGTTCCGTATCCTGTGCCCGCGCATTTCCCGAGAGTTCGTCGCCGAGCAGTTCCAGCACGCTCCGTACACTCTCTCTACGGATTTCCGCACGGCCGCCGTTCAACCGCAATGCGGCCACTTTCCCGGCTCCGACGGGTCCCGCGACGGCCACGTACACCGTTCCGACGGGCTGTCCGTCCTGCGGATCGGGCCCGGCGACGCCGGTCGTCGCGATCCCCCAGTCGGCGCCCAGTCGCCGGCGCGCACCGGCCGCCATCTGCAGCGCGACCTCGGGATCGACCGCTCCACGCTCGGCCAGAAGGGTCCTGTCGACCCCCAGGAGTTCGTGCTTGAGGGCCGTGGCGTACGCGGTGACGGACCCGCGGAAGTTCTTCGATGCTCCGGGTGCCCCCGTGAGCTCCGCGGCCACCAGGCCGCCCGTGAGGGACTCCGCGGCGGCCACTGTGTGACCACGCTCCGCGAGCAGTTCCAGCACCCGGGCGGCTTCGTTCATCGCGCCGACCCCGCCGCCGGTCCCTTCGCGGACGCCCCGGAACCCCCGGGAACCTCGGGCGCCTCGGCCTCCGGCCCCGTGGCGGGCTGCCCCGGAACGGACTCACCGACCGACCCGCCGACGGACTCGCCGCCCGAGGTACCCGAGTCGCCCGACCCTGCGACCGGCCCATCGCCCGCGCCGACCGAACTGTCGCCCGAACCGCCGACCGCCCCTCCGCCGGACTGCGCGGCGCGTTCCGCCAGCCCCTTGCGTCGCAGGACGATCGCCTCTCGTACATAGTCCAGAGCGGTGACGACCGTCAGCACGACGGCCACCGCCATCACCCAGAAGCGCAAGGTGGCGAGTGGACCGGTGAGCACCAGCACGTACATGCCGACCGCCGTGCCCTGCGCCAGCGTCTTCATCTTGCCGCCGCGGCTGGCCGGGATGACCCCGTGCCGGATCACCCAGAACCGCATCAGCGTGATGCCCAGCTCACGCGCGAGAATCACGGCCGTCACCCACCAGGGCAGGTCCCCGAGCGACGACAGACAGATCAGCCCCGCGGCCATGATCGCCTTGTCGGCGATCGGGTCGGCGATCTTCCCGAAGTCCGTGACCAGGTTGTACGTCCGCGCCAGATGGCCGTCGAAGACGTCCGTGATCATGGCGACGGCGAACGCGGCCCATGCCCAGGCACGCCAGACCGGGTCGTGCCCACCGTCCTGGAGCAGCAGCACCACGAAGGCCGGCACGAGTACCAGGCGGATCATGGTGAGGATGTTCGCGATGTTCCAGAGGCCCGCCTGGTCGACGGCCTTGGCTCCCCCTGCGCCCTGCGGGCGAGGGGGGACCCCCAGCTTGCCGCCGGGCGCGGGCCTACCGGTCCCGCCCGAAGCGGATGCCGGGACTCCGGTCATCTGCCCGCCTCCTCAAAAAGACACTCGGCCACCAGGTCGACGCCTTCCGTTCCCACGACCTTCGCCACGACCATACGGCCGGGAGCGAGATCCCGGCCGTCGACCGAGTCCGTGGTGATGACGACCTGCCCGTCCGTCTCGGGCGCCTGGTGGGCCGCACGGCCGATCACGCCGTCCTCCTCGTCGATCGATTCGACGAGTACTTCCAGGGTCTCTCCGATCCGCTCCTCCGCACGCTGGGCGGTGAGCTCCTCGGCGAGCCGTGAGAGATGGGCGAGCCGCTCGTCGACGACCTCCTGGTCGAGCTTGTGCTCGTACGTGGCGGCTTCCGTGCCGTCCTCGTCGGAGTAGCCGAAGACGCCGATGGCGTCGAGTCGGGCGTGGGTGATGAAGCGTTCCAGCTCAGCGAAGTCCGCCTCGGTCTCGCCGGGGAAGCCGACGATGAAGTTGGACCGGGCGCCGGCCGTCGGGGCCTTGTCACGGATCGTGCCCAGGAGCTCCAGGAAGCGGTCGGTATCGCCGAAGCGGCGCATGGCCCGGAGCACGTCGGGGGCGCTGTGCTGGAAGGACAGGTCGAAGTACGGGGCGACCTTCTCGGTCGACGTCAGAACGTCGATGAGGCCGGGGCGCATCTCGGCGGGCTGGAGGTAGCTGACCCGTACCCGCTCGATGCCGTCGACGGCCGCGAGGTCGGGCAGCAGGCTCTCCAGGAGGCGGATGTCGCCCAGGTCCTTGCCGTAGGAGGTGTTGTTCTCGGAGACCAGCATGATCTCCTTCACGCCCTGCTCGGCGAGCCAGCGCGTCTCGTTCAGGACGTCGGAGGGACGTCGCGAGACGAAGGAGCCGCGGAAGGACGGGATGGCGCAGAAGGAGCAGCGGCGGTCGCAGCCGGAGGCGAGCTTCACCGAGGCGACGGGGCTGCGGTCCAGCCGGCGCCGCAGCGGGGCGCGCGGGCCGGAGGCCGGGGCGAGTCCCTCGGGGAGGTCGGTCGGCACGTTCTCGGGCTCCTCCACGGCGCCGTGGCCCGGGAGGGCGACCTCGGCGGCGGCCTGCTGCCGCTCCACCGGGGACAGCGGAAGCAGCTTGCGCCGGTCGCGCGGGGTGTGGGCCTCCACACTGCCACCGCTGAGGATGGTCTGGAGGCGGCCGGAGATGTCGGCGTAGTCGTCGAAGCCGAGCACACCGTCGGCCTCGGGCAGCGCCTCGGCGAGCTCCTTGCCGTACCGCTCGGCCATGCAGCCGACGGCGACGACGGCCTGGGTCTTGCCGTGATCCTTCAGATCATTGGCTTCGAGGAGGGCGTCGACGGAGTCCTTCTTGGCGGCCTCGACGAATCCACAGGTGTTGACGACGGCTACATCCGCGTCCTCGGCGTTCTCGACGAGCTCCCAGCCGTCCGCTGCCAAGCGGCCTGCGAGCTCCTCCGAGTCCACCTCGTTACGGGCGCAGCCAAGAGTGACAAGGGCGACGGTACGGCGTTCGGGCATGGGCTCAAGACTACTTCGTCCTGGCCGTACCCCCGCCGCGCAGGGTTCACCTGCGCGACGGCTGCCCGGAACCTCATCCGGACTCGGGGGCACCCTTGGTGTACGAGAGCCGCTCGACGGCACCCGACTCGAACTTCTCTTCGATCTTCTTGCCGTTCACGAAGAGCTCGATCGGGCCGGCGTTGCCGAGGATCAGGTCGACGCGCTCGTCGTCCTGGAAGGTCTTGGACTCGCCCTTGAGGAGGAGCCCGTCGAAGAGCAGCTTGCCGTCGCTCGCCTTGGCCGAGATCCAGCTCTTGTCGTCGACCGCGGTGAGCTTGACCGTGACCTTGTCCTTCGGGACCGCCGCGATGGCGCTGCCGGTGGGGACCGGCTTCGGGGTCTTGGTCGGTTTCGTGGTGGGAGCGGTGGTCTTCTTGTCGGGGGCCGGGCCCTCGGCCACCGCGCCACCGGTGTTCGTCGTGTCGTTCCCGTTGAACATCGTGAAGCCGACGAAACCGACGACGGCGACGATCGCGGCCACCATGGCGGCGGTCCAGTTGGGACGGCGCGGCTCGGGGCGGATGCGTTCCGCCTCGAAGAGGGGTGCGGCGGGGGTGGGCGCGGGCCGGCCGCCGTGGTCGGCGTCGTACTGCTCGATGAGAGCCGAGGGATCGAGTCCCACGGCACGCGCGAGCGTACGAATGTGACCGCGGGCGTAGACATCGCCGCCGCAGCGCGTGAAGTCGTCCTCCTCGATCGCGTGAACGATCGGGATACGGACGCGCGTGGAGGCACTGACCTCTTCGACGGTGAGACCGGCGGCGATCCGGGCCTGCTGGAGAGCACGACCGATCGAATCCCGGTCGTCTGCCGGGAAGTTCCGGTCGTCTTCGGGGGATTCGGGGGAGTTGCCGATGGACACGAGAGCGCCTTTCGAGCGTGTAACCACCTGCTGGATGTTCAGTCTATGGGTGGTACGAAAGGGTGGGGCAACCGGGCGGACGCAGTTTGTACGCCATGAGGCTGGGACATCGTTCTGTCCCTCCCTCCAACTTGACGAACGTCCAAGGGAAACGGTTGCCCAAGTTCCCTTACGAGTGAGTCTCGGCCAGGTCTCGTTATGGCGAGACCCACCCGCGGATCAGGCCCGCGACTCCCCCGCGGACCATGCCGGGAACATCCGCCGATCGGGTGCCGGACTCCCGCGGTCTCACTCCCCGGACTCCCCTCGAATGACGGCCAGTACCCCGTCCAGCTCATCCGGCTTGACGAGCACGTCGCGCGCCTTGGACCCCTCGCTCGGCCCGACGATGTTCCGCGACTCCATCAGGTCCATCAGTCGCCCGGCCTTGGCGAAGCCGACGCGCAGCTTGCGCTGGAGCATCGAGGTCGAGCCGAACTGCGTGGAGACGACCAGTTCGGCCGCCTGGCACAGCAGGTCCAGGTCGTCGCCGATCTCCTCGTCGATCTCCTTCTTCTGCTTGGTCCCGACGGTGACGTCGTCCCGGAAGACCGGCGCCATCTGGTCCTTGCAGTGCTGCACGACGGCCGCGACCTCGGCCTCGGTGACGAAGGCACCCTGCATCCGGACGGGCTTGTTCGCGCCCATCGGCAGGAACAGACCGTCACCCTTTCCGATGAGCTTCTCGGCGCCCGGCTGGTCGAGGATGACCCGGCTGTCGGCGAGCGAGGAGGTCGCGAAGGCGAGCCGCGAGGGCACGTTCGCCTTGATCAGACCGGTGACGACGTCCACCGAGGGCCGCTGGGTGGCGAGCACGAGATGGATGCCGGCGGCGCGGGCCAACTGGGTGATGCGGACGATGGCGTCCTCGACGTCCCGGGGCGCGACCATCATCAGGTCGGCCAGCTCATCCACGATCACCAGCAGGTAGGGATAGGTCTTGAGCTCACGCTCGCTGCCCTCGGGCAGCTTGACCTTGCCGTTGCGGATGGCCTCGTTGAAGTCGTCGATGTGCCGGAAGCCGAAGGCGGCCAGGTCGTCGTAGCGCAGGTCCATCTCGCGTACGACCCACTGCAGGGCCTCGGCGGCCCGCTTGGGGTTGGTGATGATCGGCGTGATCAGGTGAGGGATGCCCTCGTACGCGGTGAGCTCGACCCGCTTGGGGTCGACGAGCACCATCCGGACGTCCTCGGGGGTCGCTCTTATCATGATCGACGTGATCAGGCAGTTGATGCACGAGGACTTTCCGGAGCCGGTGGCACCGGCGACCAGAACGTGCGGCATCTTCGCCAGGTTGGCCATCTCGTAGCCGCCCTCGACGTTCTTGCCGAGCGCGACCAGCATCGGATGGTCGTCCTCCGCGGCCGCGGCCAGGCGCAGCACGTCGCCGAGGTTGACCATCTCCCGGTCGGAGTTCGGAATCTCGATGCCGACCGCGGACTTGCCGGGGATCGGCGAGATGATCCGGACGTCCGGTGAGGCCACGGCGTACGCGATGTTCTTCGTCAGGGCCGTGATCTTCTCGACCTTCACGGCCGGACCGAGCTCGACCTCGTACCGCGTGACCGTCGGCCCCCGGGTGAATCCGGTGACAGCCGCGTCGACCTTGAACTCGGTGAAGACGTTGGAGAGCGAGTCCACCACGGCGTCGTTCGCCGCGCTGCGCGTCTTGCCCGGGCCACCACGCTCCAGCAGGTCGAGCGAGGGGAGGGCGTAGGTGATGTCCCCGGAGAGCTGCAGCTGCTCCGCCCGGGGAGGCAGCTCGGTGTGCTCGGGCGCCGGCTTGGTCAGATCCGGTACGGCTCCGGGGATGCGCCCGGCCTTCTCGCCGCGGGCGGTCGGCACCGGGGCGGCGGGCGGAGCCCCGGCCGCTTCGGCGGCGGCCGCGGCCAGGGCGGCGGCCCGCTCGGCGGTGACGTCCCGGGTCAGGTCGGCGACCAGCGGCGAGGGCGGCATCCCGTTGAGCACGGCGCCGTCGAGGGCGGCGGCCGCCGCGGCTGCCACGTCCACCGCGTCCATGGGACGGTCGAAGGCGGGCTGCACCGAGGGGCGGCGCGGGCGGCTGCGCCGGGTGAGCGCCTCCTCCTCGGCCCGGTCCACGTCGTAGACCTGGGCGGGTCCGGGGGCGCCGCGCCGGGAGCGGGCGGCGGGCTGCGGGGCGGCCTCGCGCCAGTCCTCGTCGTACGTCTCCTCGGCCTCGGGGTCGTCCGCGGGCTCGACGACGCCGAGCCTGGCTCCGAGCGCGCGCAGCCGCTGCGGGATGGCGTTGACGGGGGTTGCGGTGACGACCAGGAGCCCGAAGATCGTGAGCAGGACCAGCAGGGGTACGGCGAGGACCTCGCCCATCATGAAGACGAGCGGCTTGGACGCGGCCCAGCCGATCAGGCCGCCGGCGTCCTGCATGGCCTCGGTGCCCTCGCCGCGCCCCGGGGAGCCGCAGGCGATGTGGACCTGTCCGAGCACACCGAGGACGAGGGCGGACAGGCCGATCACGATCCGGCCGTTGGCCTCGGGCTTCTCCGGGTAGAGGATCAGCCGGATGCCGATGGCGCCGACCAGCAGCGGCACGAGCAGGTCGAGGCGGCCGAAGGCGCCGGTGACGAGCATCTCGACGAGGTCGCCGACCGGGCCGCGCAGATTGGACCAGGTCCCGGCGGCGACGATCAGCGCGACGCCGAGCAGCAGCAGCGCCATGCCGTCCTTGCGGTGCGCCGGGTCGAGACCCTTCGCTCCGCGTCCTATGCCCCGGAACATCGCTCCCACCGCGTGCGCGAGGCCGAGCCACAGTCCGCGGGCGAGCCGGTAGACGCCCCCGGTCGGGGACGGCGCGGGCTTGGGGGCCGCCTTCTTCGCCGCGGTCTTCTTGGTGGGCGCGCGCTTCGCCGGCGCGGCCTTCTTGGCCGCGGTCTTCTTCGCGGGGGGCTTGGCAGGGGACTTCGCGGGCGCCGCTTTCTTCGCAGCGCCAGTCGTACGGCCGGCGCGCGGCTTCGCGGTGCCCGCCGCGCCCTGGGAACCTTTGCCGGACGTACGTGAGGCCATGATGCTGAGGTTACCGGTGTGAGCGGCGAGGGACACGTGCGTGTCCGGGCTCACCCGTTCGTGTCGTGCTTGCCTGGGCACGAAACTGACGCCCGCTCACCACGGGCACCGAATGGCTGATGGTGCGTCAGCTCTGCGAGGGAAGGACGGGCGGCCCGCCGGTGCCGGGCTCCAGCGCGTCGAGCGCCCGCCGCAGCCCGGTGAGCTTGCGCTCCAGATGGGCGGCGGTGGCGACGGCCGCCGCGTCGGCGGAGTCGTCGTCGAGCTGTTTGGACAGGGCTTCGGCCTGCTCCTCGACCGCGGCGAGGCGGGCGGAGAGTTCGGCGAGCAGCCCGGCCGACTCCTTGGCGTGGCCGCCGTGGCCGCTGCCGCCCTCCAGTTGGAGGCGGAGCAGCGCGGCCTGCTCGCGCAGCTGACAGTTCTTCATGTACAGCTCGACGAAGACCGAGACCTTGGCGCGCAGCACCCACGGGTCGAACGGCTTGGAGATGTAGTCGACCGCGCCCGCGGCGTAGCCACGGAAGGTGTGGTGCGGGCCGTGGTTGATCGCGGTGAGGAAGATGATCGGAATGTCCCGGGTCCGCTCGCGCCGCTTGATGTGCGCGGCGGTCTCGAATCCGTCCATTCCGGGCATCTGGACATCCAGCAGAATGACCGCGAAATCGTCGGTCAGCAGCGCCTTGAGCGCTTCCTCCCCGGACGATGCCCGCACCAGCGTCTGATCGAGCGCGGAGAGAATGGCCTCCAGCGCCAGCAGATTCTCCGGCCGGTCATCGACCAGGAGGATCTTGGCCTTCTGCACCATGCCCCGTCCTCCTCGCCCCGGCATCGGCTCTCCCCGACTCGCCGAGCCGGGGGAAGCACCGGGCGCCGCCCCAGAAGACGACTCCCATGCGCCGTCCGTCCTTGTGCCGGTCATGGTAGCCGCACCCCGCCTGTCGCCACACCCTGTCACCGCGATGTCACTGTGCACGAAGCAGAAACGCGGTGAGAGACCAGAAGGTTCCCCGAATAGCGCGCTCTCACACGCCCTCGGCGACAGTCCGTCAACAACCCCCGGTTCCGTTTCCGCGCATCCACTCTTCCATCACGGAGAGCAGGTGATCGGGATCGACGGGCTTGGTGACGTAGTCGGAGGCACCCGACTCGATCGCCTTCTCCCGGTCGCCCTTCATCGCCTTCGCCGTGAGCGCGATGATCGGCAGCCCCGCGAACTGCGGCATCCGCCGGATCGCCGTCGTCGTCGCATAGCCGTCCATCTCGGGCATCATGATGTCCATCAGAACGACCGTCACATCATCGTGCTGCTCCAGGACCTCGATGCCCTCGCGGCCGTTCTCCGCGTACAGCACCGCCAGGCCGTGCTGTTCCAGGACGCTGGTGAGGGCGAAGACGTTGCGGATGTCGTCGTCGACGATCAGCACCTTCTCGCCGCCGAAGGAGAACGTGCGGCGCGGCTCGGAGTCCGCCCGCTCGTCGGCCGCCGTCTGCTCGGTCTGACCGGCCCGGCCGGGCTGGCCCGGCAGCGCCGGCCGCGCGTCCACGCCGCTCGGCGCCGCCTTGCGCCGGTGCCGGAACAGCGCGCCCGCGCCGGAGCGCAGGTCGGCCGCCATCGGCCCGGGCGCGTACTGCGCCCCCTCGCCCGTACCGTCCTCCAGACCCGTCTGCGGGTCGATCGACCCCGGATCCTGTCCGTACCCGTGCGGCGGCAGCTCGCTCGGGCTCAGCGGCAGATAGAGGGTGAACGTCGAGCCACGGCCCGGCTCGCTCGCCGCGTAGATCTCACCACCGAGCAGCCGCGCGATCTCACGGCTGATGGAGAGCCCCAGACCCGTACCGCCGTACTTGCGGCTGGTCGTCCCGTCGGCCTGCTTGAACGCCTCGAAGATCACCCGCATCTTGCCCGCCGCGATCCCGATACCGGTGTCCGTCACGGAGAACGCGATCAGCTCGGCCTCCGGGTCGCGCAGCGAACCGGCCTCCAACAGCTGCTCGCGGATCGACTGCGGCACGTCCGTCCCGGCCGGCCGGATGACCAGCTCCACCGCGCCCGTGTCGGTGAACTTCACCGCGTTGGACAGCAGGTTGCGCAGCACCTGGAGGAGCCGCTGCTCGTCGGTGTGGAGCGTGGCGGGCAGTTCGGGCGAGACCCGGACCGAGAAGTCGAGCCCCTTCTCCGCGGTCAACGGCCGGAACGTCGCCTCGACGTAGTCGACGAGCTGGACCAGCGCGATACGGGTCGGGGAGACGTCCATCTTGCCCGCCTCGACCTTGGACAGGTCGAGGATGTCGTTGATCAGCTGAAGCAGGTCGGAGCCGGCGCCGTGGATGGTCTCGGCGAACTCGACCTGCTTGGGCGAGAGGTTGTGGTCCGCGTTGTCGGCGAGCAGCTTGGCCAGGATCAGCAGCGAGTTGAGCGGCGTACGCAGCTCGTGCGACATGTTGGCCAGGAACTCCGACTTGTACCGCATGGAGACGGCGAGCTGTTCGGCACGCTCCTCCAGAACCTGCCGGGCCTCCTCGATCTCGGTGTTCTTCACCTCGATGTCCCGGTTCTGCCGGGCGAGCAGCTCCGCCTTCTCCTCCAGCTCCGCGTTGGAGCCCTGGAGCTCCTTCTGCCGATGCTCCAGCTCGGCCGAGCGCTCCCGCAGCTGCTCGGTCAGCTCCTGCGACTGCTTCAGCAGCACCTCGGTCTTGGTGTTGACGCTGATGGTGTTGACGGTCGTCGCGATCAGCTCGGCGAGCTGGTTGAGGAAGTCCCGCTGGATCTGGGTGAACGGCTGGAACGAGGCCAGCTCGATCACGCCGAGGACCTTCCCCTCGAAGAGGACCGGGAGCACGATCACATGCGCCGGCGCCGCCTCGCCGAGACCGGAGGAGATCTTCAGATAGCCCGGCGGCACGTTGACCTGAATCGTCCGCTTCTCCTCGGCGGCCGTCCCGATGAGCGTCTCGCCGGGCCGGAAGGAGGTGGGCATGGAGCCGGCGGAGTATCCGTAACTGCCACGCATCCGCAGCTCGTACGAGCCCTCACCCTGCCCGCCGAGTTCGGCGCTGGCCGTCGAGGAGCCGGTCTGCAGCGCCACGAAGAAGGCGCCGTGCTGGGCGGAGACGACCGGCGTCAGCTCGCTCATGATGAGCGAGGCGACGTCGTCCAGATCCCGCCGGCCCTGCATCAGACCGGAGATCCGCGCCAGGTTGCCCTTCAGCCAGTCCTGCTCCTCGTTGGCGAGGGTCGTGTCGCGCAGGTTGGCGATCATGGTGTTGATGTTGTCCTGGAGGGCCTGGATCTCACCCGCCGCGTCCACACCGTCGATCTTGAGGTTGAGATCGCCGCGGGTCACTGCGGTGGCGACCGCCGCGATCGCGCGCACCTGCCGGGTCAGGTTCCCGGCCATCTCGTTCACGGACTCGGTCAGGTCCCGCCAGGTGCCGTCGACATCCCTCACCCGGGCCTGGCCGCCCAGCTGGCCGTCCGTACCCACCTCACGGGCCACACGCGTGACCTCCTCGGCGAAGTTGGACAGCTGGTCGACCATCGTGTTGATGGTGTTCTTCAGCTCCTGGATCTCGCCGCGCGCGTCGATGTCGATCTTCTTGGTGAGATCGCCCTTGGCGATGGCGGTGGTGACCGTCGCGATCTGGCGCACCTGACCGGTCAGGTTCGACGCCATCGAGTTCACCGACTCGGTCAGGTCCTTCCAGGTGCCCGAGACGCCCGGAACCCTTGCCTGACCGCCCAGCTCGCCTTCCGTACCCACCTCGCGGGCGACTCGCGTCACCTCGTCCGCGAACGACGACAGGGTCGTCACCATCGTGTTGACGGTGTCCGCGAGCTCGGCGACCTCGCCACGCGCCTCGACCGTCACCTTCTTGGTCAGATCGCCGTTGGCGACGGCCGCGGAGACCCGGGAGATGTTCCGCACCTGACTGGTCAGGTTGTTGGCCATCAGATTGACGTTGTCGCTCAGGTCCTTCCAGGTGCCGGTGACCCCGCGGACCCGCGCCTGGCCGCCCAGGATGCCTTCCGTACCCACCTCACGGGCGACTCGCGTCACCTCGTCCGCGAAGTTGGACAGCTGGTCGACCATCGTGTTGACGGTCGTCACCAGCTCCAGGATCTCGCCCTTGGCGTCGACGGTGATCTTCTTCGACAGATCGCCCTTGGCGACCGCCGTCGTGACCTCGGCGATGTTGCGCACCTGCGAGGTCAGGTTGTTCGCCATGAAGTTCACGGACTGGGTGAGGTCCTTCCAGGTGCCGGAGACCCCCTGCACCTCGGCCTGACCGCCCAGGATGCCCTCCGTACCCACCTCACGGGCCACCCGCGTCACCTGCTCGGCGAAGCTGGAGAGCTGGTCGACCATGGTGTTGAGGGTGTTCTTCAGCTCCAGGATCTCGCCGCGCGCGTCCACGTCGATCTTCTGCGACAGGTCACCGCGCGCCACCGCCGTGGCGACCTGCGCGATGTTGCGGACCTGGGCGGTGAGGTTCCCGGCCATGCCGTTCACCGAGTCGGTCAGATCGCGCCACACACCGGCGACGCCCGGCACCTGCGCCTGCCCGCCGAGCCGGCCGTCCGTACCCACCTCACGGGCCACCCTGGTCACCTGCTCCGCGAAGGCGGACAGCTGGTCGACCATCGTGTTGATGGTGTTCTTCAGCTCCAGGATCTCGCCGCGCGCGTCCACGTCGATCTTCTGCGACAGATCACCACGGGCCACCGCCGTCGTCACCTGGGCGATCTGCCGCACCTGGGACGTCAGATTGCCGGCCATGAAGTTGACGGAGTCGGTGAGCTCCTTCCAGGTGCCGGAGACTCCGTCGACACGGGCCTGACCGCCGAGGCGGCCCTCCGTGCCCACGTCCCTCGCCATGCGCGTCACCTGGTCGGCGAAGGAGGACAGCTGCGACACCATCGTGTTGACGGTGTTCTTCAGCTCCAGCATCTCGCCCGCGACATCGACGGTGACCTTCTGCGACAGATCACCGTTGGCGACCGCCGTCGTCACCTGCGCGATGTCACGCACCTGACCCGTCAGGTTGCGGAACGCCGTGTTCACCGAGTCGGTGAGGTCCTTCCACGTACCCGCGGCACCCGGCACCTGCGCCTGACCGCCGAGCAGACCCTCGACACCGACCTCACGCGCGACGCGGGTCACCTCCGAACCGAACGCCGACAGCTGGTCCACCATCGTGTTGACGGTGTTCTTCAGCTCCAGCATCTCGCCGGCCACATCAACGGTGACCTTCTGCGACAGATCACCGTTGGCGACCGCCGTCGTCACCTGCGCGATGTCACGCACCTGCGTCGTGATGTTCCGGAAGACGGTGTTGACCGAGTCGGTCAGGTCCTTCCACGTACCCGCGGCACCCGGCACCTGTGCCTGCCCACCGAGCAGACCCTGCGCACCGACCTCACCGGACACCCGGGTCACCTCGTCGGCGAACGTCCGCAGCGTCTCGGTCATCTGGTTGATCGTGTCCGCGAGTTGCGCGACCTCACCGCGCGCGCTCACCGTGACCTTCTGCGAGAGGTCACCATTGGCGACCGCCGTGGTCACCTCAGCAATACCCCTCACCTGATTGGTGAGATTTCCCGCCATCGTGTTGACGGAGTCGGTCAGGTCCTTCCAGACACCGGCGACACCCGCGACCTCCGCCTGACCACCCAGCTCGCCCTCGGTACCCACCTCACGCGCGACACGGGTCACCTCGGAGGAGAACGACGACAGCTGGTCCACCATCGTGTTGACGGTGTTCTTCAGCTCCAGCATCTCGCCGGCCACGTGGGCCGTGACCTTTCGGGACAGATCGCCCTTGGCGACCGCCGTCGTCACGAGAGCGATGTCACGCACCTGCGCCGTCAACCGGTACGCCATGGTGTTGACCGAATCCGTGAGATCCTTCCACGAACCGGACATACCGCGCACCTGAGCCTGACCGCCCAGCTTGCCCTCGGTACCGACCTCGAGTGCGACCCTTGTCACTTCGTCAGTGAACGCCGACAGCTGGTCGACCAGATTGTTCACGGTCCGCGCGACCTTCAGGAACTCCCCGCGCAGCGGCCGCGCGGCCCCGTCGGGCCCGTCCGAACGCAGGTCCATCCGCTGGTCCAGATCGCCCTCCGCCACCGCCGAGAGCACCCGCCCCACCTCGGAGACCGGCCGCGTCATGTCGTCGACCAGCGCGTTCGCGGCCTCGATCGCCGCCGCCCACGCACCCTCGCTGGCCCCCGCCTCCAGACGCTCGGACAGCTTGCCCTCGCGCCCGACCATGCGCCGCACCCGGGACAACTCGCCGGTCAGATGCATCTGCCGGTCGGCGACCTCGTTGAACACGGCGCAGATCTCCGCCATGACCCCGTCGCCGGACACGGTCAGCCGCTTGCGCAGGTTCCCGTCCCGCATCGAGACCAAGGCGGCCAGCAGCCTGTCCATGGCCGCCGCGTCCACCTGCACCGTCCCACCACTCCGGGACCGTCCGCCCTTCGCCCGCGTGCCGCTGCCGCTGTTGCCGCCGCGCCGCGCCGCCGTGCCAGACTCCACCGTGTCCCTCCCGAAGGGGTTGACCGAACTGCCCGGGCCGTCACCACAAGCCTGCCCAGTGTTTCACCGCAGCCGAACCAGGCGATAACAGTTCGGCGACTTCGCATAGCGTCCCCGCCCTCGGGGGACGGAAACAGTGGTGACCGGCATCCGGTCGGACAGCGAAGGTAAGTAACCTGGCATCCGGCTGTCCAACCGCCCCGGTCCGCCCGGCGGGGGTGGGGTGGCGCGAAGACGACCACCGGGCAGCGGGAGGGACAGACCGACCATGGCGGAGCCGGGCGTCGAGAGGCGTACGAGGAGTTCAGTGATCACCGCGCGGGCGGCTGCCACCTTCGACCCCGTCGGGCGGTCCGTCGCGACCGCCCGCGCCTTCGTACGGGACACCCTCCAGGGGTGGGGGTACGCCGAGGTCGTCGACGACGCCGTCGTCCTCACCAGCGAACTCGTCACCAACGCCGTCATCCATGCAGGCACCGCCGCCGACGTGCTGTGCCTGCGCAGCGACGACGGCGTCCGCGTCGAGGTCGCCGACCACTACCCGGAGCGCGAGATCCCCCTGCAGGGCGGCCGCACGCTCGCCCACCCGGACCGGGAGAACGGCCGGGGCCTGCTCCTGTGCGCCGCCCTCGCCACCCGCTGGGGCGTCGAGTACACCCCCACGCACAAACATGTCTGGTTCCAACTCGACCTGCCCGAGCGCTCGATCGGCACCCGCTCCGCCGGCCCGGTCCTCCCGGACGCCCTCCTCCCGGTCGCGGACACCCGCGTCCGCGTCGCCGTCGCCCAGATCGACCGCGGCGGCGCCATCACCTCCTGGAACGAGGACGCCGAGGAACTCTTCGGCTACGGCTCCGAACAGGTCACCGGCAAGCCGCTCGGCGACTTCGCCGCCTGGCCGCACACCCCCGGCATCGGCACCGGCCTCGCCGAGGCCCTCCGACTCTCCCGCTGGGAAGGCAGCTACGGCGTCCGCTGCGCCGACGGCCGCGTCATCCCCGTGTACGCCTCCCATCTGCGCGTCCGCGACGCCGAGGGCGAGCCGTCCACGGTCTGCCTCCTCGTACGGGAGTACGAGCGCGCGGTCCTCCAGACCCCGCAGCGCCCCGCGGGCTCCGACTCGGGCGCCGAGAGCCGCACCGCGGACCCCTTCGAGGTCTTCATCGGCTCCCCCGCCCCGGACGACCTCGACGGCCTCCTGCAGCGCACGGTGGAGCGCGCCCGCGACATGCTCGACGGCGACGCCGCCTTCCTGCTGCTCGCCACGGACGACGAGACCGAGCTGGAGGTACGGGCCACCACCGGACTCCCCTCCGCCCGCCAGCGGTTCGCCCGCGTCCCCGTCGAGACCGGCGCCAGCCGCTACGGCTCCGCCCGGATGCCGGCCGTCCACGAGGACCTGGCCGCCGTACCCGGTGCCGTCCCGCTCCTTGAAGGCACCGGGATGCGCTCGGTCGTCACGGTCCCGCTCAAGGTCGAGGGGCGCCTCACCGGTTCGCTCGGCGTCGCAGCCGAAGGCTCGAACCGCTACTCCAACGAGGAGGCCCTGCGCCTCCAGTTCGCCGCCGACCGCATCGCCCTCGCCGTCGAATCGGCCCGCCTCGGCGAGCTCGAACGGCTCCGTCGCGGCTCCCTCAGCTTCCTCGTCGAGGCCTCCGACCTCCTGGCCGGTACCCTCGACCGCGACCAGACCCTGGCCCTGATGGCCCAGATGACGGTCCCCACCCTGGCCACCTGGTGCGCCGTGTACACGATCGCCGACCAGGTGTCGGAGCCATATCTCTCCTATGTCCTGCACGAGGACGAGGACCGCATCGACGGGCTGAAGGCCCTGCTGTCGTCCATCGCCCCGCCCGACCCGGTGCCCACCCCGGGCGCCCGTGTCTGGGCAGCCCCGGCCGAGGCCGCGCACCGGGTCGCACTCTCCACTTCGCTCCGCGAACTGGGCGAGGGCAGCGGCCCCTTGTCCTCCGGCATCGATACGACGCTGGCCACGGCGGCCGCGGTCGGCGGCGAGACCGTGGTCCTGCCACTGGTCGCCCGGAACCGGGTCATCGGAATGCTCACCCTCGGGAAGCCCTCCGACGACCACTTCCGTCAGGAGATCCTGGAACTGGCCGAGGACCTCTCCCGCCGAGCGGCCCTCGCCCTCGACAACGCCCGCCTCTACTCGGAGCGTATGGCGATCAGTCAGTCCCTCCAGCGCAGCCTGCTGCCCCCTGGTCTCCCCCAGATCCCCGGCGTCGAGGTCGAGGTCATCTACCGGGCGGCCGGCGAGGGCAACGAGGTCGGCGGAGACTTCTACGACCTCTTCCCGATCCGCGACAACGCCTACGGCTTCGCGATCGGCGACGTCTGCGGTACGGGCCCGGAGGCCGCGGCCGTGACGGGCCTGGCCCGGCACGCCCTGCGCCTGCTGGCCCGCGAGGGTTTCGGCGGCCCGGCGGTCCTCGAGCGCCTCAACGCCGCCATCCTCGACGAGGGCGCCCGGAGCCGCTTCCTGACGCTGCTGTACGGCGAGATGTGGCCGCAGGAGGACGGCTCGGCCATCCTGAAGGTCGTCTGCGCCGGGCACCCACTGCCGCTCCGTCTGCGCCAGGACGGCACGGTCGTCCCGGCAGCCGATCCGCAGCCGCTCCTGGGCGTTCTGGACGACCTGGAGCTGTACGAGCAGACGATCACGCTCGACCCGGGTGACGTCCTGCTCTGCGTCACCGACGGCGTCACAGAACGCCGCGAGGGCACACGGATGCTCGGCGACGACGGCCTGATCGAGGTCCTGAAGACGTGTACGGGCCTCACGGCCGGCGCGGTCGCCGCCCGCATTCTGCGCGCGGTCGAGCGCTTCGCCCAGGAGCCCGCCTCCGACGACATGGCCATCCTGGCGATGCGCCTCCCGGAGCCCTTCGACGGCGACTGACCGTTGACCGTGGGCCTGCCCCGAACGGGGCGGTCCCACGTCCCCTTGCATCGTCGGCCCAAAACAAAGAAGGCCCCCGCCATGAGGCGGGGGCCTTCTTTAAGTGGAGCCCTTTAACGGAATCGAACCGTTGACCTTCTCCTTACCATGGAGACGCTCTACCGACTGAGCTAAAAGGGCGGGAGTTCGGCGGCGTCCTACTCTCCCACAGGGTCCCCCCTGCAGTACCATCGGCGCTGAAAGGCTTAGCTTCCGGGTTCGGAATGTAACCGGGCGTTT